>NZ_JBIWFZ010000001.1:104661-681019 GCF_044763325.1 Streptomyces sp. NPDC096136 | reverse complement strand
CCCATCTCACCTTCCGTGTCCGCCCCGAGCCTCTCGGGTGCGTGACCCGGGCCACTCCCGCCCGCCCGGGCGAAGGAAACGGGTGCGTCGAACGCCGCTTTCCGAGGCGGACCGCTCCCCTTCTACAGGGAGCGGGTCGCGCCGAAGCCGCTCTCGTGCGACCAGACGTGGGTGCAGCCGGGGCACTGGAGGTGGAGGAGGCTGCCCTTGTTGGAGAGCAGGTAGCGCCAGTGCCGGGAGCAGGTCCGGCGTTCTCCGCACGGCTCGCAGCCCCGGGTGTCGTCGCACCGGGGGCAGGGCACCCAGGCCCGGCGTCCGATCTCGGCCTGGGGGTCAAGGGGCAGCATGGCCGCCCCCGCGCACGGGCAGGACACCGGCCGCCACCAGGTCGTCGTACACGCGCTGCTGCTCCGCGTCGAGACCGGAGTAGAGCAGGTCGTACGCCTCCTCCTCGCCCCTCAGGACCTCGACCGGGTCCCAGTCGGGGCCGAGCGCGGCCATCACCTGGGCGCGCCGGAGTATCTCCTGGGAGGTGAGGTCGACGGCGAAGTCGACCGGCTCTGCTGCGTCGCCCGGGCCGGTGGCGGGCGTGGAGTGATAGGAGGACATGGGGCAGAACTTAGGTAACCCTTTGTTCCGGGTCAAGGCAGCGTGGGCGGAGTCACATCCCGGGCCCTATGAGGCAATTGGGGCAAATCAAGATCGTCCGGCAGTCGGGGCCGGTGCTTCGGGGCGGTCCCCGTGGGCATCCTCGGGCCATGGCCCTGAAAATTTCGTGGCTGAACCACGCGATCGCCGATGCCGGTCTGGTCACCCTGTACTGGTTCCCCGAGGCGGCCGGCGGGGACGAGCGCGCCCTCGCGGGCGTGCTCCGCTTCTCCCGCGTGTCGCGCACCCGGGTCCAGGTGCCCGGCGCCCCGCGGGAGATGGCCGCCTGGAACGCCGCCGCCCTCGTCTACCTGGGCGAACTCGCTCCCGCCCTGTCGGAATGGGAGCGGGTCGAGGACCGTGTCCGGCGATGGCGCAGGCGGTGGGGGAGCCGCCGGTGGGGCGAGGCGGCGCAGGGGAGGGCCAAGGCCGCCTTCCTGGACCGGGTGGAGCCCGCGGCGGACGCCTACCGGCCGGTGCGGGAGGCCGTGGAGCGGAGGATCGCCGAGCAGGAGGCCGAGCGCGTCGAAGCGGGCCGGCGCGCCTACCGGGAACAGGAACGGCGGCGCGAGGAGGCCCGGGCCCGGTTCGAGGCGTGGGAGTGGCGCCAGGCGGCCGCGGACCGACCGCTGCCCGGCGGGAGCACCCCGCGGGAGCTGGCCTCGCGGGGCGAGACGCCGCAGGACTGGCCGGTCGAGCTCCGCGAGACGGTCGGTGACGTCGACGCCTGGTGGCAGCGCGTCCTCGCGTCGGTCCGCAACGAGCGGGCCCGCGAGGAGGCCGTGCGGGCGGTGGCCGCTGCGGTCACCGCGACCGCCGAGGCCCTGGAGGCGGCCGGCCGGCCCGGCATCGGCGCCGTCAGGGACAGGCCGTACGAAGCGCGCCACGGCTGGTGGGTGCACTTCACCTGGTCCGGCCTGCCGGACACCACGGCGTTCCTCGGGACACCGCCGGGCATGCCGACGGGGCACCTGTACGCGGGGCAGTGGCGCGCCGGCGGCTTCCACCCGGACCGGGTGCTCCTCGTGCGCAGGCCCTCCGGCGTCTACGGCCTGGCGGTCGTGACCAGTGAGAACATCGCGAACGGGCTGGCGACCCGGTACAAGTGGTGGGACTGGGAGATCGAGCGCTTCGCGCAGGCCCTGGTCCCCGACCGGCTCGCCTATCACACGTCCCACACGTACGAGGTCGCCGTGCGCCTGCCCCTCGTCGACCACGCCGACCCGGCCGTCTACGTGCCGTACGCCGACGCGGTCGCCCGCCGGGCGACCGCCGCCTTCCGCGCACTGACGTCCGGCCCGGCCCGCCCCGGCCCGAACGACGGGCGGCCCTAGGAGAGCGCGGGCCGCGGCGGGGTGGGCGGCGGGGTCAGACGGACGCGACCCGCGCGAGGGCCCGGCCGCGGAGCAGCTTCTTGTCCGGCTTGCCCGCGTCGGTCAGGGGCAGGGCGTCGACGAAGCGGATGCCCGCAGGTTCGTACATGGCCCCCTTCGCCTCCCGCACCAGGGCGCGCAGCTCCTCCTCGCCGACGTCGCCGCCCGGCGTGCGCACGACGACCGCGTGGACCCGCTCCATGAGGTTGGCGTCGGGGACTCCGAGCACGGCGCTCTGCGCGACCTGGGGATGGGAGTTCAGCACGTCCTCCAGTTCCACCGTGTACACGTGGCCTCCCACCACCACGATCATGTCCTTCAGCCGGTCCACGATCGTGAGGTAGCCGTCCGCGTCGAGGTACCCGATGTCGCCGGTGTGCAGCCAGCCGTCCCGCAGCACCTCCGCGGTGAGTTCGGGCTGCTTCCAGTAGCCCGTCATCACGTGGGGGGAGCGGACGCAGATCTCGCCGTGCCCGCCGACGGGCAGGTGCCGGCCGTCGGCGTCGACCACGGCGATCTCGACCCCGTCCATGGCCTTCCCGGCGGTGCGCAGCAGCTCCGGCCGCTGCGGATCGTGGTCCTGGGGGGAGAGCACGCTGATGCCGCCCGCTTCGTTCTGCCCGTAGAACTGGTTCAGTACGGGGCCGAAGCGGCGGACGGCCGCCGCGAGGCGTGCCGGGGAGGAGGCGCAGCCCCCGTAGGTGAGCGAGCGGAGGCTGGAGGTGTCGGTGCGGTCCGCCCCGGGGTGGTCCATCAACTGGTAGAGGAGCGGGGGCAGCAGGAACAGGTGGGAGATGCGCTCGGCCTCGATGGCGGCGAGCACGGCCCCGGGTTCGAACCCGTCGAGCAGGACGACGGTTCCGCCGCGGTGCAGCGTGCTGTCCGCCAGGAAACCGGCCGCGTGCGCGAGGGTGGTGCACACCAGGGTCCTGACGTCCCCCTCCTCGGACCAGCCGGGGCGGACCGACACCCACTGCCCGTAGGTCGTGCAGATGGCCTTCGGATGGCCGGTGGTCCCGCCGGTGTGGCGGATGGTGCAGACGTCCTGGGGCCGCGCCGCACCCGGCAGGGTCCCGGTGGACTCCTCGGCGGCCAGCTCCACCAGGTCCGGTTCCGCACCGGTGCCCCCGCCGAGGAGCAGCACCCGTTCCAGCGGCACCCGCCGGGCGAGGTCGGCGGCGCGGTCGCGGTAGGCGGGGTCGACCAGCAGCGCGCGGGTCTCGACGTCCCGCAGGATGTCGGCGTGCACGTCGGCCGAAAGGCCCGCGTAGAGGTGGTTCACGGCGCAGCCGAGCAGCCCTGCGGCGTAGCGGGCCGCTATCGTCTCGGGAAGGTTGCCGGCGAGGAGGGTGACCGTCTGCCCGCGGCCCAGCCCCTGGGACCGCAGCGCGCGGGCCATGCCGTGGACGAGACCGCGTAATTCACCGGCGCTCACGCGCCGGTCCCCGTGCACCAGGGCCTCACGGCCGGGCTCCTTCGCGAGGGCGTCCAGGATCTCTTCCACATGGCTGGTGAAGGGGTGGAGTGGTGCGGTGGTCTCGTCCATGACGCTCCTCATTGGTTGACTTGAGCAACTAGAGGGAGGTTAACGGTCGATGATCCACAAGCCCAAGCCGGACGCCGACATCCAGCCACCGCCTCCGGGGCGCCGCGCGGCGCCGGCGGAGCCCGGAGGACCACGCGCTTGACCTCAACGGCACTTGAGGTCCTACGTTCGTCCCATGACGATCCAGCCGCTTCCCGACGCCGAACTCGCCGGACAGCCCGCCGCCTACTGGACCGGGGTCGCCTACGAGGCGCTCATCGCCTTCACCCGGGCCCGGCAGGCCGAGAAGGGCTACACCCAGCCCCAGTTCTGGCTGCTCCGCAACCTCTCGGCGAACGACATCTCACCGGACGGCGAGGGGATGACCCCGGCCGAACTGCGGGAGGCCATGTCCTCCTACATCCGCCCCGAGGACGACCTGGCGGCGGAGGCCGCGGTGCTCGTGGAACGGGGCTGGCTGACCCGCGACGCCGGGGACCGGCTGCGGCTGACCGAGGAGGGGGAACGGGCCCGCGTCGACCTCGCACGCAACGCCCCGGCCATCCGGGCCGCCCTCCACGCGGGCATCGACGACGCGGACTACGTCACCACGCTGAAGGTGCTCCGGCAGCTGATCCGCAACGCGGGCGGGACCGTCCCCTGATGGGCCCCCCGCGGACCCCATGCGTCGAGCCGGCCCCCTGGGCCGGCGGGGGCCACCGGCGGACCACCGCCCGGTGACGTCCCGGCCGCAGGAGGACCGGCTCAGCGCGCGAAGTACTCCGCGGCGCTAGTTGCCGATGCCGGAGCTGCCGACACCGGAGTTCCCGATACCCGCGCTGCCGATGCCGGAGTTCGCGATGCCGGCGTTGCCCAGGCCCAGGTTGGCGAAGCCCGCGTTGCCGACACCGGTGTTCGCGATGCCCGCGTTGCCCACGCCGGAGTTCCCGATGCCCGAGTTGCCGACACCGTCGGCGCTCGCCGCCGCGGCCCCGCCCAGACCGAGCGCCGCGGCGGCCCCCAGCACGACGGTGAGACGGAGAAGACGTGTACGCATTGCATACCTCCCATGTGCGGTACGTTCGAAATAGATCAATAACACTTAATCCATGGAGATTCCGATGCAGATCTGACGAATACGGACGTGTCGCCCCTGGATGGCCGCGCGCCGGGCGGGGAGGTCAGATCTCGAGGGCGCCGGGGAACGGGCCGTGGCCGACGCCGGGCGCGGTGACCGCCAGCCAGCCGTGGCCGGTCATGGGGGTGTCCTCGTCGATCTGCTCGGGGTCGACGGTCAGCGTCTGCGCCACGCCGTTGGCGGACGTCTCGCACGAGGCGTTCGGCTCGTGGCCACCCGGCTCCCCGGACTCGTCCTCCGCCTGCGGGGCCTCCCAGGACATCGGCTCGCCCGTCCACGCCGGCTCGCGGTAGGTCCAGTACGAGCGGACCACCCGCCCCCGCTCGGCGATCGCCCAGCCGTGGTCGTCGTCGTAGGCGTCGCGGAAGTAGAAGTGGGCCTGCCCGCAGTACGCGCTGACGCGCGCCAGCACCTCCTCCTCGGCGCAGCGGTACACGGGGCCGCCGAACACCATCCGCCACCCGGCGAACTCGGGCGTCACGAAGACCCGGTGGACGGTCGTCTCCTCACCGTCGGGGCCGGCCGTCACCGCCGTGTCGTGCAAGACGGCCGACATGCCCATGGCCATGGTCGCGGGGATGCGGTCGTACAGCCCCAGGGCCTCGAAGACGCCCTCGTACGCGGCGGCCGGGACCGCGATCCACTGGAACGGGCAGTGGTAGTCCAGCGGCCGGTCGTCCGGCAACTTGATCCGGACGAGGCGCTCCAACGCCCGCCGGTCCCGATCGCCCAGCCCGTCCCCGGCTCCGAGCATCGCCAGTGCGTGCAGCGCGTGGCGGCGCAGTGCGCCCGGCCCGTTCCGCCGTATCTCCAGCAGCCCGTCGACGCCTTCGGACCCGAGGGCCTTCAGGTCCTTCTCGGCCTGCCACACGTTCTCCTGACGGGCGATCTGCGACAGGAGCGTCTCGAGGGTCTGGTTCCGCGTACTCATGGACCGACCCTAGAACACGCGCACGACAGCGGCCGTTCGCGTCATCCCCCGGTGCGTTCCGGAGCCCGCCGGAGTACGAGCAGGGCGGCCGCGACCTTCACTCCCGTGGAGATCGTCAGGGCCTGCAGGAACGGCATCCCCATCAGCCACAGGGCCACCATCATGACCGTGAGCACCAGGAACGCGGGAAGCAGGTTCGATCGCATGATCACCGGCTTCAGGCGCCCGGCCCTGTTGCGGTGCTGGGCGGCCGCACCGGCCGGCGGCGCGGTGAGCCCCTCCTCCTCGGCTTGCGGCATCGGCTGCTGCCCTTCCTCGCGGTCGCCCCCGCGCACGAGCCTCGGGCGCGCCCCGGCCGACCGCCACCGCTGCCCGCGCCCGCGCCGCCGTCCGGCGTACAGGTTCACCTCACCGGGCCCGCCGCCGGAAGCACCGTCGACCGTCAGCGGCTCGCGTAGGGCAGCAGGGCCGTCTCCCGGGCGCTCTTGACGGCGGTCGCGAGCTCGCTCTGGGGGGGTGGGGCCGTCAGGCCGGGTCGAGGAGGGAGTCGAAGGCCGCGGGGCAGGCCGAGGTGCTGGCAGCAGTCGCCGTGGTCGCGGTGCCGGTCGAGGGCGGCCGCCGCCCGGCCCCCGGGCGGGACCATGTCCCGCGCCGCGTCCGGCAGGGACGCCGGCCACGGCCCGGCGCTCTCCACGCACAGCGCCCCGCCGGCCGCGTCCCAGGCGAGCAGCGTGTCGGGGCGGCCGGCGAGCCAGAACCGGCCACGGCTGCGGGCGGCGGCGCAGCACAGGTCCTCGCGCAGCGCGCAGCACGCGGCAGGCGTCGGCCAGCGGCGCCTCGCCCTGCGAGAGCTCGCCGGAGGCGTCGCGGACGACCCTGCGGACGCCAGGGCCGCCGCGGCGCGCTCGGCGGCGGTGGAGCACGGGCGCCGGCCCGTGATCAGAAGGGGTTGCGAGCGAGGTGCACGACGTCCGGGACGCCGCGTGCGACGGGCACCTCCTCACTGCGGACCTCCTCGAACCCGGCGCGTCCGAGGGCCTCCTCGAACGCGGCGGATGGCTGGGCGGACCAGACGGCCAGGACGCCGCCCGGGGCGAGACGGGCACGGCAGGCGGCGAGGCCGCCCGGCGAGTAGAGGCCGATGTTGTCGTCGGTGACGGTCCAGTCGGGGCCGTTGTCGATGTCGAGGCAGAGGGCGTCGTACCGCTCCCCCGCAGTCCGCAGGTGGTCGTTGAGGTCGGTGTGCAGGATGCTCACCCGGGGGTCGGACAGGGCGGCGGCGGTGATCGCGCCCAGGGGGCCGGTGCGGTGCCAGCCGATGATGGCGTCCTCGCGTTCGGCGACGACGATGCGCGACCAACGCGGCTGCCCACTGGCATGGGCGAGCGAGAACCCCACGCCGAGGCCGCCGATCAGGACCGCGGGGGCCGCGGCCGCCGTCCGCGCGAGGGCGGCGTCGACGAGGAGCCGTTCGGAGCGCCCGTCGGAGGTGTCCATCAGGAAGCAGCCGTTCACGATGATCTCGTAGGTCTCGTCGCGGCGGCGCAGGACCACCTCGCCGTGCGGCCCGGTGCGGCGGTCGAGTGTCAACGGGGCTGCCACATTGGCGGTAGGGAACGTCATGCAGCGGGTTCCTCCCTGTGATCGTGTGATCACTCGGACGTCCCAACGAACGGTCCGTCGCGGGTGTTCCGTGCCGGAGTACGGCGCCTACGATCCGGTCGGCCCCCCGCGCACCACGCGGTGGCGGAGGTGGACGACTCCCGAAGGAAACGTGCGGGTCCCGACGAGTTCGAGGTCCACCCGGCGCTCGTGCCGCGGGAAGAACGGGATGCCGCCGCCGACCAGCACCGGGTGGACCCTCGTGCGGTACTCGTCGATCAGCCCCAGCGCGGCCGCCTCGGCGGCGAGGGTCGCGCCGCCGATCGCGATGTCGCCCTCCCCCGGCCCGGCCCGCAACCGCCCGATCTCCTCCGCCAGGCCGCCGGTGGCGAGGCGGGCGCGGCCCTCCACCGTCTCCAGCGTGGTGGAGAACACCACCTTGGGCAGCGGCTTCCAGAGCGCGGCCCACTCCAGCATCGCCGCGTCCAGCGACGGGTCCTGGTCGGCGGTCTCCCAGTACAGCATCGTCTCGTACAGCCGCCGTCCCAGCAGATGGACGCCCACCCCCCGCTCCTCCTCCATGACGAAGCGGAAGACCTCCTCGTCGGGCGCCGTCCAGCCGAAGCTGCCGTCCGGGCCGACGATGTAGCCGTCGAGCGACATGCCCATGGAGCAGATCACGCGGCGCACGAGGGCTCCTACCGGCCGCGTGCGTCGAGGAGGGACGGGCCGGAGCCGTACGACGCGGCCATGGGCGAGGTGCCCGTGGTGACGAAGTCCCGGATCCCCGCCAGGTAGGCGTCGCGGTCGACCAGCCCGTCACCGTCGGCGTCCAGGTCGCCGAACGCCGCGGCGGCACCGGCTTCCGCGTTCCCCGCCGCCGCCCGCATGCGGACGAACTCCGCCCGGTCCAGGCGCCCGTCACCGTCGGCGTCCGCGATGTCGAACAGGGAGCCCAGAGCGGGCCGGCAGGAGCGTTCGAAGGCGTCGTGCCCCACCCAGGAGCGGTACTCCTCGAAGGTCACGCGGCCGTCGTGGTCGTGGTCCATGTCCGCGAAGACCGCCTCGTGCGCCGCGCGGGAGGCGGCCACGACCGGGTGCGAGGCGTCGCGGCCCATGGCCGACGCCACCCGCTCCACCCGGCCCAGGTACTCGGCGTGCGTGACGACGCCGTCACCGTCCACGTCCAGCATGGCGAAGATCCGGTGCTGCGGGGAATCGGACACGGAACGGGACATGCGCGGCCTCCCGGCTGCCTTCTGCGGCACGGCGTCGACGGATCTGGGGCTCTGGTGGCCGACCCTAGAAGGGCCGCCCGGCGGCGAATCGATCCGCCTCGCCCACCGGCCCCGCACACCACCCGATCGAGTCACCGCCACCCGACCCTCCCGCCCCCGGCGGCGACCGGTGGCGCTGGGAGAGCCGGATCTCCGACGGGGCGTACGACGCGGCGCCCGCCCAAGAGCGGCCCGTCTACGGGGCGTTGAACTTCCGCCACACGCCGGCCGGCGGTGCGCCCCGCTTCGGGTCCGCGCCCTTCCGGCCGGCGCCCGCCTCGTTGGCGCGGACCACGTTCTGCTACCCGGACAGCTTCCCGGAGCCCTCGGACTTCGGCGTGGCGGCCTCCATGGGGCTCGCCGAACTGGCCCTCGCCGACCGGCAGGACGAGCTCGACGACTACATCGAGGCGCAGGTCCACGGGCCCCTGCGGCCGGACCGCCACGTGGAGGCGCTGGTCCTGGACCCCTGCTACCGGGGCTCGGCGGTCGAGGCCGCCGCCCTGCGGCTCGGCTGCGCCGTGGAGTGGCACGACGGGTCCGTCCTCGATGTCGCGGAGCTGCGCCGGCGTCCCGGCTACCGGGGTCAGGAGCACGTCGACCTGGGCACGCGGATCGCGGTCGACGGCGTCCTCGATCCGCGGGTCGTCGGGGACGCGGTGCGGGCCGGCCGCCACGACCCCCAGGCGGTCAAGAAGGTGTGGCACCGCCTCGCGCGCTTCGGGGCACCCGCCGGATCCAGCTGAATCGTTTCTACAGATCAGGGCGGTGTCGGGCGCCCGGGTTCCGGGGATCCTGAGGAGGACCGACGGCTCCGGACACCTCGGTGCGGACGGCCCGGCAGCCCGCCGCCCACGGGTCGCCGCGCCCGGCCGGGCCCGCTCCCGGAGCCTGCCCCGGGGGCCCGTTTCCACCGCACCACGGCCGGACCGTCATCCGCGACACCGTCACGCCTGGAGGCACCCCATGAGCACACCCCAGTGGCGGCAGCTCACCGACCACCTCATGGCCGTCCGCGAGCAGGTCTACGAGGGCTGGAACAGCCGGGACGGCTGGGACAACTACACGCGCTGGGGGGAGGAGTTCGGCGAGAACGGCGTCCCCTGGTGCGTGATCTTCGACTGGTGCATGTACCACGACACCGGTCTCGACGCGGTCGTCCCCAAGGTCGACAACGTGAGCGCCTTCGCCTCGTGGGCCAGGGCCCGCGGCCAGTGGTCCGCGTACCCCTCCGTCGGCGCCTGGGTCGACTTCGGCGACGGCGCCCACACCGAGATCGTCACCGGCTTCGACGCCGACACGGTGTACACCAAGGGCGGCAACAGCATCCAGGCCGGATCCGTCGACCGCGGCCAGGGCAACGGCGTGTGGTCGCACTCCAACCCGCGCCGCAGCAGCTACGTCACCGGCTACTTCGCGCCCCGCTTCCCCGACGGGCAGTGCCCGCCCACCGCCGATCCGGCCGACCCGCGCGGCGGCCCCGCCGTCACCGCCTGGCGGTGGACGCCGCCCGACTCGGCCTTCGAGCCGTTCCCGGGCGGCGGGTTCTTCACCGCCGGGCGCCGCAGCCCGGTCATCGCCGCGATGCACGACCGGCTCGTCGACGTCGGCTGCGACCGCTACCGGAGCTCGGCCGACGCCGACGTCTGGGGTCCCGGCGACGTCCGCTCCTACCAGGCCTGGCAGCGCGCGCTGGGCTACACCGGCTCCGACGCCGACGGGACCCCCGGACCCACCTCCTGGGCCAAGCTCAAGGTCCCCCGCGTCGGGGACTGAGAGGGCCCCGAGCGGACGGCGACCCCGCTGCGGAACGGCGGCGGCACCCGGACGTGGACGCCCCGGCCGGCCGCTCAGCCCGCGGGGCCGTCCGCCCGGCGTCCGCCCCGCGGCGGGGGCGGGTCCGTGAACCGGGCGCGGGGCGAGGTGTCGCGCAGGCGGCGGTCGAGGAGGACCACCGAGGTGAAGCCCGTGGACCGTGCCGGGCCGCCCCCGCCGATGCCGGACAGGAGGCTGTCCAGGCCCCGTTCGTGGGTGGCGAAGACCCGGGGCGACGTCAGGCGCCGGCGGGCGCGCTGGCCCGAGAGGGCCTCCCGGGCCCCGACGTCGAGGAGGACCATGTGCGCCTGCCGGCCCGCCCGGTCGGCGCTGCGGGCGAGCCATCGGCGCAACCAGGCCCGGCTGCCGCAGTCGTGGACGAGCAGCGGGGAGGAGCCCCGCATGGCCCCGCGTATCCGGCGCATGTGGTGCAGCCGGGCCAGCGGCCGGTACACGCCGTAGGGAAGCCAGGAGGGCATGAGCGCTTCGCAGTCGGCGCGCGTGGCCCGCGGGTCGAGAACGGTCCCCGCGTCGGCCCACGCACGCAGCAGCGTGCTCTTCCCACTGCCCGGGAGCCCGGCTATGACGACGACCGCGTCCCGCGGGTAGGACAGGCACAGGCCCGCATCGGTACGGCCCCGCAGGTCGACGATCCCCTGCGGGGCGATGCTGCGGACGGCTCCACGTCCCCTGTCCACGGCAGCCTTCGCGGTCTTCACGTCAGGGCCGGCTTCGGACACGGCGGAACGTACATCGGTTCTCGACTCCCTGCTAGGTGGCGGGCCGTACCGGATCCGGCCGGAGCGGGCCCGAGGTCCGTCCGCCGGCCACGGGCCCGGATGTCGCCGTCGACCCTATCGGCCGCGCCGGCCGCCTCCCGAACCGGCGTGGAAGCGCGAACGGCGGGACGACGGGGCCGTCGCGTCCGCCCCTACAAGGGAGAGTCACGGAAATGTCTAGATTGGGCAATACGCCATGTCTTCATCGGGTTCGATGGCGAATGGGGGCAGAGTGTGGCTTCCCGGCAGGACGCCGGGACTGTTCGGAGCCTGCCCGGCCTGTACACGGCCGGGCCGTGCCGACCGTTGAAGGAGCCACCTGCATGTCCGCTTCCCTCACCACCCGCCGCACGCTCGCCGCCGTCCTGGCCGTCGGCGCCCTCATCGGCGCCGCGGCGGTACCGGCCGCCGCCGACGACCACCGCGGCGACCACCGCGGAGCCCGCTCCACCATCGTCATCGGCGACGTCGAGAACGCCGGCCGCGGACACGACAACCGCGCCCTCAACAGCGAGTGGGTCGAGGTCAAGAACACCGGCCGCCACGGCGTCAACCTGCGCGGATACACCCTCACCGACAAGCAGGGCAACCGCTACCGCTTCAACGACTTCCGCCTCGACGGCCGCTCCAGCGTCAGGGTGCACACCGGCAACGGCCGCGACACCCACCGCGACGTCTACCAGGACCGCCGCCGCCAGATCTGGGACGAGCGCGACACCGCCACGCTCCGCGACAACCGCGGCAACGTCATCGACACCGAGTCCTGGGGCCGGCGCGGACACCACCACCACAACTGATCCGCCCCGCGGCCCCGCAGCCACCGCGCGGGGGACCGCGACCCGCCGGACCACGGCGTGCCACGGCAGACCGGCCGCGGCACGCCGCGGCGTGCGTCCGCCCCGTCCCTGCGCGGCGTGCGTCCGCCCCGTCCCTGCGCGCCTGCGGGTCCGTACCCTGGAGGCATGCGCATGCGCCCCACCCTGGACTGGACCCCCACCGAGGAGCCGCCGCCGGCCACCACCGACCTGGGGCCCGTCACCGACGCGCTGCGCGCCGGCGGGGTCCTGGTGCTCAGCGGGGTCGGCATCTCCACGGAGTCCGGCATCCCCGACTACCGCGGCGAGAACGGGAGCCTGAGCCGGCACACCCCCATGACCTACCAGGACTTCACCGCCAGCGCCCGGGCCCGTCAGCGCTACTGGGCGCGCGGCCACCTGGGCTGGCGCACGTTCGGCCGGGCCCGGCCCAACGCCGGCCACCGGGCCGTGGCCGCGTTCGGGCGCCGGGGCCTGCTCTCGGGTGTGATCACCCAGAACGTCGACGGCCTGCACCAGGCCGCGGGCAGCGAGGACGTCGTGGAGCTCCACGGAGGCCTGGACCGGGTCGTCTGCCTCTCCTGCGGGGACGCCAGCCCCCGGCGCGAACTGGCGCGGCGGCTGGAGGAGGCCAACCCGGGCTACGAGCCCGTCCCCGCCGGCACCAACCCGGACGGCGACGCCGACCTCACCCCGGACCAGGTCGGAGACTTCCGCGTGGTGCCCTGCGCGGTCTGCGGCGGCATCCTCAAGCCCGACGTGGTGTTCTTCGGCGAATCCGTGCCGCCACGACGCGTGGACCACTGCCGGGACCTGGTCCGCGGGGCGACCTCGCTCCTGGTCCTGGGCTCCTCGCTGACGGTGATGTCCGGGCTCCGGTTCGTCCGCCAGGCCGCCGCGGCCGGAACGCCGGTGCTGATCGTCAACCGGGACCGCACCCGGGGCGACGGCCACGCCGTCACCCGGGTCGGGCTCCCGCTCGGGACGGCCCTCACCGCGGTGGCCGACCGGCTCGGCGTCCCGGTCGACGAGCGGGCCGCGCAACGGCCGGGAGGGGATCAGCCGCCCGCGGGGCGGCCGGCCAGCCGGGCGCCGCAGCCGGAGCAGTAGCGGGCGTCGACCTCTATCGCGTGCCGGTGGCACCGGGCGCAGACCAGGTGCAGGGCGCACGGCGGGGGCGGGGCGGCGGGGGCGGCCGGCGCGATGCTCATCCCCCGGCGCCTGCGGTGGACGGTCAGGACGACCAGGCCCTTCGGGCCGGCCAGCAGCGCCCGGGCGGCACCGCGCGGCAGCAGGGCCAGGAACCCCGGGGCGAGGTGCGACTGGGCGCCGTCGAGGGTGAGGATGCCGGTGCCCGACAGGACGACCATCATCACGTCGACCGCGTCCTCGGTGGAGAGCGCTCCCCCGGCGCCGGGCAGGTGGCGCACCACGTTGGCGTCGAGTTGGCGGTCGGCGCCCCGCAGCCGCCACAGCGCCCCGCCCTGGCCCTCCGCAGCCGCTGCGAGCAGCCCCGCGACGGTCGCCGTCTGCGGCGTGTGCTCCACCCCCATCAAGGCGCCCTCTCCACGTCCGGCCCGCATTGCACCCCTCATGATCCCGCACGGTGACCCCGGCTCGGGACCAGGACGGGCGAGCGTCACCGGCACGGGGATCCCGCGAACACGTGCGCCACTCCCGCCCCGCACGTGCCGGGCCCTCGGCAGCCCCGCGCCCAGCCCCCCCGGCCGGCGGTCCGCCGGTCAGCGGCCGGGTGGGGGGTTGCGGCGGGCGAGGGCGGCGTTCAGGGCGGTCGCGAAGGCGCACCAGGCGGCGTAGGGGAGCAGGCAGGCGGCCGCGGGCCGGTCGGTGCGCGCCGTCCGCCGGATCAGCTCGATGTTGCTCGCGTCGAGCAGCAGCGTCCCCACGACGCCGGCCCGGGGGCTGCGCAGGCCGAAGAAGGTCCAGCTCCATGCCGCGTTCAGGACCAGGTTCGAGGCCAGGCTGCCGGCGAGCTCCCGCCGGGCGCGCCCCCGCGTCCCGCTGAGCGCCCGGCCGCCCGCGTAGGCGAGGGAGGCGTACAGGGGTCCCCACACCCAGGGGAACACGGCGGGCGGGGGCTGCCAGGAGGGTTTGGCGAGGGCGCGGTACCAGGTGCTGTCCGCGTCCGCGGCCCGCGCTCCCGCGGCGGCGGTCGCGGCGACCGCCGCCGCGGTCGCCGCGTACGCACGCCACGCCGCGCGGCCCGTCCTGCCGTACCGGGCGCCGGTGGTCCTCATGCCTCCCAGTGTTCCAGGGGTGCCCGGTACCGGCACGTCCGCCCGTGGGGCACCTCTCCCCCGCGCGGTCCCCGGTCCGGCGGTGTGCCGGCGGCCTCCTGCTTCAACGGCCTTGGAGCGTGCGGACGTTGTCGCCGAAGGTCCAGTTCCGGGACCCGTCCCAGTTGAGCGACCAGGTCATCAGTCCCTTGAGCCGGCCGCCGTAGGTGTTCCACGCCTGGGAGACCGGGCCCGGGCCCATGTAGCCGCCCCCGGCGCCCGGTTGGGCCGGGAGGCCGGGGACCTGCTTGTCGTAGGGCACCGTGACCGTGGTGTTCTGGACGACCAGGCCGCGGTCGAGGCAGTCCGTCTGCGCCGTGAAGCCCGCGACGGTCCCCGCGGAGTAGGAGTCCCCGTGGCAGCCGTACATGCTGCCGTTGTAGTACTGCATGTTCAGCCACCACAGGCGGCCGTTGTCCGCGTACTTCTTGACGATGGGCAGGTACGCGCCCCAGATCGAGCCGTACGCCACGCTGCCGCCGGTGACGTAGGCGGTCTCGGGGGCCATGGTGAGGCCGAAGCCGGCCGGCATCCGGGCGAGCACGCCGTCGATGATGCGGATCAGGTTGGACTGCGACGGGGAGAGCCGGGTGATGCTCCCCGAGCCGACGAGGCCGGTCTCGATGTCGATGTCGATCCCGTCGAAGTTGTACTTCTGGAGGAGGGGGACGATCGTCTCCACGAAGCGGTCGGCGACGGCGCTGGAGCCGAGGTCGATGCCGGCGGCCGCGCCGCCGATGGACATCAGCACGGTGAGGCCGTCCTGTTTGGCCCGGCACATCTCGGCGGGCGTCGGCACCTTGACCGTGCTGTCCATCCCGTCCTCCCACAGGACGGTGCCGTCCGAGCGGATGACCGGGAAGGCCGCGTTGACCACGTTGTAGCCGTGGGCGCGGATGCGGCTGTCGGTGAGGGGGATCCAGCCGAGGGGCGGGTGGACGCCGTTGGCGGCGCCGTCCCAGTTCTCCCAGTACCCCTGGAGGACCTTGCCGGCGGGCTTCGGCCGCACGGCGCAGGTGTCGGGTGCGCGCGGGCCGGGAGGCGGCGGGGTGGCCGCCGCGGCGGGCAACTGGCCCAGCAGCGCGGCGGCGAGGCCGAGGGCGAGGAGGCGGACGGTCCGACGGATCATGGGGGGTGCTCCCTTCGCGCCGTCCGCGCCCGGACGGGCGGGCAGGCGGGCAGGCCGGAGTGACCGGGAGGGAAGGACTACCGTGAGCGCGATCGCCTGCGGGACGGGCCGCCCGGGGGCGTGCGCGGGCCGATGCGGCTCACCGTAGGTTTGGTCCAGACCATCCGTCAAGAGTGCGGGCGGGGCCGCCCCGTCAGCCCCTCAGCGACCGGACCGCCTGGCGCTCCAGGTCCAGGCAGCGGTCCACGTGCCGCGCGCACGCGTCGAAAAGCGCCCGGCGTTCTCCCGGACCGGCGTCCGGGGCCGCGTCCCGGGCGAGCGCGGCCAGCTCCGACCAGTGGCCGGCGGACTCCCTGAAGAGCCCCGCCGCCTCCGGGCGTCCGACGAGGTCGAGGAAGTCGGCGTACAGCGGCCGGGTCGCGCCCGGGGCGGTCCATTCCTCCTCCAGGCAGGCGTACAGCCGCCCGGTGCCCGCGCGGAAGGCCTCCGGCGTGCCGCCGAACCGGTGCTCCCAGCCCGTTCCGGTGCTGCTGTCGCGGAGCTGGGCGGCGAGCCCCTCCATTGCGCTGAAGCCGAAGTTCACGTCGAAGGCGTTGCCCAGGACCGGGCCGTCGAAGTGCGCGGCGGTGGAGGCGATCGCCCCCGCCACATCGGGCTCCCCCTCGGGCGGCCCGGTGGGCACGATCAGCTGGTGTCGGCCCTTGCGGTGCGCGGTCCAGGCGGCCCCGAACTCCTCGCGGTCGATCCGGTACGGGGTCTCGGCACCGTCCTCGACCAGCAGGTCGTCGCCGTCGTACCCGGCGATGACGACGGTGTGCGCGTCGGTGCCGGTCATCTCGGCGTCCAGGTCGGGCCCGTGCCAGGGCAGGGCGGAGCGGTCGACCACGCAGAACGCGGGCTGCCCGGCGTCGAGCGCGGCGCGGACCCGGCCCCAGCGGGGGTTCATCGCGCGGGTGGCCTCGTACGGCACCCCCAGGCGGCCGAGCGCGACCTGCACCCAGGGCTCGGGGTGGGCCTGGGCCACGATCGACACGAGCGGCGGCCTGCCCTCGTACGCGAAGACGTAGTACAGGAAGCCGATGCCGCCGGCGAGGCCGGCCACGAACTCCTCGTCGTGGACGCTGCCCAGGGCATGGCGGATCAGGGAGGCCTCACGGTGGCGTCCGGTACCGAAGTCTTCGTACACGAGCACGGTCATACGGTCACCCTAACCTCGGAAACGGCAGCTCAGCGCACGGCGGAGGGGCGCCCCGGGGTACGGGCCCGCCGCGGGCCGGGCCGCGGCGGGCCCGGCGGGCTCAGAGGCGGCCGAAGAACTGGTTGCCGCGGGCCGTGTGGTCCTCGCTCGTGTAGTACTCCTTCATCGCGGAGCTGATCTCGGCGCGGCTCAGCTGCCCGTCGCCGTCGACGTCCAGCCGGTTGAACGCCTCGTCGAAGGTCTCGCGGGGCAGGCGGAACATGCCGTGGAGCAGGGAGGTGTACTCCTCGCGGCTGAGCATGCCGTCGCCGTCGCGGTCGGCGAGCTCGGTCCAGGCGTTGCTCATGTTCCTGATGCGCTCCCAGATCCGGTTCTGGTCGGTGACGATGCGCGCCCGGAACGCCGCGCGGAACTCCTGCCGGTCGACGCCCCCGTCGTCGTTGCGGTCCATCTTCTGGAAGACGGTGTCCCAGAGGTCCGCCAGCGAGGCGCGCAGCTGGGCCACGGCGTCGGGCGCGCAGCCCAGCGATTCGGCGAGCCGGTCCGAGAGGCCGGTGACGTCCGACTTCTCCAGCCGCCCGTCGCGGTCCGAGTCGAAGACGTCGAACGACCGGTCCAGCTTCATGTCCAGAACGCTCACGACGGCATCCCCTTCACTCCGTGTAGTGCTCTCGCAACGCTGCGAGGCGGCTCAGGAAAGCACAGGTCGCCCCGTTTCCGCACGGAAGGAACGGCATGGTCCGGCATTCGGGTGACGGGGCGCGCGTCCCGGCGGCGGTGTCAGACCGCCCGCCGCCACGGCCCGGCGACGCCCTTCGGCCGGCTCCCCCGGCCGGGGTCCCCGCCGGGGCGCCGGGCGCCGACGAGCGGTCCGACGACGAGGAGTTGCACCGCCGCCAGGGCGAGGCAGAGCCCCGCGGTGGCGGCCCACAGGGCGGTGGCACCGAGGTGTTCGAGCGCCTGGGTGGAGGTGACGGGGGCGGCGACCGTGGCGATGCCCCAGCTGGTGCCGTACGCGGCGAGGTAGCCGTCGGCGCCGCCCGGTGGCGCCAGGCCCGCCACCACGCTGAAGACCCGGCCCAGGACGAGCACCTCCCCGAGGCCGCACAGGACCGTGGCCCCCACGAACGCGGGGAGGCCGGACGAGGCCGCGTATCCACCCAGGCCGAGCGCCAGCAGGACGTGGCCGAGCGCGAGGGCCGCGGGGTCGGAGAGCGAGGCGAGGCGGGGCAGGCGCAGGGCCGGCTGGAAGGCGACGGCGGTCACGGCCGAGGCGGTGAACAGCACTCCCGCGTCGGCGGGTTGGAGTCCGCGGCGGGCCAGGGTGAGGGGCAGGCCCATCACGATCTGCAGGGAGACGAGGGCGAAGAGGGTACCGGAGGCGAATACGGCCCACAGCGCGCGGTCCCTCCAGGGGCGTGCGGGCCGCGCCCCCGCGCCGCGGCGGACGGCGGGACGGCCGGTCCGGTCGGCGGGCAGGGCCAGGTGCAGCGCCAGCGCGCACAGCAGGCAGGTGAGGGCGTCGACGACGAAGAGCCGGCGCAGGTCCCAGCGGCCCAGGGCCGCGGCCAGCAGACCCGCTCCGGCACCCCCGACGGCCAGCCCGGCGTTGAGCAGGCCGTAGGCGCGGACCCGGTCGGCCGGGCCCACCGCGTCGGCGATCAGCCCCTGGCTCGGCGGCTCGTACAGCTCGAACGCCAGGCCGAGCAGGACCGCGAAGACGGCCACCTCGGCGAGGGACCCCGAGGCGGCGATCCCCAGTTGCGCGACGGCGCATCCGGTGAGGCCCAGCACGATCGTGCGGCGGCGCCCGAGGACGGTCGCGAGTCGGCCGCCGGCCAGCCGCGACGGGATGCTCGCGAGGCCGAAAGCGGCCGACACCAGGCCCGCGGTGGTCGCGCTCGTACCGAAGTCCACGCTGATCAGGACGGTCAGGAAGGGCAGCGAGAAGGCGCCCATCCGGTTGATCGCCCGCGCCGCCACCAGCAGCCACACGCTCCGCGGCACGCCTCCCCCTCATGGTCACGTAACTACCGAATGGGTTAATGTCAGTTACGAACGCTAGCCATCGAAGGAGTGACCGGTCAAGTGATGTTCGACAGTCACGTCGCGGTGCTGCTGGACCACGCCGCGGCGCTCGTGAACGCGTTGACCGACGGGCAGGCCCGGGGCCGCCCCTACGCCGCACCCCGCGGAGCGGAGCTGCCGGCGGCGGTCGACGCCGCGGTGTCGCACACCGCGGGCTCCCTCCCGCGCACCATCGACGCCGCGCAGGCGGAGTACCTGGCCGCGACGGCACGGAGCATGCGCGAGGTCTTCCAGGCCGTGCAGGACGACAGGCCGGACGATGCCGCCGCCACCGTCAACCGCCTGCTGCGCGACAGCGGGGCCCGGCCGCGCCTGGACCGGACGGCGGGCGGCGGAGGCGGCGGGGGCGGCGCAGAGGCCCCGTGGCAGCTGCACTTCCACGGCGCCGACGATTCCTTCGCTGCGGGCCACAGCGCCGCCTGCGCCACCGGTCTGGCCCTGGCGGTGGCCGGCAGCCTGACGGGCCGGCTGGGCGTGTGCCGGGCCGACCGCTGCGACCGGGTGTACGTCGACACCTCCCGGAACGCCGCACGCCAGTTCTGCTCGACGGCCTGTCAGAACCGCACCAAGGCGGCGGCCTTCCGCGCCCGCAAGGAGGCGGAGGGCTGACCGGGCCGGGCGGTCAGGCGGGGGTGAGGACGTCCTCGTGGGCCCCGTCGAGGACGAAGCCGTTGTCGAAGCGGACCCGGACCGTCACCCGGCTCCCCTCGCGCTGGAACGCGGCCCACTCCGGCTCCAGGGCCGCGACCTCCTCCTCCAGCCGCTTCCTGCTCTCCGCGGGCATCGTGTGGCCGTAGTCGCCGAGCAGCGACTTCAGCCGCTCGTACTCCAGGACCGCAGGGGCGGGGGGTCGCCGCCCGTCCACCCGCTCGACCGTGCCTGCGGCGCCCTCGCCCAGGGAGAGGAAGCCGACGACGGCCCCGGTGGGCCGCGCGACCGCATCGGCCAGCGCGATGTCCGCGGCGAGCTTCACCCGCTGGCCTTCGCTCAGGGTCATCGGTCCTTCGTCCTCCACCTCGACGGGTGCCGCGGGGGCGGTCCGCGGCGGCACCATTATCCGCCGGGCACCGGCCGCTCGCGCCGCGGACCCGTCGGCGGCGGCCCCTTCCGTCAGGAGATCAGGGGGCCGGCCTCCGCCTCGGTCAGCCTCACCGTGCACAGGCCTCCGCGCTCGGTCTTCACCTCCGTCACCTTGAGCTGGGTGCCCGGCGCGAGGATGTACTCCTCCTCGCCGGTGAAGGCCGAGAAGCTCCGGATCCCCACCGCCCGGGAGGGCGTCACCTCGAAGAGCGTCCGCTTGCCCCGGCTCCCCAGGAAGGAACGGGCCACGCTCAGCTCGGAGGTGCACGAGGACACGCCCCACCAGGTCACCGTCCCGCCCACCGGGTACTGCGCCCGCAGGTCCAGCGACACGCCGCGCCACAGCGGCCGGGTGTGGGCGGGCAGCTCCGAGACCGCCGAGAACAGCAGCCGGAGGTAGGGGACGTAGGGCACCACCCTGGTCCGGTCCGGGGAGCGCAGGACGGCGTTGATCTCACGGTAGAAGGCGGACTCGCAGGTGTAGAGGTGGAGCGCGGCGATCGCGTCGGCCGACAGCCGGCCGGCGGCGGACGTCCCGTCGGCCCGGCGCTTGCCGAACTCGAAGGAGCGGTCGATGTGGCGGCCGAGGCCGGAGAGCACCTCGGCGACCGGTGCGAGCGCCTCCCGGAATCCCATCAGCGGGGTGTCGAACACGCCCGTGATCGCCGGCAGGACGAGGCCCTCGTCCTTGACGCTGGTGAGCCGCTCCAGGTACAGCTGGTGCAGTTCCATGGTCGAGGCGATGAACGCCCCCATACGGGCCGCTACATCGCCGTCCGCTCCGGCGCCGGACGCTCCCCCGCCACCCTGGTTCCAGCCCTTGCTCGGCAGCCAGTCGACCGGCTCGGCGCCCAGCGAGGCGAGGGCGTCGTTCACTGTGGCGAAGTGGTCGCCCTCGCAGAAGATGTCGCCCTGGGCGGCGGGGTTGGCGTGGTCGATGTGCCGTACCTCCACCTGCGGATACTTCTCCTGGAGGCGCAGGACGACCTTCTTCAGGCTGCGGGCGTGGGCGCCCCACCAGGCGAAGACGACGCTGCGGTCCTCCTCGTCGGCGTCCTGCTTCGCCTTGAGGATCTCCTCCACGATGCGCTCGGCGACGGGCCGCCAGAACGCGGTGTGCCGGTCCGCGCCCATCGCGCCGTCGGCGCTGGCCGTGAGGGCGGCGTTCAGCAGCAGCACGCCCTGGGTGAGCATCGCCTGGAACCACTCCGGCGGCTGGACCGTGTCCCGCTCCTTCAACAGGGCGCGGACGTCGGCGATCGGCGTCTTCTTGGCGATGCCGTACTTCCACATCGCGGCCGCCTTGATGAGGCAGCGGATGCTGACGACCCTGCCGAACTGGCTGTCCTTCCAGTCGTTGAAGGTGTTGTCGAACATCGCGATGCCGGTGGCGCTCTCCGGCCGCGGGTAGGGGTTCTGGCCGAAGACGACGACCTTCCACTTGTGCGGCGGATTCGGCTTGAGGGCCTGGAAGGTCAGCTCGCGGACGGGGACGACCTCCGGGCTGCGGCCCTGGCCGATGAACCGGGCGGCGTCCGGCTGTGCCTCGATGACGGGCTTCAGGAGCGGGAGCCAGGGCTCACCGCCGCCCTTGAAGAGTCCGGTGAGGCTCAGCGGGTCGTCGGGGGCGGACGGGGCGGGGGTGGCGGCGTTGCTCATGGGGGAAGGGCTCCCGGTCTGCGTGCTCGTGGGATGGAGGGGTCCGGCGGGGTGGGCGGCGTCAGCGGCGAAAGGAATGCCCTTTCGGTGGCGTGATCCGCACCCGCTGCGCGGCCGGCGCGTCCTCGATCCCGTCGAGCTGTGCGGTGATCGTGGCGCGCAGCTCGTCGTCGTCCTCGAACCAGTGGTCGTGGAAGAGCGTGTATCCGGTCCACATCAGGTTGGCGCAGACGCGGGCGGGGACCCTGCCGGTCTGCGCGCCCATGCCGACCAGCGCGACCGAGCGGATGCTGCCCGGCACCTGCCGGTTCTGCCGGTGGACGGCCTGGAAGGCGGCGGCGCACGCCAGGGCCACGTTCAGCGTGTGCTTCACGTCCTGCGAGGACTCCACCATGGTCGGCGTCGATATCAGGTACCTCGGGGCGGTCGCACCCGACGGGACGCAGACCGCGCTGCCCACCGGGAGGGCTCCGGCGAACCGGTCACGGATCGCGCGCTGCACGCGCAGCTGGATGCCGGCTCCGAGGTGCCGCTTGATCACGGCGTCGACGCCGCCGTCCATCCGGCCCCGGGAGTTGGTCGGGGTGACCCAGGCGTCGACATCCTCGTCGAGGATCGACCCCCTGCGGATCTCGATCCCGGGGGTGTCCGCGAACGCCACCCGCCAGGCCTGCACCACGCGCTCGTTGACGTCGGTCAGCACGACCCTGAGCACGGGCTGCACACGGTTCTCGGTCATCGTCCACTCCTGTCGGGAAACGGCCCTTCCAATACCCCCGACGCTAACGGCCGCCACTGACAACGCGGCTGCGGTGCGCGCCCGGTGACCTGCCGTCACGCGGGGCCCGCACGCTCCGGCGGCGGGAAGTCCGCGGTGGGTTCGCCCACCCGGGTGGCACCGCCCGGTCCCCGTGCCGCCGTCCTTCGCGGGCCGTACCCGGCCGGGGGATGATGCCTCGACGCGGGACACCCCGGCGGGGCCGCGGCGGCCGGGACGCCCACTCCCCGCGCCGGGACGCAGCCGGCGAGACGAGAGGAGTCCGCGATGCGGGAACAGGCTCGGGCACGGGAACCACGGACGGAGCTGGACGCGCGCTACAGCTCCCCCGGGGCCACGGCCACGCCGTGGGCGGAGGCCGCCGCCCGCCTCGAGGAATCCGAGATCTTCTGGCTGACGACGGTGCGCCCGGACGGACGGCCGCACGTCACGCCGCTGCTGGCCGTCTGGGCGGACGGGGCGCTGCACTTCGCCACCGGGCCGACCGAGCGCAAGGGCCTCAACCTCGCCGCCAACCCGCACGTCGTCCTCACCACCGGCACCAACGGCTACGGCGGGGGCCTCGACGTGGTCGTCGAGGGCGAGGCGGTCCGGGTCGCCGACGAGGAGCGGCTCGCGGGGCTGGCGGCGGCCTGGGAGGGGAAGTACGGCCCGGACTGGCGCTTCGGGGTGCGGGACGGCGCGTTCGACAGCACCTCGGCCGCCGCCGCTCCCCCGCCGACCGAGGAGGACGCGGGGGCGGGCCGTGCGCTGGTCTTCGAGGTCGCGCCCCGTACCGTGTTCGGATTCGGACGGGGCGCGGAATTCAGCCAGACCCGCTGGCGGTTCGGCGCGGACGGGCGGTGAGGCGTCCCGCCGGCGGCGGGGAGGCGGGCGGCGGCCGGGGCGTTCAGCTCCGCTGGAGGACCACCTCGGGGTCGGCGGCCGCCGGGCCGTCCAGCCGGGGTGCGGGCAGGCCCTTGAGGTGCCGGTCGAAGAAGTCCCCCGTGTAGGCGCGGGTGATCTGCTGCGAGCGGGTGCCCGACAGCGGGGTCTCGGGGTGGGGTGAGCCCGCTTGTTCGGAGAGGACGGGCCAGTCCGTGAATCCGGGGTGGCCCATGCCGGTGACGGTCAGCCAGCGCTTCCAGCCGTCCATCCGGGGCCAGGCGTCGGCCCAGCTGGTGTCCTCGAGGTCCGGCGGCAGGAGGGCGGGATCACCGCCGAGGAGCAGGAACGGGCGCTTGCCGAGGCCGGTTTCGGGCAGCGGGGCGAAGAAGGTGCCGTCCATGTTCACCCCGGCGGCCACACGGGGGTCGGCCGCCATGGCCGCGGCCGCGGAGGCGCCGCCGATGGAGTGGCCCGCCATGCCGATGTGCCGGGGGTCGATCAGCCGGGCGCGGCGCCAGGCGGGGTGGTCCCCCGTGAGCCGGTCCAACAGGAACGTCACGTCCCGGGCGCGGGCGTCGGACACCCGGCTCAGCGACCGGTCGGGGAACACCTGCTCGCAGGCGGAGCAGCCGAGCACCCGCCCGCCGGGGAAGGTGGTGCCGTCGGACTCGTAGGCGTGGTCCAGCGCGGCGACCACGTAGCCGCGCGAGGTCAGGTCCTCCGCGAGCACGGTGAGCGAGGAACGCGGCAGGCCGAATCCGGGCGAGAGGACGACGAGCGGGTAGCGGCCGTGTCCGGTGCGCGGCAGCGCGCCCTCGCGGGCGTGGGTGCGGACGGCGGCGACCTGTTCCGCGGTGGCGTGGCGGGCGAGCTCTCCGCGGTCGGTGAGCAGGGCGCGGGCTTCGGCGAGGGTCGTGTACTGCGCCGGGTCGCCGGTGCCGGCGACGGCCGGGTAGTAGAGGGACACCATGAGTTCGCGGTCGGCGGTCGGGACCCAGGGGTCCTTGCGGTTGCCGTCGACGAGGTGGAGCGTGTCGCGGCCGACGGCGAACGGGCCCGTGGGGCGGGGCAGTTCCAGCCGGGCGGCGGCGGGGGCGTCCGCCCGGCCGGCGGGGGGCGCGGCCACCGGGCCGGCGGCGGTCGCCGGGCCGCCGGCCAGCAGGATCCCCGCCGTCGCGGCCGCGGCGGCCATGCTGATGATCTTGTTCATATCGACACCCTAAGCATTGTTAGGCAAGCCTCACCTAACTAAATGCGAAATGGCTGGAAACCGGCCCCCGTCAAGACGGTTCCGGGGTGCAGCCGCATCCGAGGATTCCGGCCGGGGCGCGCCGTGCCGCGCGGGCCGGGTGCGGACGGGCCGTCACACTGGCGCGGTGAGGATCCCCATCATGACGGCCGGGTCGCGCGGGGACGTCGCACCGCTGCTCTTCCCTCCTCCCGTTACCGCGCCCGGCGGATCGCCCGCCGGCTGGCCGCGGAGGACGGGGTCGCCCGCGTCGCCGCGGCGCTCGAACCGCCGGCGGGCCGCTGACGCGGGCCCGCGTCAGCGGCACCGCTTACCGGTGGCAGGTGTCGGTTTCGGCCAATCCAGGAGGCAGCACCGGACAGAGCACGGGGGCCGCCGCATGGATCCCGCGGCGGCGGACCACCAGACGGGAGGACCGTCCGTCCGCCCCTTCCCGAACCGGCCCGGACCCAGGGAGAACCAGATGACCACGTCGACGAGGCTGCGACTCGCCATGACCCTGGTTGCCACCGCCGTGTTCTCGACGACCCCGTCCGCCGGCGCGGGCGCCGCCGCCGCGGCTCCGGAGCCCAGGGCGCCCCGGGAATTCGTCGCGCTGGACTCCGTCGACCCCACGATCATCCAGGAGATGCGCTACCGGTCGGCGCACAACTTCGTCGGCGACCGGATCGACGGCTACCGGCAGCCCGTCTGCATCCTGACGCGGCCGGCCGCGGAAGCCCTGCACCGGGCGCAGACGCGCCTGCTGCCCCAGGGCTACTCGCTGAAGGTGTACGACTGCTACCGGCCCCAGCGGGCCGTCGACCACTTCGTCCGGTGGGCCGAGGACCTGGCCGACGAACGGCGGAAGGCGGAGTTCTACCCGCGGGTCGACAAGGCGCGGCTGTTCGAGGACGGCTACATCGCCGGGAAGTCCGGGCACAGCCGCGGCAGCACCGTGGACCTGACGATCGTCCCGCTCCCGGCGCTCCCGGCGCCCCCGCCGGGACCGGGCCGGGAAACCGTTCCGTGCTACGCGCCGCAGGCGGAGCGGTACCCGGACAACTCCGCCGACATGGGCACGGGCTTCGACTGCTTCGACACGCTGTCCCACACCGACGACCCCCGGATCCAGGGGGAGCAGCGCGCGCACCGCCTGCTGCTGAAGGCGGCGCTGGCCGCGGAGGGGTTCGTCAACCTGCCCGAGGAGTGGTGGCACTTCACCCACAAGCCCGAGCTCTTCCCGGACACCTACTTCGACTTCCCCGTCTCGCGCCGCTCGGTCACCGGGCACCGGCCCTGACGGGGGCGGCGCATTCGCCGGGGACGCTCACTCCCCCACGGGCCCGGATCCGGCCGGGCCGAACCATCGGGTGAGCGTCGCGGTGAGACCGGCGCCCCCGGCCCAGCAGACGTATCCGTCCGGGCGGACGAGCACGGCCTCGGCGTCGATCGCGCCGGCTTCCGCCCGGGCCCGCACGCGGGTGATCCGGTCGTCCCAGGGGGCCGCGGCGTCGAGGGGGGCGCCCGTGAGGTCGAGCAGGACGCCGCGTCCGGTGCGGGTCAGCTCGCTGAACCGGACCCGCTCGCCGTCGACGTCGACGAGGTCGAGGTCGAGGTCGGGCATCCGCAGGCCCAGCAGCGGATGGGCGGCGGCGTCGGGGGAGGCGAGGCAGAGGTCGAGCCCGGCCATCACACCGGCCATGTACCGGTTGGCGTCGGGCAGGCGGAGCAGGTCGGTGAGCACGTCGCGCAGCTCGCCGATCCCGCCGTCGCGCTGCGGGCCCATGACGACCCCCTGCGCCCGGGTGAGGGCGAGCACCCGGGCGGCGACGGGGTGCCGCTCGCTCTGGTAGGTGTCCAGCAGCTCTTCACCGATCTCGCCGCGCAGCACGGCCGCGAGCTTCCAGCCGAGGTTGAAGGCGTCCTGGACGCCGAGGTTGAGCCCCTGGCCGCCGGCCGGGGAGTGGATGTGGGCGGAGTCGCCGGCGAAGAACACCCGGCCGTGGCGGTAGTGCTCCAGCTGCCTGCTGGCGTCGCTGAACCGGGAGGCGTACCGGATCTCGGCGACATCGAGCGCCCCGCCGTGCGTGGCGCGCAGCACCTCTCGGACCTCCTCGGGCGTCACCGGGGCGTCGCGCTCGGCCCGCATGGTCCGCGGGCCGCTGAAGATCAGTTTGTGGAGCCCGTCCGCCAGGGGCGTGATCATGGCGAAGTGACCCTCCGGCGAGGTGCGGATCCGCGAGCTGATGTGCCCGGCGGTGTCGCCGCCGACGTCACCGGTGAGCAGCAGGTCGGCGGTGCCCATGCGGACCGTGGCCGGCTCGCCGGGGAAGGCCGCCCCGACGATCTTGCGCACGCTGCTGTGGGCGCCGTCGCACGCGACGAGGTAGCGGGCCCGCAGCGCCCGTTCACCTCCGTCCGGCGTGGTGGCGGTGACGGTGACGCCGTCCGCGTCCTGCTGGAGGCCGGTCAGGAGGTGCTCCCTGAACACCCGGCCGCCGAGCTCGGTGAGCCTCTCCTCCAGCACGGCCTCCAGCTGGTCCTGCGGGAGCAGCACGGGGTGCGGATAGCGGGTGTCCCACGCCGCGTAGTCCAGCGGGACGGGCAGTCCCGCGAAGTGGCCGCCGACGAGCCGGTAGTCGATCGACCGCCCGAGGGTGTCGTCCAGCAGGCCGCGCAGCGCGAGCATCTCGGCGGTCCGGGGCTGGATGGCCCCGGCGCGGGACTGGAGGTTGCGGCCGGGCAGCCGGTCCAGCACGACGGCGGGTACGCCGGCGAGGGCGAGCTCGGTGGCGAGCGTGAGTCCGGCGCCGCCCGCCCCCACGACGATGACACCGGCGACCTGCGTGTTCATGGAACCTCCCGAGGAAGCTTTCTTCACTTGGTGGATAACTATACCAGGTGCAACTTTCGCCTTGGTGTCCCCTTGCTATCGTTGGCCCATGGTTGAGCAACTCGGACTGCGGGAACGCAAGAAGCAGCGCACCCGGCAGACGATCTTCGAGGCGGCGCTGAGGCTGTTCCTGAGCCGCGGGTTCGACGACGTGTCGATCGTGGAGATCGCGGAGGCGGCCGAGGTCTCCAAGCGCACCCTCTTCACGTACTTCCCCACCAAGGAGGACCTGGTCCTGCACCGGTTCGCCGACCACGAGGACGAATCCGCCCGCGTGGTGCGCTCCCGTCCGGCCGGCACCAGCCCCCTGGCGGCCCTGCACGCGCACGAGCTCGACGCCCTGGCCCGGCGGGACCCGGTCACCGGGCTCACCTCCGACCCCGACGCCGTGGCCTTCGCCCGGCTGCTCAGCACGACCGCCAGCCTCAGCGAGCGGCTGCTGCGGTACGCGGGGCGCGGCATCGCGGCCCTCGCCGGGGCGCTGGAGGAGGCGGGGGCCGACGAGCTCACCGCGCGGCTCGCGGCGGTGCAGATCGTCACGGTCCTGCGCGCGCTCGCCGACCGCAACAGCGAGCAGGTACAGGCGGGCCGTCCCGCCGACGAGGTGTACCCCGAGGCCGTCGCCGCCGCAGACCGGGCCTTCCGCCTCCTCGGCACGGGCCTGGCCGACGCCCTCCCCGGCTGAGCCGGGCCGCGCGCACCGGGCAGGCATGCGGCATCCGCCGGCGGGCAGGAGCACGGCATACCAGGAGGTACGCCATGACCACCGGCAACGAGCACACCGATCGCCCGACGTCGCCCGCGAGCCCGGACCGGTACGTGCTGCCCGTGAGCGGCGACATGGACCTCGACCACGTCGAACGGCTCACCGCCTCGCTCAGGGCCGGCCTCTCCGAGGCCCCCGAGGGCGCGGACATCGTCCTCGACCTGCGGAACTCGTCCTTCTGCGACTCCGCCGGCCTCAACGCGCTGCTGACGGCCCGTGAACAGGCCAGGGACCGGGGCCATCACCTCCGGCTCGCGGCACCCAGCCACCAGATGATCCGGATGCTGGAGATCACCGGAACGGCCGGCCTCTTCGCCCTCGACCCCGCCGTGGCGGCCTGACGCCGCCGGCACGGGCCGCCTCCGACGGCGGGACCGTCGGAGGAGGCCGCTACGCTGCGGGAAGCGCCGCGCACAGGGCGGAGTGCGGAAGTACGGCCGGGGGGACCCGGGGCGGGCGGACACGGAGGACGGACGAGCGGTGCTGGTGGGGATCGAGTGGCCCTTGGTCGTCCGACAGGCCGCGCCCGGCGATCTGCTGCGGCTGCGGCCCGACGCGGCGGCGCGGATCTGGGCGGACGGGGACGCCGCGCGCTTCGCGGCCGAGGTCGGGATCCCGCACGCCAACGGGCTGTTCCGCATCCTCGCGGAGCTCGCGGACCGCGATCCCTCGAGCCGGCGGACGGCCTTCACCGAGGACCTGGACCCCGGGCCCGTCGACACCCCGCACGGAAGGCTGCAACCGCTGGGCATGCTCTTCCAGGCGGTCGTCCTCGTGCACCTCGGCGACGGGACGATCTGGGTCGGCGACCCCGATTCCGAGACCGCGTACGAGCGGATCCACGGCGACGTCTCCTCCCTCGGCTACCTCGTCTACAAGTTCGAGGTGGAGCGGCCCGGGCCGGACGAGCGCCCGAACCCCCACGACTGGGCCGCCGTGGAGGAGATCGTCCGGGAGGGGATGGAGCGCTGGGACCCGCTGCCGTTCAGGAGCGCGTTCTGGACCTCGTTCCTGGACTCCTACCCGATGCTGTAGGGGGACGCGCACACGAGCGGGCCGCGCGGCAACGGCCGCGCGGCCCACTCGTCGGGAGCGCGGCGTCGCCCGCGCGGCCCGGCCGCTCAGGAGCGCGGCTTCACCAGCGCGACGGCCTCGATCTCCACCAGCTGGTCGGGGAACGCCAGGTCGCTGACACCGAGGATGGTGTCGGTCGTGCGGTGGTTGCCGACGTACTCCTTGTGCAGGCGCGCCGCCGTGTCGAAGTTCTTGCGCAGGTCCTTGGTGTAGATCTTCATGCTGACGATCTGGCTGCGCGGGATCCGGTAGTGCGCGAGCACCTTGTCCATGTTGGCGAACGACTGGCGCACCTGCTTCTCGAAGTCGCCGACGCCCACCAGGTTCCCGGCCTCGTCGTGCGACAGCTGACCCGAGATGTACACCGTGTCACCGGCTCGGATGGCCTGCGAGTACCCGTAGGAACCCTCCCACGGGACCCCGAAGCCGAAGTGGTCCCAGCCCCGGCGCGACTGGTCCTGTGCGCTGGCTCCCTGCGGTCCCACGACGGCGATCATCGCGGCCACGACCGCGGCCACCACAGCAGCGATACCGAACCTGCGCCCTGACTTGGTCATACCCTTAGTCCTTTCGTCCCCGGTGGAGCCTGGCGCGATGACAGTGGCAGGGCGCGAGCGAGAACTCCTCGAACGGGAATCGATCCCGCGTCGAACGGCGCGCCCCGTTCCGCACAGGGCGGGTCCGCGGGGACCGGAGGCACTACCGGCCGGGCCGCTCCAGGCCGGTCAGCAGGACGTCGAGGGCCAGGTCGGTCGCCTCCGCCAGCGGGGTGTCGTCGAGGAGCGAGCCCACGGCCAGGGTGGCCAGGCCGTGCACGGTCGAGAAGGCGACCTGGGCCAGCCGGGCCGGATCGCCGGCACGGACGACGCCTTCCGCCTGGGCCCGCGCGATCAGTTCGGCGGTGGTGTCCAGGCTCCGGTGCCCCAGCTCCCGGAGCTCCTCGCTGGAGCCGTCGGCGTGCTTGGCGCTGAACATCAGGTCCAGCAGGGGCGCGTGGGCGACGGCGAACTCCACGTACGCCCGCCCCAGGGCGGCCAGCCGCGTCGGCACCGGCCCGGGCGTGTCGGCGGCGGCCCGCAGGCGCTCGTTCAGCCGGTCGAAGCCGCTGACGGCGAGGGCGTCCAGCAGCGCCCGCCGGTCGCGGAAATGGCGGGACGGCGCGGCGTGGCTCACGCCGAGGTCGCGGGCCAGGGCGCGCAGCGACAGGCCGTCCGCACCCGACTCGGTGAGGACGGTCTCCGCGCGCTCCAGCAGAGCGGCCCTGAGATTGCCGTGGTGGTAGGGCCCCTCGGTCAAGGCGGGCTCCCCTCTTCCTGATGTTGTCATTGACTACAATGGTGGCGCCGCCTACATTCGAGACCGTTCAACACGTGGAAACGGAGCAGCCGACGATGCCTATGACATACCAGGGGACCGTGGCCCTGATCACCGGGGCGAGCGCGGGCCTCGGTGTCGAGTTCGCCCGCCAGTGGGCCGCGCGCGGAGCGGACCTCGTCCTCGTCGCCCGCCGCCTCGACCGGCTCGAAGGGATCGCCGCGGATCTGGAGCAGCGCTACGGGATCACGGCCCACGTGGTCGCCGCCGACCTCGCCCTGCCCGGTGCCGCGGCGGCGCTGCGCGCGGAGCTCGACGCCCGCGGGATCACGGTCCACACCCTCGTCAACAACGCCGGCTTCGGCAGCCACGGCCCGTTCGCCCGGCAGGACCCCGCGCAGATCAACGAGATGATCCAGCTGAACGTCGTGGCCGTCACCGAGCTCACCCGGGCCTTCCTGCCCGGCCTCGCGGCCGACGGGCGCGGCGCGCTGGTCACCGTCGCGAGCGCGGCGGCGTACCAGCCGACCCCCGCGATGGCGGTCTACGGCGCCACCAAGGCCTTCGTCCTCAGCTTCACCGAGGCCGTCGCCTACGAGACCCGCTCCTCGCCCCTGCGGGTGCTCGCCGTCTCGCCGGGTCCGGTCAGCACCGAGTTCTTCGACGTCGTGGGCAGCCGGGACGCGGCCGTCGGCCGGATGGCCACCCCCGAGCAGGTGGTGACCGCCGCGCGCCGCGCGCTGGAGCGCGGCACGACCCCGCCGAGCATCGTCGCCGGCCTGGCCAACCGGATCTCCGCGGCCGCCGCCGCCCTGACGCCGCGGCGCGTCACCCTGGCGGTGTCGGGGCGGATCCTGAAGGCCTGATCCCGCAGACCCGGCACGCGGAGGGCGGGCCCCCTCGACAGGGGACCCGCCTTCCGCACGGCCGGCCGGCGCCGGCCGCGGCGCGTCAGTGCGCGCTGATCTGCTGGAGTGCCGCGCCCTGGTAGCGGGCCCCGGCGTTCCAGAGGATGAAGGAGTTCATCCTGTTGGCCTCGGCGGCCTTGATCTGCGCGGCCACCTCGGCCGGCCCGTAGGTGCTGCCCATCGAGAAGTCCTGCAGCCACGGGACGATCTCGGTCTGCGTGCCCTTCGCCTGGCGGGCGAAGTCGGCGAGCGAACGCTGCACGATCGCGTACGGGGAGGTGTCGGGCTGGGCGACGCCGTACTCCCCCGGCGCCCAGTGGGACGGGTAGACCATCGGCGCGATGTAGTCGGTGACCTTGACCAGGGCGGCGATGTCCTGCGCGATCTCGGTGGGCCGGGTCGCCGCGATGCCGAACACCGAGACCCCGAGGTACTTGCCGTGCGGACGCAGCGCGGTCCGGGTGTCGGCGACGAACGAGGTGATGGACTGCTCGGGCGTGGCGGTGCCGATGCCCGGGAAGCGCATCTGCGACAGCGGGCCGTCCGGCCGGCGCACGTAGTCGTAGAGGATGTCGTCGAAGCCGAGCCGGGCCGCTTCGACGGCGAGGTCCTGGTTGTACCTGCGGACCACGGGGTCGGCGAAGTTGGTGAAGGACAGGGCGCCGTAGTGGCCGCCGTCGTAGGGCTGTCCGGACGGGGTCAGCACCAGCTGGTCCTGCTTGCCGTCCTTCCAGGAGGCCGCCGCGAGCTTGGGGTCGCGGAAGGCCACGATGCGGCCGATGACCTGGGCGCCGGCGGCGTGGATCTCGGCGATCGCCTTGCGGGCGTCGTAGTAGCCCTTGGCCGCGCCGATCCGGCGGGCCAGCGGCACCTGGGAGGCGTAGCCGACCTCGCCGTCCTCGTCCTTGACGTCCAGTTCGACCGCGTTCAGCTTGCCGCTGCGGACCAGGGCGAGGACGCCGCCGCGCAGCGTGTCGTCGCCCCAGCCGATGGCCGTGATGTGGGCGGCCCGGACCATGGGACGGCGGCCCCGGGCGGACACGTCCTTCGTGGTGGTGTTCCCCGCGCGGTCCACGGCCGTGACCGTGACGACGGGTGTGCCCTTCGCCACCGTGGCCTTGAAGGCGCCGGCCCGGTCGAGGGGGACCTTCTTCCCGTTGACGCTCACTTCGGCGTCGGTCGAGGCGGTGCCGGTGATGGTGACGGGGGCGGCCGCGTCCTTGATCTCGGGGGCGGCCACCTTCAGCTCGGGCGGCGTGGTGTCCACGCTGAAGCCCACGACCTCGCGCCGCGAGGTGAAGGGCAGGCTGCTGCCGCCGGCCACCACCAGGGTGTGGCGGCCCTCCTTGAGCTGCGGGAGGCCGAGCCTGAGGCGGGTGCCCTCGGCGGTGAGGGGGACCGCCGCGCCGTCCAGGGTGGCGTGCAGCTCCTTCCCGCCGCCGGGTACCCCCGCGGCGAGGTAGGCGCTCATCTGGGCGGCGGCGCGGCCGCCGAGGACGGCGCCGTCGCTCACGCCCTCGATGCCGGGACCGGGCGCCAGGAACGTCCAGGCGCCGACGCCCGCCCCGGCCAGCGCGAGCGCCCCGGCCGTCGCTATGAGGACGCCCCGGCGGGCCGGACGGCGGTGGCGGGAGGAGGGGCCGGAGTACGGTATGCGGGTGCGGGACATCGTGACGTCCTTCGGGCCGGGGGGTGCGGGCGGATGCTGTCTCCATTCATTGCCGCTGCGCGGTCCGGCCTCCGCACGGCGCCGACATTTCACGCGAACGGCCGCGAAGGCCCCCGGCGCGGCGGCTACGCCGTGCAGGGGACAGTGCGGTAGGCGGGCTCCCCTCGCCGGTAGGTATGGCGCGACACATCCGCCGTCGAGAGGCCTCCGATGCGCCACCCGCTCGTCCCCCTCGGCGCCCTGGCGGGCGCCGCCGCCCTGCTCGCCACCGGCTGTTCGCCGGGTACGCCGCCGACCGCCGGACAGCCCCGCGCCGCCTCGTCGCCGGCGGCGGCCCCCGTCGCCGTGAAGGGCCCGGCCGAGGTCGGTGCCAACGAACTCGGCCAGGTACCGGTGCTGATGTACCACCAGCTCACCGAGAAGCCGGCGAGCGTCTACGACCGCACCCCGGCCGACTTCCGGGCCGAGCTGGAGCGCCTCGCGCGGGAGGACTACGTGCCGGTGACCGCACGGGACTTCCAGACGGGCCGCATCGACATCCCGGCCGGCACGCACCCGGTGGTGCTCACGTTCGACGACTCGACCAACAGCCAGGTGCGGCTCGGCGCGGACGGCGCCCCGGCTGCGGACACCGCCGTCGCCATCCTGGCGGAGACGGCGAAGAAGCACCCGGCGTTCAAGCCGGTGGCGACCTTCTTCGTCAACGCGGACGCCTTCTCCGCCACCGGCTCCGCCAAAGCCCTGACCTGGCTGAAGGACCACGGGTACGAGGTCGCCAACCACACCGACCGCCACGAGAACCTGCGCTCCCTGGACCAGGCGGGGGCCGCGCGGGCGATCGCGGCCGGCCAGCGGGCGATCGAGAAGGCCGCGCCCGGGACCCGGGTCACCTCGCTCGCCCTGCCCTTCGGCGCCATGCCCGAGCCGGCCGGGGTCGCCGCGCGGGGGGCGGGCTACCGCTACGACGGGGTGTACCTCGTGGGCTCCAACCCGTCGGTCTCGCCGTTCGCGAAGTCCTTCGCCCCCGGTGCCATCCCCCGGATCCGCTCGGCGGGGCCGAAGGACGAGGACGCCGAGTTCGGCTCCTCGCGCTGGCTGGACAAGCTCGCCGCGGGAAAGAACCGGTACGTCTCGGACGGGGATCCCGCCACGGTCGCCTTCCCGCGCGCCGCGCAGGACGAGCTGTCGCCCGCCTTCGCGCAGCGGGCCCGGCCGTACTGAGCCGCGGCCGGGCGCCGGGTGACGGCCGCCGGGGGCCGAGTGCGGGGCGACGGGTCCGGGGTCAGCCGCGCACGTGCAGCCCGAATCCCGAGCGGCCGGCGGGCTCCAGACCCTCCTTCAGGTGCAGGGAGGGGATCTCGTAGTCGCCGGAGTTCTGCCGCCGGAACGCGATCGGCTCGGTCGACTCCAGGGTGAGCAGGCGCTCCTCCCAGGCCCTGGCGATGGCCGGGTAGTCCTCGTCGGTCACCCGGTCCGTGCCGTACAGCACGAACGGCGGCAGCACCTCGATGCCCGGGTAGTAGAGGATCCCGTGCTGGATGGGGAACAGCAGGTCGTCGATGGGGCCGTTGATGCCGCGGGCGCAGTAGTGCGACCGCGGGCCGCCGACGGTCACCGACAGCAGGGCCCTGCGGCCCGCGAGGGTGCCCTCGCCGAAGCGCTCGCCGTACTTCGTCCCGCTGTGCTCGCCGACCCCGTAGGCGAAGCGGTAGGTGAACACCCGGTCCACCCAGCCCTTGAGGATCGCGGGCATCGAGTACCACCACAGGGGGAACTGGAAGACGACCGTGTCGGCCCAGAGCAGTTTCTCCTGCTCGGCGAGGACGTCGGGGGTGAGCGCCCCGGCCTCGAAGGCCCGCCCCGAGTCGAGGGGCACCTTCAGCGGGCTGGAGGCGTGGGGGCCGTAGTCGGCGGCGTCCACGGCGGCCTTCCAGCCCATGGCGTACAGATCGCTCACCCGTACCTCGTGCCCCGCGTTCTCCAACGTGGACACCGCGAGGTCCTTCAGCGCGCTGTTGAGCGACTTCGGCTCCGGGTGGGCATGGACGATCAGCGTCTTCACGGGAACTCCTTCGGATCGGTTGCCTCCGATCCTGGGGGCCGCGGCGCCCGGCGTTCAGGGACGCCCCTTCCGTAGGACGGGACTTCCTGGTACTGGCAGGGCCACCCTCGTTCGCGGCGCGGCGGCCATACTGGGCGCATGGACGATCTCGCGGGCTTCCTGCGGACCCGGCGCGCCCGGGTCGACCCGGCGGCGGCCGGCATTCCCGCCGACAGCCGGCGCCGGGTCGAGGGGCTGCGCCGCGAGGAGGTCGCGCACCTGTCCGGGGTCAGCGTCGACTACTACGTGCGCCTGGAGCAGGGCCGTGCGACCCAGCCCTCCGAGCAGGTCCTCGACGCCCTGGCCCGCGTCCTCGTCCTCGACGAGACCGAGCGCGGGCACCTCCACCGGCTGGCCCGCCGGACCCGGCGCCGCCCGAGGACGCCGGGCGGCCGGGTCCGGCCGGAAGTGCTGCGCGTGCTCGACCTGGTGGCCGGCGCACCCGCGCTGGTCATGGACCACCGGCTGGACGTGCTCGCCGGGAACCGGCTCGCCGGGCTCCTGTTCGGCCGGCCGCTGCCGGGCCTGAACATCGCCCGGCACCTCTTCCTGGAGGAGGGCGAGCACGGTCTCTACGCCGAGTGGGAGACCTGCACCCTCGACGTGGTCGGCCACCTGCGCCTGGCCGCCGGCCGCTACCCCGAGGACCCCCGCCTGGCCTCGCTCGTCGGGGAGCTGGCGATGGGCAGCGAGCGCTTCCGCCGCCTCTGGGCCCGTGCGGACGTCCGCGCCCGCACGCACGGGCGCAAGGCGTACCGGCACCCGCTGGTCGGCCCGCTGGAGCTGCACCAGGAGAACTTCGCGCTGCCCGAGGCCCCGGGCATGGAGCTGCTGGTGCTGTCCGCCGCCCCCGGCAGCCCCGCCGAGGACGGGCTGCGCCTGCTCGCGGGCCTGGGCCCCGACGCGGACGCGGTCCCCCGCCGTGCGGAGGCCGGGAGCACGGACCCGGTCCGCCAGGCCGTGTCCTGGGGGTCGGGCCCGGCCTGATCCCCGGGACACGGCCCGGACCTGCCGGAGAGCGGCACCGGTCCGGCCGGCGTCCGACGGTGCCTCAGGATTCGCGCAGGCGGACGGCGAGGGCGGCGATGTCGTCGTCGAGGCTGCCCCTGCTGTGGCGCAGGAGGTCGCGGTGCAGGGCCGTGAGCAGGTCGCGGGGCGGTGTGGGGGGCTGCCGGCTCATCCAGGCCGTCAGCGGGAAGAACTCGCCGTCGCGGGCCCGCGTCTCGGCGATCCCGTCGGTGTAGAGGAGCAGCAGGTCGCCGGGGGCGAAGTCGAAGCCGTCGACGTAGTAGTGACCGCCGATCAGCTCGGCGAGGCTGAGCAGGGGCGAGGGGGTGGCGGACTCCAGGACGCGCAGTCCGTCGCGGTTCAGGAGCAGGGGCGGCGGGTGCCCGCAGTTGAGGATGTCGATCCGGCCTCCCCCGTGCGGGATCTGGGCGAGCAGGGCGGTGGCGAACCGCTCCATCGGCCCGTCGGGCGGAAAGGCGGCGTTGTAGCGGGTGCTGCTGGCGTCCAGCCTGCGGGCGACGTCGACCATGTCGGCCTCGTCGTAGGCCGCCTCCCGGAAGGCGTTCACGATCGCCGCGGCCGCCCCCACGGCCGGCAGGCCCTTGCCCCGCACGTCGCCGATGAGCAGCCGGACCCCGTACGGCGTGTCGACCACCTCGTAGAAGTCCCCGCCGATGCGGGCCTCCGCCGCGGCCGCGAGGTAGAGCGACTCGATCTCGACGTCGCCCAGGCGGCGCGGCAGGGGGCTCAGCACGACCTGCTGCGCCGCTTCGGCGACGAGCCGCACCTGGAAGAGGGTGCGTTCCCGCTGGAGCCGCAGATGGCTCCCGTAGGCGGCGGCCACGGTGACCGCGATGATCCCGGCGGCCGTCCACCACGTCCCCAGGTCGGGGAAGACGAGGCTGAGGCCGATCATCAGCAGGAGGCAGACCGTGCCGAGCAGGACGGTGGGCAGGACCGGCCACATGGCGGCGGCCAGGGCCGGCGCCGCGGGCAGCAGGCGGCTGAAGGCCATCTCCGGCGGAGTGGCGTAGGCCAGGCTGGCGATCACGACGGTCAGCACGACCGGCGACAGCCGCACGAGCCACCCCCGGCCGGGGCGCCGGTGCGGCCGCGGCCGTCCTGACTCGATCACACTTTTCAGGATATCCGCGCGACGTGGGCACAGCGCGCTCTGACGGACCCGTCCGGCTGCCCTCCCCCGGGGCCGGACGGGGCGCCGCGGGCCGCCCCGGGCGTCTCCCGGCGGTCTCCCCGTGGCCGCCGCGGCCCGCTCAGGGGCGGAAGCGCAGCGGGTGGTCCCCGGGCACCTCGACGACGGCGATCCGTACGCCGTCGGGGTCCGCGATCCACATCTCGATCAGCCCCCAGGGTTCCCGCAGCGGCGGCCGCAGCACCTCGGCGCCCCGCTCGCCGAGCTCCCGGTGCGCCGCCTCGACGTCCTCCACCTGGAGCCACAGCCGCAGCCCGGGCGCGGGTGGCGCGTCGGCGCGGCCCGACAGCTCCAGGAACCCGCCGCCGAGGAAGTAGACCGTGCCGCGCTCGGGGCCGGTGCCGAACTCCCGGTGGACGGCGAGGCCGAGGGTGCCTCCGTAGAAGGCGCGGGAGCGCTCGGGATCGGTGGGGCTCAGCAGGATCCTGCTGCCCAGTACGTGGACCATGCCCCCACTGTGCCGCTCCGGGCGCCCGGCCGTGGGCGCGAGCGCGCTTTCCGCCGGTACGCACCGCTCCGCGGGCCGGGGACGGGGCCCGCCTCCGGTCGCCGCGGACGCCTGTGAGAGGGTCGGGCCCGGTTCGGGCAGGGCGGGTGCGGGAGGCAACGTGGACACGGCAGTGGTGCTCGTGGCGGACGACGACGCCGCCATCCGGCGGTCGCTGGAGCGCGGGCTGCGGCTGAGCGGGTTCGCCGTCGTCCTGGCCGAGGACGGGCCGGCCGCCCTCGCGGCCGTGGACGCGCGGACCCCCGACGTGCTCGTCCTGGACGTGTCCATGCCGGGGCTGACCGGTACGGAGGTGTGCCGGACCCTGCGCGGACGCGGGGACGAGACCCCCGTCCTGATGCTGTCGGCCCTGGACGAGCTGGCCGACCGGGTCGCCGGGCTCCAGGCCGGCGCCGACGACTACCTCGTCAAGCCCTTCGCCCTGGAGGAGCTGGTGCTGCGCCTGCACGCCCTGCTGCGGCGCAGCCCGGCGCGCGGAGGGCGGGACGTGCTGCGCGCCGGGCCGCTGGAGATGGACCAGGCGACCCGCCAGGTGCGCCACGGCGGGGCCGAGGTCCACCTCACCCGGCGGGAGTTCGAGCTGCTGGCCGCCCTGGTGCGCAACGCGGGCATCGTCCTGACCCGCGACCAGCTGCTGGACCGGGTGTGGGGCTACGACTTCGAGGTGCGCACCGACGCGGTCGACACCTTCGTCAGCTACCTGCGCCGCAAGCTGGAGGAGGGCGGACGGCCCCGGCTGATCCACACGGTGCGCGGGGTCGGGTTCGTGCTGCGGGAGCCGGCCGGGGGGAGCGGGTCGTGAAGCTCGCCACCCGGATCGCGCTCTCGGTCACCGTGGTCATGCCGCTGCTGGTGCTGGCCGCGGGCCTGCTCGTGCTCGGGCTGGTCAGCCGCGACCTGCGCCAGCAGCAGGACGCGCGGCTGCACGACCGGGCCGAGGCCGTACTGCCCGACGCCCGGGCCCTGCTGGCCGCCGACCGCAACGGCCGGCCGAAGGCGGAGCAGAACCAGCACCGCAAGGTGCTCGGCGACGTCCTCGACGCGGGCATCCGGGTGCGCGGCGCGGACGGGACGACCGTCCTGGAGGGCGGTCCGCAGCCCGACGCGGCGGTGCGGCTGCCCGACCGGACCCCGGACGGCCCGCTCACGGTCCGCGCCAAGGGCCACGCCTGGCGGGTGCTGAGCGTGCCCGTGACCGGCACCGCGCCCGGGAACCTCTGGATCTTCACCCCGGCCTCGTCCACCGACCCGCAGGTCGCCGCCGTACGCCGGCGGGTGCTGCTCGTGGCCCTGCTGGCCGCCCCGGTGTCCGGGCTCCTGGCGTACGGGCTGGCCGGCCGGGCCACCGCCTCCGTACGCCGGCTGAGCGGGCGGGCCGCCGCGCTGGACCCGGCGGCCGGGGCCGCGGCCTTCGCCGGCCCGCCGGCGAACATCGCCGAGGTCGACGAACTGTCGGCCGCCATCGGGCAGCTCCTGACCCGCTACGACGAGCAGGCGGCGCGGACCGCGCAGGCGCTGGAGACCGCCCGGTCCTTCTCCTCCGCCGCCTCGCACGAGCTGCGCACCCCGCTGATGAGCATGCAGACGGACCTGGACGTGCTCGCCGCCCACCCCGACCTCTCCCCCGGCGAACGGGCCGAGGTGGTGCGCGACCTGCGCAGCGACCACGCCCGGCTGCTCGAACTGCTGGGGGCGCTGCGGATGCTCGCGCTCGGCGATCTGGTGGAGGTCTCCGCCTTCGCCCCGCTCGACCTGTGCGAGCTGGTGGACGCCGCCGCCGGGGAGGCGGCCCGGCGGCACGGCGGGCAGGGGCTGGAGCCGGACGTGGAGCTGCCGGCGGAGCTGCGGGTGTTCGGCTGGGACTCCGGCCTGAAGATCATGCTCGACAACCTGCTGCGCAACGCGGTGGTCCACGGCCACCGGCCCGGCTTGCCGCCCCGGGTCACCGTCCGGCTGCGCGCGGAGGGCGGCTGCGCGGTGCTGACGGTGGACGACGAGGGGCCCGGGGTGCCGCCCGCCGAGCGCGAGGCGGTCTTCCAGCGGTTCCACCACCGGCCCGGCAGCCCGGGCTCCGGCCTGGGGCTCACCCTGGTGGCCCAGCAGGCCGCGCTGCACCGCGGCACGGTCTCCCTGGGTGAGGTACCCGGCGGCGCCGGCGCGCGCTTCGAGGTGCGGCTCCCCCTGGCCGCGGACGACGAGCCGACGCTGCGGCTGCCCGCACGGCGCGACTGGATCTCCCGGGGCGACTGAGGGCGGACCGGGGTGCCGGGTGCCCGCCCGGCCGGTCCGGACGGGTGCCGGGCGGCCGGTCCGGAGGCGTGCGGTGCGGCCGGTCCGGAGGTCACAAGGAATCCACAAAAACGCTCCCTAGCGTCCTGTCCGGCCGGCGCGCCCACGCGCCGGTCCGTCGCACCGAAGGGGATTCCACCATGCTCGCGAACCGTAGGACCGCCGCCGCGCTCGGCGCCGTCGCCCTGGCCGGTGCGCTGCTGTCCGCCGGGCCCGCCCAGGCCGACAGCACCTCGCCGAGCCCCGCCGCATCCGCGAAGTCCGCGCCGAAGGGCGACGGCGCGAAGTCGATCTGCAAGCGCCTGCCGAAGACCGAGGCCCGGATCAACACCGCCCTCACCCGGCTGAACGGCGACGCCACCGTCGGGGGCTCGATCGCCCGCCTGGAGCAGCGCGTCACGGAGGCCAAGAACGCCGGTCACACCGAGGTCCAGACGTACCTCAACGACCGCCTGACGTTCCGCAAGGGCCTGGTGCCGACCCTGCAGAAGCGGCAGGCGGACCTGAAGGCCGTGTCCACCTGGTGCACCGCGCAGGGCTCCAAGTGAGGTCCGGCCGCGGCGCGGCCGCGCTCGCCGCACTCGCCGCCGGGGCCGTCCTGCTGCTGACCGGCTGCGGGGGCGGCGCGGCCGCCCACCCGAAGGCGGAGCAGTCGGCGGGCGCCGACGGCCAGGCCGCGGACATGCAGGCGAAGCTGGACGCCGCCGAGAGCGCGGCCTCGCAGGCGGAAGCGGACGCCTCGCAGAACAACTGACCCGCCCCCTGCCGCGACGGCCCGCCCGGAGACTCCCGGGCGGGCCGTCGGCGCTGACGGTCCCTGCCGCCCGGCCGCAGCCCCCGCGCCGGACCGGCGCGCGCCGTACGGCGGGCCCGCCGTCCCCCGAATGGGGTCCGGGGGGCCGTCCCGCGGAGCGCCTGCGCGCCGCGGCCGGTCCCGTCCCCTTGCATGGAGGGCCCGTCCCCCACCGGAACAGGCGGCTCCATGACCTCCGACCCGTCCGCCCGGCTCTCCCGCCGCAGCCTGGTCCTCGCCGCGCTGACGCTCGGGTCCGCCGGCCTCCTGCCCTCCGCCGCCGCCTCCGCGGCCGGCGCCGCCGCAGGGGGGTCCGGGCGTCGGGGCGGCGCTGCGGTGCCCCGGATCACCGACTGCGACGGCTGGGGTGCGCGCGAGGCGTCCGAGCCGGTCGTGGTCCTCGGCGATCGCCCCGAGCGGATCATCGTGCACCACACGGCCACGGCCAACGTGACCGACTACTCGCAGCAGCGGGCCCACGCGCTGGCCCGGGCGATCCAGACGTACCACATGGACATGCAGGGCTGGATCGACACCGGCCAGCACTTCACCGTCAGCCGGGGCGCCTTCCTCCTGGAGGGCCGCCACGACAGCCTGGCCTCGCTGGGCGCCGGGGACCGAATGGTGCGGGGCGCGCACTGCGTGGGGCAGAACAGCGTGGCCATCGGCATCGAGAACGAGGGCACCTACATGACGGAGGAGCCCCCCGCGGCGCAGTTCTCCGCCCTCGCCGAGCTGTGCGCCCACGTCTGCCGCCAGTACGGGGTGCCCGCCTCGGAGATCTACGGGCACCGGGACTTCAACAGCACCTCCTGCCCCGGCGACATGCTCTACGCGATGCTGCCGAAGCTGCGCCAGGACGTGGCCCGGCGGCTCGGCGGTGACCAGACCGCGTCGCTGCCGCGCCGGCCCCTGCGGCGGCCGCCGCACTGGGCCGCGGATCCGGCGGCCCTCGCGGAATACCTTCCCGCGGGTCTCCTCGACCCGCTACGGACCCGCTGAAGCCCCGGATGCGAGCCTCCCTCCAGGCCCTTTCCGGGGCCTGGAGTCGGCAACCTCTCCGTCGCGGTGACCGAGCCAATCCGGCCAGAAGTCTTCCGGAGCGATGCGACATGTGCAATTTTACATGTCACATGTCAACAGCCGTGTCCTGAACACGCGGCACCACGGCCCCGGAGGCCCCCACAGATGCATCCCTTCCGGATATCGAAGACCGGCGCGCGCCGGCTTCCCGCACTCGGCGCAGCCGTCTTCCTCGCGCTCGGCCTGTTCTCACCGCCGAGCCAGGCCGCCTCCGCCGGCGCCACGTCCCCGGCCGTCGCCCACGCGCGGGGCGGCGCGGCCCCGGCGCCGAGGTCCATCCCGGTGCCCAGGTCCCCCGACGCGATGAAGAACGGTTCGCGCCTGCGGATCTCCTCGCAGGACGGCACCGAGGAGTCCCGCCCGGCTCCCGCCCCCGCCGTCAAGCCGGCCCAGGCCGCGAAGGACGGCCGGCAGTCCTCGGCCACCGCCGCCGCCGACGACTGCTCCGACCTCTCCGGCGTCATCAACGCCACGGGCGGCGCGCTGGTGCAGAAGCTCACGGCCCTCCCCCGGATCACCTGCACCTACCCGCTGTTCGGCCTCACCGGCGAGGACGCCCGCAAGACCTTCCGCGAAGCCCAGATGGTGACCGTCGCCAACGCCCTGCGCGACGCCTCCGCCGGCTACGCGGGCGACAACAGGGCCGCCGTCGGACAGCTGGTGCTGTTCCTGCGCGCCGGCTACTACGTGCAGGACAACCACGCCGACGTCGTCGGCGACTACGGCACGGCGCTGGACGGCGCGGCGCTCGGCGCGCTGGACGCCTTCTTCGCCTCCCCGCACAGCAGGGACGTCACCGACGCCAACGGCGAGATCCTCAACGAGGTCGTCACGCTCATCGACAGCACGCACGCGGCCGGCCGCTACGCCGGAGTCGTCAAGTGGCTGCTCGGGAGCTACGACGGCACCTGGCCCGGCCAGATGGACCTCGCCATGCAGCACGTCGAGTGGGTCGTGGACAACGGCTTCAAGGCCAAGGACGACGGCCGCGGCTGGCGGGCCGCGCTCAAGGCCGACCCCTCCATCCTCGACACCTGGGCCGGCTTCATCACGCGCAACGGCGCCCAGCTCAACCGCCTGGACGTCGTCAGCAACGTCGGCCGGCACCTCGGCCACGCGCTCGACATACCCGAGCTCAAGGACCGGCTCCGGCCGCTGCTGAAGGACCTGATCAACCGCTACCCGAACGTCGGCCCCACGGCCCCGATCACCATGAACCTGGGCTGGTACACGCGCCAGTACGACCGCAACAACTGCGCGGCGTACGCCATCTGCGACCTGGGCGCACGGGTGCTCCCGTCGGTCCTGCCGATCCAGCACACCTGTACCCCCGGCCTGAAGATCCGCGCCCAGGACATGTCCCCCGACCAGCTGGCCGGCACGTGTACCAGCCTGGTCAACCAGGACGCCTACTTCCACCGGGTCATCGGCGACAAGGGCGCGATACCCGGCGACCTGAACACCGACCTCGAGGTCGTCGTCTTCGACGACTACACCCAGTACGCGCTGTACGCCTGGGCCGTCTACGACATCGACGTCGACAACGGCGGCATGTACGAGGAGGGCAACCCGGCCGCACCCGGCAACCAGGCCCGCTTCATCGCCCACGAGGCCAGCTGGCTGCGCCCGCAGTTCCAGATCTGGAACCTCAACCACGAGTACACCCACTACCTCGACGGCCGCTACGACATGGCGGGCGACTTCGACGCGAGCCTGACCACGCCGACCATCTGGTGGGTCGAGGGCATCGCCGAGAACATCTCCTACGGCTACCGGGGCGAGCGCAACGCCGACGCCATCGCCGCGGCCGGCAAGAACACCTACCGGCTCAGCGAGCTGTTCGACACCGTCTACAACCAGGACGCGGACCCCTCGGTCAACTCCGACCGGGTCTACCGCTGGGGCTTCCTCGCGGTCCGCTACATGCTCCAGGCGCACCGCTCCGACGTCGAGACCGTGCTCGGCAAGTACCGCGCCGGCGACTGGAACGGCGCCCGCGCCTTCCTGAAGCAGACCATCGGCACCGGCTACGACGCCGGCTTCGCCGCCTGGCTGACGACCACCTGCGCGACCGACGGCTGCGGCCCGCTGCCGGACGCCCCGTCCACCCCGCTCTGCACCCTCGCCGACCCCCGCCAGTTCGACGGCGACTGCCGCCGGGACGGCCTCGCGGCCTCCGCGGGCAACTACAGCTACCACTTCGTGTACCTGCCGGCCGGCGTCAAGCGGCTGACCATCACCAGCAGCGGCGGCACCGGCAACGCCGACCTGTACTACGGCGGCGGCAGCTGGGCCACCACCGGCAGCTACCGGGCGAAGTCCGCCAACGCCGGCAACGGCGAGAGCCTGACGGTCGACAACCCGCCCTCCGGCTGGGTCTACTTCAGCCTCGCCGCCGCGCAGGACTTCAGCGGGGTGAGCGTCTCCACGCACACCGAGTGACCCCGTGCCGGGGCCGGCCGGGAGCCTCCGCCGCGTGAAGGCGGGCCCGGCCCGCCGCGGCGTCCCGGCGGCGCCGGCCGGGAGGGCCCGCGCGCGGAACACCGCGCGCGGGCCCTCCCGGTTCTCCCGGTGCCGCCGGGCGGCGGGCCTGCTCAGCGGGGACGGGCGCGCTCGGGCGGCGGATCGTCGGCCGGGCACAGACCGAGTATGTCGAGCAGCGTCCTCAGGTCCTCGCTGTCGGCGGCCCGGGCGGCGACGGCCCGGCGGGCCGCGGCCCGGTCCGCGGTACCCGTGCGGGCGAGCAGGGACGGCTCCTCGCAGGCGAAGGGATCCTTCATCCCACCGATGCCACCAGCCCCCCGGCCGATCCGCAGCCGGGGCAGCTCCATCTGGCCCGCAGCACCACCCGTCGCCCCTCCCCGGCCGGCCCCCGGGGCGGCGGGCTCCTGGCTGCCGCCGCCCGGTCCGCCGCCCGGCGCCGGCGGGCGGCCCCTACGCGCGGGCCGGGTCGGGCTCGGGCTCGTTGAGCTCGGCGATCAGGGCGTTGCGGCCGACCAGCATCTCCGTGAGGATCCGGCGCGCGGCGCGCAGGAGTTCGGCGACGTCGCCGCCGGCGAGGGCGTAGGTGACGGTCGATCCCTCACGGGTGGAGACGACGATGCCCGAGCGGCGCAGGACGCCGAGCTGCTGCGAGAGGTTGGAGGCTTCCACGTCGATCTCGGCCAGCAGGTGCCGTACGGGCATCGGGCCGTCCTGGAGGAGCTCCAGCACCCGGATGCGGACCGGGTGGCCGAGCATCCGGAAGAACTCGGCCTTGGCCTGGTACAGCGGGACCTGCATGCGCACGACACTCCTGTTCTTCCTCGAACCGGCTCCGGCTCGAACCGGGACCACCACCTCACCCATCGTCGCGTCCTGCCGGCCCACGCGGAACCGATGTTGACCGGTTTCACATGTTCCGAGTTGAAGACTTCTTCAACTCATGGGCATGCGTGGGCCCGACGGACGCCGTGCTCAGACCTCCAGATCGGCTTCGATGCGGCTGAGCTGGTGGCGGGCCATCGCCAGGTTCGACTTGCCCCGGTCCAGGACCAGGTAGAGGAAGAGACCGCCGCCGGCGCGGCCGCGCCGGATCCGGATCAGGTGGTACTGGCCGCCGAGGGTGATCAGCAGGTCCTCGATCTCGTCCTGGATGCCGAGCATCTCCATCGTCCGCAGCTTGGCACGGATGACGTCGGTGTTGCCGGCGGCCGCCACCATCAGGTCCAGGTCCTTGCCGCCGCCGAGCGTGCCCAGGGCCATCCCGCTGGCGTAGTCCACCAGCGCCACTCCCAGGGCCCCCTCGATCGAGGTCATCGCTTCCTTCAGCGAGACTTCCACATTCGCCATGGCTGGTCCTCCATCGGTCTCATGTGCCGGGCACGGCACGGGTCTTGCGTTCTTCCGTACCGGGACGCTACCGATCGCGCCGCCGCGTACGGCGCGATCTCGGGAATTGGCGCGATCCCGCCCCTGTCACGCTGCGTAGCCGGCCGGCTCGCGCAGCCGCGCGGCCGCGGTGCGCCAGGCGTCGGTGACGGCGGCGTGCGCCTGGCGGGTGCGGGCGTCGGCGTCGCCGGTCAGTTCCAGCGGGCGTCCGACGTGGACGTGCAGCCGAGGGCGCCGCAGCGGGGCGGTGGCCAGGCCGGCCAGCTGTTTGACGGCGCTCCCGGAGGTGACCCGCCGCGCCCCGGCCTGGCCCACGGGGACGACGGGTGCGCCGGTGCGCGCGACGAGCCGGGCGAGCCCGCTGCGGAAGGCCAGGGGCGCGGCCTCGGCGGCGTCGCGGCGGGAGGGGATGCCGCCTTCGGCGTACAGGAGCACCGAGCGGCCCGCCGCCAGTGCCGACGCGGCGTGGTCGAGGGCCTCGGCGGCCCGCCGGTGCCCCCGGTGCACGGGGATGTGGCCCTCGCGGACGAGCAGGCGTCCGAGGACCGGGGTGCGCCACAGGCCGGCGGCCGCCATGACGACGGGTTCGACACCGCAGCGGCGCAGGGCTGCGAGGACCACGGCGGGATCGGCGAGGGAGGTGAGGTTGGCGACGATGACGCTGCCGGGCGGGACCCGGACGTCGGGCGCGGTGGTGACGCGGACCCGCCCCAGGACGGGGACCAGGAGGTGGGCGAGACGGCTGAGCATGGCGTTCTTCCCCGTTCGTGACGGCGGCTGCGGCGGCTCCCCCAGCCTCGCCGACGCCGTCCCCGGGCCGCCTGAGCCCTCGTACTCACACCCGCCGGGTCGCGCTACCCAGAGGTGCGCGCAGGTACCGGGCAGGTACCGGGCCCGTCCGCCCGTCCCGCGCGGTGCGGTGCGGGTCGCGGGACGGGCCGGGGCCGCGCTCGCCGACCGGGTCAGGAGACGCGCTTGAGGGTCCAGGCGTTGTTGTTGAAGCCGGAGTTCGGGAAGGAGACGCAGGAGCTCGAGTAGTACGAGCTGGTCTGGACCCAGCCCGCGGGGTAGTAGGCGGACCCGCAGGCCTGGACGACGGTGCCTATGGGCAGGCCGGTGAGCTGCTTGATCTGCTTGATGTTCGGGGCGAAGTTCTGGCCGCCACAGGTGTTGCTGTAGCCCCAGCTGACGTCGACGTAGCCCGCCGGGGTGGCGGTGCTCGCACAGGTGGTGGTCACGTCGCCGGGGGCCGCCTGGGCGGGAGCGGCGGTGAGGGCGAACATCGCGGCGGCACCGGCGACGGCCATGGCGGTGGTGCGCAAACGGGTCATGAGGGGCTCCTTGGCGGCGAAATGGGCCAACGGGAAAGGGCAGCACATTCCTACGGCCTCTGCGCGCACCGTGACAGCCGGTTTCCGGCCTCAAAGATCACGCCAGTCCGCCGGAACCGTCGGCTCAGGCCGTCTCCCCGCCTGCGTCCTGGAGGCCCCGGGCCCTTCTGGCGACGACCGCGGCCGCCCCGGCGGCACTCGCGGTGAACGCCAGCAGGAGCATCCACCGCTGGTCGAAGGCGTGGCCGGTGGCGTGGTCCAGGGAGTAGCGGCCCGCGCCCGCGAGTCCGATGGCGGCCGCCGTGAAGCCGAGGAACGCGGGGTACTCGAATCCGCCCTCCTGGGCGAAGAACCCGGCCGGGGCGTGGACGGACACCGCGCCGGCCATGGCACCCGCCGCCGCGGCGCCGGCCGCCGGGGTGGCCAGGCCCAGGACCAGCAGGGCCCCGCCGCCCGTCTCACCGAGGCCGGCGGCCAGGGCGCTGCGCCGGCCCGGGGTGAACCCCATGTGCTCCATCGCGGCCGCCGTCCTGTCCAGGCCACCGCCGCCGAACCAGCCGAACAGCTTCTGCGTGCCGTGGGCCATGAGCACGGCCCCGGTTCCGGCGCGGAGGGCCAGCAGCGCGAGGTCGCGTCGGTTGATGCAGGTCATCGAGTCTCCCGGGGACGAGGGGGCGGGTACCGGGAACATCCGTATCCCGTCCGGGCGGCGGCGCCCCGCGCCCCGGCGTACGTCCGCCGAATGGGCGAGCCCCCGGTGGCGCAACGGCCGCTGCGGCCGACTCTTCGTGATCATGTAACCGATTGGTGACAGCGTTGTACTGGAACGACGACGCCGCGCGCCCTTCGGCGCCCAACTCCCGCACAGTGGTGGGGTAAGCGCCGAGGAACCGAAACGGATTCGGCCTCGACCACAGACCACCAAGGGGCTCGTCCATGTCGTCCGGCAACCACCGCAAGGCCTTCCTCGTCTCCGCCGCCCTCCTCGGCGGCGCCGTGCTGTTGACGGGGTGCCAGGACTCCGATGCTGCGGCCACGGACACCGGCGCCGCGCCGGCCGCCTCCGCCGCCGCTCCGTCCGGAAAGGCCGGCGCCCCGTCCGGCGCGCCCGCGTCCGGCGCCAAGCAGGGCGGCAAGGGGAGCACGGACGGCTCCGGCGCCGACACCGGCAACGGGGTGCGCAAGCCGGTCGGGCAGACCTGCGGCGCCAACGACATCGCCTGGAGCGCGAAGTCCGAGAGCCAGGCCGGCGGATACGTCCTGATCACCGCGAAGGCGAAGCCCGGGATCACCTGCTACCTGCCCGCCGCGCTGCCGACCGTGGCGTTCGGCTCCGACGGCACCCAGGCCGGTCCCGCCGAGCACACCGCGGCCCAGCAGATCCAGCTGAGCGGGAGCACCGCCGCCTACGCCGGGGTGAACCCGAAGACCACCAAGACGAACGGCGGCAAGGAGCTGGAGAGCATCATCGTCGCCGTCGGCAACAGCGACCCCGACCCGGTCTCGCTGCCGGTCGGCACCATCACGGTCGACCACCCGGTCGTCACCAACTGGCACACGTCCCCGAAGGACGCCGTGCCCGTCAAGTGACCCGCCCCGCTCAGATCCGGTCGCGGGTCTCGTCGACCACCGGGAGGGCGGCCGTGCGGCGGCGGCGCAGGACGCTGCTGTAGACGGCCAGGCCCAGGAGCCCCGCGGCCATCATGATCAGGCCCGCCACGTCGAGGTTGACGCCGTCCATCTTCCAGTCGCTCGCGAAGGTGAGGATCGCCCCCACCACGATCAGGGCGATGCAACCGCCTATGCCTGCCATGAATGCCGCCTCCTCGTCGGTGGACCGTGCTCCGTGACGGCGCGGTTACCCGGGCTTCCGGGGGCGAAACGGCCGACCGGTACGGCCGCCCGGTGCATGGCGGGCGGCGCAGCGGGCAGGGGCTTCCGCGACACCTTCACGGGAGGACGCCTTCACGGGAGCGCGGATCATGGCAGCACCGTCCGTCGGCGGGTCCGGGACGCACGCGGCGGTGGCCGCGGCCGCCCGCTGCGGGCTGGCCACGCGCGGGGTGCTGTACGTGCTGGTGGGCGTGCTGGCCCTGCGGATCGCGTTCGGGCGCGGCGGCAAGGCGGCCGACCGCACGGGGGCGCTGGCCGAGATCGCCGGCCACCCGTTCGGCCGGGTGCTCGTGTGGGCCGTCGGGGCGGGCCTGGTGGCGATGGCGGCGTGGCGGCTCTCGGAGGCCGTCTACGGGGCAGCCGGGCCCGAGGGGCGCGAGCCGGCCCGGCGCGCGGTGTCCGCCGCGCGTGCCGGCTTCTACGGGGTGGCGGCCTTCTCCGCGCTGTCCTTCGCCGCGGGCCGGGGCGCCGGGCGCTCCGGCGACGAACGGTCTCGGGACGTGACGGCCGCTGCGCTGGCCGTCCCGGCCGGCCAGTGGCTCGTGGCGTCGGCGGGCCTCGCCGTCGCCGTCGGCGGGGTGGTCATCGCCGTGAACGCGGCCCGGTTCGCCTTCCGCGAGGAGATGGACACCGGGGGCCTTCCCCGGCCGGCCCGCCGGGGCGTGGACGTGCTGGGCGTGGTGGGCGGCGTCGCGCGCGGCGCCGTGTTCACGGCGGCGGGCGCGTGGCTCGTCCACGCCGCCGTCTCCTACGACCCGCGGAAGGCCAAGGGCGTCGACGACACCCTCCGCTCGTTCGCGCAGACCCCCGCGGGCCCGTGGCTGCTGGTCGCCGTCGCGACGGGGCTGCTGCTGTTCGGGGCGTTCTCCTGGGCCGTGGCCGTCTGGCGCCGCGTGTAGGAAACGGCGTCCCCCTTTTCCCGGAGAACGGTAAGCGGAATGCCTCCCGGGCCGCGCCGGACGGGAATGTGCCCGTGAGCCGGCTTGGAAAATCGGACCGTCGTACACGGCGTCGCCATGCGTGTTCTCGTGGCTCTGGGGCCTCCGGTGCGCGACCATTACGGACGCCGAGACGGCTCGAACCGAGACAGGAAGAAGGACGGACGTGTCCGGTAGCGAAAGCGAGAACCCGGTAATCCCCTCCCCGGCCCCCGCAGCGGCTCCTCCCAGGACGAACCGGGACTGGTGGCCGAATCAGCTGGACCTTCAGGTTCTCCACCAGAATTCGCCCCTGGCCGATCCGATGGGCGAGGACTTCGACTACGCGCGGGAGTTCGCCACCCTCGACGTCGACGCGCTGAAGCGGGACGTGTTCGAGGTGATGACCACGTCACAGGAGTGGTGGCCCGCCGACTACGGCCACTACGGGCCGCTGTTCATCCGCATGAGCTGGCACGCCGCGGGCACCTACCGGATCGCCGACGGGCGCGGTGGCGGCGGCGCGGGCACGCAGCGGTTCGCCCCTCTGAACAGCTGGCCGGACAACGCGAGCCTCGACAAGGCGCGGCGGATCCTGTGGCCGGTCAAGCAGAAGTACGGCCGGAAGATCTCCTGGGCGGACCTGCTCGTCTTCGCCGGTAACTGCGCGCTGGAATCCATGGGGTTCAAGACGTTCGGATTCGGATTCGGACGGGAGGACGTCTGGGAGCCCGGGGAGATCTTCTGGGGACCGGAGGACACCTGGCTGGGAGACGAGCGCTATCGCGGCGACCGGGAACTCACCGGTCCTTTCGGCGCCGTCCAGATGGGCCTGATCTACGTCAATCCGGAAGGCCCCAACGGAAATCCGGACCCCGTGGCCGCCGCCCGGGACATCCGCGAGACGTTCGGGCGCATGGCGATGGACGACGTGGAGACGGCCGCGCTGATCATCGGCGGTCACACGTTCGGCAAGTGCCACGGCGCCGTCGACTCCGAGTACATCGGCCCGGAGCCGGAGGCCGCGCCCCTGGAACAGCAGGGCCTCGGCTGGCGGAACGCGTACGACACCGGCAGCGGTGCGCACACCGTCACCAGCGGGCTCGAGGGCGCGTGGACCACCGAGCCGACGAAGTGGGACAACGGCTACCTGGACAACCTGTTCCGCTACGAGTGGGAGCTGACGACGAGCCCGGCCGGCGCGCAGCAGTGGACGCCGAAGGACCCCTCCGCCCAGGGCACCGTGCCCGACGCCCACGATCCGTCGAAGCGCCACGCACCCATGATGCTGACGACCGACCTCGCGCTGAGGCTGGATCCGGTGTACGAGCCGATCGCGCGCCGCTTCCGGGACAACCCCGGTGAGCTGGCCGACGCCTTCGCCAGGGCCTGGTACAAGCTCCTGCACCGCGACATGGGCCCCGTCACCCGCTATCTCGGCCCGTGGGTCCCCGAGCCCCAGCTGTGGCAGGACCCGGTCCCCGCGGTCGACCACGCCCTGGTGACGGAGAAGGACGTGGCCGCGCTCAAGAGCACGATCCTCGCCTCGGGCCTGTCCGTCCCCCAGCTGGTCGCCACCGCGTGGGCGGCGGCGGCGAGCTTCCGCGGCACCGACAAGCGCGGCGGGGCCAACGGCGCCCGGATCCGGCTCGCGCCGCAGCGGGGCTGGGAGGTGAACGACACCCCGGAACTGTCCGAGGTGCTGGAGACCCTGGAGCGGGTCCGGCAGGAGTTCGACGCCTCGCGGTCCGACGGGACGAGGGTCTCGCTCGCCGACCTGATCGTCCTGGGCGGGTGCGCGGCCGTCGAACGGGCCGCGGCGGACGCCGGCCACGAGGTGACCGTCCCGTTCGCCCCCGGGCGCACGGACGCCTCGCAGGAGCAGACCGACGCGGAGTCGTTCGCGGTGCTGGAACCGAGCGCGGACGGCTTCCGCAACTACCTCAGGGGAGGCGAGAAGCCGTCGGCGGAGACCCTGCTCCTGGACCGGGCCAGTCTGCTGACGCTGACGGCGCCGGAGATGACGGTCCTCCTCGGCGGCATGCGCGCCCTGGACGCCAACTTCGGGCGGTCCCGGCACGGCGTGCTGACCGACCGTCCGGGGACGCTGACCCCCGACTTCTTCGTGAACCTGCTCGACATGGGGACGGAGTGGAAGGCGTCCGCCGCGGTCGAGGGCGAGTTCGAGGGCCGGGACCGGGCCACGGGCCAGGTCAAGTGGACGGCCACCGCCGTCGACCTGGTGTTCGGCTCCCACTCCCAGCTGCGGGCGCTGTCGGAGGTCTACGCCTGCGAGGACGCGCGCGGGAAGTTCGTGCGGGACTTCGTGGCCGCGTGGGACAAGGTCATGAACCTCGACCGGTTCGACCTCCGCTGAGCCGTCCGCAGCCCGCCCGGCGGCCTCAGGGCCGCCGGGCCCGCTCCCAGTCCTGGGCGAGGAGCCCGAGCAGCACCTCGTCCAGGACCTCGCCCAGCACCCAGGCCGAGGAGCGGAGCACGCCCTCGCGGACGAAGCCGTTGCGCTCGGCGGAGCGCAGCATCGCGGCGTTGTCCGCCAGCGTCTCGATCTGGAGCCGCCGCAGGCCGCGGACCACGAAGCCGTAGTGGCACAGCACGGCGACCACGTCGGTGCCGTAGCCCTTGCCGCGGTATCCGGGGCGCAGCCCCAGTCCGATGTGCGCGACCCGGTTGTGGGTGTCGATGCCCCAGAGGGTCGCGGTGCCGACCAGCGTGCCGCCGTCCAGCTCCACCACGGAGAACGGGACGCTCCGCTGCTCCTTGTCGTCCACGGCGAGCCGCGGGTCCTGCGTCCCGGGTCCGACCGGCCGCCACGGTCCGGACTCGGCCCGCGAGGAGTAGACCACGTCGTCGTAGAGCTCGGTCCGCAGGACCGGTACGTCGTCCTCGTGCCGGGCCCTGAGCCCGATGGTGCGCCCTCTCAGCATGCCGCCCTTCCTATCCGGCCGGGGTCGCCGGCGGCAACGGGATATCCGGCTGCCGCGCCGGCCGGGGCGGCGGTACGAGGCCGCGGAGGAAGGTGCGGACGGCCGCGGCGAACCCCTCGGGGTCGGTCTCGTGGACGGTGTGGCCGGCGGGGAGCTCGACGAGCCGTGTGCCCGGGCGCCGGTCCGCCATGGCCCGGGCGTGCTCGGCCCGCAGGACGCTGCTGCGGCTGCCGCGGACCAGCAGGGCCGGGCAGCGGCTGCCGAGCCAGGCCAGCCAGTGGCTGCCGTTCAGTTCGCGCTGGGACGCCGCCATGGCGTCGGGGCGGAAGGCGAGGCCCCATCCGTCCCCGTACTCGCGGACCGCGTCCGCCAGGTGGGCGGCCGACGCCCCGAGGGCCTCCAGCAGGGCGGACCGCGTGGGGGCGCGGTGGGGCCACGCGAGGCAGAACGAGAGGTCCCCGTCCACGTCCGCGCCGATGTCCTCGATGACCATGGCGCGGATCAGCCGGGGGTGGCGGAAGGCGAGCTGGTAGGCGTTGACGCCGCCCATGGAGTGGCCGAGGACGACCACCGGGCCGAGGCCCAGGTGGCGCAGTACGGCCGCCGCGTCCTCGACGTAGCCGTTGCGGGAGAAGTCCGACGGCTGGTCGGAGTACCCGTGGCCGCGCTGGTCGAGGGCCACGACCCGCCAGTCCGGCGCCAGCCGGCGGGCCAGCCGCGCGAACGTCCGGGCCTCGCCGAAATGCCCGTGCAGGGCGAAGAGGACCGGGCCGGGGCCGCCGAAGTCCAGGTAGGAGAGGCACCGCCCCGAAATCGACACGGAGGCGCGGACGGGCTCACGCGGGATGGTTGCCGGCACGCAGGCAATCCTGCCATGGGCATGCCCGAGTCGGGGCGGGTCCCGGGCCACTTGACCGCGGATCTGATTAGGCGCCATATTATTGCCGTGAACCAGAACCCCGCGATCGGACCGGTCGCACCCACGCTCGATCAGGCGCGCCGTCAGGTCGCCCGCTACGGCCTCGCGGCCGATCCGCAGGCGGTGCTCGTCGCGGTACGGCTGATGGCGGCCGGCGCCCGGATCGGGCAGGCGGGCGAGGTGCACTTCGGCCGGTTCGGCCTCTCCACGGGCCGCTACCGGCTGCTGGCCGATCTGGAGGACCACGGCGGCGAGAAGTCGCCCTCCCAACTCGCCGCGAGCCTCGGGGTCTCCCGCGCCACCGTGACGGGGCTGGTCGACGGCCTGGAGCGGGAGGGACTGGTGGCCCGGCGGCCGTCCACCGAGGACGGGCGCGGCAACGTGGTGATCCTCACCGCCCGCGGCGCCGACAAGCTGCGCGACCTGGCGCCCGAGCACTTCCGCCGGATGGAGGCGCTCGTCGGGGGCCTCACGCCCGACGAGCGCGCCACCTTCCTGGACCTGCTGGCGCGGGTGGTCGCGGGCATCGACGCACTGACCGAGGCCTGACCAGGAGCCGACCGGCCCCGCTCGACGGGCCGCCCCTGCGGCGGCCCTGCTTTTCGACGTAATAGTTAGCTACCTAATCACCTATGCCGGGCTGAGGAAGCCGGCCGAGAGGACGATCCATGACGAAAAGGAAGCCCCCCGGCGCTCCCCCGCCCTTCCCCGCCCTGTGGCGCGAGGTACTGGCCGCCTACGCGATGCCCGCCGTGACGGCCGGCGCCGGCGGCGCCGTCACCGGCCAACCGGCTCTGACGGCGGCGGCGTTCACCACCATCGGCGGCACCTCCGCCCTGGTGGCCGCCGCCCTCGGCGCCGGGCTGCGGCGCGCACCCCTGCGCACCCGGCCCGCCCGCACCCCGCGCGCCCTCGTCGCCGCCTTCGCCGGCCTGGCCGGCGCGGCGCTCGGGCTGGCCGCCGGCCTCGCCGCGGCCCACTGGCTGCCACAGGTCCCGGGCCTCGCCGACAGCCCCTGGCCACCCCGGCTGCCGGTCGACCTGCCGGTCTCCGCGGCCATCGCGGCCACCCTCACCACCTGGCGCCTGCGCGGCGGCCGCCCGGCCGGCACACGGGCACCCCTGATCGACCCCACCCCCCAGACCGAAGGACGGACGTCATGATCGTCGTCATGGGCGCCGGCGGCGCCACCGGCGGTGCGACCCTGCGCAGCCTCGCCGCCCTCGGCGCGCCCACCCGCGCCCTCACCCGCGACCCGGCCCGCCTGGCCTCCGTGCTCGACGGGCCCACGCGCGCCCGTACCGTGGTCACGGCGGCCGACGCCGCCGATCCGGAGTCCCTGCGGGCGGCCTTCCACGGCGCGGAACGGCTCCTCCTGACCATGGCGAACGGCCCCCACCAGGTCCGGTACGAGCTCAACGCGGTCGAGGCGGCGGTCGCCTGCGGCGTGCAGCACATCGTCAAGGTCTCCGCGCCCGCCGCCGAACCGGACTCCCCCGTCGCCGTCTCCCGCGGCCACCACCTCGTCGAGGAGCGGCTGCGGACGTGCGGGGTCACCACGAGCGTCCTGCGGCCGTACGCCTTCATGCAGAAGCTGCTGCTCCTGGCACCCGGCATCGCCGCCGCCGGCGTGGTGCACGGGGCGACGGGCCGGGCGCGGTGCAACTACGTGGACGTCCGCGACATCGGCGACGCCGCGGCCGAGCTCCTCACCCGCCCGGCCCCGACGGGCGGCACGTACCCGCTCACGGGCGGGCGGGCCTACAGTCACCCGGAGCTCACCGCGCTGCTGGGCGGAATGCTCGGCCGACCGGTCCGCTACGTCGACCTCGCCCCGGCCGAGCTCCACGCCCATCTGGCCGGCCGGGGCGGGATGCCGGACTGGCTGGCCACCCACGTGGTGGAGATCCAGCAGCTCGCGGTGGCCCGGGAGGAGAAGCCGGACGACACCTTCCGCCGGCTCACCGGGCGCACCCCGCGCACCCTGGAGTCCTTCCTGACCGAGAACCTCCACCGGTTCCGCTGAGCGCGCCGGGCGGCGGCTCCCGCGGACCACCGGGGGATGTTGACCTTCAGGTGGGTCGAAGGCCAAGGATGGACGGGTGCCGAATTCCGAACTGATGCCCATCGGGGCCTTCGCCCGCCGCTGCGGCCTGACCCCCAGCGCCCTGCGCTTCTACGCGGACTCCGGGCTGCTCCCCCCTGCCGAGGTCGACCCGCTGACGGGCTACCGGTCCTACGACGCCGGCCAGGTCGCGCGGGCCACCGCGCTGCGGCGCCTCCGCGAGATCGCCATGCCCCTGCCCGCCGTCGAGGCGGTCCTCGCCGCCGGGCCCGGGGAGGCCTCCCGGCTGCTCGACGCGCACGTGGCGAAGGTCGTCGGGGAGGCGGCGGCGGCCGTACGGAAGGCCGCCGTCGTCCAGGCCTCGCTCGGGGGCGCGCCCGGCGTGCCGATCGCGGCGCTGAAGGGGCCCGTACTGGCCGACGCGGTCGAGCAGGTCCTGAGCGCGTCGGCCGGCGACCCGGGGATGCCCGTGCTCGCCGGGCTGCGCATCGAGGCGGACGGGGAGGCGGTCTCCCTCACCGCGACCGACCGGTACCGGCTCTCCACCCGCACCCTGGTCCCGGCCGGGACACCGGGGCGGCCGTGGGCCGGCACGGTCGACGGCGGCGACCTGCGGGCGGCGGTGCCCGCGATCCGCCGCAGCCCGCTGGTGCGGCTGGAGGCGGCGGCGCACGGGATCCGGATCCGGGCGGCGGGGCGGGAGGACCGGTACTGCCGGCTGCTGGCCGGGAAGTTCCCCGACCACCGGGCGGCGCTCGCCTCGCTGGGCGAGGTCACCGGCCGCGCGACGGTCTCGAAGGAGCCGCTGCTGCGCGCCCTGGAGGAACTGCCCGGCGACCGCGTCGCCCTGCACATCGCCGACCGCACGGTGGACGTCCGCCCGGCGGACGGCGGCCACCCCGGCACTCCCCTCCCGGCCACCACGACGGGCGGGGCCCTGCGGATCCGGTTCGAGCTGACCACGCTCCATCCGGCCGTGGGCGGCGCGATCGGCCCCGACGTGATGTTCGACCTGAGGGGACACGACGGGCCGGTCACGATCCGCTCCGCCGACCGCGGCGACCTCACCACCCTCGCCATGCCCGTCCCCGCGTCCTGACGCCCCGACGCCCCGACGCCCCGACGCCCCGCCGGGCCCGCTGCCCGGCGGGGTTCAGGCGGGGAGGGTGAGGAGCAGCTCGTCGATCTCCTCGCCGCGTGCGTTCGCGAAGCCCCGCTCGGTGCGGGACACCGCGAACCCGCATGCGTGCAGGACCCGGAGGGAGCCGCCGTTGTCGGCGGCCGCGCGGGCGTGGAGCGGGCGGTCCGGTACGGCGGCGAGCAGGGCGCGCAGGGCGGCGGTCGCCGCTCCGCGGCCCCAGTACGCGCGGCCGATCCAGAACGTGACCTCGCGCTCCCCGGGCGGGCCGAAGACCCCGACGTGGCCGACGACCTCCCCGCTCCCGCCGACGACGGTGCGGGCGACGACCTCCGGATCGCGGCGGATCCGCGCCCAGTGGGCGTCGAACCGGGCCCGGTCCGCCGGGTCCTGGGCGGTGAACGCCGCCATGCGGACCGCCTCGGGTTCGTTCGTCTGCGCGTAGAAGACCGCCAGGTCTCCGTCCTGCACGGTGCGGAGCGTGACGTCCATCCAGACCTCCGTTGTGGATCGGGAGAGGGGTGACCGCGCCCCGAGGGGCCGGTCGTCAGGCGGCCGGCGGCCGCGGGGCCCGGACCTCGACCAGCCGGGCCACCGCGTCCACCACCGCCGCGCGGTGGGCACCGCGGTGCGCCTCGGCCACGCCGCCCGCCTCGCCGCCCGCCGTGGTGTACCAGGCCTGGGCCAGGCCGAGGACCAGGGTGAGCAGGTCGGCCGGGGCGTGCGCAGGGTCGACGTGGCCGCCCTGCTGGGCGGCGGCCAGCGAGGCGGTCTTGCGCGCGTACGCCTGCGCCTCCAGGGCGGTGGCCTCCGGGCGCTCCAGCCGCTTCCACATCAGCAGCCGCATGAGCCGCGGGTCGGCCGTCAGGTGGTCGAAGATGGCGCCGGCGTAGCGGGGCAGGTCCTCGGCGTCGAACGGGACGGATTCCGCGCCCTGTTCGACGGCCTGGTGGATCACCTGGTCGAACAGCTGCTCCTTGTTGCCGTAGTAGACGTAGATCATCCGCTTGTTCGCCCCGGCCGTGTCGGCGATGCGGTCGACCCGGGCGCCGGCGATACCGTACGCGGCGAACTCGTCGAAGGCCGCCGCGAGGATACGGGCCTTCGTTGCGCTGGAATCACGTGCCATGACCCCCAGGCTAGCAAGTAACTATCTGGTTATTGACATGTAGACGGAGGCTCGTGCACTGTGTAGGTAACCAGTTAGTTATCTCTCTTCCCCCCAGGAGAACACCATGGAACTGCACGCACTCGGCTCCCAGGGCCTCCACGTCGGCGCCGAAGGCCTCGGCTGCATGGGCATGAGCGCCTTCTACGGCGCCACCGACGAGGCCGAATCCCTGGCCACCATCGACCGCGCCCTGGAACTGGGCGTCACCCTGCTCGACACCGCCGAGGGCTACGGCCCCTTCCTCAACGAGCGGCTCGTCGGCAAGGCCGTCGCCGGCCGCCGCGACCGGGTGGTCATCGCCACCAAGACCGGTATCGAGATCGACGACGACGGCGTCGTCCACGGCCACAACGGCCGCCGCGAGTACATCCACCGCGCCGCCGAACGCTCGCTGCGCCACCTGGGCACCGACCACATCGACCTGTACTACCTGCACCGCGTCGACCCGGACGTCCCGGTCGAGGAGAGCATCGGCGCCATGGCGGAGCTGGTCACCGCGGGCAAGGTCCGCTACCTCGGCATCAGCGAGGCCGCCGCGGCCACCATCCGCCGGGCGCACGCCGTCCACCCCCTGACGGCCGTGCAGACCGAGTACTCCCTCTTCGAGCGGGGCCTGGAGGACAACGGGGTGCGGGCCGCCCTCGACGAACTCGGCATCGGCCTCGTCGCCTACTCCCCGCTGGGGCGCGGCTTCCTGTCCGGCGCCATCACCAGCCCCGACGACTTCGCCGAGGACGACTTCCGCCGCACCGACCCCCGCTTCCAGGGGGAGAACTTCTCCCGCAACCTCGCCGTCGTCGACGCCGTCCGGCGCCTGGCGCAGGCCAAGTCGGTCACCCCCTCCCAGCTGGCCCTCGCCTGGGTGCTGCGCCGGGGCGCGGTGCCGATCCCGGGCACGAAGCGGCGCACCTACCTGGAGGAGAACGTCGCCGCCACCGGTGTCACGATCACCGACGAGGACATCGCCGCGATCGAGGCGGTGGCCCCGCGCGGCGTCGCCTCCGGCGACCGCTACGCCCCGGAGTACATGCACAACCTGAACGGCTGACGGACCCCGGCCGCACCGCCGGCCCGGCCGGCTCGTGGCGGGCCGGGCGGCGGGACGGCCCGCACCGGTGCGGGCCGTCCCGCGGGCCGCGCTGTCAGCGGCGGGTGGCAGCATGGCGCCATGACGCGCGATGATCTCGACACCCTGTTCTCCTCCCCCGCCGACCTGCTCGCCGCCGGTCCGGTGGCCCTCGCCGGCCTGCCCGCCACGGGGGGCGGAGCGGGCCGCGAGGCCTACGCCCAGGCCGTCGCGATCCTCGACGGGGCCGAGGTGCCGCGGCCGGAGTTCGCCTCCTGGCTGCACTTCGGCGCGAAGGTGCTGGGCCACGACGCCTACGCCGACCGGGTCGCGGCGGCCGAGCCCGGCATGCCGTGGCGGACGGTGTGGGCCTGGTGGCGGCCGGTCGGCGCCTACCGGGCCCGGCCTAACCTGAGCGGGGACGGCGGCGTCGAGGTCCACGAGGCCCCGGACGGCCGCCTCCTGCTGAGGCTGCGGTCCCACACGAGCGAGGAGCTCTGGCTCGATCCGGCCACCGGGGCGCGGGTACCGGCCCCCGCCGACGGCGAGTTCGCCGAGCGGCCGTACGACGCCCCCGCCGAGGGGCCCGTCCTCTTCGACCCCGAGGACGGGGACCACGGCCTCCACCAGCCCGACGCCTGGGAGGAGCCCGCACCGCTGCCGGGCGGCCGCGTCATGTTCTCCGATCCGCGCGGCGTCGTCGTCCTGGAGCACAACGCCGGTGCGGCCGACGGGCGCGAGGAGCACGAGGCGCTCTCCTGGGGCGAGGAGCGTCCGTGGTTCGCCGGACCGTCGCCCGCCGAGGCGCCCCTGGACGCCGCCCGCCTGGAGGAGTCCTTCGACGCGGAGGGGACGGTGGTGCTGGCCCGGGAGCAGCTGCCCGCCGCGCTGACGCACGCGCCGACGCGGGAGCTGGCCGTGACGGCGGGGCTGCCGACGTGGTTCGCCGCCGGCGTCGCCACGTTCACCCTGGCGTGGGCCGACGGGAAGGCGTACGGGCTGGAGCCCGAGGCGAACGGCCTGCTGCACCTGGGCACCTTCGACCTGAGGTACGCCGACGCCGGCAAGGTGTTCGTCCACCCCGCCACGGGCGCGGTGTCGATGGTCCGCAACGACGGCGAACCGTTCGCCCTCGCCCGGGACACCGAGACGTTCGTGCGGCTGCTGGAGGCGGTGTACCGGTTCAAGGGCGCGTGCTGGGACCCGTACCCGGGCGAGACCGGCCACCGGGACTTCCTCCGCGAGGTCGCCGCCCTCGAACCGCTCGCGGTGGACGAGGAGTCCCCGGCGGCGGACGTGTGGGGCCACCTGTTCGCGGCCATCACCGAACTCAGCCCCTGGGGCTTCTGACCGCCGGCGGCCCGGCACCCGGCCCCGGGCCCGCCGGGCGCACCGGCGGGCCCGGGGGCCCGGGCGGGGTCAGTGCGCGAGGGCGTAGGCGGCGCGGTCGCTCGCGTAGGGGGCGAAGCCCGCGTTGTCCTTGCAGCCGAGCTGCTCCCAGGTCTTGTCGTTGGTGACCGGGTCCGTGCCCGTCAGGCGGTACTTGCACGCGCCCTTGATGAAGTTGCCCTGGACCCCGCCCGGGAAGTCGATCTCCTTGTTCCACAGGTACGGGGACTGGTAGTCGTTCACGCGGGCCGTCGCGTTGACGTCGATGCCGCCGGGCGCGTAGATCTCGTACACCCACCCGGTCTTCTCGGCGCCGTACGTCGCGAACCGCTTGGCCACCGACTGGTCGCAGCTGGTGCTGAGGTGCGCGCTGAGCTGGCCGCCGCCCTTGACGATGTACTCCGCCAGGGGGATGAGCTGGTCGCCGCGCGGGGTGAAGCCGGTCCGGAAGATCTCCTCGACGTTCTCCCTGGTGTCGCCGCGCCACAGGGTGTTGACGTCGTTGCGCCACTGCCAGCGCTCGCTCGACGCGGTGGACGCGACCGTGGGGGCGATCCGCGGGTTCGTGGTGGTGCGCCACCAGTCCCAGGCCCGGTACTCGACGACCGGCCCGCAGGGCGCGGTGGAGTCGTCGGCCGCCGCCGGGACCGCCGCGGCGGCGTTCGGCGTCAGGGCGGCGGAGAGGACGAAAGTGGCGGCGAGCACCCGCAGCGCGGCGTTCAGCATGGTGTGACGACCCATCGGTGGAGGCATCGGGGTGGAGGACACCCCGTTTATAGGGGGGCCGTCCGGCGCCGGGGCCGCGGTGCGGCCCAAGGGCCACCCGTGCGGGGGGATCAGTCGTACCGGGGAAAGGATTCAGCGGGCGCGGGCCGCGCCGCGCTCCCCGGGGGTGGGCCGCTTCCCGTGCGCGGACCGGTCCCCTCGGGTCGGCCCTCTGGCGCACCGGCGGCCGGTTCGGGCACCATCGCGGTGATCGACCCGCACGGACACGGCCCCCCTCTCACGCCCACCCGGCAGGAGGCTTCCGCACGTGAAGACCCGATCCGTCCTCACCGCCCTCTTCCTCGTCCTCGGCGCGCTGTTCGCCCCGGGGTTCGGAGCGCTGACCGGCACGACCCCGGCCCAAGCGGCGACCAAGATCACCCATGCGACGGCGACCTCGATGTTCCGCCAGGCGGGGATCACGTGGTCCTCCTCCGGCAACTGCTCGGACCGCAACAACGCGACCTGTACCTCCTTCGAGCAGCTCAACCTGGCCACGGCCCAGGGCGCACAGACGCTGAAGGCCGCCACGGGCTGTGCGCTGAACATCACCGGCGGCACCGAGACCGGCCACGCGAGCGGAACGTACTCGCATTGGAACGGCTACAAGCTCGACTACGCGAAGGCCACGTGCCTCACCAACTACGTCAAGAACACGTTCGCCTACATCGGTGTACGCGGCGACGGCGCCCCCATGTGGCAGTCCGGATCGGGCAACGTCTACGCCGACGAGGGCAACCACTGGGACGTCCTCTACTACAACTGCGGCGGCTGCTGACCCGTCGTCACCCGCCGCGCCCCCGGCCCGGCGCGGACCTCCCCGCGACCCCGTCGCGGGGAGGCCTCACGCACCCTCCAGCCAATCGGTGTACCAGGCGCGGAACCCCGGGCTCGCCGGGACGAAGCCGCCCCAGTCCGGATCGATCCGCCAGACCTCGCCGGCGTACGGGCCGTTCAGGACCAGCCGGACGAACATGCCGCAGCCCTCTTCGGCCAGCACGAGCGTGCCCGGGGTGAGCGCGTCGGGGCGTCCCGCGAGCCGGCCGGGCAGGGGTGCGGTGAGCGGGAACGGGGCGGAGAGCCGGCCCGGCAGCCGGTCCTGCGCCCACTCGTCGTCCACGGCCCACCCGTCGTCGGCCTCCGGCCGGGGGTCGGCCAGCGGCATCAGCCCGTGGGCGGGCCCCGCCGGGCCGTCGCCCACCTCCGCGACGAAGGACCGGTACTCCGCCGGCAGTCCGATGCCGTGGGACTCCTCGAACGCCCGGATCCGCGTCTCCGGCAGCCGCGGCGCCAGCGCGTACCGGTGCGTCGGCGCGCCGGAGCGCTCCCGCTCGGGGTCCCCGGCGGCCAACTCCCGGATGCGTGTGCGGACCGCGTCCGCGTCCCAGTTCCCCATGCGGCGACCGTAACAACGCCGTGCGCGGCGCCGGCCGCCGGGCCCGGGCGGCCGGCGGACCGGCTTGACCTTGACACGGTGGCAAGGTCTTCACTCTCCGCCGAGGAGGTGGTCCCGATGATCACGCGGAACGGGGAAGAGGCCCTGGAGCGGGCCCTGGAGGGGCTGGGGCACGACAGTGCGCAGGTACGGCTGAGGGCGGCCCTGGAGGTGGGGTCGGCGGCGGACCCCCGGTCGGTCGGCGCGCTGGTCGAACGGTGCGCGGTCGAGCCGGAGTTCTTCGTGCGCGACATGCTGACCTGGGCGCTGACCCGCCATCCGTGCGCGGTGACGGTGCCCCGGCTGGTGGACGTGCTGGGCTCGGAGTGCGCCCAGGCGCGCAGCCAGGCCCTGCACACGCTGTCCAAGATCGGGGACCGGGGGGCGTGGCCGGCGATCGGCCGGGGGCTGCTGACCGACCCCGACGACGCGGTGGCGCGCAGCGCCTGGCGGGCGGCGGTCGTCCTGGTGCCCGGGGGCGCGGAGCGGCTGGAGCTGGCCGCCGTGCTGGCGACGCAGCTCGGGCGCGGCGGGCGGGAGACGCGGCTGAGCCTCAGCCGGGCGTTCGTCGCGCTGGGCGAGGAGGTGCTGCCGGTGCTGCGCGCCGCGGGGGCGGGACCGGCCGACGGGGTGCGCGAGCACGCGCTCGCGACGGAACGGCTCGTGCTCGACCCGGACGCCGGGTTCGGGTTCGCCGTGGAGGAGGCGAAGCGGATCATGGTCGGAGGGTAGGCGGGTCGGACGGAGGGAGTGGACGGGCGGTGTTGATCGGTGAGGTGGCGCGGCGGTCGGGGGTCAGCGCCCGGATGCTCCGGCACTACGAGTCGCTCGGCCTGCTGCGGCCGACCGGCCGTACGGGGGCGGGCTACCGGGAGTACGGGGACGAGGACGTCCGGCGGATCTTCCACATCGAGAGCCTGCGGTCGCTGGGGCTCGGGCTGCGCGACGTCGCCCGGGCTCTGGACGATCCCGGCTTCACCCCGTCCGGGCTCCTCGACGACCTGGTGCGGCAGGTGCGGGAGCGCATCGCCGCCGAGACCCGGCTCCTCACCCGGCTGGAGCGGATCGGTGCCGCGGAGCCCGCCGGGTGGGAGGAGGTGCTGCGGGTCGTCGCCCTGTTGCAGGCGCTGAGGTCGCCGAGCGCCGGGGAGCGCCAGCAGGCGGCCCTGTCGGCGGCCGAGGGCGGTACGGCGCCGGTGGAGGCGCTGGTCGAGGCCGCGTTGGGCGAGACGGATCCGAACGTCGCCGGCGCCCTGCGCTGGGCGCTGGCCCGGGCCGGTGGGCAGGGGGTCGGCCTCCTCGCGGAGGGGCTGCGGGCGCCGGGGGCCGAGGTGAGGAGACGCGCCGCGCGGGCCCTCGCGGAGATCCCGCTGCCCGGGGCGACCGCGCTGCTGGAGGAGGCGCTGGCGGACCGCGACGCCGTCGTCCGCAGGTGCGCGGCCCTCGCGCTGGGGGCGCGGGGGGTGGCGGCGGCGGTCCCGGAGCTCACCGGCATGGTCGTCGACGGGGCGAACGACGTCGACGCGGCCGACGCGCTGGGCGCGCTGGCCGCCGATCCCGCGCTGGCGGACCGCATCGCCACCGGGCTCCGCGAGCGCCTGGGCCACGGCGCGGTCGGCGCGTCCGCCCGGCTGCGGCTGGTCCAGGCGCTCGCGGACGTCCCCGGAGGCACGGCGTCCCGTGCCCTGGCGGATCTGACGCGCGACGGGGACCGGGTCGTCGCCCGCACGGCGGCCTACCTGCTGGAGCGGCGCGGCGCGCCCTGACCGCTCCGCGGCGGGCGCCCGCCGCGGGTCAGCGGGGCGCGGAGGCCGGTGCTCCCAGTGCGCCGATGAGGTCGCGGTAGGCCGCGAAGGCCGCCTTCGGGGTGTAGTCGTCGCGCAGCAGGCCGAAGTGGGGGAAGAGGCCCTCGGCGCCGCTGTCGGCGTCGCGCAGGGCGAAGAGCGAGTAGCCGTCGATGTTCAGCTCGGCGGCGAGGGAGGCCGTGGTCCGGATGACCGTGTCCAGGACCGCCGCCTGCCGCCGCTCGTCGCGTCCGGGGCCGGTGGGCCAGCCGTTCTCGCAGATGCGGATCGGGACGGTGGCGGGGATGCCGGCCTCCGGCAGGCTGGTGCTCCGGTACGAGGTGAGGACCGCGGTGACCGCGTCCGCCAGCCGGCCGGCGGCGACGGGCCGGAACACGTCCGGGAAGAAGTCGAGTCCGACGTAGTCCAGGCTCTGCCGGAAGCGCGGGCCGCCCAGGGCGCCCAGGTCGGACCAGAAGGTGTCGGCGGGGTCGAAGGACGGCACGGCGTTGAACCCGACGGCCACGCGGCGGCCGAGGGAGCGGGCCTCCTCCTTCGCGGCGACCACACCCCGGACCAGTGCCTCCAGGACGTTGGGGACGCTGCCGTCGACGGGCGGGAGGTCGAGGTTGGGCTCCTCGCATATCTGGACGGACGCGAGGCCGGGGCCGCCGCCGCGGACGGCCTCGCGGACGAACTCCGGCCATCCGTCCAGCACGCCGGACGGCTCACGGAACTGGAGCACGAGGTCGAGGGTGCGGCCGCGCCGGAGGTAGGCGTGCGGATCGGCGGGCGTGGGTCCGTACGGCGTCACGGTGGCGGCGAACGAGCGGTAGGCGCGCACGGACAGCGTGGCCGCGTCTCCCTGGAGCTCGTCGAGGGCCTCGTTGATGCGGTCCGGTGCGTCCGGGGAGACGGGGTGGACGATCCCCCGCTCGTCCCCCAGGAGACCGCCGGGGTAGATGCCGAAGGTCATGGCCATGTTGCGCCCCCAAAAATCTTGGTGTCACTCCAAATTTGTGGTGACACTATCATGTGGGGCGTGGGCCTGAGAGAGATCAAGAAGCAGCAGACGCGGACGGCGATCGCGGACGCGGCGCTGCCGCTGTTCCTGGAGCACGGATTCGACCGGGTGACGGTCGCCGAGGTGGCACGGCGGGCGGGGGTGTCCACGAACACCGTGTTCAACTACTTCCCGGCCAAGGAGGACCTGTTCTTCGACCGCCAGGCCGAGGCCGTGGAGCACCTGGCCGCCCTGGTGCGCGACCGGGCACCGGACGCCTGCCCGGTCGCCGCCGTCCGCGAGGACCTGCTGTCCGCCCTGGGGCGCGACGATCCGATGCTCGGCCTCCGGCCCGGAGCGCCCGCGTTCTGGCAGGTGGTCCTGGACAGCCCGGCCCTGCTCGCCCGCGAACGCGAGATCGGCGAACGCGCCGAGGCGGCCCTGGCGGCCGCCCTCGCCGAACGTCCGCCGCACGACCCGCGGGCGCCCGGCCGCACCGGCCCCCCGCCGCCCGCGTACCTGGCCGGCGCCCTCGCCGGAACGCACCGCGCCGCGCTCCGCGAGCTCCGGCGGCGCATCATGTCCGGCGAACCGCCCGCGAACGCCCGGGACGCCGTCGCCCCGGCCGTCGCCCAGGCGTTCGACCTGCTCTGCTCCGGGCTGCACGGGGACCCCGGGCCGGTGGCGGGGGAACCCGCGTAGCCGGGCCGGCGGGCAGGGCAGGCCCGGCGGCCCGCGACACGCCCGACAGGAGGGCCCCGGTGTCCGCCGCCCGGCTGCGGGCGGGCGCGCAGCGGACCGGCCGCGGCCGCCCGGCCGTCAGACAGGCGGCACCGGCGGTCCCGCACCGGGCCGCACGGTCCAGGAGGACCGCGCCCGCACGCTCCGCGAGGACCGCTGAGCCCGTGCGGTCGAGGGGGCCTAGTGGCGCGGCGCGGCCCCCGCGGCGGTCTCCGGGCCGGCGGAGCGGAGCACCGCCGGCCTGGGGGTCGCGTTCTGGATCCACGGCTCGTCCCAGACGAAGCTCGTGCCGTTGACGTCGCCGTGCGTCTGCCAGACCTGCCCCGACGCCGTCACCACCTTGACCCATGCGTCGCCGCCCTGGGAACCGATGGAGACGCCGCAAACGCCCGCCGGGTAGTTCGGGTTCACCGGGTCCGTCGACGTCGCGACGGTGTTGGTGAGGTCCTGCCAGACGATGGTCCCCCCGTTCGCCGGAGCCCGGCCCGCGTAGGTCCGGCCGCCGGTGAGGACGGCCTGGAAGTCCTCGGCGGCACGGCTCTCGAAGGCGATGCCGGAACACGGCCCCGTGGTACCGGTGGCACCAGTCGCACCAGTCGCACCAGTCGCACCCGTGGCGCCTGTGGCGCCTGTGGCGCCGACCGGGCCGGTCGGACCCTGCGGACCGGTCGCGCCGGTCGCACCCGTCGCGCCTTGTGGTCCGGTGGTGCCCGTAGCACCCGTAGCACCCGTGGCGCCTTGGGGACCAGTCGCACCCGCAGCACCTGCGGCACCGGCAGCCCCCGGGGAACCGGTCGCGCCGGTGGCACCGGTGGCCCCTTGAGCACCGGTCGCACCCGTGGCACCCGCCGGACCAGTGGCACCTGTGGCTCCCGTCGCGCCCGCCGGACCGGTCGCGCCCTGAGGCCCCGTGGCACCCGCCGCACCCGTCATACCGCTCGGCCCGGTCGCACCAGTTGCACCCTGAGGGCCGGCCGCACCCGTCGCCCCAGTCGGGCCCGTAGCGCCATCTGGACCCGTCGCACCCTGAGGACCAATGGCCCCCGTGGCCCCGGTCGCACCCGTCGGGCCTGTGGCACCATCAGCACCCGTCGGACCTGTGGCACCGGCCGCACCTGTGGCACCTGTGGCACCGACCGCACCTGTCGCACCCTGAGGACCGACGGCACCCGTCGCACCGGTCGGACCTGTCGGACCTGTCGGACCTGTGGCACCATCCGCGCCGGTCGCACCCGCCGCCCCGTCAGGGCCCGTTGCACCGGTCGGCCCCGTCGGCCCCGTGGCACCATCCGCACCCACCGAACCTGTGGCACCAGTGGGACCTGTGGCACCGTCCGGGCCGGTCGCGCCCCTCGCTCCGTCCGCACCCGTCGCACCTGTGGCACCGTCCGCGCCGGTGGCGCCCGTCGGGCCCGTGGCGCCGGTCGCACCCGTGGCGCCCGGCGGGCCGTCCGGACCCTGGGGGCCGGTGGCGCCCGCCATGCCCGCCGGACCGGCCGGGCCCATCGCGCCCGTCGCGCCTGGGGTGCCGTTGTCGCCGCGGCCGGACGGGCCCGGGGGGCCCGTCGGGCCCGTGTCGCCCTTGGGGCCGGCCGGACCCGTGTCGCCCTTGGGGCCGGCCGGGCCCTGCGGGCCCATCGGGCCCGTGGCTCCCTTGCCTCCGCGGCACTTGTCGCGGTCCGGCGGCAGCGCGTCGAGCGGGCGGCCGTCGAAGTGGTGGGGCCTGCCGTGGCAGTCGTCGGCCGGGCGGCCGGCGGCGGTCGCCCCCGGACCGGCGTGCCCGTCCGCCACCGCGACGGGGCCGACGACACCGACCAGCACGAGTGAGAGCGAGGCCAAAGCGCCTCCCGCCGTCCAGGTCCTGCTCCGTGGAAGCGGGCCGAGCGGGGGCTTGGCTCGGTACTCACGGCTCATCAAGCGCTCCTTCGGGAAAGGTGTGACGGCTCGAGCTTCCCCCGGTGGTCGCGACGGCCCGGGCAACCTCCCTGCCGCCGAGTCGTGTTATCAGCACATCGGCCTATCGGCCCCGCGCATCCGGGCACCCCCTACCGCCGGGCCGCGCGGCGCAGGGCGCGCTGGAGGGGGGTGCCGCCCTCGTAGCGCAGCCGGGAGTGGCGGTCCAGTTCCTCCATGAGGCGCTGGGAACGCTTGTCCACGTCGAGTTCGTCCAGTACCCGGTCGACGTCGGCGAGCAGGGCGCCGTGCAGCTGCCACTGCGCCGGCGCGGTGTGCAGCTGTTCGAGGAGCAGCCGCGCCAGGAGGTCGCGGGCCTCCCGCGCCATGCCCAGCTCCCGTGCGAGCCGTTCCTCCTGCTCCTCGGCGTTGGTGGTGACCTGGGCGGTGATCAGCCGGGAGAAGCTGTGGACGGCGAGGGCCATGTGGCCGAACAGGTCCTGGAGGGCCCGGGTCACGGGCGCGGAGAACAGCGGCTCGTCGGTGCGGGCCTTCGCCAGGTCGGTGAGCGCCCGGGCCGAGACGCGCAGCACGACCGCGCAGATCTCGAGGGTGTCGAGGCCCGTGCGCAGGACCAGCCGGAACATCAGCCCCTCCCGGACGCGCGGGTTCATCCGGAGGCTGTCCTCCGCCTGGCGCAGCGCGGCGTCGACCTCGGCGATGTCGTTGTCGAGCCGGCGGGCCTCGTGCAGCCGGGTCGCGGCCTCGGCGACGGTGGTGCGCCCGGTGAGTTCGTCGGCCATGCCGGTCATCAGGGCGGCCATGCGGGCGGCGAGGTCGTCGATCGCCCGGCGGGCGGGCTCCACCCAGACGGGCGGGGCGAACAGGAGGTTGAAGGCGAGTCCGACCACCGCTCCGATCAGCGTCTCCAGCACCCGGTCCCAGGCCGTGTCGGCCACCCGGGTGACGCCGAGGACCAGCATCGCGCTGATCGCCACCTCGGGGATGAACTCGTCCACCCTGACCAGGTGTCCGACCACCAGCGAGGCCAGGATGACGAGCCCGAGGCTCCACCAGGTCAGGCCCACGAGCGCGCTGAAGCCGATCGCGACCAGCACCCCGGCCACGACGGAGTTCACGCGGCGGATGCCGGTGGTGAGCGTGGAGTAGAGGGTGACCTGGACGACGAGCAGGGCCGTGAGCGGTGCCGTCAGCGGCGCGGGCTCGCTGCTGAGGTGGAGCGCGACCACGTACGAGATCACCGCGGCCCCGGTGGACCGTACGCTCTGCACCACCACGGGGTCCCGCCGCCCGGCCGCCAGGCGGCGCGCGGTGTGGCGGAGGGGAAGGAAGGGACGTGCGAGACGGGGCATACCTTCGCCTCTTCCCCGTCGGCCCCTGTGATCACGCCACGGGCCGGTTCGGATCGCGCCGCCCGGAGGCACTCCGGGCCGGACCGGGCCCTCGCACAGGCCGGCGCCGCCCTGGGCCGGACCGGGGCCCTCACGCCGCCGGGCCTACCCGGAGGATGCGGCTCCGGCGTACAGGGGACGGCGCTCCTCCTCGGTCAGGCCGCCCCACACCCCGTAGGGCTCCTGCACGCGCAGGGCGTGGCGCAGGCACTCCAGCTGCACCGGGCACGGCGCGCATATCTCCCTGGCCGCCTCGTCGCGTTCGGCGCGGTCCTCGCCGCGCTCGCCGGCCGGGTGGAAGAACCGGTCCGGGCCGAGGTCGCGGCAGGCGGCTCGCTCCTGCCACGTCCAGTGGTGTTCCGCTCGGCCCGGCAGCCGTGACACGTTCGACATGGGTCGACTCCCTTTCCTCGTGATCGGGTGGATCAGGGGTGGATCGGACGGGTCGCTCGGATCGGGTGGGCTCGGACGGGCCGGGTCGCCGCGTGCGCCCGTGCCGCGTCTGGCCCCGTCACCCGTCGTGAAACCTGCGTGTGCGTCCGGGCTCCGGGACCTCGCGGGGTGCGGGGACGGCCGGGGAGGTGGAGACGCGCGGGAGGGCGTAGGGGTGCTTCTCGGCGATCCAGGCGACGAGTTGCTCGCGCACCGTGCAGCGGGCGGTCCACAGGTCGTCGGGGTCCTTGGCGGTGACGATGGCCCGCAGGACGACGGTGGTGGGGGTGGTGTCGGTGACCGCGAGGTCCCAGCCGCGGCCGTCCCACGCCGCGCAGCCGTCGAGGATCTCCCTGAGCCGTTCGCGGATCAGCGGCACGGGGGCGCTGTGGTCGCAGTGCAGGAAGACGGTTCCGGTCATCTGGATCCCGCCGCGGGACCAGTTCTCGAAGGGTTTGCCGGTGAAGTAGGAGACGGGCATGGTGATGCGGCGCTCGTCCCAGGTGCGCACGGCGAGGAAGGTGAGCGTGACCTCCTCGACGACGCCCCACTCGCCGTCGACGACGACGGTGTCGCCGATGCGCACCAGGTCGCCGAAGGCGATCTGGAACCCGGCGAAGAGGTTGCCGAGGGTGGACTGGGCGGCCACGCCGGCGACGATGCCGATGAGGCCCGCGGAGGCCAGTACCGAGGTGCCGACGGTGCGGAAGTCGGGGAAGGTGAGCAGCATCGCGGCCGCCGCGACCAGTGCGACGACGGCCGTGACGATCCTCATGATGAGGGTGACCTGCGTGCGGACGCGGCGCAGCCTGGACGGGTCGCGGGTGCCGGCGGCGTAGCGGGCGTAGGAGGACTCGACCACCGCCGAGGTGATGTGGACGACGCACCAGGCGCTCGCTCCGATGGTCACCAGCGAGAGGGTCCTGCCCGCGGCCGCCTCGTGCGCCTGGAGGGGCTGCCACGCGATCTGCCGGTACGACCCGCGCAGCAGGGCGGCCAGCAGGAGGACGCGCAGCGGCAGTGCGCAGCGGCGCAGCAGGCTCCACAGGGGGGTCTCGGGGTGGCGGGCGTCCGCGCGCCTCAGCAGCAGGTCGGCGAGCCAGCCGGCCGCGAGGGTGAGCAGGACGGAACCGCCCAGGACGATCAGCAGTCTCAGAACGCCGTTCATGGCTCCTCGGTGGTGTCGGGGTCGGGGAGGGTGCGCGTCGGGTCCGCGCGTGCCCTGCCGTTCCCCCGGCAAACCGACGGCCGCCCCGGCCGGGGCCGGGGCGGTGCGTTCGGGCGGTGCGTTCGGGCGGTGGCGGGCTCAGCCCGTGGTGACGACGAGCTTCCCGCGGACGTGGCCGGTGGTGGAGGCGGTGTAGGCCTCGTCCATGGCCGTCAGGGGGAAGGTCGTCGTCTGCGCGACGTGCAGGGCCCCGGACGTGACGAGTCCGGCGAGTTCGGCCATGTCCCGGTCCGTGGCGCGGTAGCCGAAGTTGACCGCGCGCACGCCGCGGGCCCCGAGGGCGTCGGTGTCGGCGGCGAAGACGGTGGTGGCCAGGCGGCCGCCGTCCCGGACCAGGGGGGCGATCCCGGTCATGAGCGTCTCGCGGTCGTCGACGAGGTCGAGGACCGCGTCGACTCCCCCGGGCCGGGCGGCCCGTACGGCTCCGGCGACGTCGGTGGTGCGGTGGTCGATCGCCTCCCGGGCGCCGAGGGAGCGGACGTAGGCGTGGTCGTCGCCGGCGGCGACCGCGATCACGTGGGCGCCGCGCGCGGCGGCCAGTTGGAGCACGTATGAGCCCACTCCCCCGGCCGCCCCGACCACGAGCAGGGTCTCGCCCTCGGCCGGGTCGACCCAGCGGGTCAGCGCCAGTGCGGTGCCGCCGGTCATCGGGAGGGCGGCCGCGGACACCGCGTCCAGCCCTTCCGGCCGGGCGGCCATCGCCGCCGTCTCGGCGGAGGCGGTCATGTACTCGGCGTAGGAGCCGTGGGGGCTCCGCTCCGGTGCCGAGGGCAGGCGCATCCCGAAGACCTCCTGCCCCACCTCCCAGGCCGCGCCGTCACCGGCGGCGGTGACCCGGCCGGCGAAGTCGAAGCCGAGGGTGAGGGGGAAGGGGAACTCGGCGCCGGGGGCGGCCAGCGCGCCGGCGGCCACCTTCCAGTCGATCGGGTTCACCGAGGCCGCGCGGACCTGGAGCTGCACCTCGCCGGGCCCGGGTTCGGGCCGGGGCAGGTCCTGGAGCTGCGGGGTCCGCCCGAAGGCGTCGATCGCGAAGGCGCGCACGGCACTGCACCTCTCTGCCGTCGGCGGACGGCCGGGAGCGGATCACGGTCGGCCGCCGCGGCCGCGGTGGTGCGCACCGCGGGTGCCGGGCGGCTGAGGCGATCATCACGCGGGCCCGGCGGGCCGGGTCCGCGGCGCGCGCGCCCGGCGGCGCCGCTCCCTCGGCCGGCTCACACGTCGCACGGCTGCGGCGGCGCGGCAGCGGGGACACCGGGCGCGGGGGCGCCCGTCGGCCACAGGACGGCGCTTTCCGGCCGATCCGCGGCGTGCGGGGCCGCGCGCCGGGACGCGGCCGCGATGCGGGGCAGCCGAGGCGGAGGCGGTCGAGGGGCCGCCCCCGCCGCGGCGGGCCCGGCCGGGTCACGCGGCGGGACACCGGAACAGGAAGGGAAGGCAGGGGACCATGCTGATCACCGTCACCCGCACCGGAGGGTTCGCCGGGATCGAGAAGGAGCGCGAGCTCGACACCACGGGCCGCCGGGACGCGCCCCGGTGGGAGGGCCTGGCGCACCGGGCCGTCACGTCCACGGCGGACGGCTACCACTACCGGATCACCGTCGACGGCCGGGCGGTCGACCTCCAGGACCCCTACCTGTCCGAGGACCAGAAGGAGCTGATCCGCGGGGTGCTCGGCGAGGGCGCCTGACCGGGGTCGGGGCGGCCGCCCGGACGACCCGGCCCCGTGTCCGCACCGGCCGGGGGCTACGCCGTCGCGCGGGGTCCCCGGTCGGCGGGGGCGTCGGCGGCCGCTCCCCCGACAGGGGGCGGTGTCGGTGCGGCCAACGGGGCGGCGAGGTAGGCGAGCAGGCCGGCGATCTCGTGGTCGGCCTCGGCCGGGTGGCGGAAGCGCGCCCCGGGGGCGATGACGTAGCGGTTGCGCCGGCCGTCACGGGTCCGGGTGAGGTACCCGTCGGCCTCCAGGTCCGTGACGATCGCCTGCACGGTGCGCTCGGTGAGACCGCAGGCCAGGGCGATGTCGCGCAGGCGGACTCCCGGGTCGCGCGCGATGGCGATCAGGACCCGGGCGTGGTTGGTCAGGAAGGTCCAGCGGTTGCGGCGGGACCCCACGTGCTCGTTCTCCACCCGGCCATTCTTGGGCGGCCACTCACGAAAGGCAAATCCAGAAATGTTTTTCCGGTATCACTTGACGTGTGTCCGTTCACCGGGCAGGGTGCAGGGTGAGCGGAATCGGACCTCCGTTTGAACGGACGATCGAGCCACGCACCGCAAGCCCACGTGCCCAAGGAGCGGAGACGATGACCTTTACGGCCACTGCCGAGGTGACGACCCGGACGACACCGGCCACGGCGCCCCCTGCGCCCGCGGCCTCGTGTCACGTCGCGGGAACCCCCGCGGACGCGACCGCGTTCGACGGGTTGCCGGACGTCCCCTGCCCCCGTGAGGTGGACCCGGGCGAGGCCCGGCAGCTGACGCGGGTGTTCTTCGAACGCCTGAGGAGCCTGGAAGAGGGCACCCCCGAGTACCAGTACGTGCGCAACACCCTGATCGAGATGAACATCTCCCTGGTGAACTTCGCCGCACGGCCGTTCCGGGACCGCCCGGGCGGCCCGGAGAACGAGGACATCGTGCAGGTCGGCGTGATCGGGCTGATCAAGGCCATCGACCGGTACGAACTCGACCGCAACACCCAGTTCTCCACCCTCGCCCTGCCGTACATCACGGGCGAGATCAAGCGGCACTTCCGGGACACCACCTGGACCGTACGGGTACCCCGCCGCCTCCAGGAGCTGCGGTCACTGCTGGCGAGGACCACGGAGGACCTGACCGCCGCGACGGGCCAGGCCCCCACCCCCGCCGAACTCGCCGCGCACCTCGACCTCGACGAGGAGGAGGTCCGCCAGGGCCTGGTCGCGGCGAACGGCTACTCCGCCCAGTCGCTCGACGCCCCCGCGGGTCCCGCCGAAGGTCGCGAGTCGGCCCCCGGACCCTCCCGGTCCGCGCACAGCCTGGCCGAGACCCTGGGCGGCGCCGACCCCGCGCTGGAGACGGTCGAGGACCTGCACGCCCTGGCCCCGCTCCTGTCCGGGCTCGACGAACGCACCACGCGCATCCTGCGGATGCGCTTCGGACAGGAGATGACGCAGCGGGAGATCGGCGAGGAGATCGGCATGTCCCAGATGCACGTCTCACGCCTGCTCACGCGCACCCTGGGGGCCCTGCGCGAGGAACTGCTGCACGACGACTGACCCCTCCCCCGGCACCTCGGACGGCCCGCGTCACGGCGGGCCGTCCTGCCGTACCGCGCCCTCGGGCGGCCGGAAGCACGCGGTGATCGTCTTCCTGTGGTCGCCGGGGTGCACCTCCCACGCGTCGGCGAGCGCGTCGACGATGCCCATGCCCCGCCCGGAGGTCGCCCGCTCGCCGGCCTCCCGGGGGCGCGGCGGGGTCGGGTCGGCGTCCGCCACGCTGACGTGCAGGCAGCGGCCGTCCCAGGTGAGGACCAGGTGTGCGGTGCTCACGGCGTGCACGTGGGCGTTCGTCACCAGCTCGGACACGGCGAGCAGGACGGAGTGCACCGTGTCCGGGGCGTCCCGGGCCCATTCCAGCGAGGCCAGGTGCCCGGCGGTCCACACCCGGGCCGCGCGGACCCCGTTCGCCACCGGGAAGGCGTGTGCCCAGCCGACCGCACGCAGTTCCACCGTCCTCGACCACCCTTCTTCCGACTGCTCGCGGTCCGCACCTACCCGCAACCCCCGCCCGCACTCACCGCGCCCCGGAGCCCGCGCCGGGACGGCGCTGGTGGCGCAGCCAGGCCGTCAGCGCGGCCTGGAGCTCGGCCACTTCGCGGTGGCTGAGGTCCTCGCCGGCGGGGCCGACGTTCAGGCGTACGCCCGCACCCGTGACGGTCCAGCCCGCGCCGCGCCGGGGACGGGAGACGAGGGTGCGGCCCTCGGCGAGGCAGCGCAGGGCCTCGCGGACCGCCGGGGGCACGCCGGGCGGGGCGACGGGCGGAACGGCGGCGGCCGGGCCCGGCGACGCGGTGCTCCCGGAGCGGGTCATGAGGCCGATAGCCCGGTAGAAGCCGGCCACCGCGTCCTCCAGCGAACCGGGACCGGCGGGGGCGGCGCCGGTGAACTCGGCGATCAGCTCCGGATGCGCCTTCGGCGCGTGCTCGCCCCACGGGCGGGGGTGGAGCGGGCGCTCCCCCGTGTCGAGCCGGACGCAGGCCGGGGCGATCAACGTGCGGGTGTAGCCCTGGTGGAGCAGCTCGGCGTACAGCTTGCGCAAGGTCGCGACCTGGCGCGGCACCGGGTGCGGGTCCGCGCCGACCGGGGCGTGCGGCCGGGTGGGCCGCGGCGCCAGGCCGAGGAGTCCGCTGCTGTGGTGCAGGACCCCCGCCTCGGTGAGCACCACCGTCGTCTGCCGGCCCTTCCTGTCCCAGCCGAGCCGGAACCCCACCACCGTGGTCCCCATCGAACGCGCTCCTTCCCGGCCGCCGTGCGGCGCGGCCGAGCACCCGACGGTAGTCAGGGCGACGCACGACGCGGGCCGACATCGCGGAGGTCCACACCCGGTCGGGCCGTTTGTGCTACGGCACACATGCGGCCCGTTCCGCTGATCACGGTCGGGCGCCCCGTCCAGGCTCACCGGATGGCCACTGCACTCGTCATCGGATACGACCCCACCGCGATACCCGGCGTAGACGCGACGGCCCTGCGTGCCTCGCTCGACGCGGAGTTGGCCCGGTTCGGCGAACACGGCATCGACGCCGCCATGGCGCTGGTCGTCTTCGACGGCTCGGCCGAGTCCATCCTCGTCGCCCCGCTGACCGAACGGCCCTGGGACGTGGTGGTCGTCGGCGGCGGGATCCGCAAGACGGAACAACTGCTCCCGCTCTTCGAGCAGATCGTGAACCTGGTCCGGCTCCATGCGCCCCAGGCCGCCGTCGCGTTCAACACCGGCGGCGGGGACAGCGTCGAGGCGGCACGGCGGTGGCTGTGACCACCGCCCGGACGGACGGCCGACGGCCGACGGAGGCACGGTGTTCGCCTCCACGGCCCCCGGAGGCGGCGCGCCGGGGGTCATCCGGTGACGGTGTCCCCGTGGCGGTGGGCCACCCTCCACTCCCCGCCCTCCCTGCGGTACACCTGGGTGACCCGCAGGGTATAGGTCCGCGGCTCCCCGTCGACCGAGACCGAGACGTGCTCGAGGCCGGCCGTGTAGGCCATGTCGCCAGCGACGTCGTACGCCTGGAGCTCGAACGCGTACGACGTGCAGGCGGAGAAGCTCTCCTCCAGGGCTGAGAAGAGCGCGTCGACCTCCTGCCGTCCGACTGCGTTGCGCCACGCCCCCAGCACGCTCACCGGCTCGTTGCGCGACCACAGCGCCCGGCGCGGGGCCGCGTCTCCGTCGTGCAGCGCGCGCTCCGCCGCGCGGAGGGCCGTCTCGACCCACCGCCGGAAGTCGTCGCGGTCGTTCATGCCCTCATCATGCACCCGCGGGGCCCGGGTGGGCCGGGGCCGCGGCGGAGGCGGCGAGGGCCTCGGCCAGGTTCTCCTTGCGCATCCGCTGGTCCACGTAGAGCAGGGACAGGACCAGCTGCGGGTACCCGAGCTGGAACACCGAGGCGATCACCGTGCCGATCAGGGCGCAGACCGCGTACCCGACGATGCCGAGGACCAGCGTGCCCGCGCGCGCCTCGTCGGCCGTCGCCATGACGGCGGGAACGAGCGCGACGATGCCGAGCAGGGTGAACGGCAGCTGGACGATGTAGCCGACCACCGACGCCAGGAGGTACGCCGCCGCCGAGACGCCGAACGTACGCCACCAGCCGCCCGCGACCAGACGGGAGGAGCGCCGCATCGCCGCGATCGGGCCGAGCCCCTCGCACACCGCGACGGCGGGAGCGAGGCTGAACCGGATGGCGAGCCACACCAGCACGGGCAGCCAGAGCAGCAGGCCCAGCGGCAGCAGGAACACGGCCGCCGGCGGGGCGGCGTCGTGCGCGGCGGCCGAGAGGAGCGGCGGGAAGCAGAGCGCGTAGAGGACCAGCACCGGCCCGCCCGCGAGCAGCCCCACGCACAGCAGGACGCCGAGGACGGAGGGCAGCCGGGACCAGCAGCGCCGCCAGAGCGCCGAGAAGGTCACGGCGCGTCCGAGCACCGCCTCCTGGATCACCGCGGGGCACGCGGCGCCGATCATCCCGGTGAGCAGCACCATGACGAGCAGCAGCAGTACGGCGACCGGTGCCAGGTACAGGAGCAGGGCCGCCACGTCGCCGGCCGCGGGCGTTTCGCCGTCCGGCAGGTTGAACACCGCGGCGAACCGGGTGTCGATGCCGAGGGCGGCGAGGCCGATCGCCGCGGCGATCAGCAGGATCCCGACGCCCTGGGCCAGGAGGACGACGCCGGTCAGGGGCTTCCAGTAGCGGCGGAACGCGGTGAAGGCGCCGCCGAGCACGTCGCCCGCCCCGAGCGGCCTGAGCGGTACGACGCCCGGTTGCGGCGGGGGCGGCGCCCACCCTCCCCACGGTGGTACCGGCTGTCCCGGGTGGTTCGGTCCCCACCCCGTGTGGTGCGACATCGCTGTCTCCCCCCTCGAAAGGGGACACCGTAACCCGCCGGTCCGCGCCCCCGGCCCGCCGCCCCCCGCGGGCGGCGGCGTTGCGCCCGGGCCGCGCCGGGTCCAGGCTCGAAAGGGCGGTGCCGCCCGTGCGCCGCCGCCGCACAGACAGGAGCGAGCCCATGGCGGGTGAGGAGTCGGCGGGTGCGCTGTGCCTGGTCACCGGGGCCACGGGATACATCGGCGGCCGCCTGGTGCCCGAGCTCCTCGACGCCGGCTACCGGGTCCGGGCGCTGGCGCGCTCCCCCGAACGGCTGCGCGACCACCCCTGGGCCTCCCGCGTCGAGGTGGCGCGCGGCGACGTCACCGACGGGCGCTCGCTGGACGCGGCCCTGAGCGGGGTGGACATCGCCTACTACCTGGTGCACGCCCTCAACGCCGGACCGGGCTTCGAGGAGCGCGACCGGGCCGCCGCCCGCCTGTTCGCCGAGCGGGCGCGGCGGGCCGGCGTACGGCGCATCGTGTACCTGGGCGGCCTCACCCCGGCCGGGCTGCCGCCCGAGGGGCTCTCCCCGCACCTGCGCTCCCGGGCCGAGGTGGGCACCATCCTGCTGGCGTCCGGCGTCCCCTGCACGGTGCTGCGGGCGGCCGTGGTCATCGGCTCGGGCTCGGCCTCGTTCGAGATGCTCCGCTACCTGACGGAACGGCTGCCCGTCATGATCACCCCGAGCTGGGTGGGCACCCGGGTGCAGCCCATCGCCGTGCGCGACGTGCTGCGCTACCTGGTGGGCAGCGCCTCGATGCCGCCGGAGGTCAGCCGGTCCTTCGACATCGGCGGACCGGACGTCCTCACGTACGAGGTGATGATGCACCGCTACGCCGAGGTCGCCGAGCTCCCGCACCGGCGCATCCTGCGCGTGCCCATGCTCAGTCCGGGCCTCTCCAGCCTGTGGATCGGCCTGGTCACCCCGGTGCCCCGGGCCCTGGCCCGGCCCCTCGCCGAGTCGCTGCGCCACGAGGTGGTGTGCGCGGAGCACGACATCACCCGCTGGGTGCCCGACCCGCCGGGCGCGCCCCTCCCCTTCGACCAGGCCCTGGCCCTGGCCCTGGAGCGGGTCCGCGAGGCCCGGGTGACCACCCGGTGGTCCAACGCCTCCCTGCCCGGCGCCCCCAGCGACCCCCTGCCCACCGACCCGGACTGGGCCGGCGGCAGCCTCTACACCGACCACCGCAGTGCCGGCGTGGCCGCCCCGCCGGGGGCCCTGTGGCGGGTGGTGGAGGGCATAGGCGGCGAGAACGGCTGGTACTCCTTCCCCCTGGCCTGGGCCGTACGGGGCTGGCTGGACCGGCTGGCGGGCGGCGCCGGCATCCGCCGGGGCCGCCGCGACGCCAGCCGGCTGCGGGTGGGCGACGCCCTGGACTTCTGGCGGGTCGAGGAGATCGAGCCGGGACGGCTGCTTCGGCTGCGCGCCGAGATGCGGGTGCCCGGGCTGGCCTGGCTGGAGATGTACGCCGAGCCCGACCCGGTGCACGCGGGCCGGTCGCGCTACCGGCAGCGCGCGCTGTTCCACCCGCGCGGCCTGCTCGGCCACATGTACTGGTGGGCCGTGAGCCCCTTCCACTCGGCGGTCTTCGGCGGCATGGTCCGCAACATCGCCCACGCGGCGGAACAGGCCCCGGCCGCCCCCGACGCGCCCGCGGGGGCCGGCCCGAGGACCCTGGGCTAGCGCCGGCGGTCCGTCAGGTACGGGTGGGGGCGGGTTCGGGTTCGGCGGGGGGCGCGGCCGTCCGGCGCGGGAGCAGCAGCGGGGTCGCCAGGAGGAGGAGTCCGGCGAGGGCGATGGCCGTGCGCGGGCCGAGCAGGCTGCCCAGGACGCCCCAGGCCGCCGTGAGCAGCGCGGCCGCGGCCTTGGTCGTCACCGACCACGCGGAGAGCGTACGGGTGACGTGGTCGGACGGGGTGCGCTCCAGGCGGTAGGTGGCGCAGACGGGGTTGAACACCCCGCAGCAGAGGATGAGCCCGAACTCGACGCCGATCACCAGCAGCAGCCCGCCGGTGCCCGGCCCCACGAAGGCCAGGCCGACGGACCACACCGCGCGCAGGGAGCCGGACACGGCCAGGACCCGGTGCTGTCCGTACCGGGTGGCGAGCGGGCGGGCCAGCCGGGAGCCGAGGAGCCCGCCGACCGAGGGCGCGGCGAAGGCGAGGCCGTACTGCCAGGGCTCGAACCCGAGGGGGCCGAGCATCAGGACGGCCAGCAGCGGCGAGGCGGCCATCACCAGGCCGTTGAACAGGGCGGTGTTGAAGAAGAGCGGGCGCAGCCCCGGGTCGGCGAGGACGCACCGCCAGCCGTCGAGCAGGTCCCCGGCCCGCGGGCGCCGGCTCTCCCGGCGCCCGGGCGCCGGCTCCTGCCCGCGCGTGGTGCGGAGGGCCAGGGCCGAGAGCAGGTGGCTGACCGCGTCGGCCACCACCGTCGCCACGGGTCCGAGGAGCCCGATCGCGAGGCCGCCCAGCGGCGGGCCGGCGATCGTGGTGGTCCAGGCCGTGGACTCCAACCGGGCGTTGGCCTCCAGCAGGTGCCCGGCCGGCAGCAGGGCCTTCAGGTAGGCGCCGGAGGCGGCCCGGAAGGTGATGTCGGCCGCCGCGACGACGACGGACACCAGCAGGAGCTGGAGGAAGGTGAGCGCGCCGAGCGCGAACGCGGCGGGGACCGTGAGCAGCGCCGCGCACCGCACCAGGTCCGTCGCGATCAGCACGGGCCGCTTGCGGCGGAACTCCACCCACGGGCCGAGCGGGACCGCCACGGCGGCGCCCACCGCGGCCCCGGCGGAGGAGAGCGCCGCCACCTCGGCCGGCCCGGCGTGCAGCACCTGGACGGCGATCAGCGGGAACGCCCCGAAGGCGAGCCAGGTGCCGAGCGCGCTGGTCCCGTACGCCGCCCGGAACCTGCCGAACGGGCGCCCCAGCCGCCCGCCGCGCCGGCGCCCCCGGCCCCGTCCGTCCCTCGTTTCCCACATCGCCCCTCACCCTCCCCGTACAACCGGTCGGCGTTCCGGAGCATCAAAGCGGGTGGTGCGGCCGGGGATCAAACAACCGGGAGGGACCCCGCCCACAACCCCTGGTTGTCCCCTTAGGGTGGCGGTATGGACCTCGACACCGTCCGCACGTTCGTCGCGGCCGCCGACGCGGGGCGGTTCCAGGAGGCCGCCGCCGAGCTGTCGGTGACCCAGCAGGCCGTCTCCAAGCGCATCGCCGCGCTGGAGCGCGGCCTCGGGGTGCGGCTGTTCACCCGTACACCGCGCGGCGCCGAGCTCACCATCGACGGGCAGGCGTTCCTGCCCCATGCCCGCGAGCTGCTGCGCACGGCCGAGCGCGCGATCGCGTCCGTGCGTACGGACCGGCGTCCGCTGCGCGTGGACGTCATCAACTCGCGCGGCGCGGCGACGGGCCTGATGCGCGACTTCCACCGCGCGCACCCCGAGGTCGAGCTCGACGTGGTGATGCTGCTGGAGATCGACGCGGCCGTCGCGGCCCTCCGCTCCGGTGCGATCGACGCGTCCTTCCGCGCCGTCACCGCGCCCGGCCGGCCCCTTCCGGAGGACGTCGAGGCCGTCCGGGTGCTGGACGAGCCCCTCCAGCTCCTCACCGGCCCCGACCACGCGCTGGCGGGCGCCCGGTCGGTCACCGTGGCCGAGCTGGCCGGGCACCGGATCTGGATGCCCGGCGTCGTCCCCGGCACCGAGTGGACCGCCTACTACGACGACCTCGTCGCCGAGTTCGGACTCTCCCTGGAGTCGACCGGGCCCAACTTCGGTTCCGACGCGCTCCTCGACACCATCGCCGACACCCCGGCCCTGGCCACCTTCATGAGCGAACGGACCCGGCTCGTCTGGCCGGCCGGGCACGGCCTGCGCCGCATCCCGGTGACGGATCCGACGCCCGTCTACCCGCACTCGCTGCTCTGGCGCCGCGACAACCCCCACCCGGGGCTTGCGGCCCTGCGCGCCCACCTCGCGACCGCGGCGGGCCTGCGCGCCCCCGCCGGGACCGCCGGGACCTGGATGCCGGACTGGGTGATCCCGCGCTGAGCCGCGCGCCGGCCGCGCGGCCCGTGCGGGCGCACGCGGAGGCCGCCCGGCGCCCCGCCGGTGGGGGCGGGGTGCCGGGCGGCCGGGTGAGGGGGTCAGCAGGGGCGGATGTGGTAGACCGGGGTCCAGGAGGCCGTGCCGCTGTCCTTGGCCACGTTCGACCAGCGCTCGCTGCCGTTCTGGTTGTAGAAGCGGGCCCGGGTGCCCGAGCTCTGGTTGTTGTTGAAGGTGCCGTCGCCGACGCCGCCGAAGTCGTAGTAGCCGCAGTAGTAGTAGTCGTAGTTGTTGCCCAGGCCGTCCCTGATGCACAGGTGGCCGTCGGCGCAGGCCAGCTCCGCGTCGGGGGCGGCCAGGTCGCGGGTTTCGGACCGGCCCGGAGCCCTGAGGACCAGGTCTCCGCCGGCGATGGCGAGTTTGTTCGCGGAGATCTGTCGGGCCTGCGGGTCGGACGCGAGCACGGCGTCGACCCGCTGCCGGAGTTCGGCCGCCTGCGCGGCGGTCAGTCCGGCGGCGCGGGTCTGCTCGGAGAAGGTGTTCCGGAGTGGGGTCGAGGCCTGGGCGGTCAGTACCGGGCCCGCGATCAGTGCCGCGGTGGCGGTCATCATCGCCAGGATCCTGCGCGGTGACATGCGTGTTCCCCTCTGGTTCGGCGGCCGGGAGGCCGACCGCTCGCAGCGGCGGCCCTGGAGTCGCGGAGCCCATCGTTGCGAAGCGGCACCCGGCGCCTGAAGAGGGAAATCAGCCGGATCGCGGCTCTTGTGCGGATACCTCGGGTACGCCCGGGTCCCAGCGGGCACGGCAGTATCCGATCAGATGTATGGGCCGTGCATCGTTTCCCCTGGCGGGGTCTGGTTTTCACCGTTCCGCCGGGAAGGCCCGTTACGGGTGGCGCGATGGGAGGGGCCGCAGGGGCTCCACCCGGGCCATCCGGGGTGGCGGCGGCACCGCCGAAAGGTTTCGCTTGCCGGACGAGAACGTTCCGCCCCCCGTCCCGCCGGAGCCGCCATGACCCCGCCCTCGGAGGCGCCTCCCCCGCGCCGCTCCGGGACCTCGCTGCTCCCCGTCCTGCTGCCCATCGCGCTGCTCATCGTCGCGGCGGTGGCCGTCGGATCCTGGCTGCAGTTCGCGGAGCGGCAGGCGGGCGACACGGTCCACGCGGTCGGCTCCACCGCCCCCGACCGGGTGGACGTCGAGGCCACCGTCCAGCACGTCGACGCCGCGGCCAGGGAGCTGGTGCTCCGGGTCCGGGTCGTCCCGCGCGGAAGCCTCGGCGAGGCGGAAGGCACCGCCCCGGTGGACGACCTCGCCCTCCAGACCTCCGCGGCGACCCTGGGCGACCTGGCGTTCAAGGCGCACGAGCGGCTCGCGACCAGGGACGTGAAGGTCGCGCTGGCGGGCGGGTCCATCGGCGACTACCCGTTCGACAGCTACGAGACCGACGTGGAGTTCTGGGCGGTGCTGGGCGGCAGGCAGGTGCCGGTGCGGATGCTGTTCTCCAACAACGACACGCTCTTCTCCGTCTCCGCCGAGCCCCTGTCCTCCCGGCCGGAGGCGGTCTTCGGACTGGAGCTGAGGCGTTCGGGCAGCCTGCTCGTCTTCGCGGTCTTCATGATGATGGTGATGTGGGCGCTGGCGGCGTCCGTGCTCATCGGGACCTGGTACCTGATGACACGGCGCGAAGGCCTGGTCTGGCCCGCGCTCTCCTGGATGGCCGCCACCCTGTTCGCCCTCGCGGCCTTCCGCAACACCGCCCCCGGGACACCGCCCATCGGCTGCGTCCTGGACTGGTTCGCCTTCCTGTGGGCGGAGACCGTCATCGCCCTCTGCCTGATCGCCGTGGTCCTCGCCGGCGTCCGCGCCGCCCTCCACCCGGACGGCGCCCCGCGCACGTAGCGGGGCGCCGGTGCACGGGGCGGGGCCTGAGGAACGTCCGGGGACCGCCTCAGCAGCCGGTGGACCAGGTGTGGGATCCGCCCCGGTCGTTGGCGCCGGCGTCGTAGCCGACCTCCTGACCGGGAGCCAGGCAGAGCGTGACCCTGCCCAGCAGCTCACGGCCCTCGTACACCTTGACGTGGTCGGCCACGCCCGGGCCGGAGAGGCCGTGGTTGGCCCAGGAGGAGTCCTGCTTGAACATGTCCCCCTCCCACCAGTGGTCGTCGCCGCTGTGCTCGATCTTCATGCCGTTGAAGTTCGCGTCCGTCCAGACGCAGAAGTAGCCGCTGCGGCAGTCGGCCGCCTCGGCGGCGGCCGAGGTGGCCAGGACCGCGCCGGTGGTGATCACGGCGGCGGCGAGGAGGGTGGTGAAGCGCTTCATGCGGGCGGGTTTCCCTTCGGTGGCGGGTTCTCGAGCACGGCGGTGGCTTCGGTGAGGGCGTGGGCGCGCAGCCGCTCCCACGCGGCGATCTCGGCGCGGTGGCGGGCGCGGACCTCGGCGAGGTCCCGGTGGCCGCGGTCGGCTTCGGGCCGGAGGTTGTTGACGACGACCGAGGCGCGGAACCAGCCGGGCTGGTCCCCGTACAGCCGCTGCTGGGCGGCGGCGAGGCAGCCGTCGGTGTGGGCGCGGACGACGTAGCCGGTGGGCAGGGTGAGCGACAGCTCGGCAGGGCCCGAGCCGAAGAGGGCCGCACCGACCCGCTCCTCGTCGGTACCGGGCGGCCTGCCGGCCCCGCTGCGGGGCGGGACGAGCCCCTGGCGGACCAGGCACGCGTCGGTGAGGCGCTGGGTGGCGGCCTTGATGACCTCGTCGGGGTCGGGGGCCCGCCCCGGGGGCCCGGCGGTGCAGCCCGTCAGCAGCGCGCAGGCCGCGACGGCGACGCGGGCCAGGGCGGCGGCGCGGGCCGGGCCGGCCGCGGTCGACGGCCTCGCGGGCGGGCGTGCGCGCTGTCGCCACCCGGTCCCGGACGGTTCCTTGATCACGACATGCTGTCTACCGGCCCGGGCCCCCGGCGCGACAGGGCGGGGGCCCGGGGCTCACCCGAGCGGGTGCAGGTTTCACCCGGGGAAACGTTCCGGCAGGACCGCACCGGGGCGGCGGGGCGGGAACGCCGCGGGGGCGGGCCGACCTCGCGGTCGGTCCGCCCCCGCGTTTCGGGATCCGTTCCTGGATCAGGCACCCAGGTGGGCACCCTTGAGCCACTCCTTCTCGCCCTCCTTGGCGCAGGTCGAGTTCCAGACCGGGCCGGCGAAGGACGGGAGGTTGTGGGGCACCGCGGCGAACGAGGAGCAGTTCGACGACCAGCCGGCGTGGCCGCCGGAGAAGTAGTCGATGTCGACGCCTTCGTTGGCCAGGGCGGCGCCGGCGCCGCCCAGGAGGATGCCGGCGGCCAGGACGGAAGCGGTGACGGCGGAACGAATACGCATGACTCCCCTAGGGATCGGTAGGAACGGCGCGCGGTCGGTGTGCGCGTCGGCCGGTCCAACCGACGTGGACCCCGGACGGGAACGGCCGTTCACTCAGATGCCACAGACGTATCGTTTCGCCGCCGGTCGAGCTCGGTCAGGACCCGCGCCCGGAGGAGTTCGTACTCCTCGCGGAGCCTGCCCCATTCGGCGACGGGCGGGCGGGGGACCACGACTCCCCCGGTGACGGTCTCCTGCGGCCCGAACTGCTCGCGGGTCAGGTCGACCTCGACGCCCGCGCCCAGGCGGTTCCACCAGTGGTAGTCGACGCGGACCCCGTCGACGTGGACCTCGCCGCGGATCAGCTCGCCGCCCAGCAGGTCGTTGAGGACCATCGCGGTGACCCCGCACTGGTCGCGTGCGGGGTTGTCCTCGGTCCAGCGCGACCGGTACTCGGGGGTGCAGGTCCGGGCGCTCCAGCCGTTCCGGACGGCTCGTTCGATGTCGGTGAGCAGCAACGGTGTCGTCATGCCGTCGATCCTGCCGCGGACCACTGACAACGGCCCCCGCGCGCCGACCCGTTGCGATCCGCCGGGAGAAGCGGTCGGGGACGATTGTCAGTGGTGGCTGCGAGGATCTGTTCATCACGTCGGAGAAACGGGGAGCGGCCATGTCCGGAAACCAGAACTACATCAATCACGTTGCCCTTGTGCTGGATGCCAGTTCGTCGATGTCGCACCTCAGGAACAAGGTCGTCGAGGTCGCCGACCAGCAAATCGCCTATCTGGCCCGGCGGTCGCAGGAACTCGACCAGGAAACCCGTGTCACGGTGTACGTGTTCGCCGACAAGGTGGAATGCGTCATCTACGACAAGGACGTGCTGCGCATGCCGTCCCTGAAGGAGCTCTACCGGGTCGGCGGGATGACCGCGCTGCTGGCGGCCACGCTCAAGTCGCAGCAGGAGCTGGCGCAGACGGCCCAGCTCTACGGCGACCACAGCTTCCTGACGTTCGTGCTCACCGACGGGCAGGAGAACGCGAGCCACCGCTGCCCGGACGTCCCGTCCCAGTCGCAGCGTGCCCTGCGGCAGGCCATGGCGACGATGATCGAGACGCAGCAGGACAACTGGACCCTGGCCGTCCTCGTGCCGGACCAGATGGGCAGGCGGGAGGCCATGCAGTGCGGTTTCCCGAAGGACAACATCGCCATCTGGGACGCCACGAGCACGCGGGGCCTGGAGGAGGCCGGACAGGTCATCCGGGAGGCCACCGAGAAGTTCATGGTGGGCCGCACCAAGGGAATCCGGGGTTCCCGTGCGGTTTTCTCCACGGGCGCCGAGACGGTCAACAAGAAGTCCATCGAGGCCGCGGGCCTCACCCCTGTGGATCAGACGCGGTATCAGCTCATTCCCGTGGCCCGTGCGGCGGCGATCCGGGAATGGGTCGTGGAATCCGGGCACACCTACCGCACGGGTGCCGCGTATTACCAGTTGAGCAAGGTGGAAAAGGTCCAGGCGCGCAAGCTGATAGCGGTGCTGGAGAAGAAGACGGACCGGGTGTACACGGGTCCGGAGGCGCGCGCCCTGCTGGGTCTTCCGGACGCGGAGGTCCGCGTGAAGCCGGACCACAACGACGACTTCACCATCTTCGTGCAGAGCACCAGCGTGAACCGGAAGCTGGTGCCCAACACCCGGCTGCTGCTGATGGGCTGACGCCGTGGAAGCCCCGCCGGCCGGGCCGGCGGGGCTGCGCGGGCCGATCTCGTGGCGGCGCTCCGACACCGAGATGATCACCCCGTTGGCCACGCCGACCCCGCCCGCGAGCAGGGTGATCGCGCCCGGCCCGAACAAGAGCGCGCTGATGGCACCCTCGGCGGCGGCCTTGGCCTGCAGGGCCGCGGAGGGATCGGTCACCGACACCGCGGTCGGGCCCTGGGGGTCGGCCGTCCGCGCGATCAGGGCCCGGACCTGGGCGACGCGGTCGTCCGCGGACCGCTCGTACACGGCCGTCGGGTGTCCGCGGAAGCCGAGCAGCTCCTCGGCCGCCTGCCAGCCGACCAGCGCCGAGCGCTCGATCTCGGGCGCCGGCGGGATCACCGGGCGGCCGGACTCCGTGTCGAGCGCGCCCGTGGCGTCGGCGGGGAGCAGGTCCGGTGCGCGGGCCACCACCCGGGCGATGGCCACGCGCTGCTCCTGCCCGCCGAACAGCTCGTGCGGCCGGTGTTCCAGCCGGTCGCCGAGGCCCACGCGTTCCCCGCGCAGGGCCCTGACCCCGCCGGAGTACTGCTCGCTGCCGAAGCCGCCGCCCGCGAGGGCGAGCAGGGCGTTGACGGGGACGGAGAGCACCCCCGTGCGGGTCTCGCCGGTCAGCCGCCCCGATCCCGGGGACTGATCGGGGCCGGTGGCCCGGGCGGCGTCGTCCAGGGCCACGGTGACCTGGATCTTCGGTGTGCCGCTGCCACCGCCGCCCGGCCCGCCGGAGCCACCGCCCACCGAGTCGGTCTTCCCGGTGGCCGTCCCGCCGCCCGGCAGGGTCACGGTCACCGGGTCGCTGCTCTTCACCGTGCCCGCCTTGGCGGGGTTCAGCTGGACTGGAAGCGGGCCGTCCGCTCGGTGCCGGTCAAGGTGAGGACGGGCGTGCCCGGGCCGGGCTCGTCGCCGACCTGGGCGTCGTTGCGCCGTACCCGTTGCGGGCCGGAGGCGAAGGCGATGTCCTCCTTGCCGACCTCGCCGGCCCCGGGCAGCGTGCGGGCCTTCTGCCGGCGCTCGACCGCGGTCGCCGTGCCGGCCGCGGGTCGAGCCCGGTCCCGTACCCGAGGGCGACGAGGTTGCGCTTGAGCTGTCGCACGCCCTCGCCCTTGTCGCCCGCCTTGAGCTGCCGGTACACGGGCGTGGTCCCGTACATCAGGCGGACCGCCCCGCCGCCCACGTGGTAGAGCCTGCCGTGCCGGCAGACCTCGCGGCCCTGGCCGGGCCTTTCCGGCACCGGGCCGAGCGCCGTCACACGGCGGGCGAGGGTGCCGGCCCCGGTCTGTCGATCGTCGCCTCGATCAGCCGGGCCCACGGCGCCCGCGCGCGGGCGGAGGCGAATCCGGCGCCGGACGGGGGGGACGACCATCCGGGTCCGCTTCCGGCCCGCAGACGGGCCCCAGGACGACCGGAGCGGGCGATCTGCACCTTTTCACCCGGTGTGAGGCGCCCCACGCTTCCTTGACCCGGAGCGGAAGGGGTCCCTAGCTTCGATGGGGTGGCCCTGGGCCCCCTCCGCGGCACGGCCGCGCCGGCAGGGGCCGATCGGGGGGACGACGGGCGCGGTTCCCGCTCCCCGGACCGCATCGCACCGCACCGCACCGCACCGCACCGGCCACACGCGATCCGGCGACCGTACGCACCCGCAGAGGAAGAGCATCCATGGGCATGAGCAGCAGTTCCGTGCGCCGTCGACGGACGGGAGCCGCCGTGGCGGCGACCGTCCTCGGCCTCCTGGCGGCGGCCGGCACGCCGGCCTTCGCCGCGACGGACGCCTCCTCCGCCGCCGGCCGGTCGCCGGCCACGTCCTCGGCCGGTCCGGTCCACGCGGCCGCCGCCGTCCCGCAGGGCATCTCCCGGCTCGCCCAGGGCACGGGCCGCGACATCGCGATCACCGTCGACGACGGGCCGGACCCGACGTGGACCCCGCAGGTCCTGCGGGTGCTGCGGGAGAACCACGTCAAGGCCACGTTCTGCCTGGTCGGCACGCGCGCCCGGCAGTACCCGGAGCTGGTGCGCGAGATCGCGGCCGACGGACACCAGCTGTGCGACCACACCGTCGACCACGACGAGACCATGGACCACAAGCCCGTCGCCTACCAGCGGCAGCAGATCCTCGACGGCAAGGCCATGATCGAGGCGGCCGTACCGGGTGTCGCGGTGAACTACTACCGCGCGCCGGGCGGCGCCTTCACGCCCGAGAGCCGGGCGATAGCCGCGGCGAACGGGATGCGCCCCCTGGGCTGGAGCGTGGACCCCAAGGACTGGAGCCGCCCGGGCCTGCCGGCCATCGTCTCCGCGGTGGAGGGCAAGCTCCCCGAGCTGCCCACGGTCCTCTTCCACGACGGCGGCGGCGACCGCAGCCAGACCGTCGCCGCACTGCATCAGTACCTCCCCTGGCTCAGGTCCCAGGGCTACGCCTTCACCTTCCCGGCGCGGGCGGCGCACTGACGCGCGCGCGGAGCGCCGCCGCGAGCTCGGACGGGGAGTCCGCCGACGCGTAGAGCGTCGTCGCGTCCAGGCGTCCGAGGCGGCCCAGGTCCAGTCGGACGGGCGGGTCCAGGCGCAGGGCGACGTTGAGGGACGCCCCCACCGAGCAGGCCACCGCGCCCGGTTCGCCCGGCACGGGGCGCGGGCCGCGCCCCGGGACGGTGCGGATCACCGGCGCCGAGGACCGGACGGCCGAGCGGGGCAGGGCCACCTCCCCGAGGAACCCGGTCCGCACCACCACCCGCTCTTCGTCGACGGTGTGCGGATGCCGCAGCAGTGCGGCGACCAGCCCCAGCCCGGCCAGGACCACGAGCAGTTCGCACACCGCGTGCACGGGCCGCACGGCGGGCGGCAGCACCGAGGAGAGCACGACCGCCGTCACGACCTCCGTCACCGCCATGACCAGCACCAGCTGCCGCGTCGCCGCCGAGTGGCGCAGCCCCGGCCCGGTCCGGCGCACGAGCGGCCACCGCACCAGTGATCCGGCCCACACCCGCACCATCGCGGCCGTGGAAGGCCTGGGCGTCACGGCCCCCGTCATCCGCTCCTGCGCCGTCATACGCTCTCCCCGCCTCGTCGTCCCGTCCTCGTCCCTCCCAGGTTCGGGCCGGACCGCTCGGGCCGGAAGTGACGTATGTCAGGGATCTCCCCGCACCGGCCGACGCGACGGGTCAGGTCTCGCGCAGCGGGGCGTAGGCCTCGGCGTCGACTCCGAAGGTCCAGGCCACGCCCTGGCGGGCGGTGCGGGTGTCCGGCGGGACGCGGAGCCAGTACGTGCGGTGCGTGCCGTCCGGCTCCGGCGTGGAGTTGACGACCTCCACCATCACGACGTCCTCGTCGTCCGCCAGGGGTATGCGCCACAGCACGCCCGCCTCGTCCCGGTGCACCGGCTCGGCCCCGGAGGCGTCCAGGTAGCGCTCGTAGCCGTAGTGCTCCAGCATCACCCGGCGCAGCTCGGCGTTCTCCTCGCCCCGGATCCGCTCCGGCGTCAGCTCGCCCAGCCCGGCCAGGAAGCCGGCCGGTACGGGCATCCCGCGCCAGGCGTGCAGGGCGAAACCGTCCGGGAAGGCCAGGGCCGGCCCGTCGGCGCGGTCGAGGCGGCCCGCCTCGTCCCGGTGTAGTTCCACCGGGCGTTCGCAGACGACGGCCAGCCGCTCGTAGGGCCACCACCAGCCGGCCGTACGGGCCACCGCGGCGAGCCCGGCGAGCGGTGAGCCGGCCGCCGTGTCGAACGCGCACAGCCAGGCGGCGTCGTGCTGGCCGAGCACCGCGTCGAGGAGCAGCAGCCGCAGTGCGGACTCCTCGGCGGGATCCGCCGCGAGCGTCTCGACCAGCCCGGTGCGGATGCGCTCCGCCAGCCGCTCGGTGTTCTGCCACAGGCGGGCGCCGGTCAGGGCCCAGCGCCGACCCCAGCCGCGGGGTCCCAGCTCCGTGTGCAGCCGGTCGCGCTCGGCCGCCCACGGAAGGCTGCGCACCTGCTCGCGGACGCTGCGGCCCCTGGCCCCCGGTCCCCACTCCCCGTCGGGAGCGCCCAGCAGGAGGACCGCGGCGCGGGGCGAGTCCGCCCACAGGATCCGCTCGGGCTCGGGCAGCCCGGCCGCGGTGTAGGCCAGGCGGACCCCGGCCTCCGCGGCTTCCCGGTCCGCGGCCCCGGTGGCCGCGGCGGCAGCCCGCCACGGGCCGGTCCCGTCCGCCTCCCGCGCCGTCTCCGTCATGTCCGTGTCGTCCACCGCGGTCTTCGTCCTCACGGTCCCCACTCCCCTCAGTCCGCCACGATCCGTACGGCGCCGGGCACGTACTCCCGCTGCCGCACCACCCGGTACCAGCCCTTGGGCAGCGCGATCGCGGCGTGCTCCTCGTGCACCACGCGCCCGCCGTCGGGCAGGTGCAGCAGTTGCGGCCCGAACGGGCCCGCCTCGCGGACCAGCCGCCCCGGCCCCACCACCGCGTGCGCGTGCCCGGTCACCTCGCCCCGGGCCAGCACCAGCCGCCCCCGCGCGTCCCTCGGCTCCTGCGGGCCGTCGGCCGCCTGCGGCGGCACCGCAGACTCCCCGATCGGCACGATGAGCACGTCCCCCTGCCGGTACACGGCTGTCCCCTTCCCACGCGCCGCCCGGTGCGGCACATCCGGTTCCGAAGCTACGGGGAGGGTCTGACAACGGCCGCCGGCCCGCCCCGCCAGGGGCGCTGTCAGAGCCGCTTGCTACAACTTGCAGCACATCTCCGCGGCGGACGACGGCGCGACGGACCAGGAACGGCGAGGGACATGAGCTACGCGAGGCATCTGACGGAGTCGTACGGACTGCCCGTCTTCACGTTCCCGGGCCCGGGGAGCGAGGGCCCCGCCCCGCTCCCCGAGGCCGGCTCCGTCGCCTGGCGCATCGTCTCCGACGCCTACGACGCCGAGGAGACCTGGACGGAGGCCTTCGCCCGGTTCACCGCCGCCGTCGACACCTCCGGCGTCCGGGCGATCGTCGTCGGCGCCTGGGAGGAGGCGTACGACAGCGGACCCGAGGACATCGTCGAGGCGCTCGTGGCCGCTCGCGCCCAGCTCCCGGCCCTGCGGGCCCTGTTCCTCGGAGACATGGAGTCCGAGGAGTGCGAGATCTCGTGGATCAACCAGGGCGACGTCGGGCCGCTCCTGGAGAACTTCCCCGAGCTGGAGGAGTTCGGGGTCCGCGGCGGCACCGGGCTGGTGCTGGCCCCCTTCACCCACCGCCGGCTGCGCTCCCTGACCGTCGAGACCGGCGGCCTGCCCGCCCGGGTCGTCCGCGGCATCGCCGCCTCCGGGCTGCCGGCCCTCGAACACCTCGACCTCTGGCTCGGTACGGCCGAGTACGGCGGGGACTGCGCGCTCTCCGACGTCGAGCCCGTCCTCCAGGGGGACAGACTGCCGAGCCTGCGTCATCTGGCCCTGCGCAACAGCGACATCCAGGACGAGATCGCCGCCGCCATGGCCTCCGCGCCGGTGGTCGCCCGGCTGGAGACCCTGGACCTGTCCATGGGCGTCCTCACCGACCAGGGAGGCGCCGCGCTGCTCGGCGGCCAGCCCCTCACCCACCTCAAGAAGCTCGACCTGCACCACAACTACCTCGGCGACCCGCTGAAGCAGCGCTTCCGGGACACTCTGGACAGCGCCGGCGTCACCCTCGACCTCGACCGCGGCCACGCCGAGGAGGACGAGTGGGACGACCGCGTCTGGCGCTTCGTCGCCGTCGGCGAGTAGCGAGCCGGTCATGACGCAGCACACGCCCCCGCGCTGGGCGGTCGTCGGCAATCCGGAGAACCGCCGCGTCGCCCTGTTCCGCCGGGCCGTACGCGAGGCCGGGCAGCCCGCGCCCCGCATCGTGCCCTGGACCTCGGTCCTGCGCGGGGGCGGTGCCGCCTTCGCCGCCGACGAGCTGGTGCGCCTCGACTCCCCCGGGGAGGACCCCGAGGTGGACGCGCTCCTGCGCGGCGCCGCCGAACCCACCCGGGTCGAGGGCGGCGCCCGCTGGTACGCCCGCTTCACCGCGGCCGTCCGGAGCCTCAGCGGCGGCCTGCGCCTCGACGACCCCGGGGAACTCGCCGTCCTGTTCGACAAGCGGCTCTGCCACGCGGCCCTCGCCCGGGCCGGCGTGCCCGTGCCGGCGTCCCCGACCTCCGGCGGCGCCGTACCCGTCCGCGGCTGGGACGACGTACGGGAGCTGATGGCCGCGCACGCCATGCCGCGCGTGTTCCTCAAACCGGCGCACGGCTCCTCCGCGTCCGGCGTGGTCGCCGTCGAGACGGCCGGCCGGGGCCGGATCCGGGCCACCACCTCCGTCGAGACGGCCGCGGACGGCGGCCTGTACAACTCCCTGCGGGTGCGCCGCATCACGAGCGAGCAGGAGACCGCCGCCCTCGTCGACGCCCTCGCCCCCGACGGGCTCCAGGTCGAGCGCTGGTGGCCCAAGGCCTCCCTCGGCGGCCGGGCCGCCGACCTGCGCGTGGTCGTCGTGGCCGGCCGGGCCACCCACGCCGTCGTCCGCACCAGCCGCTCGCCCATGACCAACCTCCACCTCGGCGGCAGCCGCGGCGACCTCGCGGCCGCCACCGGGGAGGCGGGCCCGAGGTGGGCCGACGCCCTGAAGACCTGCGAACGGGCCGCCGCCTGCTTCCCCGGCACCCTGTGCGTGGGCGTCGACCTGCTGCCCGCCGTCGGCTGGCGGCGGTTCGCCGTCGCCGAGGTCAACGCCTTCGGCGACCTGCTCCCCGGGCTCACCGGCCTGCCCGGCAGCGGGGCCGAGGGCCTGGACACCTACGCGGCCCAGGTGGCCGCCGCACCGCACCACATCTCAAGGAACCACCGTGCACCTGCCTGACACCCACCCGGCGGCCGGAGCGGCCCTCCCGGCCCCCCGGCCCCGCGCCGCGGATCCCGACATGAACGAGGTCGTCGGCCGCGACGACCTGCTCCTGCTCACCCTGGACACCCTCCGCCACGACGTCGCCGCCGAGCTGGCCGCCGCCGGACGGATCCCGCACCTGGCCCGCCACCTGCCCGGCGGCGCCTGGGAGCGCCGGCACGCCCCGGGGAGCTTCACCTACGCCTCCCACCAGGCGATGTTCGCCGGATTCCTGCCCACGCCCGCCGCACCCGGGCCGCACCCGCGCCTGTTCGCCGCGCGCTTCGCCGGCAGCGAGAGCACCGCCGGGCGCACGTACGTCTTCGACACCCCCGACCTGGTCTCCGGGCTCGCCGCGGCCGGGTACCGCACGGTGTGCATCGGCGGCGTCGGCTTCTTCAACAAGCAGGGCGCGCTGGGCGGCGTCCTGCCCGGCATGTTCCAGGAGAGCCACTGGGAGCCCGCGTTCGGCGTGGCCTCGCCCTCCTCCTTCGAGGCCCAGGTGGAACGGGCCGAGCAGGTCGTCGCCGGACTCCCCGCCGACCAGCGGCTGTTCCTCTTCCTCAACGCCTCGGCGCTGCACCAGCCGAACTGGTTCCACCTGCCCGGCGCCACCCGTGAGGCCGGGGACACCCGCGCCAGCCACGCCGCCGCCCTGGAGTACCTGGACCGGCACGTCGGCCGCCTCTTCGCCGCGATGAGCTCGCGCCGCCGCTGCTTCGCCATCGTCTGCTCCGACCACGGCACGACCTACGGCGACGACGGCTACACCGGCCACCGCCTCGCCCACGAGGCCGTGTGGACCGTGCCGTACGCCCACTTCTTCCTGGAGCCTTCCGCATGACCGCCCCCGCCGCGCCCGCCGCCACCGCGCCCGTCCCCGCCCCGCACACGGCCACGGCGCCCCGGGCCGTCCGCCCGTACGAGAGCTACGTCTACGCCTACCCCCACAAGACCGCCTACCGGCCCCTGCCCGGCCGGCCGGACCTGCGCGAGCTGTGGCGTGACGAGCCGAAGCAGGCCCTCTCGCTCTACGTCCACATACCGTTCTGCGAGGTCCGCTGCGGTTTCTGCAACCTGTTCACCCGCATCGGCGCCCCCGAGGGCCTCACCGGCCGCTACCTCGACGCCCTCGACCGCCAGGCGGCAGCCGTGCGCGAGGCGCTCGGCGACGACGGCCCGGTCCGGTTCGCCAACGCCGCCTTCGGCGGCGGCACGCCCACGTTCCTCACCGCCGACGAGCTGAACCGGCTGTGCGACATCGCCGAGCTGCGCATGGGCGCCGACCTGCGGGCCGTGCCGCTCTCCGTGGAGGCCTCCCCCGCCACCGCGACCGCCGACCGGCTCGCCGTCCTCGCCGAGCGCGGCGCCACCCGCCTCAGCCTCGGCGTCCAGAGCTTCGTCGAGGAGGAGGCGCGCGCCGCCGTGCGCCCCCAGCGGCGCGCCGACGTCGAGGCCGCGCTCGGCCGGATCCGCGAGGCCCGCATCCCCGTCCTCAACATCGACCTCATCTACGGCATCGACGGCCAGACCCCCGCCGGCTGGCGCGCCTCCCTGGACGCGGCGCTCGCCTGGGAGCCCGAGGAGCTGTACCTCTACCCCCTCTACGTCCGCCCCCTCACCGGCCTCTCGCGGCGCACCGCCCACACCGACCGCGAGTGGGACGAACAGCGCCTGGCCCTGTACCGGCAGGGCCGCGACCACCTGCTGGCGCAGGGGTACGAGCAGGTGTCGATGCGGATGTTCCGCCGGCCCGGCGCGGCGCCCCAGGGCCCCGACGACCACGCCTGCCAGACCGACGGCATGATCGGCCTGGGCTGCGGCGCCCGCTCCTACACCTCCGCCCTCCACTACTCCTTCGACTACGCCGTCGACATGGGCCAGATCCGGGCGATCGTGGACGCGTACACGGCCACCGCCGACTTCGGGAGCGCCGTGCACGGCCGGTACGTCGACGGCGACGAGGCCCGCCGCCGCCACCTCCTGCAGTCCCTGCTCCAGGCACAGGGCCTGCCGGTCGCCGACTACCGCGCGCGGTTCGGCACGCACCCGTCCGAGGACTTCCCCGCCGAGCTCGCGGACTTCGCCGCGCGCGGATGGCTGGACGGGACGGCGCCGGACGCCCTGCTGCGCCTGAGCCCCGAGGGGCTCGCGCACTCCGACGCGCTCGGCCCGGCGCTCTTCTCCCCCGCCGTCCGCGCCGCCATGGCCGCCTACGCACCGAAGTAGGCCGCCCCATGGACCTCACGATCCTCTACCGGGGCCCGCTCGCCTCCTGCGACTACGACTGCCCGTACTGCCCGTTCGCCAAGCGCCGTGACGGCCCGGAGCTGCTGCGCGCCGACCGGGCCGCCCTCGAACGCTTCACCGCCTGGGCGGGGGCGGCCTCCGGCGACCGGCTCAGGATCCTGTTCACCCCGTGGGGCGAGGGGCTGGTCCGCTCCTGGTACCGGCGCGCCCTGGTGGAGCTCTCGCACCTGCCGCACGTCGAGCGCGTGGCGATCCAGACCAACCTGAGCTGCCGCACGGACTGGCTCGCCGACGCCGACCCCGACACGCTCGCCCTCTGGTGCACGTACCACCCCGGGCAGACCCCGTACGACCGCTTCCTGACGAAGGTCCACGACCTCGCCGACCGGGGCGTGCGCCACAGCGTCGGCATCGTGGGCCTGCCGGAGAACCTCGCGCACGCCCGCCGGCTGCGCGCCGCCCTGCCCGCGCAGGTGTACCTGTGGGTCAACGCCGCCGAGGGCCACGCGTACACCGACGCCGAGGCCGACGCGTGGACGGCCGTCGACCCGCTGTTCCCGTACAGCCGCCACCCGCACCGCTCGGCCGGCCTGCCCTGCCGTACGGGCGAGTCGGTGGTGTCGGTGGACGGCGAGGGCACGGTCCGCCGCTGCCATTTCGTGCGCGCGGAGCTCGGCAACCTGTACGACGGCTCATACCGCGCCGCGCTCGGCCCGCGCCCCTGCCCGCTGGCCGTCTGCGACTGCCACATCGGCTACGTGCACCTGGAGACGCTCCCGCTGTACGACGTGTTCGCGGGCGGGGTCCTGGAACGCGTCCCCGCTCCGGGGGTCCTCGGGGGCTCCCGGTGACGGGCCGTCGACCGCACGGCCTGCCCCGGTGACGCCGGGTTCCAGCGCGCGGTGCGGTCGCGCCGGCTCGTCCGGGTGCCGGGCGGCGGCGATGCGGGCACGGGCCCACAGGGGATGGCACACGGGATGACTCCTGTCGTCGCGGGCGGCCGGCGGGACCGCGCAAGGCGCGGTCGTCCGGATGTCGGAAGGCTAAGTCCGGGCGCCGGGCCCGTGCTTCTCCGATCCTGACCGGTCCGTCCGCGACGGCCCGCCCGCCCCCGGCGGCCCGGACGGGCACCGGTGCCCCGTCAGGGGATACTGGGGCGCGGCCGATTCGAACATCATCCGTACACCGAGCCCCGCCCCGCGGCTTCACCGCCCGGCCGGCGGTCCTGTCCCACCCTCCCGCGAGGAGCACCACGCGCATGTCGACACCCCCTCAGCCACCTCCGTACGGTCAGCAGCCGTACGGGCAGCAGCCGTACGGGCAGCAGCCGGGGCCTTACGGACAGCCCGGACCTCCGGGACCTCCCGGAATGCCCGGGCCCGCGGCGCCGTACGGCGCTCCGCAGGGCTGGTACCCGCCGCCGCAGAAGACCAACGCGACGGCGATCGTGGCCTTCGTGATGTCGATCGTCTGCGCGATACCGACGGTTCCGCTGATCCTCGGCATCGTCTCCCTCTCCCAGATCCGCAAGAACGGTGAGAAGGGCAGGGGGCTGGCGATCGCGGCCATCGTCATCCACGGCCTGACCATCGCGTTCTACGCGGTCGCGATCGTCCTCGGGCTGTCCGGGGCCTTCGACGAGGGCCCGCGGCCCCAGCGCGACACCCAGGGCCAGGTCACCGCGCCGGGCTCCAGCAAGGTGGAGGACATCCGCAAGGGGGACTGCTTCAACACCGACGACGACCTGGCGAAGACCCAGAAGGGCGACGGCACCCAGGCCCGCCTGTCGGTGCGGACCGTTCCCTGCACCCAGCCCCACGAAGGCGAGGCCTACGCCGTCTTCACGCTCGACGGCGGTGTGTTCCCGGGCGCGGAGAAGGTCGTCGCGATCTCCGAGGAGAAGTGCGGCGGGACCGCGCTGACCGACTACGTGGGCAGCGCCGCGAAGCTGCCGAAGAGCCTCGAGGTCTTCTACTACTACCCGCAGCCCAGCAGCTGGGCGCTGGGCGACCGCACGGTCACCTGCTTCCTGGGCAGCTCCGGCGGCACGAGCACCGGCTCGGCCCGCGCCGGTTCCTGACCCTCCGTCCTCGGCCGCCGTCCCACGGGAGCGGCGGCCGAGGACGAGCCGGAGCGGCCTTCTGTACGGGCGTCCCGGCCGCGACCGGTCAGAGGACGGGCGGCCCCGCCTCGACGCGGCGCAGCACGGCGGGCAGGCTGTCCAGGTCGGGGCCGCCCTGGACCTGGCGTTCGTCCCACCAGGTGGCTCCGGCGTCTCGGAGCGGCCCGATCACCTCCCCGGCCTTGGCCGCGTCGGGGGGCGTGGCCCCGCCGAGCACGAGCTCGAAGGGGCGCCCGGCCCCCTCCGTGCGGTGTTCGTCCACATAGGCCACCAGCTCCCGCACCTCGGCCACATCGGGCACGTGCCCGTGCCGGGCCGTCTCGAAGAGCGGGACCGCGCCGTCCCACCGGGCCGCCCTTCTCATGGGCGCGCGGTGCGGCCAGAACCCGCCGATCCACACGGGCGGGCCGGGCCGCTGCACGGTGGCCGGCAGCAGGGCGACGTCCCGGACCTCGTAGTGCCGGCCTCGGTGGTCCACCGGCTCCCCCGACCAGAAGCGCGCCAGCAGGTCGAGTCCCTCGTCGAGGCGTTCGGCCAGGACGCGCGGCCCGGCGGTGTCGCCGAAGCTGTGGTACTCGTCCTCGGCCGGGCCGCCCAGGCCGGCGGCGAAGACCACCCTGCCGCCGGTGAGCTGGTCCAAGGTGGCCACCTGGCGGGCCAGTTGCTGCGGCCGGTAGCGGGGGACCGGGGTCAGGAGGGTGCCGATCCGGATCCGGGAGGTCGCCAGCGCGGCGGCGGTCAGCAGGATCCAGGGGTCCGCGAAGGGCCGCCCCTGGTGCCTGCGGTGCAGTACGTGGTCCCAGACGAAGAGCCCGTCCCAGCCTGCCTGTTCCGCGGCCGTCGCCACTTTCGCGACGTTGCGGGGATCTGCGAAGTCACCGAAGTTCGGGATGTTGACGGAGAAGCGCATCCCAGCATGATGCGCGGCCGGCCGGTCCCGGGCCATCGAATTCCCGGCGGCCCGGTGCACCGGGCCGGTGTCCCCGGGCACGGTCCGCGAGGCGGCCTGGTGCGGGGCGGGGGCCGGCGTCATAGTCGGGGCATGACCCACGAGATCCCCGCCGCCGCCGAACGGGCCCTCGCCTTCGACCGGGCCGCCCGTGCCTACGCCGCCTACCGGCCCGCGTACCCGGCGGGCGTCCTCGACGCCGTCGAGGAGCTCGGCGGGCTGCGGCTGGCCGGGGCCCGGGTGGCCGATGTCGGCGCCGGCACCGGCATCGCCTCCGGGGCGCTGCACGGGCGCGGGGCCCGGGTGACCGGTATCGAGCCCGGGGCCGCCATGGCGGCGCAGTTCCGCCGGGACCTCCCGGAGGTGCCGCTGGTCCGCGGCGACGGCAACCGGCTGCCGCTGGCGGACGGCTCGCTGGACCTGGTCGCGTACGCCCAGTCCTGGCACTGGACCGACCCGGCGCTGGCGGTCCCCTCGGCCCTGCGGGTCCTGCGCCCCGGGGGCGCGCTCGCCCTGCTGTGGAACGATCCCGACCCGTCCGTGCCGTGGGTGGCCGAGCAGCAGGCCCGGATCGTGGAGCGGATCGGCGACGGCTGCTACATCAGCGACCGCACCCTGCCGGGCGGGCTGTCCTGGCGCACCCGGGAGCTGCGCTGGTCGCGCGCGGTCACCGTCGACTTCCACCTGGCGAAGCTGGCGACGCACTCGGCGTTCATCCTGCTGGGCGCGGCCGGCGCCGCGGAGTTCCTCGCGGAGGAGCGCAAGCACCTGCTGCGGCGCTTCCCCGACGGTGCGCTGGAGGAGCCGTACACCGCCTTCGTCGCGGTGGCCCGCCGGCCCGACGCTCCGGCCGGCGGGCGCCCGTCGGGCTGATGCGAGCAGCGGGCGGGGGTCCGCCTCGACGGCCCGGCCTGCCGGTGCGCCAGTCCTCGGTCCTTCTTCTGCGCCGGGTTCTCGACGAGGTCCTGCGCCTGGTCGACCGCCGTGTCGATCGACCGTCTCCTCCGCTGGATTCCTGCAAGGGACATGATTCCACGGCGGCGCCGTGGCGAGCGGCGGGAGGGGCATCCGGACACAGGTGCGAAGGACGGGAGCCGCCGGACGCGGAGGACGGCCGTCCGGGCGATGCCCGGGGCGCGCGCACCCGGTCCCGGCGCGCCTCGGCCCCGGGCGGGGCCCGCGGTGCAGGATCGGGGGCGGCGGCCCCGACGGGGGCGCCCGGCACCGCCCCACCGTGTGAAGAGGTCCGGCCATGAGGCTGCTCGACGATCCGCCGCCCCCGTGCCCCGGCCCCGTTCGGGCGGTGGCGCCGTGACCACCGGGCCTGAGGGCCGCTACGGCGAGTCAGTCTTTCGCCCCGAGCAGGCGGGCGAGGGGGAGCGCATCGACTTCGGCGCCCTCGCGTACGACGACGTCACCATGGCCCGGCTGCGGGCGCTCGGGGTCGGCCCCGGGTGGAGCTGTCTCGACGTGGGCGCCGGGACGGGTACGGTCTCGCGCCGGCTGCTGGACGAGGCCGGGGTGGCGGGTGTGCTCGCCGTGGACCGGGACGTGCGGTTCCTCGCCGCGCGGCCCGGCCTGGAGGTAGTGAAGGCCGACGTCACCGGCCCGGGGTTCGCCGCGGGCCGCCGCTTCCGCCTCGTGCACGCGCGTTTCGTCCTGATGCACCTGCCCGAGCGCGAGCGCGTCGTCGCGGCTCTGGCGGAACGCGTCGAGCCCGGCGGTGTGCTGGTGCTCAGCGACGCGGTCGACCTGGCGGGCGACCGGGCGCCCGCCACGCCGTACACCGACGCGATGCGGGCGATGTGGGCCGGGCTGCGGACCACGATCGGGACGGACGTGTCCCGGGTGCCCTCGTACCCGCGGCTGCTGCGCGGGGCGGGACTCCTGCCGGTCGCCGCGGAGGTGTACGTGCCGCCGCTGGTGCCCGGCAGTCCCATCAGCCGCTTCTGGGCGGACACCTGGGAGCGCAGCCGCACGGCGATGGTCGGCACCGGCCTGGTCGACGACGCCGCCCTGGACGCGGCGGTCCGCTACCTGGCCTCCGAGGAGTGCGCCGCGCTGTCGGCCGGCATGCTCACGGCCTGGGGGTGGAAACCGGCGGGGCCCGCCGCGGGCTGACCCCGTCCGCGCGGGCGGCGGGCACGGCGCGCGTGCGCCGTGCCCGCCGCGCTGGGTCGGTCACCGGTTCGCTTCGTGGATCTTCCTCATCCGGGCCGCCGCGTCCGCCCTGGACTCCTCCATGCGGCCCTCGGCCTTCTCGGCCCGGCCCTTCATCTCCATGCCCTTGTCATCGGCCATCGAGCCGATCTCTTCCTTCGTCCTGCCCTTGCGCTGCTCGGCCTTGCCCTTCGTCTTGCCCATGTCGGCCTCCCGGCTGGGGTACGGAATGCCTGGCGGCTACCCGGAATGCGGGGCCGCATGCTCCCCGGATCGGCTGGTGCCGCGCCGCAGGCATGAACGCGCGCGACGGTGGTAGACGCAGTGGGTCCCCCCGTCCGAGAGGGACCAGGAGGTACTCATGATTATCCTCGGTGTCATTCTGCTGATCATCGGTTTCCTGACCGGGATCTCGATCCTGTGGACCATCGGCGTGATCCTCGTGGTCATCGGCCTCGTGCTGTGGCTGCTGGGCGCCGTCGGGCACGCGGTGGGAGGGCGGAAGCACTACTACTGACCGGCCGCACCCGGGGCACGGCGCACACCGCGACGCCCCCGCCCCCCGCCTCCCCGGCGACCCCTCGCCGCCGGGGGGCCGGCCGGGCCGGACGACGGGCTCCCGACGAAGCGCCTCGGTCCCGAGCCCCCACCTGTGACCGCCGCCCGGCAGCCGAACGGGCCCGGCGGTCTTCCGGGTGGGGCGGTGAACCGGCAGGATGGCGCGGCGGAGGGGACGGTGGCGGGCGGGGTGGAGGGGCTTGTGGGGGCTGGGCCGGAGCATGAGCTGCGGGACGGGCTGTACCGGGATCCGTATCCGCTGTACGAGCGGGCGCGGCGGGCCGAGGGGCTGGTGTTCGTGCCCGAGGTCGGTGCCTGGCTGGTGGCGCGCGACGAGGACGTCCGGGAGGTGCTGCGGCGGGACGGGGACTTCTCCTCCGCCAACGCGCTGCTGCCCGACGTGGTCGTGTCGGAGGCGGCGCTCGGGGTGCTGGCGGGCGGGTTCGGGCCGCGGCCGACCGTCGTCTCCTGCGACGGGGCCGCCCACCGCCGCCACCGCGCCCCGCTCAACCGGGCGCTGTCCACCGCGCGGTCGGCGGCGCTGCTGCCGTACGCCCGGGAGTGCGCGCGGGAGCTGGTGGCCGAGTTCGCCGGGGCCGGTTCCGCCGAGCTGGTGGAGGCGTACGCGCGCAAGCTCCCCGGGCTGGTGGTGGGGCGGCTGGTCGGACTGGACCCGGCGGACGTGCCCGCCGCCGTGCACGGCGGCTACCGGGCCGAGGAGCTGCTGTTCCGCCCGCTCGCGCCCCGGGAGCAGGTGGCCGCCGCCGCGGACGTCGTCGCCCTGCAGCAGCTGCTGGACGGGTACGTCCGCGAGCGCAGGGCGCGGCCCCGTGAGGACCTGTGCTCGGACCTGGCGTCCGCCGCCGCCCCGCCGGGCGCCGCACTGGGCCTCGAAGAGCGTCACGAGCTGGTGGCCCACCTGCAGAACCTGCTGATCGCCGGCTTCCTGACCACCGGCGCCCTCATCGCCACCACCCTGCTGCACCTGCTCTCCGACCGCAGGCAGTGGGAGCTGCTGTGCTCCGATCCGGCGCTCGTACCGGCGGCGGTGGAGGAGGGCCTGCGGTTCGACACCGCGATCCAGGCCTTCCGCCGGGTCACGACCCGTCCGGTGGAGCTCGCCGGGACGGAGCTGCCGGCCGGCGCCGCCCTGCTCGTGGCGTACGCCTCGGCCAACCGTGACGGGCGCCGGTACGAGGACGCCGGCGTCTTCGACGTCCGCCGGCCCGGGGGCCCGCCCCACCTCGCCTTCGGTCACGGGCCCCACGCCTGCCCGGGCGCGCACCTGGCCCGCGGCCAGCTCCGGCTCACCCTGGAGCTGTTCACGGGGGCCCTGCCGGGCCTGCGGCTCGACGGGACCCGGCCCGCCCCGCGGATGCGCCCCACCCTCATCCACCGCTCGCCCGAGGCCCTGCACGTGACCTGGTGAAGCCCGTCGGGTGCGAAGATGCTGCTGTCGGAGCGGATGGACGGGCGGCGGAGGGCGGGCGAGCGGTGGCGGACGGCCGGACGGAGCGGGGACGGCGGACCCGGGAGAAGATCGCGGACGCCTTGCTCGAACTCCTCGACGAGGGGGTCGTGGAGTTCCCAGCGGAGCGCGTGGCCGAACGGGCCGGGGTCTCGCGCCGGCTGGTGTTCCACCACTTCGCCGACATGTCCGAGCTCGTCGACCTCGCCATCACCCGGCGGCTGGAGCAGCTGGCCGAGCAGATCCGGCCGCTGCCCGTGACGGGCCCGCGGCGCGAGCGGGTGGCGGCGCTGGCCGAGCAGCGGGCCCGCATCCTGGAGTGGATCACCCCGGCCCGGCTGACGCTCATGCGGATCGAGCACCCCTCTCCGCGCATCGTGCAGGTCACGGACGAGGCGTTCGCGGACGCCCGGCGCCGCGTCGCGGAGATCTTCGCGGAGGAGCTCCGCGTTCTCGACGGGGACCGGGCGGCCGCCCTGCTGGACGGCTTGGACGCGGTGACCACCTGGGGGGCCTGGCACCACTGGCGCTCCGGCGGGAAGAGCCCGGCGCAGGCGCGTGCGGCGATGGAGGCCACCGTGCTGAACCTGCTGGTCGCGGCGGACCACCCGCGGCCCTGAGGCCGCCCGCCGGCGGGTCAGCCCAGGGCGACCTCCCCGGCCCGCGCGGTCACGGTCACCCCGGCCGCCCCGACCGAGACGCCCGTGGGCCGCAGGCCGAGGGGCAGGGCCGGGAGGGTGCGGGTCTGGCGGGCGAGCGCCCGGGTGATCAGCGGGCTGCCGGGGTCCAGGGGCCGTCCGGCCAGGGAGGCGGACTCCGCGTGCAGGGACAGGACCGCGCCGTCGAGCCGGACGTCCGCCGTCAGCGTGAACGGGGCGCCCAGGACGCTGCGCCGGACGAGCAGTCGGCCCCCGCCCGCGTCGGAGAGGCTCGTGCCCCCGTCCGCGGCGTCGCCGAGGGAGGCGTAGGGGGCGGTGAACCGGGCCGAGGCCGAGGACGCCCGGTATCCCCCGCCCCCGCCCTGCGGGGTGACGTCGTCGAGGGTGACGTCGGCCGTGACGGGGCGGCCGCGGTCGGTGGTCGCGCCGGCGCGCACCCGGACCTCGGGGTAGCCGTGGCGGGCGGCGTGCAGGAGGAAGGGGAACCCCTCGACGGTGACCTCGGGCCGTGCCGTCAGGCCCGGCTGCCGCCGGGCGATCCGGTCCGCGAGTCGGCTCTCGGCCAGGCCGCGGGCGGTGGCGTCGGCGACGGGCAGGGCGAGCAGCAGGACGGCGGCGGCCGCGGCGAGGGCCGTGCGGGGGCGCCGGAGGGCGCGCGGGGAGGGCATGCGGATCCTCATCGGGGGTTTCTCGCGGTCCCTTCGGGGGCTCTTCACGGTCTCCTCGGCGGCTTCTCGGGGGCTTTGCATGCTCTTCGGGGGACTCTTCCGGGGGCGCTTCGGGTGTCTCACGGGGTGGGGAGGGCGGGCCGCGCGGGGTGCGGGACGGCGGGGTCGGCCTCCCCGCCGTCCGTCCCCTCCCCGCCGTCCGTCCCCTCCCCGGCGTCCGACGGCCCCGCGCCGGCCGACGCCGGACCGGTGTGGGCGGAACCCTCGATGTCCAGGTCGGGCAGGATCCGGTCCAGCCACCGCGGCAGCCACCAGCCCCGGTCCCCGAGCAGGGTCATCGTGGTGGGCACCAGCAGCCCGCGCACGACGGTGACGTCCAGGGCCACGGCCGCGGCCAGCCCCGTGCCGAACATCTTCACCACGGGGTCGTCCGAGAGCAGGTAGGCGAGGAAGACGCTCACCATGATCAGTGCGGCGGAGGTGATGATGCGGCCGGTGGAGGCCAGTCCGAGGACGACCGCCCGGCGGCCGTCGCCGGTTTCGAGGTACCGCTCGCGGACCGCGGTGAGCAGGAAGACCTCGTAGTCCATGGACAGGCCGAACAGCACGGCGAACATCAGCAGCGGCACGTATCCGGGCACCGGCACCGGCCCCTCCAGCCCGATGGCCCGCGCGCCCCAGCCCCACTGGAACACCGCGGTGAGGACCCCGTACGCGGCGGCGACCGACAGGAGGTTGAGCACGGCCGCCTTGAGGGCGAGGAGGGGTGAGCGGAAGGCCGCCAGGAGGAGCAGCCCGGCCACGGCCACGACCACGCCGATCACGGCGGGCAGCCGGTCCGCGAGGCGGTCGTTGAGGTCGGCGACCGCCGCCGGGGCGCCGCCCACGTGCGCGGTGCCCGCGCCGCCGGCGGTGGCACCGGGCAGCACCCGCGCGCGCAGGGTGTCGACGAGCCGTGCCGTGTCCGGGTCTCCCGGGGCGGTCGTGGGCGTGACCTGCCAGCGCACGGTGCGGGCGTCGGCGGAGATCTGCGCCGGGCCCACCGAGGCCACGCCCGGGGTGCGGGCCAGGGCCGTCGAGACCTTCGCAATGCGGGGGTCCTGGGGTCCGGCGGGGGCGGTGGGGAGGGTGTCCGTCACCTGGAGGGGGCCGTTGACGCCCGGTCCGAACGCGGCCGAGAGCCGCTCGTAGGCGGTGCGGCTGGCGGAGCCGGCCGGCTTGTCCCCGGCGTCGAGCTGGCCGAAGGCGAGTCCGGCGGCCGGGGCGGCGAGCAGGAGGAGCAGGGCGAGGCCGGCGAGCAGGTGGCGCCAGGGCCGGGCGGCGACCCGTTCGGCCAGCCGATGCCAGCCGGCCGCGGGCCGGCCGGAGGCTGCGGGGTCGGCGGCCGGCGGGGCGGAGCCGAGGAACCGGCCCAGCAGGCTCAGCAGGGCGGGCAGCAGGGTGAGGGTGGCCGCGACGGCGACCAGCACCGCCACCGCCGGGGCCAGCGCGAGGGCGTGCAGCAGCGGCAGCCCGCCGAGGGCGAGCCCCGCCAGCGCGGCGATCACCGCGCAGCCGGCGAAGGCGGCGGCCTTGCCGGCGGTGGCCGTGGCGAGGGCCGCCGCCTCCGCCGCGGCGGCGCCGCGGCCGCGCAGCTCGCGGAAGCGGGTGAGGCTGAACAGGGTGTAGTCGATGCCGACGCCCAGGCCGATCATGGCGGCGATGGTGGTGCCGGAGGAGGGCATGTCCATGAGGTGTCCGGCCAGGCCGACGGCGGCCAGGGACACGGCCAGCCCGGCGATGCCGATGACCAGGGGGAGCCCGGCGGCGGCCGCCTTGCGGAAGCCGAGGAGGAGCACCACGGCGGCGGCCGCCAGGCCTATGAGCTCGCTGTGGCCGGTGTCCGGCCGGTCCACGGCGGCGGCCAGGTCTCCGCCCGGGGTGACCTCGACGCCGGCGGCGCGGGCCGGGGCCGCGGCGTCGACGATCCGGTCGGTGAGGCCGGGCGTGATGTCCCGGCCGGTGACGTCCAGCGCGACGGAGAGGTAGGCCGTGTGCCCGTCCGCGGCGACCGCCGGGCCGCCCGGGCGGTCGTAGGGCGAGACGACGCCCACGACGTGCGGCACGCCGGCCACCGCCCGGGCGCTCTGCTCCACCGCGGCCCTGGCGGCCTGCCCGGTCAGGACCGGGCCGTCGGCCGCGGTGTGCAGGACGAGCGGCTGGTTCCCCGAGGCGGGCCCCGGGAAGGCCCGCGCCGCGGTGTCCAGGGCGGCCTGGCTGTCGCTGCCGGGGATCCTCACCGCCTCGCTGGTGACCCGTCCGTAGGCCAGGACGGCGCCGCCCAGCGCCAGGAGCAGCAGGAGCCACGCCGCCACCACCCGTTTCGGCCGGTGGGCACACCAGCGCCCCAGTGCGAGGAACATCCGGTACTCCCCTTCCGTCCGGCGCGGGCGGGCCGCGCCGGAGTCGATCACACATTCATTGCACTAGCCGTGCAGCCATTACGCTTGCACTCGGCGTGCAACAATGTCAATCGGAGAGTCGGACCGGTGGGGGAGGCCGTGGGTGCAGGCCCCCTCAGGGCATGGTCCAGTGGAACTTCCCGCCGCCGACCCACCGGACCTCGTCCAGGTCGTCGAGGTCGTGGATGGTGACGCCCTCCTCGGCGGCGATCAGCAGCACGTCCGTCATCGACGTCGCCCTGCCCACGACCTCTCCGTCGAACTGGACGATGCGGAAGGGCGGTTCGCCGGGCTGGACGCCGAGGACGGTGATGCGCGCCGGGGAGATGTGGGGTGCCGATCCTTCAGTCATGGGAAGACGGTTCCACGAGGCGGCCGGGGACGGGCCCGGCGACACGTTTTCGGGGCTCCGATCCACCGCTTGCGGTTCCCGGCGCACCCCTCACCGCCCGCGGGCGAGCCGCTCGACGGCCTCCAGGACGCGTCCCGCTCCGTCCTCGGTGCGCATGCGCTCCGCGGCCGCCCGGGCGGCCCGGGCGTACTCCGGGCGCTCCACCGCCCGGCCCAGGGCGTCGGCGAGCAGCTCGGCGGTGAGGGACCCGAAGGGGATCGGGGCGGTGGCGGCGCCGGTCGCGGCGAGGCGGCGCGCCCAGAACGGCTGGTCCGCCGTGACGGGGACCGGCACCGCCGGGACGCCGGCCCGCAGCGCGGCCGCCGAGGTGCCGGCCCCCGCGTGGTGGACGACCGCGGCCGTCCGCGGCAGGAGGAGGGCGTGCGGGACGTCCCCGACGGTGAGGACGTCCGGGCCGTCCGCGGCCGCGAGTCCGGCGCTGCCGCCCTGGAGGATGCCGCGCAGCCCGGCACGGCGCAGGGCCCGTACGGCGAGCTCGCCGAGCCGCTCCCCCTCGCCGGAGGCCATGCTGCCGAAGCCGATGAGGACGGGCCGGGGGCCGGCGTCGAGGAAGTCCTCCAGGGCCTCGGGGAGCCGGGCGTCCGCGTCGACGTGGGGCCACCAGTTGCCCACCACGTCCAGGCCGGGCCGCCAGTCGGACGGCGCCGGCGCCAGGGCCGTGCTGTAGCCGTGCAGGACGGGCCAGCGCGCCCGCTCCTGCCTGCGGCGCATGGCGGAGGCCGCGAGCGGCGGCAGCGCGAGGCGCTCGCGCAGCCGGGCGACGCCCTGTTCGGCGATCCGGTCGGCCATGCGCAGGGCGAGGCGTCCGGCGGCGCGGTTGCCGAGGCGGCCCAGTGAGCGCGCGCCGGTGACGACCGGCGGGAAGTCGCCGGTGGGCGTGGTGGGCTGGAGGTAGACGCCGAGGGCGGGCGTGCCGGTGGCCTCCGCGAGGTGCCAGCCGAGCGGGGCCGTGGTGGTGGACAGCAGGAGCAGGTCCGTGTCCCCGTCCACGGCGTCGGCGAAGCCCTGGCCGAGTTCGGTGAGGAAGGCGGCGGCGGTGCGCATCAGCCCGCGCCGGTCGGCGGCGTCGCCGCGCGGCCGGGTGTCTGCGGCAAGGCCGCGGAACTCCAGTCCCGCGGCGCGTACGAGGGGGGCGAAGGCGCCGGTGGCGGCCAGGGCGACCTCGTGGCCGGCGCCGCGCAGTGCGGCGCCCAGGCCCGTGTAGGGGTCGACGTCGCCGCGCGATCCGGCGGCGGCGATCAGTATCTTCATCGGTTCTCTTCCGGGTCGGTACGGGCGGGCGCGCGACGGGCGGCGTTGGCGTGGACGGCCTCGTGGAGGTAGGCGGCCAGGCCCGGGCGCTGCTGCGAGGGCGGTACGACGAGGGCGAAGGCGCGGGGGTCGGCGAGGAAGTCGTCGGCGATGCGCCGGTGCATGTCGGGCGGGCAGGAGGTGAACCACCGCGAGATGTGCAGGCGGTGTTCCTCGGCGAGGTCCCCGGCCCGCTCCCCGTCGCCGGGCTCCCCCTCGTCGAAGGCGGTGAGGAGTTCGGCGCGCCAGGCGGTGGCCTCGCGCATGAGCCGGCGCCAGTCCTCCTTGGTGTGGGCGGCGGCGCGCGCCATCGCCTCGCGGCGGCCCTCCGACCCGGTCCACTTCAGCTCCGCCTCCGTGGCGTAGCTGAGGTCGAAGGCGATCTCCCCGAACACCTCGAAGCGCTCCTGCGGGGTCATCGCGACCCCCGTCCGCTGGACCTCGATGGCCCGCTCGGCCACCTCGGAGAGCCGCTGGAGCCTGGCGATCTCCTCGCTCAGCCGCCGTTGGCGGGCCTGGAGGTGCTCCAGGGCGTTCGCCTGCGGGTCCTCCAGGATCGCGGCCGTCTCGTCGAGGGTGAACCCGAGCTCGCGGTAGAAGAGGACCTGCTGGAGCCGGGCCAGGTCCGCGTCGTCGTAGAGCCGGTAGCCGGCGTGGCTGCGGCTGCCGGGAGAGAGCAGCCCGGCCTTGTCGTAGTGGTGCAGCGTGCGCACCGTCACCCCGGCGAACGCCGCGACCTGACCCACCGAGTAACCCATCCGCCTGCCCTTTCGTCGGCTTCAGCCTGAAGCCTGACGTAGGGGGAGGGTCAACTCCGGCCGGGGGCCGCCCCTGCGGGCCGTCGGACGGCGGCGGTCAGCGCCTGAGTTCGACGGCCAGGAGGTCCATCAGGAGGCCGTCGTGCCAGGTGCCGTCCGGGCCGCGCTCGTACTGGCGCATGGTGCCGACCGGCCGGAAGCCGACCTTCTCGTAGCAGCGGATCGCCGCGGCGTTGTCGGCCGCCGGGTCGATGACGAGGCGGTGGAAGCCGTGGTCGTCGACGAGGTGGCGGGCGAGGGTGCGCACGGCGTCGGTGCCCAGGCCGATGCCGTGCACGGCGGGGTCGAGGAAGAGGTCGATCCCGGCGTGCCGGTAGTCCGGCTCCTCCTCGGCGTGCCACTGGATCATGCCGACGATCCGGTCCCGGTGGCTGATGGTGAGGCGGATCGTGTCCGTGTCCTCCAGATCGCCGGCGATCTCCGCCTCCAGGTCGTCCTCGCCGCGCCACCGGGCGCGGACCTCGGGAGTGGCCCGGATGGCGGCCAGGGCGGGGACGTCCTCGGTGAGGGTGGGGCGCAGGACGACGGAGGCACCTCGCAGCACGGTCATGAGCAGGCAGGGTATAGGTGGGGGCGGGCGGGCGCCCGCTGTTAGTTTCGGGTTCCCCCCGTCTTCGAAAGTGGTCCTCGTGCTCGTCGTTCGCTCGGTCGCCCTGTTCCTCGCCGCCGCCCTCTTCGAGATCGGCGGCGCCTGGCTCGTCTGGCAGGGGGTGCGGGAGCACCGGGGGTGGGCGTGGATCGGCGCGGGGGTCATCGCCCTCGGCGTGTACGGGTTCGTCGCGACCCTCCAGGAGGACGCGAACTTCGGCAGGATCCTGGCGGCCTACGGCGGGGTGTTCGTGGCCGGGTCGCTCGCCTGGGGCATGGTCCTCGACGGGTACCGCCCCGACCGGGCGGACGTCGTGGGGGCGCTCATCTGCCTCGCCGGCGTGGCGGTGATCATGTACGCGCCGCGCGGGTGACCCGCGCCGGAGCGCGGGCGGGCGCCACGCGCGCCACGCCGGGCCGCCGCAAACCCTCGGCCCGGCGCCGCGTCCGGCCGAGACTGGCCCGATGGACTTCGGAATAGCGCTGCCCCAGTACGGGGACCACGCCCGACCCGAGTGGATCGTGCCGTTCGCCCGGCAGGCCGAGGAGGCCGGCTTCGGCCTGCTGTGGGTCGGCGACCGGTCCCTCGCACCGGTCTCGCCCAGCGACCTCTACCCCGGCCACACGGCGCGGGACCCGTACCCGGCCGGGTTCCGCACCTTCCTGGACCCGTTGACCGTGCTGACCGCCGCGGCCGGGGCGACCACCCGGGCCCGGCTCGCCACGAGCACCCTCAACGCCCCCTGGTACCCGCCGCTGCTGCTGGCCCGCACCCTCACCACCCTCGACGCGCTCAGCGCGGGCCGGCTGGTCGCCGGACTGGGCCTGGGCTGGCTGCGCGACGAGTACACCGCGGTCAACGCCGACTTCACACGGCGCGGCGCCCTGCTGGAGGAGGTCCTCGACGTCCTGCGCGGCTACTGGACGCGGGAGGTGTTCGGGCACGAGGGCCCGCACTGGTCGATCCCCGAGTCGTACGTCGGCCTGCGCCCGGCCCGGCCCGGCGGGCCGCCCGTGCTGCTCGGCGGCCTCTCCCCCGCCGCGATGCGCCGCGTGGGCCGCCGCGCCGACGGCTGGGCCGGGGTGCTGCTGCCGCCGGACGCGGAGGCGGGGCTGTGGGACGTGGCGCGGCGGGCCGCCGAGGAGGCCGGCCGGGATCCCGGGGCGCTGACCCGGCACATCCGCTACAACGTCCGCCCCGGCGCCGGCGCCGGCGCCGACGCCATCGCCTCGGTGCTCGACGGGGTACGGGCCTCGGGCGCGGACAGCGCCTTCGTCGACCTCCAGCAGTGCACGGCCGGGCCCGCCGAGGCCCTGGAGCTCGGGATTGCGGCGCTGGAGCGCGTACGGGCGGGCTGACCGCCCGCACACCCGTCCGCCGGCCCGCGCGGGCCGGCGGACGGGGCTCAGGGGCGCGGGGTCAGGGGCGCCGGCCGGCCGGGCCGTGGCCGACGAGGGAGCGGAAGCGGTCCGGCAGGGCCCGGAGCCAGGCCGCCCGGTCGGCGGCGATCTCCCTCAGCCGGGCGTCGTCGTTGCGGGCGACGAGATGGCCCATGTAGCGCTCGTCGAACCGGGTGTACTCCCGGTGCAGCGTGCGCAGGGCGCCCGCCACGGCCCGCTCGTCGGCCTGGGCCAGGTCGGCCAGTGCGGCGACGTGGGCCTTCCAGCGCCCCTCGACGGCCTGGTGCAGCAGGCCGACGAGTTCGGCGTCCCGGCCGAGGAGGTCGAGCAGGTCCTCCGTGCCCAGGCCCAGGGCGTCCGCCAGGAGCAGGGTCTGGCGGTCGGTGCCGGGCCAGCGGCGTTCGGCCTCGGCGGCGGCGTAGGCGTACGGGTCCATGCCGATGCGCAGGGCCAGGCGTTCGGCGGTGAACCCGCGTGCCAGGCGGTGCTCGCGCAGGGTGCCGGGCCGTACGGCCATGAGGACCACGACCGGGCACCACAGGGCGTCGGCCAGGGCGAGGAGTTCGGGTTCGGTCGGGGGGACCGTCCCGGCTTCCCAGGCGTGGACCGCTTCCGTCGGCCGGTCCAGGCCCAACTGGGCCATCGCGACGACCACATGGCCGGGCGTCATGCCCAGGCGCAGGCGTGCGGCCCGGGCCTCGGCGGGGGAGAACGGGGGTGTGGGCACGGGGGGATCACCTCGACGGCTGCGCGTCGGCGAAGGCGTCCCAGTCGATCTCCTCCCGCGTCGTGCGGCCGGCCCGGGTGTGGAAGAACAGGTTCAGCAGGACCGCGGTGAGGCTGCCGAGCGTGATCCCGCTGCCCAGGACGGCCCGCACCTCCACGGGCATGCGTGCGAAGAACGGTCCCACGACGGCCGGCAGCATCGCGGCGCCCAGACTGAGCGCCAGGATCAGGGCGTTGCGCTCCTCGCGCAGGTCGACCTTGGCGAGGATCTGGATGCCGACGGTGGCGACCATGCCGAACATCGCGACGGCGGCGCCGCCGAGGACCGGGTGCGGGACGGAGGCGACCACCGCGCCGGCCTTGGGGACCAGGCCCAGCAGGATCATGAGGAAACCGGCGGCGACCACGACGAACCTGCTGGTCACCCGGGAGATGCGGACCAGGCCGATGTTCTCGGCGAAGGCCACGTAGGGGAAGGAGTTGAACACGCCGCCGAGGACGGTGGCCACGCCGTCGGCGCGCAGGGCCCGGCCGACCGTCTCGCCGTCCACCTCGCGGCCGGTGATCTCGCCCATGGCGTACACGTCCCCGGTGGTCTCCACCATGGTGATCACCATGACGACCACCATCGCGAGCATCGGGAAGAGGTGGAACTGCGGTGCGCCGTAGTGGAACGGGGTGCTCACCCCGATCCAGTCGGCCTGCTCCACGGCGCCGAGGTCGGCGTCACCGAGCAGCCAGGCGGCGGCCGTTCCGCCGACGAGGCCGAGCAGGACCGCGACGCTGCGCAGGAAGGGTCCGCCGAAACGGGACAGGAGCAGGATGAGCAGGAGGGTTGCGCCCGCGTAGGCGAAGTGCTCCGGGGCTCCGTAGCCGGGCTTGCCGATCAGGTCGGAGCCGCCGCCCACGTCCTGCAGGGCCACGGGTACGAGCACGATGCCGATGACGGTGAGGAGGGTGCCGGTGACGATCGGGGGGAAGTACTTGGCGAGCCGTCCCACGAACGGGGCGAGCAGGAAGGTGGCGATGCCACCGGTGATCACGGCGCCGTAGACCACCAGCAGGCCGGCGGTTCCGCCGCCCGCGCCCTGGCCGATGGCGATCATCGGGGAGACGGCGGTGAAGGTCGCGCCCTGGACGAGCGGGAGGCGGGCGCCGATCCGCCAGAAGCCCCAGGCCTGGATGATGGTGGCGATGCCGGCCGTGACCAGGTCGGCGTTGATCAGGTAGACGAGTTCCCGGGGGGAGAGTCCGAGGCTGTTGCCCAGGATGATCGGGACGAGGACCGCGCCGGCGTAGAACGCCAGGACGTGCTGGAAGCCGTACAGCGACAGCTGGGAGAACGGGGGGACCACGTCCACGGGATGCCGGTCGGCGGCGGCCGCGGTACGTCGGCGCGAGGCCAGTGGTGCCATCTCTGCCTTGCCTTCGAGGGTAGGTGAATGAGAGGGAACGCGACGCTGGGTCGCGTGGAAGGGAGTTGTGCCTCGGAGGGGGGCGCGTACGGGCGACCGCTCGGATCGGGCGGCTCGCGGGGCGTGGGACGGCACGGGGTTGCCGGTGCTCGTCCGGGCGCGGTGAGGCGGAACGGGGCCGATACTGTCCGAGCCCTCAGGGGTTGCGCAAGTCGTCGGCCGTGTTTTTGTTAGTGAAACCCATAGGTAACTTACGAATCGATGGCCAATGGGCGTCCAGGCTTCGGAATCCGTTGCCGGAGGCGTCTGTGCTCAACTGTCCTCCGGGTGGCGTGACTTCGCCTCCCCGCCGCGGCGGTCCGTGCGCGCCGCGGCCGGGGGTCACGGCTGCGGACGACGGCGGTGCGCGGCCAGGACCGCGGCGAGGGCGAGGAGGAGCAGGGCGGACAGGGCCGGCTTCCAGGGCCGGGCCGCACCGGCCGGCACCGCGGACAGCCGGCCCCGGGGGTCGTAGGCGATGCGGACCTCCGCGCCCCGGGAGAGGGGGGACGGGGCGTCCTTGAGCTCTCCGGGACGGCCTCCGGGGCAGTCCAGCGCGAGGCGGTACACGGTCTTCTCCGCACCTCCCTCGCCGAACGAGGCCTCCGTCTCGGCGTGGACCTCCCGGACCACGCAGGTGGCCGTCTCCGCGCGTGCGGCCGTCCGCTCCGTGGCCGCCACCGTCGACAGCAGCCCCAGCGCGAGGAACAGCGCGCCGAAGAGGCCGCCCGCCCCGCGGACGGACAGCGCGTACGCCGCCGAGGCGCCGAGGACGAGGACCGCGCCGCCGGCCACCGCGACGGCGGGGGACGGGGGCGCGGCGCCGCCGAAGCACCAGCGGGCCCAGGCGTACACGAGCGCCGCGGCGGCCGCGGGCAGCGCCGCCACGGCGGGCCGCCACCCCCGCGGTTCCTCCTCCTGCACGCACACCACCCCCACCCCCGGACGTACGCCGGCCGGCCGGCGGTTGCGCCGGGAGGGCGGTTGCGCCGGGAGGGCAGGGGGGCGGGAGGGCGGGGGCGGCCGCGGGGCGTCAGCCGGCGGGGGCGGGGTCGTTCGGGACGGCCGCGAGCAGGGCGCGGGCCCGGACGCGCAGGAGCTCGTCGTCCTGGACGCCGCGGCCCTCCACCCCCGCACGGAACACGCGCGCGTCCCCCTCGGCGAGCACCGCCAGCCGCTCCCGCTGACCGGGGGTCAGGACGGCCGCGCCCAGGGCTTCGAGGGCCTCGCAGGCCTCCAGCGGGTCGGCTCCCCGCTCGACGGCGTCCAGCACGGCCCCGGCCAGGACGGTCCGGCCCGCCGCGTCGGGCCGGGCGACGGCGACGAGCGCGAGCGCCGCCGCCGGCACCCGTTGGGCGTCGCCGAGCAGCGCTTCCAGACGGGGTGTCAGGGAACCCGCCGCCGGACCCAGGACCGCCGCCGCCCGGACCGCGCGGACCGCGCACCAGTGGCCCCAGGGGCCCTCGGGCGCACGGGCGAGGACCGCGTCGAGGACCGCCACCGCCGTCGCGGCGTCCCCGGCGATGCGCCAGAGGGCTCCGGCGAGCGCGGTGTCGGCCTCCAGGTCGGGGAGGAGTGCGCCGGGGCCGCTCAGGGCCGCGCGCAGCAGCGGGACCAGCGAGGACGCCCGGGAGCCCAGCCCGCCCGCGGCCTGCGCCGCGCGCGCGGCCGCGTGGGCCCCGTCCGAGAGCTGCTGCGCGATGCGTTCCAGCAGCACCCCGTCGTCGCCGGTCAGCTCGTGGAGCGCCGTCGCCACGGACAGCGCCTCGTCCTCCGCGGCGGCCGTCCGCAGCGCCTCGGCCGCCCGGGTGCGCTCCTCCGGTGCGCCGGCGGCCGCGAGGGCGGCCACGACCGGGGCGGTCTGGCGCTGGTGGTGGCGCAGGGCGAGCAGGAGTTCCGGGAGCGCGTCGGCGGCCCGGGCGCCCCAGCCGGTCAGCAGGGCGGCCAGCTGCCAGGCCTCCTTGCCGTCCAGGGAGCGCGGCCGGGCGAACCGGTCGCGGACGGCGTCGAGGAGGTCCGGGTGGAAGGGGAAGGCGGGGACGGGCGGGGCCACCACCCCGACGGCGGCGCCGAGCGCGCGCGGCCGGCGCCCGAGGGACCGGGCGAGGAGCGGCGCGGCCAGGGCCGGGTCGACCCGTACGAGCGCGGCCAGGACCCGGTCCGCGACGTCGTCCTCCTCGTCGGGGCGGCGGCCGGCGACGGCGGCCAGCACCGGCGCCGCCGGTGCGGCGGCGGAGCCCAGGCGGCCCAGGACCGGGGCCACGGCGAGCACGGCCTCCTCGTCGACGGCGGCCGCCGCGAGGGCGGGCACCAGCCGGCCGGCGCTGCGCGAGCGGGTGCACGCCCGGTCGGCCGCCCCCACCGCCTCGGCGCGGACCTCGGCCCGGCCGTCGCCCAGGGCGGTGTCGAGCAGCGCGAACGCGGCCTCGCGGTGGGCCGCCCCGCCCCGGTCCAGCAGTGCCTCCACGGCGTCGGCCAGCGGTTGTCGGCCCGTCAGGTCGCGCCGGCCGGCCACGAGGGGGTCGGCGGGCAGGACCGACAGCAGGGCCGCCTGCTGTTCCTCCGTCCAGGGCAGCCCCGCGTGCAGGCGGACGAGGACCGCCTGCAGGCGCAGCTCCGCCGGATGGCCCGGGTCCAGCACGGAGGCGGCGGTGGCGGCCGCGGCCGGCGCGTCGGTCCGGTCCATCGCGGCCAGCAGCTCCGCGCGTACCCGGGGGTCCGCCTCCACGTCCCAGCGCGCGCGGAGCGCGGGCAGTACGGGCCCGGCCGGGCGGGCCCGCGACACGGCCCACGCGGCGCGGCCGCGCACCTGTGCCTCGGGGGCGTCGAGCAGCGGGAGCAGCAGCGGGAGCCGGCCGGCCACGGCGGCCGCCACCGCGCCCGGCTCCAGTCCGTGCTCGTCCGTGCTCCCGGCCATGCCCGCCAGCAGCGCCAGGACGTCGGCCGTGCGGTGGCCCGCGGCGGCGAGGCGGGCCAGGAAGGGCACGGCCTCCACGCTGGCGGTGAAGACCGTGCCCTGGTGGAGCAGGCTCCCGTACAGCTCGTGCAGGGCCTCGTCCGACCTCTCCTCGTCGGCCCCGGCGAAGTCCCGCAGGAGGGCGGGCAGGTCCTCCGCGCCGCCGTAGGCGTGGGAGGCCTCCGACCAGGGGTGGGAGTCGAGGCCGGCGAGCGCGTGTTCGAGATCCATGGCGGCATGGTGCCAGGCCGCACCGACGAGGGCCCGGCCCGCCCGCCCTCGCGGTCAGGACTTCGCGGTCAGGGCCAGGGGCTGCTCGGCCGTCGGCTGCCCGGCGGCCGGGCGGTCGGCGGCGGGCTGCTCTGCGGCGGGCTGGTCCGCGGGCTGCTCGGCGGCGGAGGGCCGCCGGGAAGCCGGCCGGGCGGCGGGGGCCTGCTCCTCGGCCCACAGGCTGAGGTAGCGCTCGCCGGTGTCGGGCAGCAGGGTGACGATCGACGCGCCGACGTAGTCCGGGTGGGCGGCCAGCCGGGCGGAGGCGTGGGCGACGGCGCCGGAGGAGACCCCGGCGAAGATGCCCTGGCGCCGGGCGAGCTGCCGGGCGGCGGCCAGTGCCTCCTCGTCGGTGACGGTCACCACGCTGTCGATCAGCGAGACGTCGGTGGTGGGCGCCACGAAGCCGCCGTTGAGCCCCGGGATGCGGTGCAGGCCGCCGACGCCCTGGGAGAGCACCGGGGAGTTCTCCGGCTCGACCGCGACGACGCGTATGTCCGGGTTCTGCTCCTTGAGGTACCGGGCGATGCCGGTCAGGGTGCCGCCGGTGCCCACGCCGCAGACCAGGACGTCGACGCGCCCGCCGGTGTCGGCCCAGATCTCCGGGCCGGTGGTCTCGTAGTGGGCCCGTACATTGTCGGCGTTCTCGTGCTGGCACGGGAACCAGGACCCGGGGGTCGCCGCGTGCAGCTCCTGCGCCTTGGCGATGGCGCCGGGGTAGCCCTGCTCGCGCGGGGTCCGCACGACCTCCGCGCCCAGCGCCTTGAGCAGGGCGACCCGCTCGGGGGTGGCGCTGTCGGGGAGCACGATGACGCAGCGGTAGCCGCGGGAGGCGCAGAGGGAGGCCAGGGAGATGCCGGTGTTGCCGGACGTCGCCTCGATGACCGTGCCGCTGCCGGGGGTGAGTTCGCCGCGCTGCTCGGCGGCCCGCAGCATGTACAGGGCGGCGCGGTCCTTGCTGGTGGACATCGGGTTGGCGGCCTCGAGCTTGGCCAGGACCTGAGTACCCGGGGCGGTGTCCTCGAAGTGGAGGCGGATCAGCGGGGTGGATCCGATCAGGTCCTCGATGCTGTCGGCGATGGGGCGCGGCGTACGGCTTTCCACGTGTGGTTCCTCACAAGTCGGGGCGTGCGGCTGCCGGTCGGGGGTGTTCGTACGGTCCGCCCGTACGCCGGTGCAGCCTTCGTGGGGGGAAGGGGACTACCCGAGGCGGGTGGTGGCGCGGAGGGAGCGGAGCGGCGGACGCTCCTACCAGGAGCCGGCCGAGGCCGTCACGGCGTACAGGTCCTCCATGGGCTGCGGCTGCTCGCCGACGGCCTTGATCACGGCGGTGGCGGCGAGTACGCGGGCTCCCGGGGGGACGTCCTTGTTGACGAGGGCCTGGGCGCCGATGACGGCGTGCTCTCCGATGGTGACGGGGCCGAGGACCGTCGCGTTGGTGCCGAGGACGACGTGGTGGCCGACCACGGGGTGGCGGCGTTCGCCGGCGGGCCGCTTGTTGTCGCTCCACCAGCCGACCGCGCCGAGGGTCACCTGGTGGTAGATGGTCACGTCGTCCCCGATCACCGCGGTCTCGCCGATCACGACGGCGGCGCCGTGGTCGATGAACACCCGCCGGCCGAGGACGGCTCCGGGGTGGATCTCCACGGAGGTCTTGCGGCGCGCCTGCCAGGCGATCAGCCCGGCCGTCATGCGCATGCCACGCCGGTGCAGGCGGTGGGCGACGCGGTGCGCCCACAGGGCGGGCAGGGCCGCGTGCAGCAGGGCCTCGCGGCGGTTGCGCATCGAGGGGTCCTGGGCGACGACGACGTCCAGGTCCTCCTTCATGATCGCGAGCAGGCCGGGTTCCTTGTCACGCGCCATCAGACCAGCACCTCCGTCTGCTCCCCGGCGGCGGCGAGGGCCGCGCGGGTCAGGCCCTCCAGGCGGGCCACGAGCTCGGGGTCCGTGAAGCGGCCCCCCTCGGCGGCCACCCCGGCGGCGCGGGTGACTCCGACCGGCTCGTGCTCGACGACCCGCGCGCCGCAGCGGGCGAGCAGGGTGACCAGCCCGGCCTGCGCCTCGAGGCCTCCGCCCGGTCCGGGGGAGGCGCTGGCCACGGCCGCCACCCGGCCGGTCAGCGGGCTCGGGGTCGCGCCGTCCGCCCGGGACAGCCAGTCGAGCGCGTTCTTCAGCGCGCCGGGCATGGCGCCGTTGTAGGAAGGGGTGCTGATGAACAGCAGGTCGGCTCCGGCGACCAGGTCCTTGGCCGCGCGCACCGCCGCCGAGCCGTCGGCGCGCTCCAGGCCCGCCTCGTAATAGGGCAGTTCCGCGACGGCGAGGTACACCGTCTCGTGCGCACCGGGGAGGCCCGCGAGCACGTGCCGCACGGTCTCCAGGACGGTGGTGTTCAGCGAGTCCCGCCGGGTACTGCCCGACATCAGAACGATCTTCATTAGGGGAACTCCTTTGGTTCTCGGCCTCCCGGTCGGCAGGCTTCGTGCGCGCTCGGGACGGGTGGTCCCGGCAGAGGACCGCCGCACCCGCGTCGGAGCGGCGATGGAGTGCGTACGCCATCCGCCCCGCGTCTCCGTCGTTACGGTGCCAGCGCCGGCCGCAGCCGGACTCGACCCCGACTCGCGCCGCACCGGAGGCCCGCTACAGGACCGGCCCGGAGGGCTTGCGCAAACGCCCGGGGTCCGAGCGGCGGTCCGGGCACCGGGCTGGGGCGGGCACTCCCACGTCCTGGACCGCACGCTGCAGCCCGCGCGCCCGGCCTCGCGTACCGGCCCTGCCCCGTGTGGGCGCACCCCGTGTGGGCGCACCCCGCGCAGCCGCGCCTGACCTGTCCGGGGCGGGGGGCGGGGTTACCGTCGGCGGCATGGACGGTGACCGCCGCAGATGGCGCCAGTGCTTGCTCGCCGGGGCGGTGTTCGCCGTGTGCATGACCGGCACCACGCTGCCCACCCCGCTCTACGGCATGTACCAGGAGAAGTTCTCCTTCTCCGAGCTGACGGTGACGGTCGTCTACGCGGTCTACGCCTTCGCGGTCATCGGGGTCCTGCTGCTGGCGGGCGACGCCTCGGACACGGTCGGCAGGCGGCCGGTGCTGTTGGCCGGCCTGGGGTGTGCGGCGGGGAGCGCCGTCTGCTTCCTGTCGGCCACCGGCCTGCCCTGGCTGTACGCGGGCCGGCTGCTGTCGGGGCTCTCCGCCGGGCTGTTCACCGGCGCCGCCACGGCCTACGTCCTCGAACTCGCCCCCGAGCGGGGGAAGGGCCGGGCCACCTTCGTCGCGACGGCCGCCAACATGGGCGGCCTCGGCTGCGGTCCGCTGCTCGCGGGGCTGCTCGCGCAGTACGCCCCCTGGCCCCTGTACCTGCCGTTCGCCGTGCACCTGGTCCTGGTGGCCGGGTCGGCCGTCGTGGTGCTGGGGCTGCCGGAGACCGTGCGGGAGCGGGGCCCGCTGCGCGCCGTACGGCCGCAGCGTCCCGGCCTGCCCGCCCGGGTGCGCCCGGTGTTCGCGCCGGCGGCGATCGCCTCCTTCGTGGGCTTCGCGCTCTTCGGGGTGTTCACCTCGGTCAGTCCGGCGTTCCTGGCGCAGTCGCTGGACGTGCACAGCCACGCCGTGGGCGGGCTGGTCGTCGCGCTGGCCTTCTTCTCCTCCACCGCCGGACAGCTGGCCGTCGGCCGCGTCGGGGTGGGGCGCTCGCTGCCGCTGGGCTGCGCGGGGCTGCTGGGCGGGCTGGCGCTGCTCGCGGGCGCGCTGCGCTGGGATCTGCTGGTCCTGGTGGCGCTGAGCGCGCTGGTCGGCGGCTGCGGGCAGGGGCTGGCCTTCCGCGGGGCGCTGTCCGCGGTGGCCGGGGCCTCTCCGGAGGACCGGCGCGCCGCGGTGATCTCGGCGCTGTTCGTGGTGGCGTACTGCGGCATCTCGGTGCCGGTGATCGGTGTGGGGCTGCTGGTGGGACCGCTCGGACTGGAGGGTGCGGGGCTGGTGTTCATCGCGTGCATGGCCGTCCTGGTCACCGCCGCAGGCGCCTACCTGCTCCGGCGACCGGTGCGGACGGGGGGCTGAGGGACGTGCCGGGGCGGGGACGGGCGCCCCGTCAGCCGGGGGGGGGGACGGCTGCCCCGTCAGCCGTCGGCGCCCGGGCCGGGTTCCCCGCCGTCCGTCCGGTGCCTGCCGCCGTCCTCGGAGCCCGCCGTCCCGGAGCCCGCAGTCCCGGGGCCCGGCGCCGCCTCGGGGCCCGGTGCCTCGACGGCCGCCGGGTCGAGCACGCGGTTGAGGAAGTCACGGGTCCGCTCCTGGGTCGGCCGGGTCACCACCTGTTCCGCCGCCCCCTGTTCCACGATGACCCCGCCGTCCATGAAGACGACCCGGTCGGCGACCTCGCGCGCGAAGCTCATCTCGTGGGTGACGACCATCATCGTCATCCCCTCCCCCGCGAGCACCCGCATCACCGACAGCACCTCGCCGACGAGTTCCGGGTCGAGCGCCGAGGTGGGCTCGTCGAAGAGCATCACCTCCGGCCCCATCGACAGGGCCCGGGCGATCGCCACGCGCTGCTGCTGCCCGCCGGAGAGCTGGGCCGGGAAGGCGTCCGCCTTCCCGGCGAGGCCGACGCGCTCCAGGTTCTCGCGGGCGACGGCGGCCGCCTCGGCCTTGCGCCGGCCCAGGACCCTGCGCTGCGGGAGGGTGAGGTTCCCGGTGACGCTCACGTGCGGGAAGAGGTTGAACTGCTGGAAGACCATGCCGATGCGGCGGCGCGCGGCGTCGATGTCGACATCGGGGTCGGTGAGCTCGGTCCCGCCGACGAAGACCTGGCCCCGGCTCGGCTCCTCCAGCAGGTTCACGCAGCGCAGCAGGGTGGACTTGCCCGAGCCCGACGGCCCGATGACGCACACCACCTCGCCGCGGGCGACGTCGAGGTCGATGCCGCGCAGGACGTGGTTGTCGCCGAAGGACTTGTGCAGCCCCCGGATCTCGATCTCCGCGCGGTCCGCGCCCAAGGTGTCCGCCGCCGTTCCGTTCGTCCGTGACATCGGGTCCCCCTCCTCCTCACGTGGCCTTGTCCGCGCGGGCCTCCAGGCGGCGCACCACGAAGCTCAGCGGCACCGTCACCAGGAGGTAGCACAGGCCCGCGACCAGGATCGGGGTGGAGTTCGCGGTCTCGCTGGCCAGGTCCCGGCCGTACTTGGTCAGTTCCCGCTCCTCCAGGGTGACGCCCAGGAACAGCACCAGCGAGGAGTCCTTGAACAGCAGGACGAGCTCGTTGGTGAGCGGCGGGATGACGATGCGGAAGGCCTGCGGGATGATCACGGACACCATGGCGCGGCCGTGGGAGAAGCCGAGCGAGCGGGCCGCCTCCATCTGCCCCTTGGGGACGGCCTGGATGCCGGCCCGAATCGTTTCCGCCATGTAGGCGGCCGCGACCAGGCCGAGGCCCAGCGCGACCTTCCCGTACGTCCCGCCGGGGATCTCGGTGCCCGGGAAGGCCAGGGGCACCGCGACCCCGACGAAGATGAAGATGAGCAGGGCGGGCAGGCCGCGGAAGAGCTCGATGTAGACGCCGGCGACCCAGCGGTAGGGGGCCACCGACGACAGCCTCATCATGGCCACGACCAGCCCGAGCACCAGGCCGAAGGCGAACCCGGAGAAGGTGTACACCACCGTGTTGCGCAGAGCGATGGTGAGGATGTCCGGGAAGAGCCGCAGGACCAGGTCCTTCTGCGCGAACTGGTTGCGCAGCCGGTCCCAGTCGGCCTGGACGGCCACCACGACCAGCACCGCCACGAACACCGCGTACTGGGTGCCCTGCCAGACCCGGCGCCGCTGGCGCCGGGTCAGCCGGGAGGTCACGACGCCGACTGGGGCATCGGGCCGATCCACTGCTCGTAGATCTTCTTGTAGGTTCCGTCGGCCTTGGCGGTGGTGACGGCCTTGTCGATCGCGGCGAGCAGGGCGGCGTTGCCCTTCTTCACGGAGAACCCGTACTGCTCCCCGGTGTCGATGTTCTGTCCGAGGACGAACTCGGAGGTGTTGGCCTTGTCCTTGAGCCAGCCCTGGACGACCGGGTAGTCGATGACGACGGCGTCGACCTGGCCGGTGCGCAGGCCGTTGAGGACCGCGTCCGAGCTCTCGAAGGCGACGGGGTTGAAGCCCTGGCTCTTGGCGTAGCTCTCGCCGGTGGTCCCGGCCTGGGCGCCGAGCTTGGCCGACTTCGCCTTGACGTCGGCGAGGGTGGTGATGCCGCTCTTCTTGGTCGCCAGCAGCGCCTGGGTGGCGTCGAAGTAGGGGACGGAGAAGTCGACGTTCTTCTTGCGCTCGTCGGTGATGGTCATGCCGGCCGCGGCGAGGTCGCACTGGCCCGAGTTCAGGAAGGCCCCGGTCTTGAAGTTCTCGAACGGGGTGTCGAGGATCTTCTGCTCGACCTTGAGGTCCTTGGCGACGAGGTCGATCAGGGCCACGTCGAAGCCGACGACCTTGCCGTTCTGCTCGAACTGGAAGGGCGGGTAGGGAAGATGGGTGCAGGTGGTGAGCTTGCCCTTCTCGACGACGGGCACGCCGCCGGCCGCCTCCCCCGGTCCGCTCTCGCCGGATGAGGAGCAGCCGGAGACGAGGAACACGCCCGCCGCCGCGGCGGCGCAGGCCGCCCCCCGGAGGCCTGCGCGGCCGCCTCGGCCGGGGCGGCTGCTGGTGCGCTGACTGCGGTGTCCTTCGGCCGTGCGGAACACGGTTGACCTCCACGGGTGCAGGGCGGGCGGCGGTCGCGGGACGGGACCGTCCGTTCGAGATCGTAAGCCCCGGCGGTACGCGGCGGCGGGTGATTCGCCATGCGGCGGGTCCGGGGACGGGACGGCGGTCCGGTCCCCGGCGGCGGCGTCAGCGCGCGGGCCGGTGGGGCTTCCCCGCGGGCGCCGGGGCGGGCGGGAGGCCGGGCTCCCCGAGGGCCTCGGCGTCCTCCAGGCCCTCCAGCCCGGGGAAGCGGTAGGGGTCGAGTGCCCAGCGGGGCGTGCGGGACGACAGTGCGTACGTCGGTGCGGTGTCCATCGAACCTCCCGAAAGTAGTTACTGGCCGTGATGAGTTACTACTCTGCGCATCCGGTTGCGGGTGGCTGCGACTCCCACCCGAACGCCCCCCAAGACATTTCTTCACATCACGTACACATCGGCCCTACACATCGGGGCCTGCGCGTCCTGCCCACGCATCGGCCCTCAGGACAGGAGCGCGGAGACCGGCGACACCGGATCCCAATGGGGGTCGCGGCCCGCCAGCCGGGCGACGGCCCGGTCCCAGGCGGCCGGATCGGCGGCCAGGCGGCTCCCGACGAGGGCGCCGAGTCCGTCCAGGGCGGCCGCGGCCTGCGGCGGGGCGTCCGGTCGTCGGGCGCCCGTGTTCAGGTAGGCGAGGATCCGCGCGGCCGGCGCCGCCGTGTACAGCAGGTCGTCCCCGGTCAGGCCGCCCGAGGCCAGCAGGCCGTCGAGCTGGGTGGCGGGCGGGCAGTGGTGGAGGCCGGCCACTCCGTACCGGGCACGGGCCCGGGTGACCTCGGGCCCGTCGGGCAGACCGTCCGGGCCGGGCTCGGGCAGCAGCGCGGCGTACCGCAGCCGCAGGCCCGCCGGGGCGCCGCGGAGGTTGACCAGGTGGCCCCAGTGGGGGATCGGCTCCTCCTCGTGCGCCTCGGCCAGCGCCTCCCAGTCCACCGCCCCGGGTATCGACAGGACCGTGGCCGTGGTCTTCCAGTGCCCGGTGCTCCGGCGCAGCCGGGTGAGGAGCTTGGCGTGGGCCAGTTCCCGGGCGAGGCGGGTCCGGATCACGGCGGCCGGGTCGGCCGATCCCAGCGCCTTGACGCAGAGCGCGGTGGCCGCCCGGCCGAGCCGGTCCCCGCCGGCGAGTGCGGTGAGGCGGGCGGCTCCGCCGTGTTCGAGCAGGTGGAGGCAGCCCACCGCCTGCTCGGTGAAGCCCAGTTCGGCGCCGTGGCGGGCGAAGACCTCCTCGATCAGGGCGGGTTCGCGCGAGCGCAGCCAGAGGGCGCCCCCGGGCAGCGGGGCGGACGGGTCCGCCAGCAGCTCGGCCGACAGCCGGGCGGCGGTGCGGTCGTGGGGGCGGGTGACGATGCGGCCGGCCAGGTGGGAGGTGGTGCCGTTGCGCAGCAGGGTGAGGTCCACATCGGGATCGTCGAGGTCGACCAGCAGTTCCCTGGCGCCGTCGGTGAGCCGCCGCGCCTGGGAGGCGAGGACGCGCAGGGCCTCGGGGTCGCGTCCCGCGAGCAGCCGGCCGAGCAGGACGCGCGGGGTCCGGTCGTGGCGCAGCAGGTACGCCGCGAGCAGCCAGGGCCCGTCCGGCCCGAGGCGGGGCAGTACCGCGTCGACGACCTCGGGGTCGGCCAGGCACAGCAGCGTGCCCACGGGCCAGGCCCAGCGCCTGTTGCCGCTCCGCAGCAGCCGCAGCGCCTCGTCCGGCGTACTCGGCGGGCCGCTCGACGCACCCCACAGGGGAGGGTCGCAGGGCAGGGGTCCGGCGGGCGGCGCGTCGGCGCAACGGGACCGTTCGAGGAGTTCCGCCCAGCTGGGGCCGCCCTCGGCGGTGTGCCGGTCCAGGCCGGCGGCCTGCCCGGCCGCGTGCGCCAGCCGGAGCCAGCGGTCGGGGTCGGTGCCCAGTTCGGTGCGCAGCCGGCGGGCGAGGGCCGTCCGCCAGGCCGAGGCGAAGGCCAGGCGGCGCCAGTCGTGGGGTTCCAGCAGCATGCCGCGCGCCGGGAGCAGGCCGAGCAGTGCGTCGGCGGGGAGCAGCCCGTGGGTGTAGGCCTCTTCGGTGAGCCGGGCGCTGCTGCCCCAGCTGCGGGGGCGCTCCGCGCGGATCTCCTCGGGGGTGGGGGCGGTGTGCCAGGCGCCGTGGGGCGGTGCGATCGCGGTGTCCGCGCAGGCCCGGGCGAGCCATCCGGGGGTGGCGAGGCCGGGGGCGTCCTCCTGGCGGTGGTGGGCGAGGAAGGCCAGGGTGCCGGGGTCCGCGGGAAGCGGGGTGCCGGCGGGGGCGAGGGAGTACAGCAGGTCGAGGGCGGCGAGGGCGGCCCGCTCGTGGTGGGTGCGCGGGGACCCCGGGGGCTGGTCGGCCCGGTCGGCGGGTCCGTGCGCCGCCGGGGTTTGCGGCGGCTGCGGCTCCTGCTGCTCCCGGGGCCCGTCCGGTGCCGCCCGGCCGGCCAGGGCGATCAGTTCGCCCAGGGTGCCCCGGTGTCCGGGCAGGCCGGCGTCCAGTGCGGCCCATGCCTCGGGGCGGTCGCCGAGGTGGGTGCCGGTGAGGGTGCGCAGTTCGTCCAGGGCGGTGTCGGTGAGCAGGTTCCGCTCGGTCAGCCGGGCCAGGGCGGCCGCCGCGTGTTCGGCGGGGCGTGCGGTGCGGACCAGTTCGACGGGGTCCAGCAGTCCCGCCGCGGCCATGCCCTCCGCCCACGCCGCCGCCGAGTCGTCGAGCGCCTCCCGGGCCAGGCGCCGTTCGGGCGGCTCCGAGTTGCCGACGCGCCGGCCCCCGACGCGCCAGGGCTCGTTGAGGACGCCGAGCCGGAACACCAGGCGCTGGGCGTCGTCCGCCGCCTCGTGCCGGGCGAGTTCCTCGCAGGCCTTGGGCATGAACGGGGTCGTGGCGTGTGCCTCGGCGAGGGCCCGCATGTCGTGGGCGTACGGCTCGGACAGCAGGGCGGCGAGGGAGCTCGTGCCCCGGGTGGCGGCCAGCAGCCCGGGCAGCCGGGCGGGGTCCCCGTAGGGTTCGCCGCCCTCGCGCAGGCCCCGCAGGCCGTTGCCCGAGCCGTCCTCCGCGGCCAGGGCCGCGAAGACGGCGTCGAGGACGGGGGTGGTCAGGTGGCGCAGGACGTCCGGGCCGTCGAGCAGGGCGGCGAGCGCCTCCCGTCCGGCGGCCTCCCATACGCGGACGAGTGCGTACCGCTGGGCGACGCCGCGGACCTGCTGGGTCCTCAGCGCGCGCAGCGTGAGCTCCGGGTCCCCGGAGGCGAGCAGGGGGGTGAGCCAGGTGCCCGGGGGCAGCCGGGCGGGGTCGGTCAGTTCCGCGCGCAGGCCCTCGTCCATCGGGAGCTGCGCGAGCCGCCCGGCGACGGTGCGGCGCAGGGACATGGTGCAGCGCGGGTTGCGGTACACGGCGGCCGCGACGGCGGCGTCCCCGACGGCGAGCAGCCGGGCCAGTACCCGGGCGTCGAGCCGGGGGTGCCCGGCGAGGACCGCCCGGGCGGCCGGGTCGCCGTGTTCCGTGACGGCGGTGACGAGCACCGGGCCGGGGAGCGGGCCGCCCCCGAGCAGCGCGTCGCGGGTGCGGGCGGGCAGGACGGCCAGCGCGGCCGCGGCCCACTCGGGCCGGGCGTGCTCCAGCAGCAGGGCCAGGGTGGTGTGGACGCTGCGGGGCACGGGCCGGCGGACCTCGCCGGGGGCGGCGGGCGGTGCGGGCGGCGGTACGTCGGCCAGCAGCCCGGGCAGCGTGCCGCGGTGGCCGGCGAGCGCGTCGTGCACGCCGAGCCACCGGTCGGTGCGGTCCGCGAGCAGGTCGGCCACCCACCCGCGAAGCCGTCGCGCGGTGTCGCCGTCCACCCCGCCGGCGGCCGCGACGCCCGCGGCCACGGTGCGGGCGGGGCGGGCCTCCTCGACCACCCGGAGGGCGGCGCCGGGCGCGGCTCCGTCCGCTGCGGGGCGGGGCGATGCCAGGGCGGCACGCACCGCCCGGGAGACCGGACTGCTCTGCGAGTTGCTCATGGCGCCATGCTAGGGAGCGGGTCCGACAACGCCCCTCCCCCGGTCCGCGTCCGTCCCGGTGCGGGGTCAGCGGCGCTGGGGACAGCGCTTCCAGGAGAAGTGGTACGTGGTGTTGATGCTGCCGTCGGTGGAGTCCATCGAGATGAAGCTGGTGGCGGCCGGGCTGGAGGTGCCGGCCTGGGCGAGCAGTTCGGTGTTGATGTTCAGGTTTCGCTGCGCCCCGCAGGGGTGGAAGACGAGGGCCTCGACGGGGACGGCGTCGGTGGCCTGCCAGTTGTTCTGGAACGGGCCGCGCAGGGTGTGGCTGCGGCTGACGGTCTGGGACATGCCCTGGAAGTAGTAGCTGGCCTTCTCGGTGGCGGTGGCGCCCGTCTCGACGCTGGCGAAGCCGCGGTAGTCGGCCTGGGCGATGGCGTAGGTGTAGCCCTGCGGGACGTTGAGGCTGAGTCCGAGCTGGCAGTTCTTGCGGAAGTCGGTCGGACTGGAGCCGGGGCCCACCTTGGCCATGTAGTCGCTGTACGTCACGGTGAAGGCCGTGTTGTCCGGGGCGACGGCCACGGCGGCGGTGCCGGGGCGGCAGCCCGAGCCGTTGACCTGGACCACGTCGATGGTGATCTGCTCCGGGGGTACGAAGGACGGACCGCCGGTGGCGGCTCCCGCCGGGGGCGTGAGAGCGGCGGCGGCGAGCGCGGCGGCCGCGCCGGCGGTGAACACCGTTCTGAACATGGGGAGTCCTTCCGATCGCTGCGGTGCGTGATCGGCTCGAACGTTCCACACTCCCCGGGCCCGTCGGCGCAGGCGCGGCAGGCTCCGTCACCGGAGCGGCGCCGGGGCCACCCGCCCGGGGGAATCGTGCGACCGACGGACCGGTGCACGGGTACGCGCCACCGGTCCCGGGCGTTTTGGCGCACAAACGGCGGCCCGCGCGGCCCCGCCGGGGCAGACTGGGCGGGCCAGCGGCCCCCACCGGGAGGAACTGCCCGTGCCCGTCCCGATCATCATCGACTGCGACCCCGGACACGACGACGCCCTCGCGATCATGCTGGCGGCGGCCGATCCCGCGGTCGAGCTGCTCGCGATCACCACGGTCGCCGGGAACCAGACGGTGGAGAAGACCACCCTCAACGCCCGCCGGGTGTGCACCGTGGCCGGGATCACGGACGTGCCCATCGCCGCCGGGTGCGGACGTCCGCTGCTCCAGCCGCTGTCGGTCGCCGACGACGTGCACGGCGCGTCCGGCCTGGACGGCCCGCGGTTCCCGGCTCCCTCGGTCGACGTGGTGGCGGAGCACGCGGTGGAGCTGATCCACCGGATCCTCATGGAGCACCCGGAGCCGGTGACGCTGGTGCCCACCGCCCCGCTCACCAACATCGCCCTGCTGCTGACCCGCTACCCCGAGTGCGCCGCCCGGATCCGCGAGATCGTGCTGATGGGGGGTTCCACGGAGCGTGGCAACCGGACCCCCGCGGCCGAGTTCAACGTGTACACCGATCCGGAGGCCGCCGACATCGTCCTGCGCAGCGGCGTGCCGGTGACCCTGTGCGGGCTCAACGTCACCCACCAGGCCCTGGCCACCCCGGAGATCGTGGCGCGCTTCGAGGGTCTGGGCACGGAACTCGGCACCGTCTGCGCCGGGTTGCTGACCTTCTTCGCCTCCACGTACCACCGGCTGTGGGGCATGCCCCACCCGCCGCTGCACGACCCGGTCGCGGTGGCCCGGGTCATCGATCCCTCGATCGTGGACTGTGTGGACGCGCACGTCGCGGTGGAGCTGCGGGGCACCCACACGCGCGGCGCCACCGTCGTGGACCCGCACGGCTACCTGGGCCTGCCCGCGAACGCGCGCGTCGCGGTCTCCCTGGACCGCGAGGCCTTCTGGGACCGCATGGTCGGCGCGGTCGCCACCCTCGGCAGCGCCCGCGGACGCTAGCCCGCGACCGGGTACATGAGTCCGCGGCGCCCCTCCGGCGAGGTCAGCCACTCCAGCTTCTCGGCCGTGTCCGTGCCCGGCAGCGGGGTGTGCAGCACGATCGCCAGGTCGGGGCGCGCCGGGACGCGCAGCTGGGTCGACTCCACGTGCAGGGTGCCGACGACGGGGTGCTCCATCCGCTTGCGGAGCTGGCCGCCGGGCCGGATCTCCTGCCGGTCCCACAACTGCGTGAAGCGGGGGCTGAGTTCCCGCGCCTGCTCCAGGACGGCCCGGAAGCCCTCGTCCTCGGGGTGCTCGGAGCAGGCCGCCCGGAACTGGGCCACGACCTCGACGGCGATCTCCTCCCAGTGCGGGGAGCGGGCCATGTAGACGGGGTCGGTGAAGAAGGCGACCAGGCAGTTCTGCACGATCTCCGGCCGCATGCCCAGGACCAGCGCGGCCGCGTCGTTGTACATCACGGTGTTCCAGTAGGTGTCCATGATGTGTGCGGGGAAGGGCATCCAGGCGTCGATCAGCCGCTGCAGGCCCTGGCACATGTCCCGGTCGCCGGGGGCCACTTCGAGGGCGGGCGGGTTGAGCCCGGCGAGGACGTAGAGGTGCCGGCGTTCGGCGCTGGTCAGCTTGAGCACGCGGCTCACCGCGTCGAGGACCTGCCCGGACACCGTGATGTCGCGGCCCTGTTCCAGCCACTGGTACCAGGACGCCCCGACCCCGGCGAGGACGGCGACCTCCTCGCGGCGCAGCCCCGGGGTGCGGCGGCGGGCCCCGCCGTCCGGCAGGCCGGCCTCCGCCGGGGAGATCCTGGCACGCCGGCTCATCAGGAACTCGCGCAGTTCCGTACGGCGGTTCCGGTCGATCGGTATGGCCACGCTTTCCCCCTGTCCGGCTGCCTGGTGGTGGCGCCAACAGGATAAGTTCCCACTCTCCACGGTCGTTCCCGGGCCGCGAGGGTGGTTCCCATGACGACAGACACCCGGACCCCCGAGGTCACCGGGCCGCGCACGGCGGCCCCCGAGGACGCCCGGCTCTCCGGCCGGGCCCGGCTGGTCCTCTTCGTGCTCTGCGCCGCCCAGTTCATGGTGGCGCTCGACTTCTCCGTCCTCAACGTGGCCCTGCCGGCGCTGGGCAGGGACCTGGAGCTGAGCCCGTCCGCCCTCCAGTGGGCGGTCACCGCGTTCACCCTGCCGTCCGGCGGGTTCCTGCTCCTCTTCAGCCGGATCGGCGACCTGTACGGCCGCAAGAGGCTGTTCCTGGCCGGTCTCGCGCTCTTCGGCGCGGCCTCGCTGCTCGCCACCCTGGCCTGGAACCCGGCGGCCTTCCTGACCGGGCGGGCCCTCCAGGGCCTGGGCGCGGCCGCCGTCGTGCCGGCCGGCATGTCCCTGCTGACCACCACCTTCCCGGAGGGCCCGCAGCGCGACAGGGCGCTCGGCATCTCCGGCACGCTGCTGTCCCTGGGCTTCACCGTCGGCATGGTCCTCGGCGGGGTCATGACCGACACCCTCGGCTGGCGCTCGACGATGGCCCTGCTCGCGGTCGCCGCGCTGGTGGTGCTGGTCCTCGCCCCCGCCCTGCTGGCCGAGTCCCGCACCCCGGAGCGGCCGCGCCTGGACGTGCCGGGCGCCGTCACCGTCACCGCGGGGCTGCTCGCGCTGATCTACGCCCTGTCGACGGCGGCCGACCGCGGGTTCGGCGGGGCGGACGTCCGGGCCGGCCTCGTGGCCGGTCTGGTGCTGCTCGCCGCCTTCACGGTGGTGGAGTCGAAGTCCCCGGCCCCGCTGGTCTCCCTGCCGATGCTCAGGCGGCGCACCGTGGCCTGGGGCAACGCCGGCGGGCTGGTGACCTTCTCGATGATGTCGACGGTCGTGTTCGTGCTGACCCTCTATCTCCAGGAGACGCTGCGGCTGTCCTCCTTCCTGACAGGCCTGGTCTTCGGCGTCCAGGGCGTCGCCTCGGCCCTCGCCGGTCCGCTGGTCCCCCGGGTCGTCGGACGCTTCGGCGTCCGCCGCACCCTGGTGGGCTCCCTGGCCGGGCAGGGGCTGTTCACCGCGGCGCTGCTGGCCGTGGGTCCGGACTCGGGCGCGCTGGTGGCGACCGTCGCCGTGTCACTGGGCAGCATGTGCCACCTGGGCGCGATCATCTCGTACGGGCTGACCGCGACGAGCGGGGTGCCCGACGCGGAGCAGGGACTGGCCACCGGTCTGGTCACCACCACCCAGCAGGTCGGCCTCACCATCGGGATCCCGCTGCTGGGCGTCCTGGCCACGACGCGGGCGCCGCTCTTCGACGGGGTGCGCACCGTCCTGGCGGTGGACGCGGCCCTGGTGGTCGGCGCGGCCCTGCTGGTGGCCGTCGGCCTGGGGCGCCGCAGGGCCTGAGCCGTACGAGCGGGCCCGGTCCGGGGTTTCCGGTCCGGGCCCGCTCGGCTCCGCGCCCGCCCCGTCCGTGCGGGCGGGCGGGCGGTCCGGCTAGACGGTCGTGGACAGGAACGTGCCCGCCAGGCCCCGCGCCGCGGCCGGTTCGGGCGGGCGCCGGCGCGTCCCGCGGGGCTGGAACGCGGGCCGGACCGGGGTGGGGTGGGTACTGCCCGCGACGATCAGGGCCAGTAAGACCGCGGCGGCCTCGCTCTGCAGGATCCGGGCGGCCTGCCGCAGCCGCGCCGGGTCGGCGACGGGGATCGACAGGGCCACGCACTCGGCGTTCGGACCCGAGGTGATCGGTACGGCCGCGCAGACCGTGCCGACCGCGTACTCCTGGAAGTCGAGGAGGGGGGTGTTGGGCCGGCGGGTGTCGAGCTGGTGGAAGAGGGCCGCCTGGCTGGTGACGGTGTGGGAGGTGAAGCGGGACATCTCGTGCCGGGCGAGGTGGTCCTTGCGGTCGTCGTAGTCGAGCTGGGTCAGCAGGGCCTTTCCGACGGCGGAGGCGTGCGCGGCGGCGCGGAAGTCGACCCACTCGTGGACGGCGGGTGCGCTCGGCCCGTCGGCGTACTGGGTGATGGAGACCTCGCCGTCGGTGTAGCGGGCGACGTACACGGCCGCGCCGACCGCGTCCCGCACCCAGGCCAGGGTCTCGCGCAGGTGCCCCCCGCCCGTTCCGCCGGCCGCGTCGGCCAGCAGCAGGGCGTGGCCCGCGACGTAGGCGTCGGGTCCGGTGGGGGTGGCGAGGTCGGCGCGGACGAGCTGCTCCGTGGCCCGGGCGAGGACCAGCTGCGGCAGTTTCGTCTCGCGGGCGATCTGGCTGAGGCTGACGCCGCCCGAGTAGCGGTTGACGACCTCCAGGACGCGCAGCGCCTGGTGGACGCAGGCCAGTGCGGCGGGGGCCGGGCGCACTTCGGGGGTCTTGCGGGCGGCGTGGGTCAGCCGGGGCTGCCTGAGGGCCTCCAGGGCCCAGGCGTTCGCCTCGTCCGTCAGGTGCACGGGGTTGAGGCGGGCGTGCCGTGCGACGGCGACGGCGACCGGTGGGCTCGGTGTGACGATGTCGCCCAGCTCCGGGTGCTCCTTGCGGGGGCGCGCCGCGACGGCCTGGCGCAGCCGCGCCGGCAGCCGGTACGGGGGGCGCCCGGCCCGGCCGGGGCTGAAGGGGGTGAGGTCCCTGGTGCTGATCGGCGGGGAGGTCCAGATGACCGAGGCTCCCAGGGTCTCCTCCAGGTCCTCCGGGATCCGGGGCAGGGGCGGCAGGTGCTCCTCGGCGGGCAGGACGCGGGCCTGGTGCTTCCAGTGGCGGGCCGTACGCACCTCGGCGCGGGCCAGGTGGTGGAGGTAGAGGCACTGGGCGGCCGTGCGCGAGCCCGCGCCGGCGGCGTACTGGAACCAGAACTGCGCCGCCTCCTGCCGGTCCGTCAGGTGCAGCAGGCAGCCGAACAGCAGGGCCGAGTCCACGCCGTGGGGCCAGGACCGGACGTGCAGGGCGAGCTCCGCGAAGTCCCGGCTCTCGGCCAGGGACCAGGTCAGGTCGTCCAGGCAGCGCGCGGCCCGTACGTGGCAGGCGGCGTCCAGCACCAGGTCGTCCCAGGCGGCCGCCGCGGCCTCCTGCCCCCGGGCCGCGTCCGCCCCCGCGGGGGCGCCGAGCGCCGAGCGGGCGCGGTCGGCGGCGATGCGCCGGGCGACGCGGCGCCGGGCGGCCCCCTCGTCGTAGCCGGCGTACTCCTCGGCGAGCACCGCCGCGTCCTCCAGGGCCGCGTCCAGTTCGCGCAGCGGCATGTCACGGTCAGCGGGCATGTCGCTCACTGGTCCTTCTCCTCTCCGGGGATCCAGTCCACCCCGAGCTTGCGGGACAGGGTTCGGCGTGCGCCGCGGACGTGCGACCGGACGGTCGCGGGGGAGATCCCCATCATCCGGGCGACCGTGTCGGAGTCGTTGCCCAGCAGGAAGGCCAGCAGCACCACGTCGTACTGCCGCTCGGACAGTTCGGCGATCGCCGCGTACAGGCCGAGCTTCGACTCCAGCAGTTCGAGCCGCTCCCTGGAGGAGCGGCGCAGGGCCGAGAACCATGCCGTCTCCACCATGGCGACCTGGCGCCCGAGGGCCGCCAGCCGCCGTTCCACGTGTTCGCGCAGCACCGCCCAGGCGAAGCCGTGGAGGCTCGCCTCCTTGAGCGCCTGGCGCCACACCTTCAGCAGGAAGGTGAACACGTCGTCGACGACTTCCTCGGCGTCCTTGGCGTTGCCCAGTTGCAGGTGGGCGTAGCGCAGGTACGCGCGGTGCTGCTGGGAGTGGAACGCGGTGAATTCCACCGGGAGCACGCCCACCAGTTCGCTGGAGACCGTCTGGTCCCCCGATGGATCGAACTCGCCTTCACTCATGTGTTCCCCCACCGTTGCTCGTCGCCGCCCGTGCGGGCGGTGGGTGGCCGCGGGTGCCTGTGCACCCTGGTCGCATGGGTCGTGAGGCCCGCTCTCGGGTGGGAGCGGACCGCGGTGGCGTCTATCAGTACGAGGGCGGCGGTCCGTTCAGCGTTCACGTCGGCGTGGAACCTTCCCGGTGTCTGGTGAGTGGCGGCCGCCTGCCCCCGTGTCCGGCAGCCGTGGAGCGACAGGCTCCCCCCAACACCACCCCATCGGAAAAGGGGCCCGATCGTGCAGACCGACGTGGGAAATCTTCGGGAAGCGTCGCATCCGCCCCGGCGCGCGCCCCCCGTACAACCGCGCACGCCCCGCCTCCGGGTGGGGGCGGGGCGTGCGTCGGCGGTGGGGCGCGCGGCGGCTCAGTCCTGGGCGCGGCCGGTGACCGGCGCGTCGGTCCGGTCGCCGAGGAACTCGTACCAGCGGCGCTGCAGGCACAGGTAGCGGGTGTCGGCCTCGGCGAGGTCCAGGAAGGAGCCGACGGTCGACGCCAGCCGTTCGCCGAGGCCCCGGTCGGCGAGGGCGCCGTCCTCGGTGAACTCCTGGTGGGCCGCCGCGAGGCTGAACATGTCGGGGTAGACCCGTGCGCCGAGGTGTTCCAGCGGGACGCGCAGGGCCCACAGGCCCCGGTTGCCGCCCACCATCGACGGGGAGGCGGAGACCAGCAGGACCTGCTTGTCCTTGAAGGGCTGCGGCCGGACGCGCGAGACCCAGTCGATGGCGTTCTTGACCGGTCCGGGGACGGAGGCGTTGTACTCGGGCGAGGCGATGACGACGGCCTGCGCCGACTCGATCCGCTCGCGCAGCGCCAGGGCGCCCGGGGGCATGCCGTCGTCGGCCTCGACGTCCCCGTCGTACAGCGGCATCGGGAAGTCCCCGAGCAGCGCGGGCTCGGCGGTGGCCCCCGAGCGCACCACCAGGCCGGCGACGAGCGCCGCCAGACGGGCGTTGACCGAGCCGGTACGGGAGGACCCGGAGAGCACGAACACGTGCATCGAGGCACGGCCGGCGGGCTGCCCGTCGTGCGGACGGGCCGGATCCGTCGGGAAATGGGCCTGGTCGTTCGAGGTCACGGCTGTCTCCCTTGCCGGTGCGCGCCCCCGGCGCCGGAGGCGGAGGTTCCCAGCGGACTGTACGGGCGGGCGGACCGCGCCGGCCGGGTCCGCGCGCGCGTCCGTGCGCACGTCACCCGGCTGCCACGGGCGTCGCCCGGCGGTACGCGGCCGCCCGCTGCCGTGGCGGTGCCGCCGGCACGGTGCCCGGCCGGGGGAAGGGGGGCGGCCGATGCCCGCTCCCCCGGCCGGGGCCCGGCGGGAGCGGGCGGTTCAGCCGGCTACCACCAGATGACGACGTAGCCGGCGCCGCCCGGCTCTCCGGCCGTGCCAGGGGCGACGGGCGTGCCTCCCTCGCCCCCGTCACCGCCGTCCGCGGTGCCCGCGGGACGGCCGACGACGCCGTCGGGGGCGGTGCCTCCGACGGCCGCGGTGCCGTCGCCGCCGGGCAGGTTCACCCCGCCCGTGGAGCACGAGCCGTCGCCGCCGCTCCCCGGGGTGCCCTGGGCGCCGTCGGCGTCCGCCGTGCCGTTCCCGCCGGCGCCGCCCCCGGTCCCGCCGGTGGCGGCGAGGAGCACGGTGTTGGTGGCCGAGGCGACCAGGGTCGAGGTGCCGCCGGTTCCGCCGGTGGCACCCCGGGCGCCCGCCCCTCCCGCGCCGCCGACGTCCACGCCGTAGTCGGTGAGCGGGACGACCCTGAGGGTGCACCAGGTGAATCCGCCGGCGCCGCCGCCCCCGCCCCGGCCGCCCGTGTGGGAGGTGGAGGCCCCGCCGCCGCCCCCGCCCCCGCCGCCCGCGCCCCAGGCCTGGACGAACACGGAGGTGACGCCGGCCGGCGGGGTGAAGGTGTTGTCGGAGGTGAACTGCCGCAGTCCGTGCGCCACCGGGGCCGGCTTCTTCTTCTGCGGGTGCTCCCCCTTGTCCTGTTCCCGGCCCCGGTCGTCATCCCGGTCCCGGTCGCGGTCCGGGCCCGGGTCGCGGCCCCGGTCCTTGGCCGGGGGCCGCTGCTTCGCGGGGGGCTGCTGCTTCGCGGGCGTCCGCTGCTTGTCCGGGGTCCGCGGTCCGCCCGGGGCGGACGGCGCCGGGTTCTGGTCCGAGGGCTTGGGGCCGGCCGCGGTCGCGGCCGGAGCCGTCGCGACCAGGTGGCCGGTGAGGGCCGCCGCGGCGGCGAGGGAGGCGAGCAGGACCCGGGTGCGTGCCCGGGAGCGGCCGGTCTCCTTGTGCGCGTGGAGGTTCATGACTGCACATCCCACCGGCCCCGGCGGGGGCGGGTGGTCCGGCGGGGCCGGGGGTGTGGGCCGGGCAGGTGAGGAGTTCGCCGGGCCGGAGCAACTGCGCCGCGGGGGTACGGCCGGCTCCCGGGGGCCGTGGGGCGTCGGCTGCCCCGGCCCCGCTGCGGGCTCCGACGGCGCATGCGGCAGGATGACAGTCCGTTCGGAATATGTACGTCCGCTCGAACGAGCGCCCGCACAACGCGACCTGACAGGTGACATGGTGACGACACGACACATACGGCGGCCGGCCCTCGCGCGAGCGGAGGCCGTGCGGTGACCCGGGACCTCGTGCTGCACGACTGGGTGGTGGCCGCGATCGCGCTGGCCTCGGGGGGAGCGGCCGGACTGCTCCTGCGCGCCCTGCTGAAGTGGCTCGCCAAGCACGCGGAGCGGACCAAGTGGACCGGCGACGACATCATCGTCGACGCACTGCGGACCCTCGCCCCGTGGGCGGCCGTCATCGCGGGCGCGGCGGTGGCGGCGACGGCGCTGCCCCTCACGGCGCGGGTCGGGAACATCGTCAACCAGTCGCTGACCGCCCTGCTCATCATCTTCGCCACGTTCACGGCGGCCCGGGTCATCGCGGGGCTGGTCCAGTCCGTGGCGCAGTCCCGGACCGGGGTGGCCGCGTCCGCGACCATCTTCGTGAACATCACCCGGATCGTGGTCCTCACGATGGGCGTGCTGGTCGCGCTGGAGACCGTCGGGGTGTCCATCGCACCGCTGGTCACGGCCCTGGGCGTCGGCGGTCTGGCGGTCGCGCTGGCGCTCCAGGACACCCTGGCCAACCTCTTCGCGGGGGTGCACATCCTGGCCTCGAAGACGGTGCAGCCGGGTGACTACATCCGGCTCAGCAGCGGGGAGGAGGGCTACGTCGTCGACATCAACTGGCGCAACAGCGTGGTGCGCAACCTGTCGAACAACCTGGTCATCATCCCCAACGGGCGGCTGGCCCGGACGAACATGACCAACTTCACCCAGCCCGAGCAGAAGCTGTCGCTCCTGGTGCAGGCGGGGGTCGGGTACGAGAGCGACCTCGAGCACGTGGAGCGGGTGACGCTGGAGGTGGTGGACACCGTGATGGCCGACATCACGGGCGGTGTCCCCGACCACGAGGGCAAGGTCCGCTTCCACACCTTCGGGGACTCCCGGATCAACTTCACCGTGATCCTGGGCGTGGGCGAGTTCAGCGACCAGTACCGGATCAAGCACGAGTTCATCAAGCGCCTGCACCAGCGCTTCCGGGAGGAGGGCATCTCCATCCCGGCTCCCACGCGCACGGTCTCCTTCCGCCCGGAGGAGGACCCGCGCGCGGTCCTCTCCGCGCCGGTCCCGCACCAGCGCGACGGCTCGTCGTCGGCCCTCCTGACGGACCGCTAGCCGCCGGCCGCGGTGCCGATGGTCACGATGGGGTGAAGGCCCGGAAGAACCGGACGTCCGTTCCTATGCTGTTGCTCCTTTGACCGATTCCGGAGGATCGACGTGGTGGGGGTACGGATGTACGGCGCGGACAGGGGCGGGGCCATCGGGAACGGGCGCACGGGCGGGCGGTGGACGGGCCGGATACGGCTCGCGCTGGTCGCCGTGGTGGCGGCGGGGGTCGCCGTCGCGTGCGGGCCCGCCGAGGGAGCGGGCGGGCCGGCCGTGCCGCCGCCCCCGTCCTCGGCGGCGCCGACGACGGCCTCCCCGTCGCCGACGGCCTCCCCCACGCCGACGCCCACCCCGTCGGCGACCCCGTCGACGCCGCCGAGCCCCTCGGCCACCGCCGCCCCCGACGCGAAGGCCCCCTCCGGGGCCCCCGCCCCCACGCGGGCCGCCACCCGGCCCGCCCCGCAGCCGACGACGAGGGCGGCCGAGGAGCCGGCGAAGGCCTCCTGCGAGATCGTCTCCAACGCGGGCAACTGCTACAGCGCCGGCCAGTACTGCCGCAAGGCCGACGTCGGCCGCATCACCCACGCCGCGAACGGCCGCCTGATCTCCTGCCGCCAGGACGGCGGACAGCCCCGCTGGGGCTACTGAGCCCCGCGCGCCCGGGGCGGGCCGCCGGGACCGGGTGCCGGTTCGCCCGGGCGGCGTAATCTGGGGGAAAGGTGGCATACGGCGCGCTCCCGGCGCGCCGTACCGCGCCTCTCACCCTCTCGCACCCGGGCCAGGGAGGCGGCGCGTGACCGATCCGTTCGGCTTCCTCAGGATCCCCCGCAGGGCCGTGCCGCCGCGGCCCGTCGAGGAGCGGCTCGGGGACTGGCGCGAGGTGTACGCGGGGCAGGCGCTGCTCCCGCTCGTCCGCGAGCAGGCCGACCGCTGCATGGACTGCGGTGTCCCGTTCTGCCACACCGGCTGCCCGCTGGGGAACCTGATACCCGAGTGGAACGCCTACGCCGCCCGCTCCGACTGGCGCGCCGCGTACGAGCGGCTGCACGCGACGAACAACTTCCCCGAGTTCACCGGCCGGCTCTGCCCCGCGCCCTGCGAGGACGCCTGCGTCCTGGCGATCAACGCCGACCCGGTGACCATCAAGAACGTCGAGCAGACCATCGCGGACGAGGGGCGGCGGCGCGGCTGGATGGCCCCGCGCCCGCCCGAGCGGCGCGGCGGCAGGTCCGTGGGCGTGATCGGCTCCGGCCCCGCGGGGCTCGCCGCGGCCCAGCAGCTGACCCGGGCGGGGCACCGGGTCGTCGTCCACGAGCGGGCCGACCGGATCGGGGGCCTGCTCCGCTACGGCATCCCCGAGTTCAAGATGGAGAAGTCGCACCTCGACCGCCGGATCGAGCAGATGCGGGGCGAAGGCACCTCGTTCGTCACGGGCTCGGACGTCGGCGGCGCGGAACCGGCGGACGGGCTGCGCGGCCGCTATGACGCCCTGGTCGTGGCGGTCGGCGCCGGGGAGCGCCGGGAGCTGCCGGTCCCGGGGCGCTCGCTGGGCGGGATCCACCAGGCCATGGACTATCTGACCTGCGCCAACCGGGTGTGCGAGGGCGAGTTCCCAGTGTCGCCGGTGACGGCCGACGGCGTCCACGTGGTGGTCGTCGGCGGCGGCGACACGGGCTCGGACTGCCTGGGTACGGCCCTGCGGCAGGGCGCGTTGTCGGTGGTCCAGCTGGACATCAACCCCGAACCCGGGCCCGACCGCGCCGAGGGCGAGCCCTGGCCGGTCCACCCGAAGGTGTACCGGATCTCCCACGCGCACGAGGAGGCCCGGGGCCGCGCGGGCCGCGACCCCCGGCTGTTCTCCAGCGCCACCCTGTGTTTCGAGGGCGACGCCCGCGGCCGGGTGCGGGCGCTGCGGCTGACCGCCGTGGAGCCCGGGGAGCGGCGGCCCCTGGCGGGCAGCGAACAGGTGATCGAGGCCGGGCTGGTCCTGCTCGCACTGGGCTTCTCCGGCCCCGAGCGGGCCGGCGGCCTGCGCGAGCAGCTGGGGCTGGAGTACGACGGGCGCGGCAACTTCGCACGGGACGCGCACTTCGCCGCCGTCGGACGGGCGCCGGGCGTGTTCGTCGCCGGGGACGCGGGGCGGGGGCAGTCGCTCGTGGTGTGGGCGATCGCGGAGGGCCGCTCGGCGGCCTCGGCGGTGGACCGCTACCTGACCGGCTCCACCGTCCTGCCGGCCCCGGTGGCGGCGCACGACCGGCCCATGACGGCCCTGGGGCGCCTGCGCTACGGGCCCGACCCGGACGCTCCGCCGGAGGCGTAGGGGGCCACCGGGGGCCCGCACCGGCCCCGCCCGGGCGGGGCGGCTCAGCCGTCGGTCGGGAAGACCGTCGGAGGGGTCGGGGAGGGGTGCGGCTTGGAGCGGGCGCCGTCGCAGAGGAGGGTGATCACGATGTGCGCGGTGGGCTCCCCCGCCGCGGCGGTGCCGGTGAGCTCGGTGGTCGCCGTCCAGTCCGCCTTGCGGAGGCTGAGCATGCCGTCCGGGTGCCGTTGCGCCTCCTGCCATCCGTGTCCGCTGCGGGCCCGGGCGAAGCCGGCCCGCAGCGCCGCGTCGGCGCCCGCGGCGGGGTACTCCGCCGCCAGCACCTCGTGGCACTCGATCGGGCTCGTGTCCCGGGGTGCCCGGCGCACCGCGACCCCCTCCTCGGCCATGGCCGCCGTCAGGTCGGCCACCGCCTGCTCCGCGCCCAGCGGCGGGCCCGAGTAGCGCTCCGGCAGCGGGCCCAGGTCCTGGAAGGGGGCCCCGCAGGCCGTCGCCGTCGCCATGGCCAGCACCACCAGGGTCCGACGCCCCGCCCCCACCCGCATGTTCCCTCCCGCCTCTCGCATCCCGCGTCCACGCACCGGCAGTCTCGCACCCCTGGCGGAGCGGTCCCGCGAGGGGGTGCCGGCTCCCGGGCGGGAACATGCGGGTGGGGGCGCAGGACACGCGGCGTCCGCAGCGGCCCGTGCGGCGCCCGCGGCGTGTACAACCGGTGCATGACAGCGGTGAGCGAGCAGAGGGCCGTGGACGTCGGCCCGTCGGGCATCGAGGTCGCCTACGAGCGCTTCGGCGACCCGCAGGCGCCCCCCGTGCTGCTGGTGATGGGCCTCGCCCTCCAGATGCACGGCTGGCCCGACGGGTTCTGCGCCGAGCTGACCGGGCGCGGACTGCAGGTGATCCGGTTCGACAACCGGGACTGCGGCCTGTCCTCGCACTTCCACGACGCGCCGCTGCCCGACGTGCCGGCGGCCCGGCGCGGCGACCTGTCGTCGGCCTCCTACGACCTGTCCGACATGGCGGCCGACACGGTGGGCCTGCTGGACGCGCTGGGCCTGGCGGGCGCCCACGTCGTCGGCCTGTCGCTGGGCGGGGCGATCGGGCAGACGATGGCGATCGAACACCCCGGCCGGGTCCGGTCGCTGACCTCCCTGATGTCCACGACCGGCGCCCCCGGCGTCGGGCGGCCGGACCCCCGGGTGCTGGGGGTGCTGGCGGGGCCGCCGCCGGCGAACCGCGAGGAGGCCATCGAGCGGACGGTCCGGGCGGTACGGGTCATGGGCTCGCCCGCGTTCGCCTGCGACGAGGCCGCGCTGCGCGAGCGCGCCGCCCGCGCCTTCGACCGCGACTACGACCCCCTCGGCGTCGGCCGCCAGGCCGTCGCCTCGATCGCCTCCGGCGACCGGACGGCCCGGCTGGGCACGGTACGGGTGCCCGCGCTGGTGATCCACGGCGCCGCGGACCCGGTGTGCGACGTCAGCGGCGGGCGGGCCACGGCCGCGGCCGTCCCGGGCGCCGAACTCGCCGTCTTCGAGGGCATGGGGCACGACCTCCCCAGGGAGCTGTGGCCGCGGATCGCCTCGCTGATCGCCGCCTTGGTGGCGCGCGCCGAGCGGGCCCCCGTCAGCGGCTGACCGCCGCCCGTCCGGGGTGGGCGCCGGCATGGTCGGTGTGGACCGTCGCGGCGGTCATCCGGGGGATCGCGCGGATCAGGGCCCCCTCGGCAGCCACCGCCAGCCCGTGCGCCTGGACGACCGTCAGGTGCGGGCCGACCACGATGTCGGCCTCGGCGCGCAGGGCGTGGCCGATCCAGCGCATGCGCAGCTGGCCGACGTCCAGGACCCCCTCCACCCCGCGCAGCGCGCGTTCGGCGGTGTCGACGAGGACGGGGTCCACGGAGTCCATCAGGCGGCGGCAGACCTCGCGGGCGGCGCTCCCGAGGACCAGCAGGACGGGGAGGGTGATCAGCAGGCCGACGACGGGGTCGGCGGCGGGCCGGCCGAGCGCGGAGCCGGCCGCGCCCAACAGGACGGCCAGGGAGGTGAACCCGTCGGTGCGGGCGTGCAGGCCGTCGGCGACCAGGGCGGCGGAGCCGATCCTGCGGCCGGTGCGGATGCGGTGGCGGGCCACCCACTCGTTGCCGGCGAACCCGGTCACCGCCGCCGCGGCGACGGCCCACAGGTGGGTGACCTCGCGGGGCTCCAGGAGCCGCTCGACCGCCGCCAGGGCGGCGAGGGCCGCGGACACGGCGATGACCGCCACGACGCACACGCCCGCGAGGTCCTCGGCGCGCCCGTAGCCGTAGGTGTAGCGGCGGTTCGCGGCCCGGCGGCCGAGGAGGAAGGCGATGCCCAGCGGTACGGCGGTCAGGGCGTCGGCGGCGTTGTGGACGGTGTCGCCGAGCAGGGCCACGGAACCGGACAGGGCGGCGATCAGCGCCTGGACGGCCGCGGTCGCGCCCAGGACGGCGAGGGAGCTCCACAGGGTGCGCATGCCCTCGCGGGAGGCCTCCATCGCCGCGTCGACCTTGTCGGCGGCCTCGTGGCGGTGGGGGGTGAGCAGGTGCCCGAGGCGGTGGCGCAGCCGGGCCGCCGGACCGCCGGCGGGCCGGCCGTGACCGTGGTGGCCGCCACCGGTGCCGTGGTGGCCGCCACCGGTGCCGTGGTGGCCGTGACCGGTGCCGTGGTGGCCGGGCGGGTGGCCTTCCAGCGGACGGCCGTACGGGTGGCGGTCGCGGGTATGGCCGTGGGGGCGGTCGTCGGGGTGGTCGTCGGGGTGGCCGTGCCCTCGATTGCCGTCGTGCGGGTGGTGGTCGTCGTGGGGGTGGGTGCCGTCGGTGCTCCGGTTGCCCTCCATGCGTCCACCGTGGCACAGGGAACCCCTTGCGGCTACGGCCGTCTTACGTGCCGTGACCAGGTGCGAAGGGCTCGCAGGTGCGTGCGGGGAGCCGCCGGTGCCGTTCCCCCGTCCGGGTCTGCCCTGAACTCGACTTGACGGCGGGCGACCGCGCCGGAAACCCCCCGGACGGCGGACCCGCGCGGTCACCATGGCGGTGCGGTACCCCCTGAGACGACAGGAGCGCGCCCGTGACCGGCCCCGGCGATTTCCCCTCCCCCCTGTCCCCCGACCACCCGCCCGCCGCGTCCGCGCCGGCGGTGCTGCGCGACGTGATGTTCGGCCACGTCCACTCCGCGGCCCTGCGGGCCGTGGCCGTCCACCGGATCGCCGACCACCTCGCGGACGGCCCCCGCACACCCGTCGAACTCGCCGGCCTCACCGGCACCGACGCCGCCGCGCTGCGCCGCGTCCTGCGGCTGCTCGCGGTCCGGGGCCTGTTCCACGAGGACGCGCGGGGCGGCTTCCGGCTGGAGCCCGCCGGACAGCCGCTGCGGACGGACGCGGCGCACTCGCAGCACGCCGGGGTGCTGATGATCACCGATCCGATGATCGCGGGGTCCGCCGCCGAACTTCCGCGGGCCCTGCGCGAGGGCCGGTCCCCCTTCGAGCTGGCGTACGGAGGCCCCTTCTTCGAGCACCTGCACAAGTCCCCCGGGGACCGCGCCGTCTTCGACGCCGGGATGGCGGCGTTCTCCGGGCAGGAGGACGAACTGGTCGCCCGCGGCTACGCGTTCCCCGACGGGGCGCGGGTGGTCGACGTGGGCGGCGGCCGGGGCGGGCTGCTGCGGGCCGTGCTGCGCCGGGGGCCCGCGCTGGAGGGCGTGCTCTTCGACCGGCCCGACACCGTGGCGGAGCACCTGCTGGACGAGCCCGCGCTGGCCGGCCGGTGGCGCACCGAGGGCGGGGACTTCTTCGAGGCCGTGCCGCCCGGCGGGGACTTCTACCTGCTCAAGCACATCCTGCACGACTGGGACGACGAGGCCGCGCTGCGCGTCCTCGGTACGGTCCGGCGCGCGGCGGCCCCGGGGGCCCGGCTGCTGGTCGTGGACGCCGTGCTGCCCGGGGGCGGTGTTCCGCACCCGGCCGTGGAGCTGGACATCGTGATGCTGATGGTCGTCGAGGGGCGCGAGCGGACCGCCGCGGAGTTCGAGGAGCTGCTGGCGCGCGCGGGGTTCCGGCTGCACCGGATCCTGCCGACGCCCGCGCTGCCGTCGGTCCTGGAGGCGGTCGCGGTGTGACCGGCCCGCGCCCGGCCGGGGTCACAGGAGGGCGGTGGCGAGGGCGGCGAGCAGCGCGGCCGCCACGCTGAGCACGAACACGGCGGCCAGCCCGGCCAGCGCCGCGAGCAGGTGCGGCTCCGCGTGCGCGGCCCTCCCCCGGCGGGCGCAGGCGAGCAGCCAGGAGGCGAGGGCGAGGAAGGGGACGAGGAGGAAACCGGTGACGGCGCTGACGTGCCCGACCGCGGATCCGGACCGTTCGTACGCCGTGCCCCGGGCGATCCGTACCGGCACGGCGCTGCCCGGGCCGTACCGCGCGGCGGCGCCGTCCAGGACGACCTCGCGCGGCGGCCCGCCGGTCCGGCGCGGGGTGTAGAGGCCCCTGCACTCGGTTCCGCCCGGGTAGCCCTCCGCGTCGGAGGCGTCGTGGCACTCGGACACCGCCAGGGTGCCGTCCACGGGCCGCAGGCCCAGGACGGCCACCAGCTGGGGTCCGGGCAGGAGCCAGACCAGCCACCCGGCGAGGGCCAGGACCGCGGCGGATCCGAGGAGGGCCAGGGCCCGGACCGCGTTCCTTGCGCCAGCTTCCACGACTCCCCCTCCCGGGGGTGAGCCATACCCCCCGCGGCGGTCCCTCTCACGTCGGCCTTCCGGCGGGCCGGGCGGAGGCATCCGGACCGCCCGGTGTCCGCCATATGCCGTAAGGGGGAATGAACTGCCCCGTCCGGCTCCTAGGATGGGGCCGCCGCGGCCCGGAGCGGGGCGGCAGGGGCCCATATGCAGGGAGTTGAGCATGAAGCGGTTGCGTGTGCTGGTCGTCGCCGGGGTGCTGGCGCTGGGGCCGGCGGGGGCGGGCACCGCCCAGGCGAGCCCGGCGCCGTCCGCGGCTGCGGCCGCGGCCTGCCCGGACGGGGAGGTCTTCGCCACCGACAACACCGCCGTCATCACGGATCCGGCCGACCCCCGGCTGAAGACGCGGCTGACCCGCTTCGACCGCGAGGTCCGCGGGATCGTGCACGCCAACGGAGCCCTGACGGCGCGTTCGACCCTGCTGGACGGGGTGTTCTGGTCCGAGGAGCAGAAGCAGACGACCTACGAGCGCTCGCGCGAGTTCGACGTGAACGGGGTGGACCGGGAGGGGCTGCACCACATCGCCGGCGTCATCGCCAAGCAGTACCGCCAGGAGTCGGTCCTGACCTTCCGCTGCCTGCCGCGCACCTCCCCGGAGACCGACGCGGTAGAGGTCCGGGCCGCCGGCGTCAGCCCCACCCGTCTGCGCGAGGCGCTGGCCGCCGACCCCGAGGCCCGCGAGCGGCTCGGCGGCGGCTCCGTCACCCTCGGGGGCCGGCTGATCCTGATCGCACCGGTCGCCGACCTGCCGCTCGCGCAGCGGTTCGCGGCGGGGCTCGGGGTGGACTGGAGCAAGGCCGAAGTCCGTTACGGGGACGAGGAGTTCGTCGCCTAGTCCGGTAGGCCGCAGGAGGACGGGGTGGTGCCAGCACCACCCCGGATACGGGCAGTAGGAGGATCGTCCGGGCGGCCGGGCTCGCGGAGGATCGGGGTGTACCGCACCGACCGGGGGGAACCACCCACATGCACCTCTTCAAGAAGCCCGCGCGCTGGGCCACGGCCGCCGCGTGCGGGCTGCTCGCCCTCGCCGCCCTGCCCGCGGCCCCGGCGAGCGCCGCCGCGAAGGACGCCGCGCCCGCCGCGCCGGCCCGGTACGCGCAGCAGCGGCTCGACTGGCAGCCCTGCCAGTCCGGCGCTCTGGAGTGCGCCGCCATGACGGTGCCGCGCGACTGGTACCACCCCGGCGCGGGCGCGGACCTGACCGTGGCGGTGTCCCGGCACCGGGCCTCGGATCCGGCCGCGCGCCGGGGCGTGCTGATGATGGCGGCCGGCGGGCCGGGCGCCTCGGGCCTGGGCCGGCCGGCGGGGCTGGCGGCGTACTCGCCCAAGCTGGCGGCGGCGTACGACATCGTCGGCTTCGACCAGCGCGGGGTGGGCGCCAGCACGCAGGTGGTCTGCTCCGACCAGGACACCGTGGACGCCCTGTTCACCAGCGGCGACCTGCGCGACCGGTCCCCGCGGGCCGTGGAAGCCACCCTGGACCGCGCGCGGGGCTTCGTACGGGACTGCGAGCGGCAGTCGGGCGGGCTGCTCCCCTACGTCACCACCAACCAGGCCGTCCACGACATGGACCTGTTCCGGTCGCTGCTCGGCGAGTCGAAGATCTCCTACTACGGCCCATCCTACGCCACCTTCCTCGGCGCCTACTACGCCACCGAGTTCCCGCGCCGGGTCGACCGGGTGGTGCTCGACAGCAACATCGGCTTCACCGGCAGCTGGCAGGAGTTCCTGACCGGCCAGCCGATGAGCTTCCAGCGCCGGTTCGAGCAGGACTTCCTGCCCTGGCTCGCCGCGAACGACGCGACCTACCACCAGGGCCGGACCCCGCAGGAGGCGAAGGCGTCGTACGAGCGGCTGCGCGGCGCGCTGGGCGAGCACCCGCTGGACCTGGAGGGGACCCTGGTCACCCCCAACCACCTGGACGCCGCCGCGACGTCCGTCATCTACAGCGGCGACCGCTTCCCCGACCTGGCGATGGTGCTCGGCGTCCTCCAGCACCCGGACGCGGCCCCGCCGGCCGCCCGCAAGGCCCTCGCCGAGAAGCTCAGGCACCCGCTGGGGGCGCAGTTCGCGGCGGACTTCTTCTCCGTGATCTGCCAGGACACCCCCTGGAACCACGACAGCGACTCCTGGGTGCGCCGGAGCGAGGCCGACAGCCGCGCGTATCCGATGGCCGGGGCCCGGGAGCTGACCTTCGCCTCGGTCTGCGCCTCCTGGCCGCGCTCCCGGGCGCCCCGGGTGCAGGTCACCGGGCGGGGACTGCCGTCGATGATGATGCTCAACTCGCTGCACGACCCGGCCACCCACTACGAGGGCGCGCTGCGGGCCCACCGCGAGACGGCCGGGTCCCGGCTGATCACGGTCGGCGGCGGCGACCACGGCGTCTACCAGGCGCACAACCCCTGCGTGGACGCATACGTCGAGGGCTTCCTCGTCGACGGCCGGATGCCGGCCGAGGACGCCTCGTGCGAGGGCAGGCCGCTGCCGGACCCGGCCGCCGGCCGGTAGGCCCGGGCCGTCAGGCCGAGGAGCCGCTGTCGACCACGAGGTCGGTGCCGACGACGGCGCCGGCCTGCGGCGAGGCGAGGTAGAGCACGGCCGCCGCGACCTCCTCGGCCTCCGCGAGCCGGCCGAGGGGGTTCTCGTGCCTGATCCGCTCGACCCGTTCGGCCTCGGTCTCGCCCGGCCGCAGCGACATGGGCGCGGCGGTCGCGCCGGGGCTGACCGCGTTGATGCGGACGCCCTCGCGAATGTGGTCGAGGGCGGCGGCGCGTGTGAGGGCGGCGACGGCCGCCTTCGAGGTGACGTAGGCGGCGGCGTTCGGGATGCGCGCGTGGGCGCCCAGGTTGGAGGAGACGTTGACGATGACACCGCCGCCGTTCTCGCGCATGTGCGCGATCTCGTGCTTCATCGCGAGCCAGACGCCGGTGACGTTGGTGCGCAGCACCGCGTCCCAGTCCTCCTCGGCGATGTCGGCGGCGGGGACGGTGCCCCGCAGGATCCCGGCGTTGTTGACGGCGACGTCGAGCCCGCCGAAGCGGTCCACGGTCGCGCGCACCAGGCCGGCGAGCCGGCCGGAGTCGGTCACGTCGGCGGGGACGGCGGCGGCCGTGCCGCCCGCGGCCGCGATGAGGGCGACGGTCTCCTCCAGCGGGGCCGCGGTCCGTCCCGCGGCGACCACGCGGGCGCCCTCGGCGGCGAAGGCGAGGGCGATCGCGCGGCCGATGCCGGAGCCCGCGCCGGTCACCAGGACGGTCTTGCCGGTGAAGCGGTTCATCTTCGGTGACTCCCTTGAGGGCCGTGGGGCCCATATTGGAACGAACGGTTCAGTATGAGGGCGTACGGAAGCGCACCCCGGAGGGGCTCCCGCGAGCGGTGCGGTCAGTCCAGCAGGGTCAGGGCCTGTTCGGCCGCGTCCCGCACCCGGGCCGGGTCGTCGCAGGCCTTGCCCACGACGCGGACCCCCTGGAGCAGGACCAGCAGCATGCGGGCGAGCGCCCGCGGATCGCGGCCCTCGGGCAGCTCGCCCTGGGCCCGGGCCCGCAGGAGCGCGGAGTGCAGCAGGGTCTCGAAGCGGTCCCAGTCGGCCTCTACCCGGCGGGCGGCGCCACCGTCGTGCGCGGCCAGCTCGGCGGCGGTGTTGGTGACGAAGCAGCCGGCCTGCCGGCGCCCCGGGGCGACCGCCTCCGCGGCGAAGCGGCGGACCACCTCCCGCACGGCGGGCAGCGCCGGGCCCGGCCGCGACAGCTCCGACAGGAGCAGCGGGTTCTGCGTCTCGGCGTAGCGGTCCAGCGCCTTCAGGTAGAGCTCGCGCTTGCTGCCGAAGGTCGCGTAGATGCTGGCGCGCCCGATGCCGAGATGCTCGACGAGGTCCGCGACCGACGTCGCCTCGTACCCGCGGCGCCAGAACAGCTCGAGGGCCGACTGGAGCGCGGCGTCCGGATCGAATTCCTTGGTCCTGGCCACGTCGAAGATCATAAAACGATCTGGAACGATCGGTCAAGAAACATGGGGCGCCGGGACCGCCCGTTCGGCGCGCCGCGCGGGCCCATCCGTGCTGTGCTCGTAGGGAGGGGTGCACACGGCCGCGGACACACTCGGAGAGCCAAGGAGGAACCATGACCAGGAACCTGCGGGCCCGGGACATCATGACCAAGGGTGTGCAGTGCGTCCGGGAGGAGCAGAGCCTGCTGGACGCGGCGCGCATGATGCGCGACCTGAACGTCGGCTGCCTGCCCATCTGCGGGGACGACCAGCGCCTCCAGGGGCTGATCACCGACCGCGACATCGTGATCAAGTGCTGTGCCGAGGGCAAGGACCCGGCCTCGACGAAGGCCGGGGAGCTCGCCGGGACGCTGCACTGGGTGGACGCCGCCAGCAACGCGCAGGAGGCGGTGGACACCATGGAGGTCCACCAGATCAAGCGGCTGCCGGTCATCGACGTCGCCGGCGGCCACCGGCTCATCGGCATGATCACCGAGGCCAACCTGGCGAAGAACCTCTCGGACGCGGAGATCGCCGAGTTCGCGGTCCGCGTCTACGCCGCGAACTGACCGCGGACCGCACGCCGCCCGACCGGCGGCCGCATTCCCCGCCGACCGCCCGTAACCCCCTGCCGACCGCCTCGTTGAAGTAACCGGTCAGCGAAGTGGCGGTGCGCCCGCCGGGCTCCCGGAGCCCGGCGGGCGCATCGTGTGTCGACGAGGGGGAAGCACCGCGTGCGCAGCCGCCGATCACGGCGCACCCCCGCCGCCGTCACCGTGACCGCCGCCGTGGTCTGCGCGCTCACCGCCACCGCCGCGACCGGTGACCAGCCCGCCGGCCCTCCCCCGGCCGCCGCCCGGGCCTTCACCCTCACCGCCGGCGGCGCGGCGGCCGCCCTCACCGCACCGCGCACGGCGGGCTTCAGCATGCTGGCCGTCGCCGCCCCCGCCGGCCGGCCGCCGGCCCCGGGCGGATACCGGGTCCGCACCAGGGCCCGCTCCTCGGGCGCCTGGTCCGCCTGGACGGTGCTGGAGCCCGGGGAGCCCTGGTGGGCCGGGCCCTCCACCGGGGTCGAGGTACGGGCCGCCGGCACGGACGCCCCCCTGACCGCCGGGCTGCGCCTGGACCTGGTCGACCCCGGCCCGGACCCGGCGGCCCGGCCCGGGAGCGGTCCGGCGGCCGGGGCCCTCCCGGCGGTGTACGCGGGCGCGGGCGCGGTCCCCCGCAGCCCCCGGGTCGTGCCGCGCGCCGACTGGGGCGCGGCGCAGGACGGCGGCCCGGTGGTGTACGGCAGGGAGGTCGAGGCCGTGTTCGTCCACCACACCGCCCAGACCAACGCCTACGACTGCGCCGACTCCCCCGCGATCGTGCGCGGGCTCCAGACCCTGCACCGGCGGGCCAACGGCTGGAAGGACCTGGGCTACAACTACGTGGTCGACAAGTGCGGCACGGTCTTCGAGGGCCGGGCGGGCGGCTCCGACCGGCCGGTCACCGGCGCGCACACCCTCGGCTTCAACACCGACACCCTGGGCGTCGCCGTCATCGGTCGGTACACGGACGAGGAGGCCCCGCCCGCCGCCGTGGAGGCCGTCGCCCGGCTCGCGGCCTGGGCCCTGCGCCGGTACGGGCACGACCCGGCCGGCACCGTGACCCTGACCTCCGCCGTCGACAACGGCCGCTTCCGGCGGGGCGAGCGGGTGACCGTGGGGCGCGTCTCCGGGCACCGCGACGTGTTCGCCACCGAGTGCCCCGGGACGGCCCTCCACCGCCGGCTGCCGGCCGTGCGCGCACGGGCCGCGGACCCGCTCGGCGGCCTGCTGCCCGGCTTCGGGGGCCTGCCCGTCTAGCCGTTCGCGACGGACCGTCAGGGCGTCCGCACGGGATGCCCGTTCGCGTCGGTGCGGTCCGCCTGGCTGGAGAACTTGTTCAGGAAGACGTCGTAGCGGCCGTCCGGGCGCTTCGTGAGGGTGGCGCCGTCCTGCCAGGTGCCGTTGTCGGGCCACCACTGGCTGCCGTACGGGTCGCCCTGGTTCTGGTGGACGTCGTGCATCCCGAGCCCGTGGTCGAAGGGCTCGCCGAAGACGAGGATCTCCCGCCCGGGCACCAGGATGGGCTCCAGGGCCTGGGCGGCGTCGAGGTTGGATCCCGAGACCCACGGGCGCGGCGGGTGCAGCCGGTCCAGGAGGGCCTGGAGCCGGGCGGGCGGCCTGCGGACGAAGAGGCAGCCCGGACGGTCCACGAGGGCCGGGTGGCGCAGGTAGTCCAGGGCGCCCGAGCCGGAGGACGGCGAGAGCTCGTGGTAGCCGGGGCCCATGGCCGGCACCGGGTCGAGGATGGAGGCGGCCAGGACGAACACCTTCCACTGGACGCCGGTGGCGGACTGCTTGCTGTCCACGTCGACGGCGCACCGGTAGCGGCCGGCCGGGGCGTCCACCTCCAGGTTGACGTGGAACCAGCGCCCCATGGTGTCGGGCTGGTCGCGGAAGTGGCGGTGCAGCGTCCCGGAGAGCACGCCGTAGGAGTCGAGCGGCATGCGGCCAGTCAACCACCGGCCCGACGGGGAAGCGGGTGACGCGCCGGGGGCGGGCGGGCCGCGGTCGCGGTGGAGGTGGAGGTGGAGGTGCCGGCCCGGTCAGTTCGGGCAGTCGGTGTCCCGGGCGGGGCGGGCGCCGGTGGTCAGGAAGCGGGTGACGGCGCGGTCGCCGCAGGCGTTGCCGTTGCCGAGGTACATGCCGTGGCCTCCCTGCTCGACCCGGACCATCACCGCCCGGCGGCCCAGGGCCTCGCGCATCCGCAGGCTCCCCGCGTACGGGGTCGCGGGGTCCTTGCGGCTCTGGATCATGAGGATGTTCGACGGGCCGTGGTCGGTGATCCGGGTGGGCGGGGTGGCGGGCGGGGTCTTCCAGAAGGAGCAGGGGGTGACGTTGACGGGCATGCCCGCCGTCAGGGGGCGGCGGCCGCGGTCCTCGTCGACCGCGTGCTGGAGGTCGGCGGCGGGCGGGTTCGGCCAGGCCACGTCGTTGCAGACGACCGCGAGGAGCTGCGAGGCCTCCGCGTCGGGCAGTGGCTGGGCCAGCTCCGGCGGGAGGACGGGGGTGGCCTGCGGGTCCCGCAGCGACAGGAGCAGCCGGGCGAGGCCGGGGAAGGCGGAGTCGCGGTAGAGGGCGTTCTGGAGGGCCTGGCGCAGGTCGTTGCCGGTCAGGGGCGTCCCCGGGGTGGTGGACGGGCGCGGGGACCGGTCCAGGGCGTCGGCGAGGGAGAGGACGAGGGGCCGCACCTCCTCCGGGCTCCCGGCCAGGCGCAGGCCCTCGCGGTCGCGGTCGGGGTGGGAGGCCCAGGCGGCGAAGTCGGGGAAGCGGTCTTCGGCGCCCCGGCCCATGTTGGCGAGCCAGCCCCGGGCGACCCGCTCCGGGTCGGGGTCGCCGCTGCTGTCGAGGACCCAGCGGTCGGTGCGGCCCGGGTAGGTCTGGGCGTACACGGCGCCCACGTAGGTCCCGTACGAGACGCCCCAGGCGGAGAGCTTGCGCTCCCCCAGGGCCTCGCGCAGGCGGTCCATGTCGCGGACCTGGTTGGCGGTGCTGAAGCTGCGCAGGACGGGTCCGCCGGCGGTGGCGCAGGCCTCGGCGACGCGCCGGGCGCGGGCGAGGTTGGGGGTGGTGTCGCCGCCGGGGCCGGGCCAGGAGCGCAGGGTGGTGAGCCGGCGGTCCTCGGGGGCGATGCCGCAGGCGGCGGTGGTGCTGCCGCCGACGCCCCGGGGGTCGAGGGCGACGAGGTCGTAGGCGCCGGCGAGTTCCTTCCCGAGGGCGGCGCCCTTCTGCGTCAGGCGCTGCACTCCGGAGCCGCCGGGCCCGCCGGGGATGACGACGAGGGTGCCGCGGCGGGCCTCGGGGCGGTCGCTGCGGATGCGGGAGACGGCCACGCTGATCTGCGGGCCGGCCGGGTCGGCGTAGTCGAGGGGGACGGGCAGGTCGGCGCACTCCTGGGCGGCCGGGCCGTCCGGCTTGGCGCAGGGGCGCCAGTCGAGGCGGGGGGTGCCGGCGCGGGGGCGGTCCGGGGGCTGTGGCGCCGCCGTCGCGGTCGTGGCCGTGGCCACGGCGGTGGCGGTGCAGAGGGCGAGCAGCAGGGCCTTGTTCCGTCGGTTCGTCATGCCGCAAGCCTCGTCGGCCGGGGGCCGGGGGCCCATCCGGCAGCCCGGTGGCCGCCGGGTGGGGTTAACCCCAGGCGTGGGAGGGGGTGTTGCAGCAGGCGTCGCGCTGCATCTGGTGGCGGACGGGGTGCCAGGCGGCCGGAACGGGGGCCGCGGGGACGGCGGGTGCGGGGGGCTCGGGGAAGGAGGCTTCCAGGGCGCTGCGTTCGTGGAGGGTGCCGGCGCGCAGGACGGCGCGGATCCGGACCAGGTCGGCGAAGTCGGTGAAGGGGTCGCCGTCGACGAGGGTGAGGTCGGCGTACTTGCCGGGTTCGACGGTGCCGAGGTGGGTGTCGGCGCCGAAGACGCGGGCGGGGGTGCGGGTCGCGGTGGTGAGGGCCTCGGCCGGGGACAGGCCGTACCGGTGCAGGGCGCGCAGGGCGAGGTGGAGGTGGAGGCCGACGGGGGTGAGGGGGGCGTCGGTGCCCAGGGCGACGCGGCCGCCGCCGGCCAGGACGGCGCGGTAGACGGAGACCTCGCGTTCCAGGGCGGCGAGCTGGTCGGCGCCGGGCGGCTGCCCGGCCGCCGCCCGGATCGCGGACGCGTCCCAGGGCGGCATCAGGGCGGTGACCCGGCGGTCGGCGGCGAGGGAGGGGTCGGACCCGATGAGGGGCCAGGCGGTGAAGGGGGTGGCGATCAGGTCGAAGGCGCCCCCGGTGTACACCTCCAGGGTGTCCTCCTCGGTGTGGCCGCCGGGGGTGGCTCCGTGGCCGTACTCGGCGCGTTCGGTGGCGATCAGATGGGTGGTCAGGTCCTGGCCGGACTGGATGCCGGGGGCGCACAGGTGGGACCCGGCCAGGACACCGAGCCGTTCGTGGGCGAAGCGGGCGGCCCGTTCCATGAGCTCGTAGGGGGCGCGGACGTAGGTCTTGACGAAGTCCCAGTCCAGGGCGGCGGCCCGGGCCAGGGTGCGGGCGAAGCCCTCCGGGGTGCGGTGGGCGCGGCCCATGCTGTAGGCGACGCGGGATCCGTCGAGGAGTTCCCCGCCGGCCAGCAGCCGGGGCGCGGCGAGCCGCCCGGCCCGGATGTCCTCGCGCAGACGGGCCTGTTCGTAGGCGGAGCCGCCCAGGGAGACGGCGGTGGTGACCCCGTAGGCGAGGTGGAGCACGCCCTGGCGGGCGCCGTAGGTGTAGGGGTACGGGTGGACGTGGGAGTCCCACAGGCCGGGCAGGACGGTGCCCGTGGAGGCGTCGACGGTGCGGGCGGCGCGGCGGCCGGGGCGGTGGGGTTCGACGCCGGTGACGCGGCCGCCGCTGACGAGGACGTCGACGTCGGCGCGGGGCGCGGCGCCGGTGCCGTCCCACAGGAGTCCGGCGTGGACGACGGTGTCCACGGGGGCGGGCCGGCGGTGGGTGAGGGCGACGGGCACGGTGCGGGGTGCCGCGCCCGGGCCGCCGTCGGCGTCGAGGGCGAGCAGCCGCAGGCGGCCCGCGGACTGGTAGAGCAGGGTGCGGGAGTCCCCGGACCAGCTCGGGTGGTCGGCGCTCTCGTCGGTGAGGCGGCGGGGCGCCCCGGCGGGGGTGCCGTCGGGGGCGACGGGCAGCAGCCAGAGGGCCGACTCGCTCACGAAGGCCAGGAAGCGTCCGTCGGGCGACCAGACGGGGCCGGAGGCGTAGCGGTCGGAGAGCGAGGTGTGCGGGGCGGGGGCGTACAGGCGGGCGGCGCCGGTGGCGGTGTCGACGATCCGGATCAGGTTGTAGCCCTCGCGGAAGCGGTGGCTGAGGCGGTTGCGGTCGCAGAGCGCGAGGTGGCGGCCGTCGGGCGACCAGCTGGGCGGGCTGGGCAGTCCGCCGCCGCCGAGGGCGGTGGCCAGGGGCTTCTCCTCGCCGGTGGCGAGGTCGCGGACGAGGAGCCGGCCGGAGAGGTCGAGGGCGGCGAGGCGGGTGCCGTCCGGGGAGAGCGATCCGTAGACGCGGCCGGCCGGGGACAGGACGGTCTCCCGGCCGTCGGCGAGTTCCCTGCGGCGTACGGTGTTCAGCCCGTCGCGGTCGTCGGTGTAGAGCAGCGCCCGCCCGTCCGGGGTCCACACCGGGTTCTGGGGGTAGGCGGTGGTCTTCGCCCGGAGGATCCTGCGCGGGGCCCCGCCGGTGACGGGCGCGACCCAGAGGGCGCCGAGCGCGGCGAAGGCCACGCTGCGGCCGTCGGGCGAGAGGGCGGGCAGGTGGATCCCGCGGACGGGCAGGGGCCGTTCGGCCTCCAGGACGTACTCCTTGACCCGGTAGCGGGGGCGGTTCACTTCCAGGGTGGCGTCGAGGGGGATCTCCTCGCCGGTGCGGTCGCGGTGGGGGCGGACGGTGCGGAACCGCCCGTCGAGGGTGACCAGCAGGCGGTCGTCGCCGAGCCAGCGCGGGGGCGCCGGGGCGAGGTCCCCGTCGAGGGGGACCGGGCGGCCGTCGGCCCAGAGGGTCAGGTACTCGGCCTTGCGGGGGCCGGGCATGGCGCAGAGCCAGGCGGTGCGTCCCGCCGGGGAGAGGGCGGGGGCCAGCAGGCTGCCTTCGGCGGCGGTGTGCTCGGTGCGGACGGGGCCGGCGCCGTCGGCGGCGGCCGAGGCGAGGGTGCGGGCGGTGAGGGCCTCGCCCGCGAGGGCGGCGCGGACGAACAGCACGCGGGAGCCGTCGGGGGTGAAGACGGGGTCGAAGTCCTCCCAGGCGCCGCCCTGGTCGGGTCCGTCCTGCCCGGGCAGGCCGGTGAGGCGGCGCAGGCCGCCGTCGCCGAGGGCCACGGTCCAGATCCGGTAGGGGCTGCCCGCCACGGGGTCGCCGCCGCGTTCGGAGCAGAAGGCGAGGGTACGGCCGTCGGGCGACCAGGCGGGGGCGCGGTGGTCGAAGGGGCCGTCGGTGAGGCGGCGCAGGCCCGTGCCGTCGGCGCGCATCACCCAGATGTGGAAGTTCCCGCCGCGGTAGGCGCTCATGGCGACGCGGCCGCCGTCCGGGGAGAGCACGGGGCGGCCGGGTTCCAGGTCGGGCGGGGTGAGCCGGGCCGCCGGGGAGCCGTCGGGCGGCAGGGACCACAAGGCGCCCTGGACCTCGGCGATCACGCGGTCCCCGGCGGCGGTGGCGGTGGCGGCGCCGTTGGTCGCACGGGTGAACCGCAGCCGCACGGGCGCCGCCGGTTCGCCGGGGGCCGGGCCGGGTGCGGGGGCCGGGGCTCCCGCGGCCTCGGCCGGGGGGTGCCCGAGGAGCGCCGCCAGCGCCCCCGCCGAAGCCGCCCCCAGTACCGTCCTGCGCGCCATCCGCATCGCGAACGCCCCTCCCGTCCCCCGGGCCCGCCCGCCGGTCCCGTCGGACGGTCGAACGACCCGGCCCCCGCCGGGGCAACGGGCCCGGACACGGGCTCACCCCGGCGGGCCCATCGGCCGCCGGGGTGAGGATATGCGGGGGGCTGGACGTCAGGAGATGCGCATATTGGCCATCATGCCCATGGCGCCGTGGTCGAACAGGTGGCAGTGGTACACGTAGGTGCCCCGGTAGCCGGTGAAGGTGGCCTGGAGCTTGACGGTCTCGCCCGGCTTGAGCGGGACGGTGTCCTTGAGGCCGGTCTCGGGGCCGGAGGTGACCGGCTGGCCGTTGCGCTCCAGCACCCGGAACTGGACCAGGTGCATGTGGAAGTTGTGCGGGGCGATCTTGTTGGAGTTGTGCACGGTCCAGATCTCGGTGGCACCGTAGGCGATCTCGGTGTCGATCCGGTCCATGTCGTACGTCTTGCCGTTGATGTACGCGCTGCCGCCGGGGGCCTCGTCCATGCGCATGTCGAACTCGCGGTTGACGGTGGCCGTGCCCAGCGGGGGCAGGGTGCGCAGCCGCTCCGGGACGGAGCTGTGGTCCGGGGCGGTGCGGGTGACCCGGAACTGGAGCACCTTGCCGACCACGTCGGCCGACTCGAAGGGGGCGATGTCCTTGTTGCGGAGCTCGATGACGGTGCCGACCGGGTAGCGGGAGAAGTCGATGACCACGTCGGCGCGCTCGCCGGGGCTGATCTTGACGACGTTCGTGCGGTACGGGGCCGGCAGCAGGCCGCCGTCGGTGCCGATCTGCACGAGCTCGGAGTCGTCGGCCAGCGACAGGTCGAAGAAGCGCTGGTTGGAGGTGTTGGTCAGGCGGAAGCGGTACTTGCGGGACGCCACCTCGAAGTACGGCCAGGACCTGCCGTTGGCGAGGATGACGTTGCGCTTCATGAAGTCGCCCATCGCGTAGACGAGTTCACCGTTCTCCAGGAAGCGGGCGTCGCGCAGCGAGATCGGCACGTCGTACTGGCCCGCGGGCAGCGGCAGCCGGCGCTCGGCGTCGTCGGTGAGGATGTAAGTGCCCGTCATCCCCCGGAAGACGTTCTCCGACTCCATGTGGTGGGCGTGGTCGTGGAACCACAGGTTCGCGTGCGGCTGGGTGTTGGGGTACGTGTACGTCTTGGTGCCGCCGCCGGAGGGGATCAGGTCCATCGGGGAGCCGTCGCTGTCCTGCGGGACGTGGGCGCCGTGGAGGTGGATCGAGGCGGGGACGGCGAGGTTGTTGGTCTGCTTGATCACCACGCGGCGGTTGGACTCCGCCTTGATGACCGGGCCCGGGAAGGAGCCGTTGAAGGTGCGCAGCGGGGTGCGCAGCCCCGGCACGATCTCCTTCGTGGCCTCCTTGAGGGTCATCCGGTAGTAGCTGGTGCTGCCGGTGTTGAGGTAGGGCGTCAGGACCGGGGGCAGCGGCATCTTCTGCGCGAACTTGGTTATGCCGGCGGCGTCGAGCTCGGCCGCGGCGGCGCGGGCGGGCTCCTTCGCGGTGGCGTTCACGACGGGCAGCAGCATGCCGCCGGTCCCGACGACGCTGGTGGCCGCCACGCCTGCCTTGAGTGCGGTCCGTCGAGTGATCACTGTTCCCCCGTGGGTACTGGCCCGGCGCCTCGAGTGCCGGTCGATCGGCTGGCCGCACGGATGCGCGGTGGTGGACGAGGAGAGCCTGCGCGAGAGCGGTGGTGCCCCGCTGGTGCGGCTGTGGAGGACCGGTGAAGGGCTCGGCCGAACGGGCGACTTGGCGGAGTGTCTGGCGCGTGATCTGCGGATACGGGACCAACGTGGCGCCCTGGCCGGGGATATTGGATGAATAGCGCCGTCCACGCGCTCTGCCTGGATTTTTGACGGTTCATCACAGTGGAGGCAATGCGTGATGCGCACACGGTCCGTTCTGGCGGCCACCGCCCTGCTCACGACGCTGCTGCACGCCGCGCACGGGACGGCCGCCGCCGGCGGTCCCCCCGACCGGTCGCGGCGGGCGGCCCCGGACCGGCAGGCCGGGCACGACGCCGCCCTGGCCGGGATCAGGGGTGCGGGGAGCGCCGGGGCCCAGGAGTTCAGCACGGCGGCCGGCCGGCTGGACCGGGTGAGCCTGTACCTGGCCAGCGGGGCGGCGACCGGGAGGGTGCGCGTGCAGGTGCGCACCGTCCGGGAGGACCCCGGTTCCGCGGTCGCGGACGCCGCCGTCGACCTGGCCCGGCTGGGCGGGGCCGGGGCGGGCTGGGTGGAGGTCCCACTGGCGGCCGCCGTGCGGCCGGGCGCCCGCTACTGGCTGTTCGCGCAGGCCACGACCGGCGGGGACGAGCCGGTCGTCTGGTACGGGAGGCGCGGGGACGCGGCCGGCGCCCCGGCCGCGTCCCGGTTCGACGGGGCGGCGGGCGGCTGGCGGGAGGGCGGGGGGCGGTTCGCCTTCTACGTGAACCCCACGGGGGCGGAGCGGTGCGGCGAGGCGGAGGCCTGCTACGTCCCCGCCTCCCTGAAGCCGGCCCGTACGGCGGGCCTGCTCACCGACGGGCGCGGGGCGGTGGAGGCGGTCGACCCGGCCTTCGCCGTCGGCGCCCGCTACCTGCCGGGCAGCAACGTGCTGGAGCTGCCGTCCGGGCGGTGGCGCCACCTGCCGGCGGGCGCGGCGAAGTCCCGGGTCGTCGGGGCGCAGGACCCGGGGGCCCTGGCGCAGATCGCCGAGTCCCGGCGCTGGCTGGCCTCGGGGAGGGTCCCGGGCGGGTCCGCGGCCCGGCGCGAGGGCGCCGAGCGGGCGCTGCTGTCGATGCGGGCGCTGCTGCGGCCCAACGGGGCCTTCGCCGCGGCCTGGTACCCGTTCTGGGACTTCTCCTGGCCGCGGGACTCGGCCTTCGCCGCGGCGGCGTTCGCGCACACGGGCCACGACGAGGAGGCGTACCGGATCCTGCGCTACAACGCCGGGACCCAGCGGCCCGACGGCACCTGGGAGGCCCGTACCCGCCTCGACGGGTCGGGTCCGCCGGACAACCGGCAGTGGCAGCTCGACGCCAACGGCTGGGTCCCCTGGGCCGCCTGGCAGTGGTACCGGACGGCGCCCGCGGCGGGCCGGGCGGAGCGGCTGGGCGCCCTGTACCCGGCGATCGCGAAGGCGGCCGACTTCACCGCCGGCTCCCTGGACGCGGAGGGGCTGCCGCCCGCCTCGCCGGACTACTGGGAGCTGCCGACCGCGACCGCCAACATCGGCACCGCCGCCCCGCTGCTGGCCGGGCTGAACGCCGCCGCGGACCTCGCGCGGGAGCGGGGGCGGGACGCGGACGCCGTGCGCTGGGCGCAGGCGGCCGGGCGGCTGCGGGCGGGCATCGCGAAGCGGTTCGCCCCGCTGGGCTACGCGCGCACGGTCGACGGACTGCACGGCCGCGACAGCGCGGCGGCGTTCATGGCCCCCCCGTTCAACACGGCGCCCGCCGGCCTGGCCCGGGCGCTGGACGACACGTTCCGCGAGCTGCGGCGGCCCAACGGCGGACTGGTGCCGGGCAGCGACCCCGGCGCCCCCTGGGGGAACATCTCCTGGACGGCGAGCACCTCGTTCTTCGCCCTGGCCTGGACCTCCTCGGGCGAGCGGGCGAAGGGCGGCGCGGTGCTCGACTGGGTGCTGGGCCAGCGCAACCTCCTCGGCGAGCTGCCCGAGACGGTGGACCCCCAGGGCCTGCCGAAGGCCGTCGTACCGCTCGGCTGGACGGACGCGCTGGTGCTGCTGACCCTGGTCGCGCAGGAGGGCCCGGGGCTGCCGACCCCGCCGCCCGCCCGTACTTGACCTGAGAGTCCAGAATGATGTTGAATGACGATCATGGGAAGGCCGAAGCAGTTCGATCCTGAAGCCGCCGTCGAGCAGGCCATGCAGGTGTTCTGGCGCCAGGGTTACGCCGCCACCACGCCGCAGGACCTGGTCGACGCGCTCGGCATCGGCAAGGGCAGCCTGTACCACGCCTTCGGCAGCAAGCACGCCCTGTTCGAGCTGGCCCTGCGCCGCTACCGCGACAGCCAGGCGCTGGCCGTGATCGAACTGCTGGGCGGGGACGGCCCCGTGAAGGACCGGCTGCGGGCCGCCCTGAGGATGCTCGTCGAGATGGACCTCACGGATCCCGACCGGCGCGGCTGCATGGCGGTCAACACCGCCGCGGAGCTGGCGGGGACCGACGAGGCGGCCTCGGAGCTGGTGCGGCGGATGTTCGACCGCACGGAGGAGGCCCTGCGGGCGCTGGTCGAGGAGGGCCGGCGCTCCGGGGAGATCGCGCCGGAGCGCGACGCGCGCGCCGTCGGGAGCATGCTGCTGAGCACGGCCGTGGGCCTGCGGCTGCTGGCGCGCGTGGCCGAGGGGCCCGAGCGCCTCGCGCTGGTGGTCGAGGCCACCGTCGACTCCCTGTAGGACCCGCCCCGGGGCCCGCCCGGCGAGGGGCGGCTTCCGCCTGCCCATGTTTTGTACCTGTAGCTCAAGAACTGGGGAAACGATGAAGCTCGGACTGCACGACAAGACCGCCGTCGTCACCGGCGCCAGCCGCGGCATAGGCCTCGCCACGGTGCGGGCGCTGGTGGAGGAGGGCGTGCGCGTCGTCGGCGCCGCCCGTACGGTCACGCCGGAACTCGCCGCCTCCGGCGCCCTGGGGGTCGCCGCCGATCTGGGCACCGCCGCCGGAGTGGCCGCCCTCGCGGAGGCCGCGCACGCCGAACTGGGCGGCGTCGACCTGCTCGTGAACAACGTGGGCGGCGGCGACCCGGAGGGCGGGCTCACCGGCTTCCTGGACAGCGACGACGCCCAGTGGGCGCGGTACCTGGACCTCAACCTGATGAGCGCCGTGCGCCTGACCCGCGCCGTCCTGCCCGGCCTGGCCGAGCGGCGCGGGGCCGTCGTCAACGTCTCCTCCGTCTGCGCGCGCCTGCCCGCCACCGGCCCGGTGGCCTACAGCGCGGCCAAGGCGGCTCTGGGCGCGGTCACCAAGTCGCTCGCCGAGGAGTTCGGGCCCCGGGGCGTGCGCGTCAACACCGTCTCCCCCGGTCCCACCCGCACGGCGGTCTGGGAGGACCCGGAGAACTTCGGGGGCCTGGTGGCGCAGGCCGCCGGGATCGGGCACGCCGCCCTGCTGGAAGGGCTCCCGGCGGAGTTCGGCCTCACCACCGGCCGGATGACCGAGGCGCGGGAGGTGGCCGCCGTCATCGTGTTCCTGCTGTCCGACGTCGCCGGCAACGTCACGGGCGCCGACTACGTCGTCGACGGCGGGATGGTCAAGACGGTCTGACGGCGGGCCGGCCCGCCGCGGGGCCGGGGCCCGGGACCGGCGTCCCGGGCCCCGGCCCGCGGGGATGGCCTCCGGTCAGGACGTGTAGTAGTACAGCCACCACTTGTAGTGCTCGTAGGAGCAGCGGTAGCTCTTGTAGTGTCCGTAGCGGCCGGCCGACTCACAGGCCCCCTTGCTGGAATAGGGGCCCTTCTTCCCGGACGACCGGTGGTCCACGACCGAGGCGGCCGAGGAGGTCCCGTGCTGCGGGGCCGCCAGCGCCACCGGGCCGGAGAGGACCACACCCGCGGCCAGGAGCGCGGCCGGGACGATGCGAGCGATCTTCGTGTTCACGGCGGTTCCTTCTTCCTGTTCCTCCGGGCCCGTCCGGCTCCGGAGCACCAACGTACGGAGGCCCGGGTCCCGGGCACATGGTCCCCAGGTCCCGCTCAGGTCCCGGCCGTACGCGGGAGCACCGCCCCGACGGCGGTCCCGGTACCCGAGGCGACCAGGGCGAAGGTCCCGCCGAGCTCCTCGGCGCGCTCGGCCATCGAGCGCAGCCCCACGCCGCGGGCCCCCCGCCCGCCGCCTCCGGGGACGCCGGCCCCGTCGTCGCGCACCTCCACCGTCACCGCCTCCGGGGTCGGCACCACGGCGGCGTGGGCGTGGCCGCCCCGCGCGGGCCGGACCACGTGGTGGAGGGCCTCCGAGGCGATCCGGTACAGGGCCACCTCCACCGCCGCCGGCAGGCCCGGGAAGGGCTCGGGGGCGAGGCTGACGGTGGTGCGCAGGGTGCGTCCCAGGTGTTCGGCGAGCCGGCGCGGGGCCCGGGGCAGGTCGGCGCCGTCCAGGGCGGCGGGGGCCGGGCCGCCGGTGTTGCGGGACGTGGTCCGCGGCGCGGTGGAGCCTGAGGTGCTCCGGTGCCGGGTGGTGCAGGTGGGTGAAGGTGACCACGCCCCAGGTGATCGCGGAGACCATGGTGAGGACGCAGACCGCGTGCGCGGGCAGCATCTGCGGCCCCGAGCGGGGCGTGCTCGCCGTGGTCCGGTGCGCTGTGCGCATGTCGGCCTCCCCGGCCGCTCGGTGCGTCGGTTCCCATCCTGGTGCGCCCCGCGTCCCGGTCGCATGAGGCGGGGGTCCCGGCCCGGCCGGGACCTGCGGGCCCGTTGCCCGGCCGTCACCCCGGCGGCGGTCCGACGGCCAGCCGCAGCGGCGGGCGGGCCGGGGCGGGGGGCAGCTGCAGCGGGCGGTGGCCCGGGGTGAGGGAGCCCAGCACCCGGGGCCCGCGGGCGCCGGTGCACGCGGGGGCGTTGCCGGGCAGGCCGTGCAGGGTGAGGAAGCCCAGCACGGCGAAGGCGTACGCCTCCTTGGCCGCGGCGGGCAGGCCGAGCGCCTCGGAGCCCAGCAGGGCGGTGCCCGGGGGCAGTTCCTCGCGGAGCATCCGCATCAGGACCGGGTTGCGGGTGCCGCCGCCGGAGGCGATGACCTCGGTGGCGCGCAGCGGGCGCAGGGCGTCGGCGACGGTGCGGGCGGTGAGCCGGGTGAGGGTGGCGAGGAGGTCGCTCGGCGCGAGGGGGCCGAGGCCGTCGAGGGCGGCGCGCAGGTGGCCGGGGTGGAAGAGCTCCTTGCCGGTGCTCTTGGGGGCGGGCAGCCGGTAGTACGGCTCGGCCAGCAGGCGCCGCAGGAGCGGTTCGTGGACCCGGCCGGCGGCGGCGAGGGCGCCGTCCTCGTCGTATCCGAGGCGTCCGGCGGTGAGTTCGCGCACGGCGGCGTCGAGCAGGGCGTTGCCGGGGCCGGTGTCGAAGGCCACGGGCGGGGCGGCCGGGGGCAGGGCGGTGACGTTGGCGATCCCGCCGATGTTCAGCGCGGCGGGGGCGCCGGGGCGGCCGCGCAGGAGCATCAGGTCGACCAGCCCGACCAGGGGGGCGCCCTGGCCGCCGGCCGCGATGTCGCGGGGGCGGAAGTCGGAGACGACGGGGCGGCCGGTGGCCTCGGCGATCCACGCGGGGCGGCCCAGCTGGAGGGTGCCGTGGATCCGGCCGCCGTCGCTCCAGTGGTAGACGGTCTGGCCGTGGGAGGCGATCAGCTCGGCGCGGCCCCCGCACAGCTCGCGGTCGGCGCGGGCGGCGAGCTCCGCGAAGGCCCGGCCGATGAGGGTGTCGAGGCGGCACACGTCGGCCAGGGCGGTGGGCGCGGGCGGCAGGGCCGCCGCCAGCCCGGCCCGCAGGGTGTCCTCGTAGGGGGCGCTGACCATGCCGAGCGGGTCCAGGCGCAGGGTCTCGCCGCCGTCCTCCAGGGTGAGCCGGGCCGCCGCCGCGTCGACGGCGTCGTACGAGGTGCCCGACATCAGGCCGACGACCTTCACCGCAGGGCCCCCCGGTGGCCGTCGCGCAGGCCGGCCAGGGCGAGGGCGCTGAGGGCGCAGGTGCCGGCGGCGTAGTAGGCGGGGACGTCGCCGTCGCCCGTGGCGGCGGTCAGGGCGGTGACGACGAGGCCGGCGCAGCCGGAGAACACCGCGTTGGCGAGGGCGTACGCGACGCCGAGGCCGGTGCAGCGGACGCGCGCGGGGAACATCTCGGCGAGCATGGCGGGCCCCGGCCCGGCCAGCAGCCCGACGGCGGCGCCCGCGCCGACGACGGCGGCCGCCTTGGCGGGGGCGGGGGCGGCGGGGTCCCGGAGGAGGTGCAGGAGCGGCAGGGCGAGGAGGGTGACGGCGAGGGCCCCGGCGAGCATGACGGGGCGGCGGCCGACCCGGTCGCTGAGGATCCCGGCGGGCAGGATCGAGGCGGCGAAGCCGAGGTTGGCCAGGGCGGTGGCGGCGAGGGCCTCCCGGAGGGAGGCGCCGGGGGTGGCCTGGAGGGTGGAGGGCAGGACGACGAGGAAGGTGTACCCGGCGGCGGACCAGCCCATGACCCTCCCGACCCCGAGCACGACCACCCACCCGACCGCCACCGCGACCCCGGAGCCGGGGGCCGGGTCGGGACCGGGGGGCACGGCGGTGGCCGGGGTGGCGGCGGGGGCGGGGTCCGGTTCGTCGGGCCGGCCTTCGGGTGGGCCGGATCCCGAGGCGACGGCACGGCCCCGCAGGGGGGCGGTGGCTGCTGCGTCGGCGCCCGCCGCCACGGGTACGGGGCCGGAGGGTGCCGCCAGGGGTGTGCCGTGCCCCCGGCCCCCGCGCAGGTCCCCGGTGTCCGGGGGCGGGGTGTCCGGGAGGTCGCGGCGCAGGTGGAGGGCGGTCAGGCCCAGGGGGAGGGCCAGGAGGAAGGGGATGCGCCAACCCCAGGCCATGAGGGCCCGCGGCGGCAGCAGCGCGGCCAGGAGCGCGGCGGTGCCGGCACCCGCGAGGAGGCCGAGGGCGACGGTGAAGGACTGCCAGGCCCCGTACCGGCCGCGCCGGCCCGGCGGCGCCTGCTCGGTCATCAGGGCCACCGCTCCGCCGAACTCCCCTCCGGCGCTGAGCCCTTGCAGGGCGCGCAGCGCGGTGAGCAGCCAGGGCGCGGCGGCCCCGGCTGCGGCCCGGGTGGGGAGCAGGCCGATCAGGGTGGTGGCGAGGGTCATCAGGCCCACGACCAGCACCAGGGTGGGGCGGCGGCCGATGCGGTCGCCGAGGCGGCCGAAGAGCAGGGCCCCGGCCGGGCGCAGGAAGAAGGCCACCGCGAAGGAGGCGTACACGGCGAGCAGCGGGCCGGTGCCCGCCGGCCCCGTCCCGGGGTCGGGGGTGAAGAAGTGGGCGGCGAGGACCGTCGCGAAGCAGCCGTAGACCCCGAACTCGTACCACTCGACGAAGTTCCCGGCCGCGCCCGCGAGCAGCACCCGGTGCGCCGGCGGGGGCGCGGGGCGCGGCCCGAGGGGGGTCACGTCGTCGGGTCGAGGCGGGAGGCGGCGGTGTCGGTGCGGGGGGCGGGGCGGGCGGCGGCGGGGGTCAGTGCGCTGCCGGCCAGCCAGGTGCGCCAGTCCACGTTCCAGTCGCCGAAGCCGTTGTCGAAGGGGGACATCCGGTCGCCGCCGCTGTTGACCACCTCGACGATGTCGCCCTCGCGGACGGTCTCGTAGAACCAGGCGGCGTCCTCGGTGGACATGCCGGTGCAGCCGTGGCTGACGTTCTCCGCGCCCTGCGCCTCGACGGACCAGGGCGCGGCGTGGACGTACTCGCCGCTCCAGGTGACCCGGGTCGCGTAGAGGACGGGCAGGTCGTAGAACTCCTTGGTGCCCTTCTGGATGCCGACGGTGTCCCCGCGCATGCGGACCTTGGCCTCCTTGCCGAGGACGACCTTGATGCCGCTGCGGGTCAGGAAGCCCGCCTTGCCGGTGGTGACCGGGATGGTGCGGATGACCCGGCCGTTGCGGCGTACGGTCATCTCGTGGGCGGCGGAGTCGGTGACGGCCTCGATCCGGTCGGCGACGGTGAACTCCAGGGGCTCGGAGGGCCCTCCGTAGCCGTGCTCGCCCAGTTCGACCCCGTCGAGGCCGCTGCGGACGCGGACCACGGTGTGGGCGGGCCAGTAGGTGCGGGGCCGGAAGTGCAGGGTGGTGGCGTCGACCCAGTGCCAGGCGCCCTCGACCTGGGGTTCGGAGGTGACCTGGAGGGCCTGTTCCACACGGGCGCGGGCCTCGGGGGCGTCGGCGGGCACCGGGTGGCTGAGTTCGGCGGTGACGATCTCGCCCGCGCCGTAGGTGCCGGGGCGGGGGCCGAACTCGGCGGTGAGGCGGCTCCCTTCGGCGGCGGGCCGGGCGGTGCGGAAGGCGAGGGTCACGCCGACCGGGGTGCCGTCGCCGTCCTGGGCCCCGACCTGGAGGGTGTAGGCCTCCCCCGCGCGCAGCGGTTCGGTGTTGTGCCAGCGGCCGCTGCCCGGGGCGACCTCCCCGGCCAGCCGGCGCCCGTGCCCGTCGCGGACGGTCACGTCGGTGAGGCGGCCCGCCTCGGCGTGGGCGAGGGCGACCTCCAGCGGCCCGCCGGCGGCGGTCGGGAGCGTGGCGGTGGTGCCGAGGGCCGGGTTCCACAGGAGGGACGCGGCCCCGTGGGCGGTGGCCCGCACCCGCTGCTCCCGCCAGGCGCCGCACGGCCCGCTCGCGAAGGCGGGGGCGGCGCACCAGCGGGCGGCGGGCGCCCGGCCGCGGTTCAGGGCCCGTGCGTCCAGGCTCCGTCCCACGAGCAGGGTGACCGCCGCGTCCCGTGCCGCGGGCGCGTCCGCGCCCTGCGGGGTGCCGGCCCCCGCGGTCCGGCCCGGGGCGGCGGCGACGGCCAGCAGGGCCCCCGTCACCGCGGCCGCCGTGCTCCACGCCTTCGTCCGCGACACAGCCACGCGGCCCTCCCGGTTGTCGTACGTCCGCAGGGCAGCATCAAAAGCGACAGGAAGCCGAACCGATGATCGTAAACCCGGTCCTGCGGCCGAACGGGCACCGCAAGTGAACCCGGACGGAGCAGGGGACGGCCGGGCGGAACGGCCCGCTCCCCCGTCCCGTAGGCTCGGCGGATGGCGAAGTACTTCGACGTGCACCCCGAGAACCCTCAGCGGCGCACCATCAGCGGCGTGGCCGACAGCATCCGCTCCGGCGCGCTCATCGCATATCCCACGGACTCCTGTTTCGCTCTGGGGTGCCAGCTGGGCAACCGGGAGGGCCTGGCGCGGATCCGGCAGATCCGCGAGCTCGGCGACCGGCACCACTTCACGCTCGTGTGCCAGAACTTCGCGCAGCTGGGGCAGTTCGTCCACGTGGACAACGACGTGTTCCGCGCGATCAAGGCGTCGACGCCGGGCCCGTACACGTTCATCCTGAAGGCCACGTCGGAGGTGCCGCGCCAGCTGCTGCACCCGAAGAAGAAGACGGTCGGCGTGCGGATCCCCGACCACGTGGTCACCCAGGCGCTGTTGGAGGAGCTGGGCGAGCCGCTGCTCTCCAGCACCCTGCTGCTGCCCGGCGAGGACGAGCCGATGACCCAGGGCTGGGAGATCAAGGAGCGGCTCGACCACGTGGTGGACGCCGTCGTCGACTCCGGGGACTGCGGGACCCGGCCGACCACCGTCATCGACTTCTCGACCGGCGAGGCCGAGATCGTCCGCCGGGGTGCCGGCGACACCGACCGCTTCGAGTAGTCCCGGGCGGTACGGCCGCCGGGCCCGGCCGGCGTCCCCGGCGGCCCGTCAGGTGATCCCGTACCGGCGGACCGTCTCCTCCTGCTGCGCGATGCGGTGCATGGCCCGGAGGATCGGTTCGAGGAGGATGGTGGCGGCCACGGCCGCCTCCACCCGCTCCGCCTCCGAGGGGTAGGTCTCCACGAAGTCGAGGTCGTGGACGGCGACCTGGTGCATCATCCGGGCGTAGGGGGTCATCATCTCCGCGTTCCACGGGTAGCCCAGCCTGATCAGCGAGGCGACCGCCTCCACCAGCGAGGTGTGGTCCGGGTTGAGGGGGGCGAGCTCGCGGGCGCTCTCCCAGCCCACCTCCTCCAGCAGCCGGTCGACCTCCCGGCGCGCCGTCGCCCGGGCCGCGTCGTCCTCCTCGGCGTCCGGCGCGGCCGGGTGCGGCAGCGCCCACAGGGCGGCGCCCAGGCGGATCGACCGGCCCAGCGCGTCGTCGTCCACGTGTCCCAGCACCTCCCGGGCCGTGGCCACCGACAGCCCGCCGACCTGGAGCAGGGTGCGGACGAGGCGCAGTCGGCGCAGATGGGCCTCGTCGTAGTCGGCGGTGGTGGCGCTGACCCGCCGCCCCGGCGCCAACAGGCCTTCGCGCAGGTAGTACTTGATGGTCGCGGTGGAGACGCCACTGCGCTCGCTCAACTCTGACAGCCGCATCCCTTGCGCCTTTCCTCGGATAGCGCCACTATCCCATTGCGCCCTGTTGGACAGTGGCGCTATCCAACCGCATACATCCGGAGGCCTCGTGTTCGCCAAACCGGTTCCGGGCCGCACCACGGCAGCCCTCGAGGGTGACGCCGTGGTGCTGCTGATCGGGATGCGCATCAACCACTTCTGGGCCGTGCACTCCTGGCTGCCCGTGTTCACGGGCATGCCGCGGATGCTGCGCGAGCTGAAGAAGGACCGGGCCCGGGGGCTCCTCAACCACGTCCTGCTGACGGCCTCGCCGCGCACCTACTACGTGGTCCAGTACTGGGAGTCCAAGGAGAAGCTCTACGCCTACGCGGCGGCGCCCGACGCCCTGCACCACCGGATGTGGGCCGCGGTCAACCGCAGGGAGCGGGCCGGCCGGATGCGGCGGCACGTGGGGCTCTGGCACGAGACCTACGTCGCACCCCAGGGCTCCTACGAGGCCGTCTACTTCGACATGCCGCCCTACGGGCTGGCGGCGGCCACGGGGGTGCTGCCGCTGGAGAAGCGCGGGCGCCGCGGCGCCGACCGCTTCGCGTACCGCCCGGCGGCACCGGACGCACCGAAGCGATAGGGAGAACGATGTTCCAGCACGACAGCACCCGGCGCACCGCCGCCCGGCGGGCCGGCCTCGTGGCGGCGCTCGGCCTGGGCCTCGCGCTCACGGCGGCCTGCGGCGGCGGGGACGGCCCGTCCGGGTCCTCCTCGTCCTCGAAGGGCCGCAGCGGGTCCTGGCAGGTCGGCGACTGCGGCGGCCCCGACCCGAAGCAGGCCCCGGACGGCTACCGGCCGCTCGGCTGCGACGAGGCGGGCGCCACCTTCAAGGCCCTGGAGATCGCCCCGGCCGGGATCCTCCCCGGTTCGGTCCGGTGCCCGGCCGGGACGGACCTGATGATCCGCGTGTCCGTGTCGTACGGGTCCTCCGCCAAGGACGGGTCCAAGGGCGGCGGGATCCCCACCCACACGGTGTGCGGGCGCAACCTCTCCGGCGACCACCCCGGGGACGCGGGGGCCGGCGGCGGGCAGCTGGTCAAGGGCGACTGCGTCTCCTCCTCCGCCCAGGAGGTGGCCTGCGCGTCCGCCGGGCGCGACGCCTTCACGGTGCTCGACCTGGTCGAGGAGAAGGGGCAGTGCCCGGCGGGCACCACCGAGCCCATGGAGCTGACCCTGTCGATCGGGCGCCCGTACGACGTGATCTGCACCGCGCCCGTCTAGGCCGCCGCACGGCCGGGGCAAAGAGGGGGCAAAGCCGGAAGGCGGGGCGGGCCGGGGCGGCCCACGATGGAGGCATGAGCGCTGGACGGTACGAGCTGACGTTCCCCGGCGGCGCCGGGACGGACGGGGACACCGTGGTCGTGGACCGCACGGAGTCGACCGGGCCCGGCGGGCATCCGGTCTACTCCGATGCCACGGGCATCGTCCGCGCGGAGATCAGCGACCGCGGCGAGGTGCGCATGCTGGCCTCGGGCGGCCACCAGGCCCCCTCCCAGCCCGTGACGGCGCGCCCGGTGCCGGCATCCTGACCGGCCCTCCGGGCTGGGCCGACGGTGCGAAACCGGGCCGCCCCCGCTCGCGCCTGGAGCCGCCGTACCCGCACCGCGCCGGATACTCGCCTGGGTCGCCCCGTACGCGACCCGCACGGCGACCCGGAGGAGCACGCGATGGACAGGGCAGGACCGCCGCGCCGCTCGGCCCTGCTGGCCGGCGGCCTGGCGCTGGCCGCGGGCACGCTCTCCGCCTGCACGGCCACGACCGGCGGGCCCGGCCGTACCCGGGCCCGGCCCGAGCCCGCCGCGCCGAACCCGCAGACGGACACCCCGGCCGAGGCCTACGCGCGGCTGATGGCGGGCAACCGGCGGTGGGTGGACGGCGCGCTCCGCCACCCCGACCGCGACCCCACGCGCCGTGAGCTGGTCGCCCAGAGCCAGACGCCGTACGGGGTGGTCCTGGCCTGCATCGACTCCCGGGTGCCGCCCGAGCTGGTCTTCGACACCGGGCTCGGGGACCTGTACGTCCTGCGCACGGGCGGCCAGGCGGTCGGCCCGGTCGTCACCGGCTCCGTCGAGTACGGGCCGATGACCTCCGCCACCCCGCTGGTCATGGTGCTCGGGCACCAGCGCTGCGGGGCCGTCCAGGCCGCCTACGAGGCGGCGCGCGACGGGAAGCGGCTGCCCGGCAACCTGGAGGCGATCGCGCGGGCCCTGCGGCCGGCGTACGAGCAGACGGTCCGGCAGGGCGGACCTGACCCGGTGGACCGGATGATCCGCAACCAGATCACCCTGACCGCGGACGACCTGCGCGCCAACAGGGACCTCGCCCCCCTCGTGGCGAAGGGCGCCCTCGCGGTGGTCGGCGGCTACTACTCCCTCGACACGGGCCGGGTGGAGGTCCTCACGGGCGCCCCGACCGCCGCGACACCGGGCCGCACGGGCACCCCGGGTACGACCGCCACCCCCAGCCGGACGGGCGGGCCGGGCCGGACGAGCGGCCCGGAGCCCGCCGGGACCGCCGTCCCGGGAGGCACCCTCCTTCCGACCGGCCTCCCGTCCTGAGCCCGCCGCCGGAACGCGCACGAGCCCCCCGCCCGGCCGCGGGAACGCGGCCCGGCAGGGGGCTCGGGGCACCGGCCGGCGGCGGTCAGGCCGCCGGCGCCGGCTCGGCCGGGACGCTCTCGGCCGGCTGCGGGGCCGGGTAGACCGCCTCCCGCGGCAGCCTGGGCTCCAGGCGCAGGACACCCAGGGCCGAGACGGTCGCACCCACCGCCAGGACCAGCCACATCGCCGTCGGCGACAGCGTGAGCAGGGCCGTCAGGACGGCCGGGGCCAGCGCGCTGGGCACCGCCCAGGAGAGCTGGTAGACGGCGAGGTGCCGGCCCCGCGTCTCCTCCGGAGCGGCCTGCGCGCACAGGGCCGAGGCCGTGGCGCCGTGCATCAGCTCGCCCGCCGTGAACAGGACCGTCGCGGCGAAGATGCCCACCATGATGACGGACTTGTCCCCCACCGCGGCGAGGGTGGCGAAGACCACGAACGAGGCCGCGAACACCGCCGCGCCCAGGGCCACCGCACGGGAGCGGCGGAAGGCGACGAGCGCCCGGGTGACGGGGATCTGCAGCAGGGCGATCCCGACCGTGTTGACGGCGTACAGGACGCCCACCAGCGAGGTGGACGCGCCCAGGTCCTGGGTGACGTACGCCGGGATGCCGACGGCGAGCACCGTGTAGCCGAAGGCGGTCGGCACGTTGAGCAGGGTCAGGGCCAGGAACGGCCGGTTGCGCGCCACGAGCCGGTAGCCGCCCTTGCGCGAGACCCGGGGAGCCCCCTCGCCGGGCGCCGTCCGCGGGATCGGGATGGACCCGAAGCAGACGGCGGCCAGCACGTATCCGGCGGCCGTGCAGAACACGATCACGTAGTAGAACGCGTCGCTCCCGAGCGCGAGGACACCGCCCGCGATCAGACCGCCCACGCCCAGGCCGGCGTTGCGCAGGCTGCGCTGCGCTGCGAGCAGCTTGTCCCGCTCGGTGCCCTTGACGAACTCCGCGATGAACGACTGGATCGCCGGCGGGAACGAGGTGTCGCCCAGCGCCACCAGCAGGATCACGAAGAACATCGTGTAGCCGTTGTCCACCAGCGGGTACGTGCAGAAGCCCGCGGCCCTCAGCAGGTACCCGCCGGTGACGACGGCCTTGGCGCCGAACCGGTCGATGAGGACGCCCGCCGCCGGGTTGCTGATCAGACCGATCACCGCGGCGGCCGTCATCAGGGTGCCCACCTGGGTGAGCGGCAGCCCCGTCACGTGGTGGAAGTACAGCAGCGACAGCGGCAGGTACATGCCGGCGCCGGTGGCGTCGACCACCATGCCCAGCATGTACCGCGTCTTCGCCGACAGGCGGGCCCCCGTCATGACGCGTCCCCGATCACGCTGTGTTCGCGCACCCACTCGCCGAGCTCGCGCAGCCGGCGCTCGCACTCCGTGCGGTCGGGCGCGGTGCCCACGGCCGCGGCGAGGAAGTCGGAGGAGCCGGAGGCCGGGGCGATGACCTGGCCCACCTCGGCGTAGAGCCAGAACCCGTCGAGCCAGGGCTCGTCGGGGACGGCCGGGAGCTCGCGCACGAGCCCGGGCCGCTTCATCATGAGGAGCTGGCCCGCCATGTGACGCGGCCTCGGCAGCCCGGCCGGGTCGTCGCCCCGGCGGACGGCGTCGTGGAGCGGGTGGCCGGCGTCGGCGCGCACCGCGTACTCGCCGAGGTGCACCCCGAACAGGCTGTGGAAGACCTCGCGGATCTTCGCACCGCCGGGGCGGCAGGCGATCTCGCACAGCACCAGCCGGTCGTCGGGGGTGAGGAAGACCTCCATGTGGAAGGCGTGGTCGCGCAGCCGGGAGCCCTCGGGGGCCAGGGCGGCGAGGACCCGCTCGGCGAGGTCGAGCAGGCGCGGGGTGACCGGGTCGTCCTCGTCGAGGGTGAGGTCGATGCGCGGGCCCGGGTCGGAGGCGAAGGAGGACAGGTCGTACTGGTACTGGGAGGGCCAGGCCATGGCCAGCCGGCCGTCGCGCACCACGCCGTCGACGTGGCACATGCGGCCGGGGACGAAGGCCTCCAGCAGGACGTCGTCGCGCTCGCCGGCGGCGTACGCCTCCGTCAGGCTCTCCTCGAAGGAGGCCTCGTCGCGCAGGATGCGCAGGCCGATCGCGTTGAAGCCGCTGCGCTCCTTGAAGACCAGGGGGAAGCCCTCGGCCTCGGCGAAGGCCCGGGCCTCGTCGGCGGTGCGGGGCTGGACCCAGGCGGCGACCTCGATGCCCGAGGCCTGGGCGCGGGTCTTCATCAGGGCCTTGTCGCGGAAGGGCTTGACGTCGTCCTGCCAGGGGCCGCGCAGCCCGAAGCGCTGGCGCAGCCGGGCGGCGAGGTCCATGTCGCCCTCGTGCAGAACGGTCACGCCGGTGATCGCGTGCTCCTCCATGAGTTCGAGGGCGCGGGCCTCGAACTCCGGGGAGTCGAAGTCGTCGTGGACTTCCAGGCGGGTGTAGCCGAGGTTGCCGTCGGGGACCTTCTCGCCGGCGAGTTCGATCTTCTCGCGGTTGGCGAGGACCACGATGTCGCCGGTGTGGTCCGGCAGCCAGGAGCGGTACGGGAACGGCTCCAGCGGGTTGCGGTGGATGATCAGCAGGTTCTCGCGCGGGGCGATCTCGGAGGGCTGCGCGAGGACGGTGGCGCCGTCGGGGTGGGCGAGGGTGATGCGGATGTGCTCGCGGATCACCTCGGCCCCGCGGCGGATCGCCGCCGTGGTGTCCTCGGCGGAGACGGCGATCAGGCCGAGCCGGTCCCAGTTGTCGGTGAGCACGCGCACGCCGTCGCCGGGCTTGGCGCCCACGGTGACGGAGATGACGCCCTCGGCGGCGCGGGCCCCGTCGAGGCCGGCGACCGACTCGACGGTGGTGCCCGGGGTGCCGACCAGGGCGCGCACGGCGGCGCCGCCGTGCGCCTGCGGCCGGTCGGGCAGCTCCTCGACCAGGCCGAACGGCTGGCCGACGGCGAGGGTGACGAGGTCGACGCCGAAGGCGCTGCGCACCAGTTCGGGGATGGAGTCCCCGCCGATCCGGTTGTGGCCCTCGATCACGCGCGGGCCCTTGGCCGTGAGGCGGACCTCGGTGTGGCAGACGCCGTCGCGCATGCCCATCACGTCGAGGAAGCCGCGTATGCCCTCGCGTATCGCCGCGTCGTCGGCCTCGGAGAGGCGGGCCGGGACCGCGTGGCCCAGTTCGGCGAAGTGGCCGTCCGAGGTGAACTTCTCGGTGATGGTGACGATCACGTGGCGGCCGGCGAAGCTGAAGGACTCGACGCTGAACTCGGGGCCGTCCAGGAACTCCTCCATGAGGAAGTCCTTGAGGACGAAGAGGGAGGAGACCCGGTCGGTGCGGGTGCCCGACAGCCGGGTGACCTCGTCCCAGACCCGGTCGGCGTCCTCGGGTCCCTGCACCCGCATGACGCCGATGCTGGCGGTGGCGTCGACGGGCTTGACGATGAAGGGGAAGCCGTAGGAGGCGCCGAAGGCGTCCAGGTCCTCACGGGTCTTCAGGGAGCGGGCCCCGACCGCGTGCTCCGGGTCGTGCTCGGCGACGTAGCGGCGCATGGCGGCCTTGTCCCGGATCCGGGCGGTGACCTCGTAGCCGGTGCCCCCGAGCCCGTACAGGTCGTTGATCCGGCCCGCGTTCTCGAGCCCCGGCTCGGTGAGGGAGACGACCGCGGCGAAGCCGGGGCTCTCGTGCCAGGCACGCACCAGGGGCTCGACGAGGGACCACTCGGTGAAGTCGACGACCTCGACGGCGGCGGCGAGCCGGTTCTGCACCTCGCTCACCTTCGTCGGGTGCTGGAGGAGCAGCACGTTCAGCCCCAGGTCGTGGGCCTTCTGCACGGTCTCGTCGGTTCCACCGACGAGCAGCAGGGTGCGCTCGGGGTTCATTCGCTCTCTTCTCCCCCTGCGGCGGCAGGGAATTTCAGGCTCGTACTCGGGCAGGCGTGGGGGTGGGGAAGGAGTGGGGGCGGGCCCGGGTGCGCCGTGCTGCGGCCCGGGCCGCCGTTCAGGGCCGGTCAGCGGACGCCGCCTCCGGCCACCAGCTGAGGTAGCGCTCGCCGCTGTCGGGGAACACGGTCGCCACGACCGTGTCCGACAGGTCGTGCCGGCGGGCGAGTTCGCGGCAGCCGTGGGCGGCCGCGCCCGCGGAGATCCCGACCAGGAGCCCGGTGCGGGCGGCGATGGCGCGCGTGGCGGCGGCGGCGTCCTCGTCCTCGACGGCGATCACCTCGTCGATGAGGTGGACGTCGGTGACGGGGCTGATGAAGCCGCCGTTGAGGCCGGGGACGCGGTGGGGGCCGGGCTCGCCGCCGGAGAGGAGTGCGGAGCCCGCGGGCTCGACCGCGACCACCTTGAGGTCGGGGTTGCGCTCGCGCAGGTAGCGGGCGATGCCGGTGATGGTGCCGCCGGTCCCGATCCCGCAGACCAGGTAGTCGACGCGGCCTCCGGAGTCCCGCCAGATCTCGGGGCCGGTCGTCGTGTAGTGGGCGCGGACGTTGTCGGGGTTCTCGTGCTGGCGCGCGTACCAGGAGCCGGGCATCTCGGCGTGCAGCTGTTCGGCGCGCTCGCAGCAGGCGCGGAAGCCGAGGGTGTGGTCGGTGAACTCGACCTCGGCACCCAGCATGCGCAGCGTCAGCACGCGCTCGCGGGAGGCGTTGGAGGGGAGGACGATCAGGCACCGGTAGCCCCGGGAGGCGGCGAGCGCGGCCAGGGCGATGCCGGTGTTGCCGGAGGTCGACTCGATGACGGTGGCGCCGGGTACGAGCGCGCCGGACTCCTCCGCGGCCCGCAGCATGAAGAGGGCGGCCCGGTCCTTGATGCTGGACAGCGGGTTGGCGGACTCCAGTTTGGCGAGGACCCGGGCGGTGGCGGGCAGGCCGTCGAGCTGGAGTTCGAGCAACGGCGTCTCGCCGACGAGATCCTCGAACGATGCCGCGATGCGGCCGGCGGTGAGCGCGTTGTTCACGTGGCTCCCCCTTTGGTGCTGGACGTGCGGTCGGTCTCCGAAAGGTAGCCAGCTGCGGTGGTGCGCGATTGGTGCCCGGCTCGGGGGGAACTCGAGCCTCGCTCGCGCACCGCGCCGCGGCCGTGACCGGCGCCCCGCCCGGGCCGGCCCGCGCGGGGCGGGGGCCGGCCCGGGCGGACGGTCAGCCGCGCAGGCCCGCGAGCTTGTCCGGGTTGACCTGGACGCGGAGGTTGCGGAGCAGGCCGTTCTCCAGGTCGAAGGTGACGGCGGCGATCGGGGTGTCGCCGACCCGTGTGAGCAGGCCGAGCTCGCCGTTGATCAGGGCCGGGGTGATCACGGCACCGGCGTTGCCGGGCTTGGACAGGACGCCGAACAGCCAGCGGGCCACGTGGTCGGGGCCGTGCAGCGGGCGGCGGGCGGCGGTCACCTTGCCACCGCCGTCGGACCAGGCGGTGACGTCGGGGGCGAGCATCTCCAGGACGGCGTTGATGTCGCCCCCGGCGCAGGCGGCCAGGAAGCGGTCGGTGACGCGCTCGCGCTCCGCGCTGTCGGTGTCGAAGCGCGGCCGGCGGGCCGCGACGTGCTTGCGCGCGCGGGAGGAGATCTGCCGGACCGCCGGCTCCTCGCGGTCGAGGAAGCCGGCGATCTCCGCGTGCGAGAAGCCGAAGACCTCCCGCAGCACGAACACGGCGCGCTCCAGGGGCGACAGGGTCTCCAGGACGACCAGCACCGCCATGGAGACGCTGTCGGCGAGCTCCCGGTCCTGCGCCACGTCGGGCGAGGTGAGCAGGGGCTCCGGAAGCCAGGGGCCGACGTACTCCTCGCGGGTGGCCCGGGCGGAGGTGAGCCGGTTCAGGGACAGGTTGGTGACCGTGCGGACGAGGTACGCCCTGGGGTGGCGCACCTCCGAGCGGTCGGCCTTGTTCCAGGTCAGCCAGGCGTCCTGGACGATGTCCTCGGCGTCGCTGACGGTGCCCAGCATGCGGTAGGCGGTGGCGAACAGGAGCCTTCGGTGTGCGTCGAAGGGGTCCGTCTCGGGTTCGTTCGTGATCACCGGTCGATTCTGCACGGGGCACCGGACCCGCACGCCCCCGGGGGCCGCCGGGGCGTGGGGAGTTGGGGCGCGCCGGCGGTTGCCCGGAACACCCGTGTGACGGGTTCGTTCACGCGGGGTGCGTCCGCAGTGCGACGACGGCCGTCCGGCCTGCGGTGCGGACCCGGCAGGGGGCCGCCGGGCCCTCCAGCAAGGCGGCGTCGTACGGGCCGAGTTCGACGGTCCCGCCGCAGTGGTCGAGGCGGGCCGGTCCCTCCAGGGCGACGACCAGGAGGACGGTCTCCGGCGGGACGGCGAGGGCGAGTCCGCCCCGGACGACGGCGCTGTGCGCCTCGACCCGGCCGCGCCGGTACATGACGTTGAAGTTCACGACGGGACCGTCCAGCAGCCGGCACCCGGTCGGCTCGTCGCCGGGGAAGTCGCAGGGCGCGTAGCGCTCGTCGACGCGGCGCAGGACGCCGGAGACCGTGAGGTCCATGCCGGCGCCCTCGGCGAGCGTGAGGATGCGGTCGACGCCGGGGAACTCCGAGAAGGGCCCGTCGGATGCCACTTCGGCGAGGCTGACCCGCCAGCCGAAGTCCTCCGTCCCGGCCCCGTCGGGCGCGGCCGCGACCTCGCGGGTGACCCCGCCGCCGTTCTTCCAGGGCACCGCCGTGCGGTCGGCGGCGCGCAGGATCCTGACGGCGGCGGGGCCGGGCATGCGGGTTTTCCTTCCCTCGGGTCCGTACCGCCCGGCGGGGCGGTACGGACCCCGGGCGGTGGGGCCGAGCCTAACCCGGGGCGGCTAGGCGACGGTGAAGTCGTCGCCGCGGACGGGGCCCTGGCCGTACCAGCCGTGCAGGTAGACGGTGACGGTCCCGGAGGCGCCGGTGGTGAAGGGCACCGTCAGCCTGGTCCAGCCGGTGGCGCTGGTCCAGGTGCTCGCGTTCGCGCCGCCCCGGACTCCGAGGTAGGCGTAGCCGCCCTGGACCCAGCCGCTGAGGGTGTAGGCGGTGTTGGGGGCGAGGGTGAGGGTCTGGGCGCATTCGCCGGTGTGGGCGGAGTCCGGGTTGCCCTGGACGGCGTACGTGCCCGAGCGGACCGGTGCCGTGACGACCGAGCCGCCGTTCTCGCAGGCCCAGGGGGCGAGGGAGCCGGTCTCGAAGCCGCCGTTGACCAGGGCGCCGCTGCCGCCGCCGGGGCCGGAGACCGTGAGGGTGAAGCCGGCGGCGTGGCTCGCCCTGCCGGCGGCGGTGACGGTGAGCGGGTAGGTGCCGGGCGCGGCGGTGGCCGAGGCGGCGACGGTGAGCCGGGCGGTGGCGCCGGCGGTGACCGCGTCGGGGGTGAGGGTGGCCGTGACGCCGGCCGGGGCGCCGGAGACCGTCAGCGCGAGGGGTTGCGCCGCGCCGGAGGTGACCTGGGTGGACACGGTGGCGGTGGTGGTCCCGCCGGGGGTGACGGAGGCGGAGCCGGGGGCCACGGAGACCGAGAAGTCGTCGGCGACGGGTCCGCCGCCGCCGGTGAACGGGGCGAAGGCGTGGGTGAAGTACCAGGTGTCCTGGGCGATGCCGGAGCAGGTGTCGGAGCCTGCGGTGCCGGGGCAGCCGCCGTTGTCGCGCTGGAGGGCCCAGAAGGAGAGGGTGTTGATGCCCTTGGAGACCGCCCAGTCGTAGACGGCGGTGGCGTCGGCCGTGGTGAAGGTCTCGGCGGGGCCGTAGTCGTCGATGCCCGGCATCTCGGTGACGCCGATCGTGCCCCACAGCTGCGCGGGGGTCCGGTCCGGGTAGAGGGCGGCCAGCTGGTCGTAGAGGCCGGAGGCGGCGGTGCGGGTGTCGGCGGCCATGTCGTGGGCGGCGCCGTCGTAGTAGTCGAAGGTCATCAGGTTGACCACGTCGACCCGGGCCCCGGCGGCCTTGGCGCTCTTGAGGACGGCCAGTCCGCTGCTCGCGAGGCCGCTCGTGGTGGTGGGGAGGGTGTAGGAGATCTGGAGGGGGCGGCCGGCCGCGGCGGCCCAGTCCTGGAGCTTCTTGATGGCCTGGTTGCGGCGGTCGACACCGGCCTTGTCGGTGAGGGACTTGTCCTCGATGTCCATGTCGAGGCGGCTGACGTCGTAGGTCGTGACCAGCTTCTGGTAGGCGGCGGCGATCGAGTCGACGCTGGTGCAGCTGTCGGCGATCTCGGTGCCCCCGCTGTCGGCCGCGTAGCCGCCGAAGGAGGGGATCACGTCGCCGCCGCGGGCCCGGATGGCGGCGAAGTCGGCGCCGAACACGGAGTCGGCGACGGGCTGCTGGGTGGAGCCGTTCCAGTACGGGGTGCAGGAGCCCTTGGCCTCGGTCTGGACGAAGGCCATCGTCAGGTACTTCGCGCCGGACTTCTGCGCGAGGTCGGCGGGGCTGTCGGAGGAGTAGGCCTCGAAGTAGGGGGCGAAGACGTGCGCGGGCAGTGGGGTGGCCGCGCGGGGGCCGGCCGCCTGGGCGGGCCCCGCGCCGGCGGCGGCGAGCAGCGCGGCGGAGGTGGCGAGGGTGGCGCAGGCCGCCGCCAAGCGGCGGAGGGCGTGCGGACGCAGTCTCAACGAAGGCTCCCGGTGGGGCGCGAGCGAACGGGCGGACGCCTCATGATTGGTCTGGACCAGCCTCGGGTCAAGGGGTCCGACCGGTCCGCGCTCCGCCGGGAGCCCGGACGCTCAGCGCAGGATGCCCGCCTGCCGGGCGGCGCGGATCCAGGAGGGGAACTCCGACAGCAGCCGGTCGTACAGGTCGGGGTCCGAGATCCGGTCGATGTCGTCGACGGCGAAGAAGCCGACGTTGTCGACCCGGCGCCCGGGCATGGTGTCGAAGCGCTCCAGCACGCCGAAGCCGGCCCGGCCGAGACCGACGAACTGCCAGAACACCGGCTCCTCCACGGCCTCCCGCAGCTCCCGTTCGATCTCGGCGTTGCGGTAGACCCCGCCGTCGGAGAAGAAGAGCACCAGGGTGGGCGCGGGCACGGGGTGGGCCCGTACGAAGGCGCGCACCTCGGCGATGACCTTCTGCTCCTCGTTCTGGAAGCCGACGTGCCGCATGTCGACCTGGCCGGGGAGCAGCCCCTTGGGCGCCCTCTTGCGGCCGAAGACGGCCATCTGGCCGACGCGCACGTGCAGGCGCAGCCACTCCGGGAGGTCGCCGATGGCGAGGTCGGGAAGGCGGGCGGGGTTGGTGGCGAACGTCCAGGCCTGCATCTCGCCGTCGTCGTCCAGCTGGGCGGCGACGGCGGCCATCCGCTCGACCACGCCGGCGACCGTGCCGCGGGAGTAGAGGGTGCTCATCGAGCCGGAGGCGTCGAGGACGAGGACGACGCGGGCGGTGACGTCGGCGGCACCGGCCTTGCGGAGGCTGACGGCCACCTGCTCCTTGCGCAGGGAGAGGCGGCCGCGCATCTCCGGGGGCAGCCACTCCTCGCCCTTGACCAGGCGTACGGCGCTCTCGGCGGGAGCGGGAGCGGGGACCGCGGCGGGCACGGGGGCGGGGGCCGGCGCGTGACCGGCGGCGGGGGCCGGGGGCGGCACGGGTGCGGGCGCCGGGGTGGGAGCGGGGGCGGGGGCGGGGGCCGGCGGGGCGTCGTCCACGGTGATGCCGTAGTCCGTCGCCAGTCCCGCGAGCCCGCTCGCGTACCCCTGGCCGACGGCCCGGAACTTCCAGACGCCGGCCCGCCGGTAGAGCTCCCCGCCCACCAGGGCGGTCTCCGGCCCGGCCTCGATCGCGAAGTGGGCCACCTCCGCCCCCGACCCCCCGTCGAGCAGCCTCAGGTGGAGCCCGGGGACCTGCCCGAAGGTGCCGCCGTCGGCGGAGGCGCAGAGCAGGACGCGCGCGACGTCCGGCTCCAGGGCGGCCAGGTCCACGTCGAGCGTGTCGGCTCCGGGCCGCTTGCCCACGTGGCGTACGGCGCCGGAGGCGTGCCGCGGCTGGTTGTAGAAGACGAAGTCCCCGTCGGAGCGGACCCGTCCGCTGCCGGCCAGCAGCAGCGCGGACGCGTCCACGTCGGGCACGCCCGGCCCGCTGGACCAGCCGAGCACGGCTCTGACGGAGGATGCCGCGACCGGCAGATTGGCGCCTTTGCTCATAGTCGTCACGTCGGACAGTCTGCCCGGTGGACCCCGGCGCGGGCAGCCGAACCCCTGGGACGGCCCGGACCGCCAGGGCCCGGGCCGCCGCCGCGCGGCTCAGCCGCGGAACTCCTCCGTGCGGGCGGGCGAGGCCTCGGCCAGGGCGCGGGTGACCTCCTCGGCGCCCGCGCGCAGCCCGTAGACGGGGGTGCCGGGCTGCTGGCGCCAGGACTCGTCGATGCCGCCCGCGTCGACGGTGTCGAAGCCGAGCTCGTCGATCAGGGCGCGGACGGCCTTCTTCGCCGCCTCGTCGTCGCCGGCGACGGGCAGGGCCATGCGGTCCGGGTCTCCGGCCGGGCGGGGCCGTTCGAGGATGTCGATCGCGTACGTGCCGTTGAAGGCCTTGACGACCGGGTGGCCCAGCCGGCGTTCGGTCCAGCGGCTCTCGGTGAGGCCCTCGTCCTCGACGGCGGCGATCCGGCCGTCGCGCTGGCGCGGGTAGTAGTTGTTGGTGTCGATGACGGTGAACCCCTCGGCGGCCCCCTCGAAGAGCCCGGCGGGCAGGTCGGGGAGGTTCTTGAAGGGGACGGTGACCACGACGATCTCGGCGCCGCGGGCCGCCTCGGCGACCGTGACGGGGGTGGCTCCGGTCTCCTCGGCCAGGTCGGCCAGGGTGTGGGGGCCGCGGGAGTTGGCGACGCGGACCTCGTGTCCGAGGGCGGTGAGCCGGCGGGTGAGGTTGCCGCCGATGTTGCCGGCGCCGATGATGCCGATCTTCATGAGCTCTCCAGTGCGTACGGAGTCGGATATCGCGTCCGTCGCAACCCCGGCCCGGGCCGCCGCATTCCGCCGCCGCGCGGACGCGGGGGCACAGATCGCCCGTACGAGCGAAATCTCGCCATTTCCCGGACAAGGAGAACCCGTTGGCGGCGGCTCCCCGTCTTCCCGGGCAGCCGGGGACCGTACCGGCAGCACGTGATCACGGGGAAAGGTACCGACCGATGCTCCAGCTCCCGACCCATCGCGCCACGTCCGTCGCCCTCGCCGCCACCGCGGGCGCGGCCGCCCTCTCCTTCGCCCTCCTCGCCGGCACGTCGGCCACGGCAGCCGCGCCGCCGTCCGTCTCCGGCAGCCCGGAAGGGGCGTTCACCCGGATCGCCGACTTCTACGGCGCCTACATCGACGCGGTCTACGACGGCGACGGCCGCACCGCGGACCAGCTGCGCTCCGCCTACCTCTCCGAGCCGCTCCAGCGGGAGCTGAGGCAGTGGGAGGAGGCCAACCACGCCGACGGGGTGCTGCGCGCGCAGAACGTTCCGCTCCGGTGGAAGGTGACCTCGGTCGACAGCGGGATGGGCAAGACCAACGCCGCGGTGGCCCTGACCTGGAGCGGCACCACCACGACCACGGTCCACGTGCAGGCCGACCTGCGGACCCGGAAGATCACCTCGATCGGGGACTGACCCCGGACGCACCGGTGGGGCCCGCCTGCGGCGGGCCCCACCCCTGTCTCACGCGCCGCTCGCCCCGAGCATCTCCTCGCGCTCGACGATCTTCACGCGCTCACGGCCCTGCGGCTCGCCCAGCGCCTTCTCCGCGGCGTCGAGCCGGTACCAGCCGTCCCAGGTGGTGTACCGGACCTGCCGCTCGGCGAGGAAGGCCTCGACCGCCTCCGGCTCGGGGGCGGCGGGGGTGAGCAGCCGCCCCTGGGCGTGGTCCTCCAGGAGGTTGGCGACGGTCTCGTTGGCGTCGCCCTTGGTGTGCCCGATCAGGCCGATGGGGCCGCGCCGGATCCAGCCGGTGACGTAGGTCGACGCCATGTGCTCGCCGCCCTCGACGACGCGGCCGCCCTCGTCCGGGACGGTGCCGGACTCGACGTCCCAGGGGAGCTTGGGCAGCTCGTCGGAGAGGTAGCCGACGGCCCGGTAGACGGACTGGACGTCCCAGGTGGTGAACTCGCCGGTGCCCTTGACGTTGCCGGTGCCGTCGAGCTCGGTGCGCTCGGTGCGCAGGCCTACGACCTTGCCGTCCTCGCCGAGGATCTCGGCCGGGGACTCGAAGAAGTGCAGGAAGAGCTTGTGCGGGCGGTCGCCGATGTCCCGGATCGCCCAGTTCTCCAGGGTCTTGGCCACCATGTCCGCCTGCTTGTTGGAGCGGCGGGTGGTGATCGAGCCCTCGTCGTAGTCGATGTCCTCGGGGTTGACGATGACCTCGATGGTGGGCGAGTGGTCGAGCTCGCGCAGCTCCATCGGGCTGAACTTCGCCTGTGCGGGGCCGCGGCGGCCGAAGACGTGGACCTCGAGCGCCTTGTTGGCCTTGAGGCCGTCGTAGACGTTCGGCGGGATCTCGGTGGGCAGCAGCTCGTCGGCGGTCTTGGCGAGGATGCGGGCGACGTCCAGGGCGACGTTGCCGACGCCGAGGACGGCGACCTTCTCGGCCTCCAGCGGCCAGGTGCGCGGCACGTCGGGGTGGCCGTCGTACCAGGAGACGAAGTCGGCTGCGCCGTACGAGCCGTCGAGCTCGACCCCGGGGATGCCGAGGGCGCGGTCGGCGGTGGCGCCGGTGGAGAAGACCACCGCGTCGTAGAAGGAGCGCAGCTCGTCGAGCGAGATGTCGCCGGGGTAGTCGACGTTGCCGAAGAGGCGGACCTGCGGCTTGTCGAGGACCTGGTGCAGGGCGGTGATGATGCCCTTGATGCGGGGGTGGTCGGGGGCGACCCCGTACCGGATCAGGCCGAAGGGGGCCGGCATGCGCTCGAAGAGGTCGATCGAGACGCCGGGGTCGGCGGCCGCCTCCGACTTCAGCAGCGCGTCGGCCGCGTAGATACCGGCGGGGCCGGCGCCGACGATTGCTACCCGCAGAGGGCGAGGCATGACTGGGTTCCCTTCGACCGACAATCTGACTGATCAAGGAAACCCTAAACTAAGGCCACCCTAACCCCCTACCCGCCTCCCGTTTATGACCTCATAAGCCGATCTTATGACTTACCAAAGCCTGACTTCTGCCTGACGGTACCCCCACGCGGGCACGGCGCCGGCCGGGTCAGCCCGCGTACTCGGTGAGGTCGATGCTGTGCAGGGTGACGGGGGCTCCGGTGGCGGGGTCGGCGGTGTCGCCGTCGTGGGCCATGCCGAGCTTGCGGATCACGTTCGCGGACTCCTCGTTGCCGACCCGGTTGACGGCGACGACCCGGTCCAGGCCGCGGTCCTGGAGGGCGAACTCCAGGGCGGCCTGGGCGGCTTCGGAAGCGTAGCCCTGGCCCCAGAAGGGCCGGCCGAGGCGCCAGCCGATCTGCACCTGGTGCCGGGTCTCGGGCAGGTCGTCGGCGGCGGACAGCCCGACGGCGCCGATCAGCTCGCCGGAGGCGAGGAGCTCGACGGCGAAGACGCCGAAGCCCTCGTCGTCCCACTCCTCCTCCCAGAGCTCGATGGCCTCGGCGGTCCCGTCCAGGTCGAGCACGGATCCGTCGCCGATCCAGCGCATGACGTCCGGGTCCGAGGTGATCTCCGACAGGGGCACGAGGTCGTCGTCGGACCAGCGGCGGAGGAGGAGGCGGGGGGTGCGGATCTCGGTCATGCCCCACATCCTGCCGAACCGGGCCCGACCAGGGGTAATCGGGGGCGGCCCGGGCCCGGGCCGGCTCAGCCGACGCTGATCTGGTCGAGCTTCGCGCGCAGGTAGGCGTGCGAGTCCACCGGCTCGTGCGCCACCCGGCCGACCGGGGCGGGCAGGGACTCCACGCGGGTGTGGGCGTCGCACTCGTAGAAGTAGACCAGCGAGACCAGTTCCTCCGCCGGGGCGTGCGCGGGCGGCGGCAGGACCCGGTGGCGGCCCGCCCGCCAGCGGTCGCCGGTCCAGCGGGCCAGCAGGTCGCCGATGTTGACGGTGAGCGCCGCCGGGTCGTAGGGGGCGTCCTGCCAGCCGCCGGCGTCGGTGTGGATCTGGAGTCCGCCCGCGCCCGGCTCCCGGTCCAGGACGGTGACCGTGCCGAAGTCCGTGTGCGGCCCGATGCGGAACTGTCCGGGCAGCGGCGTGCCGACGGTCTCGGTGCCTGGGTACCAGTTGACGTTGAAACCCCAGGTGGGGTGGCCGGTGTGGCGCGTGAAGTGGTCCGCGGGCAGGGCCAGGGCCGCCGCGAGCAGCTCCAGCAGCTCGTCGCAGAGGGCGCGCATCGCCCGCAGGTACGCGGTCACCGGCGCGCGCAGGCCCGGCACCTCGGCGGGCCAGGTGTTCGGCCGGAACCACTCGGCGTCCACCGGGGGCACGCCGGTGGGCTCGTCGGCCGCGAAGGACCAGGACTCCTTCAGGTCGGGCGGTGAGGCCGTCCCCTCGGCGTAGCTGTTGGCCTCCGCGCCGGGGCCGAGCCAGCCGCGTCCGCCGACGCCGACCGCGTAAGGCTGTTTGGCCTCGGGCGGCAGCCGGAAGAAGGAGCGCGCGGCCTCCCGGATCCCGGCGGGCAGCGACGGATCCACCCCGTGCCCGGCGACCAGCAGGAACCCGGCCGCCTGGAGGGCCCGGTCCACCCGGCCCGCGATCCGGGCCCGGTCGGCGGGGCCGCCGGTGCGCCACGCTCCGAGGTCGACGACGGGGACGACGGGGACCTGGGGGCTCTCCATGGGGGCCTGCCTTCCGCGGGGATGTGACGACAGTAGGGCCTCGGGGGCGTTCGGGGCAGGTACACGGCGGCGCGTGGTCCGGACGGGGCACTCCGCGCCCGTCGCCGGGACGAGGTCACCCTCGGCCGGCGGCTCCCGCGCAGGCCGCCCGGGCCAGGGCCACCGCGCCGTGCAGGCCGTCCCGCACCGGGTACGGCGCCAGGCCCCATCCGCGGACCCGGTCCGTGAAGCGGTCGAGGAGGGGGCCGCGCGGCCCGAGCAGGCCCCCGACCGTCACCAGGGGTTCGCCCGGCCGCGGCCGCAGCGCCGCGGTGCTCTCGGCCAGCAGGTCCGCGGCCTCGTCGAGGATCCGCCCCGCCACCGCGTCCCCGTCCGCCGCCGCCCGGACCACCAGGGGGCAGTGGCGGGCCAGCCGGAGGGGGTCGGCGGGGGCGAGCGCCCCGTCGACGAGGGCGAACCGCACCGACGCGGGGTCGTCGGCGGGCGCGCCGAAGGCCTCGGCCAGGCGGGGCGCCAGCAGGGTGGCGGGCCCGCGGCCGTCCACCGCGCGCAGGGCGCGCCGCACGCCTTCGCGGGCGATCCAGAAGCCGCTGCCGTCGTCGCCGGTGAGCCAGCCGCAGCCGTCGGCGGTCGCGGCCAGCCGGTGGCCGCGCATCCGGGTCGCGGCCGCGCCCGTGCCGGCGATCACGGCGAGGCCGTCCGGCGGGCAGCCCGGGGCGGCCGCGAAGGCGATCTCGGAGTCGGCGGCGACGCGGAGGTGCGCGGGCGCGCAGCCGTGGCGGGCCAGTGCCGCGCGCAGCGCCCGGACGGCCAGGCGCTGCCCTCCGTCGCCCGCCCGTCCCGGGACCCCCGCCCCGGCGAACCCGGCGACGACGGAGACGACGTCCGCCGGGCGCCCCGGCGGCAGCACCCGCCCCACGACCCGGGCCAGGCGCTCGGTCAGCACCGGCTCGGGCACCGACCGCACGTTGGCCGCCCCGGCCTTCGCCGTGGCCAGTGCGGGCCCCCCGCCGACGGCGGCGACGACGGCCCGCAGTCCGGACCCGCCGCCGTCGATCCCCAGGACCAGGCCCGGCCCCCGCCCCCGGCCCTGCGGCCCCTCGTGGCGCACGGTCAGCGGCCGCCGTCGCGCCGGTACGGCCGGACGGCCTCCACGGTGGCGGCCATCGCCTCGGTCGTACGGTCGTAGGTGCGCTGCGCCACGGCGACGTAGAGGACGTCGAGGACGGCCATCTGCGCGTGCCGGGCGAGGACCGCCTCGGCCCTGAGGCCGGCCGCGTGGACGCTGGTGGCGAGGACCAGTTCGGCGTGCACGGCGAGCGGTGAGGCGGGGGCGTTGGTCACGGCGATGGTGGTGGCCCCGCGCGAGGCGGCCTCCGCCAGCACCTCGCGCGGCTCGCGGGTGCCGCCGCTGTGCGACAGCACGAGGGCCACGTCGCCGTGGCCGAGGACGGCGGCGCCGGTGAGCGCCACGTGGGTGTCGCTCCACGACCAGACGGGCAGGCCGATGCGGTACAGCCGCTGCTGGAACTCGGCGGCCATGGTGGCGCTGCCGCCGACGCCGAAGAGCTCGATCCGCCGGGCGGCGGCGATCCGTGCGGCGGCGTGTTCCACTACGGCCAGGTCGAGGCCCTCGACGGTGCGGGTGACGACGTCCGAGACGGTCGCGGCCACCGACGCCGCCACCCGTGTGAGGGAGTCGTGCTCGCCGATGTCGGTGCCGATGTCCTCGCGCCAGGTGCCGCGGGCGTCGCGGTCCGCCCCCGACGCGGCGAGGGCGAGGCGCAGTCGGGAGTAGCCCGGCAGGCCGAGGGCGCGGCACAGGCGGGTGATGCTGCCGGTGGAGACCCCTACGGCTTCGGCCAGTTCGAGGATCGTCCGCGCGGCGGCGGCGTGCGGGTCGCGGAGTATGAACACGGCGAGGGCGCGCTGCGCTTCGGGCAGCTCAGGCTCCAGGGCGCGGAGTCGGTCGACTGTCTGGCTCACGGAGAACAATTCTTCCCGAGGATGGCGCGTTCCTGTCAAGGGTGCTTGACGGTCCGGCCGCACGGGCCCCACATTGCTGCCGCGGCGGACAAAAATGTTTCCCCGCAGGAGAGTTCACCCTACTTCGGAAAGCAGGGAGAGCCATGTCCTCATCCTCATCCTCGGGCGGCGGGGCGTTACGGCGCCTCGGTGTACTGGCCGCGGTCCTGGGCGTGCTGGCCGCCCCGTCGGCCGGAGCCGCGTGGGCGGGTCCCGGGGCGGGCCCGGGCCGCGGCGCCCCCCTCCCGGCGGGGGCGCCGACGCCGACGGCGGCGGACGCGCTGGCCGCCGCCGTCGACGCGGCGGCCCCGGCGGGCTACGGCGACACCTACGCGGGGGTGTCGGTCGACGCGAAGGCCGGCCGCGTGACGGTGTTCGCGACCGACGTGGGCCGGGGCCGCGCCCTGGCGTCGGCCGCGGAGCGGTCCGCGCACGCCGGCGGGCGGGTCCGCGTGGAGGTGAAGGCCGCCAAGTACAGCAGGCAGCGGCTGGAGGCGGCCCGTACCGAGCTGGAGGGCGCGGCCGACGGCTGGCGCGCCTCCGGACCCCGGATCACGATGATCTCCTTCGGCGCCGAGGGCGACGGTCTGCGGGTGGCCGCGGACGATCCCTCCCGCGCGGCCGAGCTGAACCGGGCCCGGCCCGTCCGGCAGGGGGCGGGCGCCGGGATCGATCCCGCCGACGTCCGGTTCCTGTCGGCGGCGCCGGCGGCGTTGGTGGACCGGGACGACGACGGCGCGCCCCACTGGGGCGGGGCCACGATCACCTCCTCCTCGGGCCAGTGCACCACGGCCTTCGCCATGGACGTTCCGGGCTGGGACCGGTACGTGGTGACGGCCGCGCACTGCGGCGGTCCGGGAACGCACTTCACCAGCGGCAGCCGCGACTACGGCACCGTCTTCAACACCCTGCCGGACATCGACGCGGGGATCATCAAGACCGCGGGCGGCTCCAACTCCGGCGTGTACATCGGCACCGAGGGCCGGTACTACGCGGACTGGGTCTGGTCCCGGGTCGGCCAGGAGGTCTGCCAGAGCGGCTCGGTCACGCGCTACCGCTGCGGGATCTTCGTCACGGGTGACTCCCACACCTACGAGCACGGCATCTGGGTCCAGGGCGGCATCGAGGCCTGCACCCGCGACGGCTCGACCGCCGGACGCCACGGCGACTCCGGCGGCCCGGTGTTCAACTGGCGCGCCGACGGGAAGATCACCAGCCGGGGGGTGATCAGCTACGGGTACTCGACCAGCGCGTCGAGCGGAGGGTACGACTGCATCGGCTGGTCCCAGACCGGTCATGTCCTGGCCTCCTGGCAGGCCTCCCTCGTGACGAGCTGACCACCGCCCTCCCCCGCTCCGCCGCACCCCCCTCCGGGCGGCGGGGCGGGGCCGTCGCCTACTCCGGGAGCTCCGTCCCGCAGCGGGAGCAGTAGCGGGCCGCGGTGTCGGTGGCCAGGCGGCCGCAGGCGGGGCAGACCCGGTGGAGGAGGCAGGCCGGTTCCCCGCCCTCGGCGGGGGTGGGGGCGGCGGGGCCGATGCCGAGGCCGGGGCGGCGGGTGTGGACCGTCAGGTACGCCAGGCCGTCCGGACCCGCGGTCAGGGAGCGCCGGGTGCCGCGCGGGAGCCAGCACGCCGAGTGGGCCCGCAGCGGGTGCGTGCCGTCCGGGGTGTCGAGGCGGCCGCCGCCCGACACGACGAGGAGCAGGACGTCGAGGAGGGGCTCGGCATGGTCCGCGATGGCCGTGCCGGGACGCAGCCGGATCAGGTTGGAGTCCAGGGCGCGTCCGGCTCCGGTGAGCCGCCAGAGCGCTCCGGTCGCGTCGGCGGGGGCTTCGGCGATCACCGTGTCGAGGTCCGTCGGGACCCCGGCGGGATGCGGGTGCGTCATCGTGGGTGCCGTTCCTTCCTGCCTCCGGCGTGCTTCGCCGTCCTGCACACGATCACGTCCGGGCCGGCGCGGCGGTTCGCCCGCCGTCCGCTTCGCCGGAACCCGGCGCCCGTCCGTGCGCGCATGGCCGATACACTCATGTCCGGATCGCGTCGGCCGCACACGCGCCGGCCGCGCGGCCCCGCCTTCCGGTCGACCACCGCGAGGGGTGAGGCCGCCCGCCTCCCTTCCCCGGCCCCGCACCGAAATCCTGCTCCCGCATGCCTACCGCCACCACCCGTACGCCCGACGCGCCCCCGGCGCCCGTCACGGCGCCCGGCGCCCCGCCCCGGCCCAGCGCCCTCGCGGCGTTCCACAGCATCAGCGCCGTCACGACGGTGCTGCTGGCCCTCGTCGCCATCGGCGCGGCGATCCACGAGCCGGTGCTGATACCCCCGCTCGCCGCCAGCGCCGCGCTGGTCCACAGCGCCCCCACCCTGCCCCTGGCACAGCCCCGCGGGGTGATCGTCGGCCACCTGATCGGCGCGGCCTGCGGCTACGTGGTGCTGGCGGCCGCCGGCAGCTCCGCCTGGGCGGCGGCCTTGGCGGCGGGGCTCACCCTCGCCGTGCTGACCCTCGCCCGCACCCCGCACTCGCCCGCCGTGGCCACGGCGGTGATCACCGTGCTCCAGACGCCGGAGCCCGCGCGGTTCGTCCCGCTGCTCTTCGGCTCGACCGTGCTCCTGGTCCTCACCGGCTACGCCGGCTCCCGCGTCCGCCGCACCGCACCGAGGTACCCCGCCTACTGGTGGTGATGACCTGCGGGCGCGCCTGCGCCGCGCGGAGGGGGCCTGGGCGCTACTCCTTGTGTCGTGGAGATTTCGACGAAGGACGTGTTCGGGGCCCCCTGCTGGGTGAGTCTGATGGCCCGCGACCTGGAGGCGTCCCAGCGCTTCTACGGAGCGGTCGTGGGCTGGACCTTTCGTCCGGCCCGGTTCGGCTCGGCCTTCTCGATGGCCGTGCAGGACGGGGTGCCGGTCGCCGGGATCGGGGCGCTGGCGGGCGACCTGGCGGTGGCGGTGGCCTGGACCCCGTACTTCGCCGTCGACGACGTGGACGTGGCGGCGGCCCGGATCCGCGAGCGCGTCGGCACGGTGGCGGTGGGCCCGGTCTCCTTCCCCGGCGGCGGGCGGGCGGCGCTGGTCGCCGACCCCGACGGGGCGGTCTTCGGCATCTGGCAGGGGCCCGTCACCGCGGGCTGGCGCGTCGGGCGGGGACCGGCACCCGCCTGGCTGGAGCTGCGCACCCGCAACGCCTTCGACGCGGCCCTCTTCTACGGGGAGGTGCTGGAGTGGGCGACGGGCCGCGTCGGCTGCTGCGAGGTCGCGTACGAGGAGGACCAGGTCGTCCTGCGGCAGGGCGGGGAGCCGGTCGCCCGGCTGGACAGCGGGCCGGTGGAGGTGGGCGCCTACACCCCGCACACCCGGCCGCGCTGGCACGTCCACTTCCGCGTCCCGGAGCTGGAGCCGGCCGTGGAGGCGGCCCTCGACCTCGGCGGCCGCACCGTCTCGGTGGTCACCTCGGACGGCAGGGAGCGCTCGATCATGCTCCGGGACCCGGACGGGGCCCTGTTCACCCTCACCGAGCGCGTTTCCCCGCCGGAGGGGGACGACGACGCCGACTGATCCGCCCCACCCCCGAAACCTTGCCCCCGACTCCCAGCGCCGTTACCGCACGTCTGTCACCTCGAGCACGTCAGGCCGCATGTCCGATGTCGGTCAACGGCAGCACCACCGTGAAGCGTGCGCCCCGGAGCGTCGACGGCACGGCGTCCGAGGGCAGGGCTCGGATCTCGGCGAAGTCCGGTCTGACGAGCTGGAGAATCTTCATGACGCGGGCCAGGCCGGCCCCCCGGCCCGCACCGCGCGTGGAGTATCCCTCGCGGAACACCACGCGTTCCCGTCCGCGCACTTCGGCGGGCAGGCCCGACCCGCTGTCCCGGACGTCGACAACCGCGTAGTACGCCTCCAGGGCCACGTCGACCCTGATCGTGCCGCCCTGCTGAGCCGTGAGAGCCTCGGCCGCATTGTCCAGCAGCTCGTGGAACACGACCCGGAGGGCGGCGTCGTCGACCGAGACCCAGGTGTCTTCGGGACAGCGCACGTCGACGTGCACGTCAGGGTGGACGGAAGGCAACTGCGCGGCCAGGGAGGTCAAGACGGTGTGCAGCGCGGCCGTGCCGACCGGGACGTCAGGGTCGGAGGCGGCCGTCTCGGCGAGGACGGCGCGGGCCCGGTCCAGGAGTTCCTCGGCTTTCACGCTCCCCGTCTCGGCCAGGCGCTGGAAGAGGGGATAGGAGGGTGCCAGAAGGTGGCGGTTGGCCGGCCAGCCCGTGAGCATCGCGACTTCCGGGGCGACGGCGCACTCGGCCTGGGCAGCCGTCTCCGCGGGGATCCGCTCGACGGCTTCGGCCAGTTCCGCGTCGGCCCGCTGCCACAGACGCCGCTCCAGACCGGAGTTCCGCAGCGTCAGCTCTCCCTGAGCGGCCCCTCGGAGAATGCCGTTGGCGAGCAGGGCCTCGGTGCCGGCGGCGATCGGGGCGTCGACGTTCCGGCCCTCCGCCACCGCTTCCGCGATGACCCGCATGTCCTGCGCCGACGTCGTGCCGTCCGGCCCCGCGACGACCAGCGCCGCCCAGAACGCCGCCTCGGTCTGCGGATCCGTACAACGGCCGAGCAGTTCCCGTTCCAACGCCTCGACGAGCTGGGGCTGGTCTTCCCAGGGTTCGACGCGGCGCGACCCGGACGCGGGGCCGGGCCATGCCCCGTCCGGTTTCACGGCCGCGTGCAGCATGACGAGCAGCAGCCCGGGGTCCATCCCCGTGCAGCCGGCCATGGCGTCGGCCGCGCCCGCGTCCCCGGCGCCCGTCAGGTCGAGGATCCAGCGCAGCGTCTGCCATGCGACGTCCCGGTCGGTACCCAGGACGCGCTGGAAGTCCTGGGCCGTCGGGCCCGTCAGCGCGGTGACGGGCCACTGCCGGGCAACCCGCCGCAGCAGCAGGACGGCGCGCCGCTCCCGTACGGTGGCCAGCCGCAGCAGATCGCGCAGGGTGACCACGGCCACGTTGGTGCGGCCCAGGTATCCGGAGGGCTCCAGGTCCGGGCCGATCGCGACGCAGGGCCGCTGCCCGGCGGAGTCCACGAGATCCACGGGAACGTCCCGCGTCTCCGGCCGCGCGACGAAGAGATCGATCCGTCCGGAGGTGTGGAGCCGGCGCAGCGGGAACTCGGCGAAGAGCCCGTCCAGCGAGGTGAGGAATCCGTCACCGTACGGACGGCGGTCGGCTCGGGGCACCGGGCCGCCCGAGCCGAGGAACCCGGCCAGCGCGGCGGCGAAGTCCGCCGCGGAGCGCTCGTGGTTGTGCTCGAGTCCGGCGTAGGCGTCGAGCAGTTCACGGCCGTGCCGATCGACCGGGTTCCACCGGGCGAACCCGGCGTCCCGTTGAACCGTCTCGTCGCGGATCAGTTGCAGGACGCGTTCCGGGGTGAGCTTGCCCCACTGTGCCGGCCGCAAGGACGGCACGGCCTCGGGGAACAGGGCCCCGGCGGGCTCGTGGGCGAGTCGGGAGCGCACGATCTTCAGCTGGCCGGCCTGGAGCAGCTCCTCGAGGTCCGAGCTCGTCCCGTCGGGTACCGGTGCATCGGCCTCCCCGTCGGCGGACCTGGCGGCGATGCGGGCCCGCAGTATCCGTGCCTCGTCCTCGATCGCCTGGTCGATGGCCTCGGCCCGCTCCTCCATCAGCCGCTGGGCCTCCGGCCGGCGACGACGGGCGACGACGGCGAAGCCGTCCACCTCGTCCTGCCCCATCTCCAGGCCCGCCGCCTCGGCTCGGCGCACGAGCTCCTTGCCCTCCAGCCGGACGGCGGCGTCGGCCCGCTTGCGGGCGGCCTCCAGTGCGGCCCGTCGTGCCTCGGCCGTCTCCGCCAGCTCCGCGCATGCCTGGAGCATGGCGTCCGCCGCCATGAACTCCCCCTCCTGGAGGAGGCAGTCGAACACGTCGTCGGGTCTACGGCCGCCGAGCGCGCCCAGCAGGCCGTCGCCCAGCGTCTTTCCGTCGGGGTCGGCGGTTCCGTCGGCCAGCGCGATCAGCACGGCCGGGTGACGGAAACGGCCCGGCCAGCTCGCCAGCAGGTCACGCAGCGGTGTGGTCATCGGACTCCTTCAGGGATCTGCTCAGCGGCCGCAACTGCTTGAGCAGGGCCAGGGCCGGAATCCGGTGCGGATCTCCGAGGGCTTCCGCCTCGATGAAGAGCTGATTCCAGTGTGTCGTGACGAACGCGGCCAGGGGCAGGTGACCTTCCGGAGCCGCTCTCCAGGTACTCCCCTGGTCCTCCAGCCCGGTGGTCTCCAGGATCAGCCGGCGGGCGTCCTCGACGATGCCGGCGAGCCGGTCGGCGTAGTTCAGGTGCCGGCTCCACTGGATCTGCTGCCGCTTGCGTGGGCCCGGGAGCCGAGGCATGTCGGCGACGATCTTGTCGATGTACGCCCTGATGTCCCGGTCCGGAAACAGGGCTGCCAGCTCCTCGCGCGCACGCGCCGTGCCCCCGCCGGCCAGTCCCACGCTGGTGATCCCGTGCAGGAAGCCGTCCGGAGCGCACAGCGTCTCGTGGGCGTACCGTCCGGAGGCGAAGCCGAAGCTCTGCCGGGAGGAGGCGAAGTTCTGGGCCCGCGCCGCGAGTTCCTGCCACTGGCGGGTGATCCGGTCGGCCGTCGAGAACTGCTCCTCCTCCCCCGCCAGCAGGGTCAGCGGAAGCGCCGTCAGCGTGTCCTGGTGGTACGCCACGGCCAGTTCGGCGAGTTCCGACCAGGTCGGCGGGATCCCCTCCATGGCGTCGTCGCCACCTGTCAGCTCGGTGTACGCGAGGACCCCGGACTCGCCACCGCGCAGCAGCAGCTCGGCGATCGTGCCCACCAGGGCGACGGCCCGCTCCCCCGGCGAACCTTGGCGCAGTTCGTCCACCGCGAAGAAGAGCAGCTCGCCGACGGGTCCGTGCTCCACGGGTACCGCGGCGGTGGTCAGCGCCGGTGACAGCGCGGCCGACCGTCCGATCCGGGTCGCGAGAAGGTGCGCCTCCATGAAGGCGTTCCGCCGCCAGGCGTCCCTGAGCAGCCAGTTCGCCCAGGTGTCCCAGTCGGGCCCGGGGTCGGGGTTCTCGCGGAGCGTTCTGGCGATCTCGGCACGGAGGGATTCGGGCGGGCAGAGCGGATCCCGCGCACGTGCTTCCAGGATCTTCCAGGGGAGCCGCGCCGCGGCGTCGGCACCCCTGTCCGCGGTCCGCGCCGTGGGGCGGGCGGCCGAGGCCGCGCGTTCGCGGCTCGGGAGGGTGTCCCAGTCGGGGATGCCCAGGGTGCGGGTGAAGGCGACGGCGAAGTCGGCGCCGAGAATGTGGAGCCCGATGTGTCCGCTGTGCGGATTCGACACCGACCGGGCCGTCGGCCGGCCGAGCGGGGAGTAGCTTCCGGTGAGCACCTCGTGGTCGCTGACGACCGCGCGGGCCGCCGCGCGGCCCTCGCGGTAGGTCCGTTGCCGACGGAGATCCGCGAGGAGATCGTCGTACTTCCCGGGGGCGGACACCGGAGCCGGGAGGGCGGGATGGTGGAGATGGAGCACCGCCCCGGCGTCGATCCGGGCGCGCAGCCGGCGGGCGAGGAGGTCTCCGCACACGATGCGGTCGGCGCGGTCGTCGGTGACGACGAGCCGGTCCATCGTTCCGCCGAGGGCCTGGTGGACGGCGTCTCCGTAGTCGGCGTCGTCGGTCGTGCGGACGATGGGGTCGCCGTGGTGGAGCGCGGCGACCGCGCCGACGATCCGACCATGGACGTCCTCCCACTCGGCGGCCCACACGGCGCGCGCGGCGACCTGGTCCGCCTCCCAGTTCTCGGCCGGGACGGGGAGCCGGTCCGGCACCATGACCGCCGGCGCCGGGGCGGCCACCGCGGTCTCCCGCGTCCGGCCGAAGTCCTCGTGCCGGAAGGCGATCCGCCTGCTGTCGGAGCGGTACGGGTAGACCCGCCGGGCCCACAACAGCAGGTCGACGACGCAGCGGGCGGGGCCGGCCGCGTCCGGGGCGGCCTGGACGAGGACGCTGCTGCCCGGGTCGAAGTCGAGGACGCTGCGGGTTCCGACGAAGGCCCGCTCGTCGTCCTGGACCAGGACGCAGGCCCGGGTGCTGGAGCTCCGGTCGGCGAGCAGGACCTGTTCCGGATGCCGTGCCTGCAGGTCGTAGAGCGCGTTCTCCACCTTGGAGGGCAGGGTGGCCGTGGGATCGGTCCCCCAGACGAAGACCAGGGTGACGCCCCGCGCGAGGGCCGCCTCCAGCTCGTGGAAGACGTCGTTCAGCGCCGAGTAGTCGACGGTGGGGACGGACAGGACGAGTTGGTGCCGGGCCCGGCGGATGAGCTCGCCGCGCCACCAGGTCACGTCCTCCCCCGCGGCGACCGGAGTGGCGGCGGCCCGGAAGCCGGAGAGCTGGTGGACGCGTTCGGCGATCTGTCCGGCGACCTCCGTCAGCTCCTCGTTGCGCGCGGCCATCGTCGCCGGTTCCGCGTCGGGGGCCTCCGCCACCAGGGCGGCGAGCCGGTCGGTGAGGTGGGCGAGATCGGTGCGCTCGGGGCTGGCCGGCTCCGCCTTGTTCCGCAGGGAGGTGACGAAGGGATCGGCCGGACTGCGCTCTGCGAGTGCCGCGATCTGGCTGCGAAGCCGGTCCCGGGCCGAGCGGTTCCAGCCAGAGGCCTCCGCGGGGTTCAGCGCGAGCCGGCCCGTCTCGGGGTCGATCTGGACGGTCCCGCTCACGGCGAGCCAGCGAACGCCTCCGTCGGTGCTCAGCAGCGGGTTGCCGAAGGAGACGTCGAGGATGTTGCTCCGCAGCCCCTGGTCACGCTGCTCGTGCCGGACGGTGGCGCGCACCGCGCGCAGCAGCTCGCCGCGCGGCAGGTCGTCCGCGCCCACCCCCTGGGTGATCGGGACCTCCAGGCTGTCCGGGGGCGGCTTGAGCAGGGACCGCTCGAAGACGAACACGCACCCGGACAGCGGTTCGAAGACAAACTGGCGCTGCTCCGTCTGGGTGGAGGCGTCCTCCAGGCCGCCTCCCGCCGCGATCAGGTCCCTGGCGGCGTCGGTCAGTTCGAGAAAGCCGTCGGAGAAGTCGATGGAGATGTAGCCCTTGGTCCACAGACCGTGGATCACGTCCAGCATCACGCGGTGCGGCAGGGAGAACAGGTGGGCCAGCCCTTCGACCGTGCGCCGGCCTGCGACGATGCCGCGTACGACGAGGCCCTCCAGGGTGGTCGCCCCGGCTTCGGGTCCGAGCACCAGGTTAAGGGTCACGACGTGGCAGGGCACCGCGATGTCGACGGTCCCGGTCATGCGTCCCCCGCCTCCTCGGTGCCGAGGAACGCGGGCGCGGGCACGATCGCCTTCTGGTTCCGGAAGACGTCGATGACGGTCTGCCAGTCCCTCCCGCCGTGCTTCTCGAAGTGCCGCAGGTCACCGACCACGACGAGGAGCTGCCTGGCCCGTGACAGCAGGACGTTGACCAGCTCCGGCTGGGCGACGTGGCCCACGTTCTGCCGCGGGTGCGGTCCCTGCTCGACGGAGCGCACGAGGGAGATGACGACGAGATCCGCCTCCTGTCCCTGGAAGGAGTGCACGGTGTGCACCTCGTCCTGGAGGCCCCGCTCCTCCAGGCGCTTGCGCAGCAGCTTCTTCTGCTGCGCATAAGGCGTGAGCAGGGCCAGTTCACGGGGCGCGGTCCGCTGTTGCCGCAGGGTGACGACGAGGTCCCGGATCACTGCCGCCTCGCCCGGGTTGCTCCAGTAGGGCCGGTCCTTGCAGTCGTCCCGCAGCGAGGTGTCGAGCCAGACGAGCGGCATGTCCCGCAGGAAGTCCGGCCGGCGGAGGCCGTGCAGCCTCTTGTCCGGAGTGGGGGGCGACTCGAGGAAGCTGACGGGCAGTCCCTTGTCATCCTTGATGATCTTGCCTCGCTCCGTCCGCTGGTAGAAGGTCCGCGCCACCGGCTCGGCGATCGACGGGTGCATCCGGAACTGGCTCACGAGCCGGTTGAGGGGGCGGGGTTCGACCGGACTCCGCGGCTCGGGCGCACGCCGGGGCGGGGGTGCGGGCGTAGGCCGGGGCCGCGGTTTCACGGCGCCCGCCTTCCGCGGCGTGCTGTCCCCGCCGTTCCCGTCGTCCTGGCCGGTGGCGTCCCCGGTCGGCTCCGCGAAGAGGGACCCGAAGAGTGCCATGTGGCGCAGGTATCGGTCCGTGGCCTTCACATGGCGCACGATCTCGTCACTCTTGTTCGATGCCAGTCCCGCCAGGAAGCCGGCGAGGTCCGTCGCACGGTGTGGCCCGAGCTGCCGGTGGTCGCCGATCAGGGTCCAGCGCACGCCGAGAACGAGCGGCATCATGATCTCGGTGGGCCAAGCCTTCGCCGCCTCCTCGATGATCACCCAGTCGAAGACGTCGTTCGCGTCACGGAGGCCGTCGTTCAGGGTGCCCGCGATGGAGCAGGTGGCGAGAACGATGTTGGCTCCGGCCTTGATCCGGTCCGAGATCTCGAGCTCGTTCCCGTTCACGAGCCGCGCCCACTCGTCCCTCAGGTGCTGCTCCGCGTCATTGAGCTCGGTATCGTCTTCCGCGGGGGCGGCGGTGTCGCGCGCCGCGTCGATGATCTTCGTCTTCAGCTGCTCCGTCAGCGTGGACAGGGTGTACGGCCGCAGCGCCGGCGGAAGTTCACCGGGGCCCCGGCTGTCCTGGAGTTCGCGCAGGAGCAGTACCTTCCCCTCCTCGATCTCCTCCCGCAGCTGCTCGGCCAGGCGGATGCCGAGGTGGTCGAGCGCATGGTTCGACTGAGCACTCACCAGCACCCGTGCTCCCGGCTCGGCTCGCAGGTACTGCTGTACCGCGTGGGTGGCGACCGTGGTCTTGCCGGTACCCGGGGGTCCCTGCAGCGCGTAGAAGGGGTGATAGTCGAGCATCTCGCCGATGACGCTCGTGGCGTTGCCCTTCAGGTGCTTGGTCCGTTCCTCGTCCTCGTGGCTCCACTGGCCGCGACTGAGGCGGATCGAGGACGGACTGTGCAGCGCGCGCATCAGGCCGTGCTTCTGCCGCAGCGCTTCGACACCGCGTGCCATCCGGCGCAACTGGATCTCGGTACCCCGGTCCCCTGCCGGGCGGATCCATCCCCGTTCGGGCAGCGGCTGCCCGTTCAGCGCGATGACCGTCACGGAGTCCGCGTCCGCCCTGCCCTTGATCCTGACCTCGAAGGAGTCACGGCCGAAGTGAGGTTTGCCGCCTTCGTCGCGCACCACGGTGAGCGTGCCGCCGCCCTCTTCGTGGAGCAGCGCGTCGGCGAAGTCCCCGAGGGACGGTCGGCGCGCGCGATTCCCGGCGTACGCGGTGAGCAGCGGTGAGTTGTTGATGCGTTCGCGGTCCCGTTTGGGATCGTGCTCCAGTACGTACGTCCCGCCCTCGGGGGCGTCGTCGGGCAGTCGGTAGGCGTACTGGCGGGCCCGGTGGATGACTCCCTGGTACTCCAGCATGAAGTGCATGGACTGGAGGAGTTCCTTGTTCTCCGGGTCGGGAGGTGCGCTCGCCGCCTTCACCGCTTCGGTGATCGGCACCCAGGACGGCCGGTCCCTGTGCACATCGTCGCCGAGGGCCTGCCCGATCTTGTACGGGACGAGGTCCATCCGGCCGACCCGGCGGCGCGGCCGGGCGGCGAGGACCTCCGGTGCGAACCTCCGGTCGACCACGTACTTGATCACCAGGGTGTCGTCATGGGTCTTCTTGATCTCTCCGGTGAGCTTCTCGTCGTACAGGAAGGCGCAGAACCACACGGCCCGTTCGCCGATCAGCACCCATTCCGCCTGGGCGAGCCGCTCCTCCCGCCCGGCGTACACGTAGCCCTTGGCTCCGCCGGACACCCATACCAGTTCGGCCTGTCGCAGCTCCCTTTCCAGGAAGGCCTGGAGCTCCTCCCTGCCGGCCTCGTCGACGGGGCTGCGAGAGATCCAGTGGCGCTGGCGGTAGAGGGTGTCGACCGATTGCACGGGCATGAAGGCGACGAGGTAGGGCCTCTCGGTGTCCCGCTGCCGGGACCACACCGAGCTGATGGCCTCCCAGTTCTCCTCCAGCGCCCGGGCCGCCTCGAAGGAGGAGCACCGGCCGCGCGGTTCGGGATCGAGCATGCTGAGGAGCACGTTGCGCAGCTCGCGCGGCACCTGGGCGGCGGTGTGCACGTTCAGGTGCGCACGCATCTGGGCGTGCAGTTCCCGCAGCGCCCGCGGCAGTTCCGCCGGCGCCGCCGCGGCCACGGAGGCGTACGCCTCCGGAAGGTTCTCGGCCAGCGGGCTGCAGAACAGCTCCCAGCCGAACACCCCGAGCCCGAAGACATCGGTGCTGGCCCAGTCCCGGCGCGGCGGCGCGTTGTCGGAGAAGAGCGACGGCCAGGTCTCCGGGGCGAGGTACGCCAGGTGGTGGGCGGGCTCGATGCCGTCGTGCGCCTCGAGGTACAGGTCGTTGACGAGGCTGCGGTAGTCGCTGTCCCGGGAGGGCGCGTACATGGACTGGACGAGGTTGCCCAGGAGGGCGCTCATCTCGAAGCGTCCCAGGGCGAAGGAGTAGCGGTCCTCGCTGTCGGTACGGCGGATCGTGATCGCGGCCGGTGTGACGTTGCGGTGCATGATGCGGGCGCCGTGCAGCTGGCTGAGGGCGTCGACGAGCAGGCTGTACTGGTCGAACACGACGGCCTGGTTCTGCGCCGCCCAGCCTGGGAAGTCGCCCTCGTGCCACTCCTCGCTCACCCGGTTGCCCGCCTGCCGCGTCAGGGTGAACGCCGCGCCGACTCCTTCGTCGTACCGTCCGTCGACGAATTCGGGCAGTGCGGGGTGTCCGAGCGCCTGGAGGCGCAACAGGCTGCGCACCTCGTGCTCCCACAGCTCGCCGACGATGCTCGTGACGTTCCGGAACACGCACACGTCGAAGCGTTCCGCGCCGTCGCCGGGCCGGGTGAGGGTGGCCCGGACCATGCGCCCGCCCGCGACCACGACCGGGGCGCCGTGGATGACGTACGGACCGAAAGGGGCACTGTCCCCGGTGAAGAGCGAGTCGAGGACGTCCTCGGGGGTCTCGTCGCCCGGTTCGGTCATGGTGACTCCTTCTCCCCTGGGTGGGTCCCCGGCGGGTCGAGGGCCTCCACCACGATCACTCCGTCGTCCAGTACCAGCGCGGCACGGCCGCGGTCGAGTACGGCCCGGTCGCGCAACCGGGCACCCAGTCGGTCCGGCAGCTGCGGCGGGCTTCCGGGCAGTGGCGCGGGCCTGACGTCCACAGAAGGCCGGTCGGCCCCGTCGGACGCCGCGCACACGCGCCACGTGCCGTCCGGGAACCCGAGCCGCAGGAGCTCCTCGCCGTCGGGACCCAGTGCGCGGTCGACGCCCGTCGCTCCGGCCAGTGCCTGATCCGGCGGGCCGCCGGGGGTGTGCGAGGCGCCGGGCGGGTGCGGGCTCCAGAGTCGTACGGCGCTGTCGCGTCGGGCGGCGGTGACGGGCATCGGCATCCCGTCCGGTCCGACGAAGGACTGGATCCGGACGGTCCGGGCGGACGCCCCCTCGCGGAGCACCGCGGTCCGCGTGCGACGGTCGGGGTCCCACAGGCACAGGGATCCGTCCCGGGCCGCCGTGACCAGCTGTGCGCCGCCGTCCGGCACGGTGATCGCGCCGATCGAGGTCAGTGGCGTGTCGCCGGTGTACAGCGGCTCGCCCTCCTGGGCCAGGCCGTCCTCGGTGAGGGTCCAGAAGGTCACCTCCGCCGCGGCCTTCGCATCGCCCGCCGTGTCCTCGGTGTGCGCGGAGACGAACCGCACGGCCCCGGCCGCACCCGGCAGCAGGGCGAGGGCGGTCGGGGGCGTGGCGGGGCGATGGGAGACGAGGCTCCTCGGCGCTTCGCCCGAGGCGTCCCAGAGCCTGACGTACCCGCCTTCGTCGACGGTGACCAGCCGGCGCTCCGGCACTGCGACGATGTCGCGCACGCGTCCGCCCGGCTGATCGCCCGACCGGGGCTTGCGCTCCGGCTCCGTGAGGTCCCACAGGGCGACGTAACCCTGTGTGCCGGCCAGGGCGAGCTTCGGCCGCGGTCCGGGCACGGCAGCCATCGCCGTGAGGATCGCGGGCACATCGGTCTCCGTGTGGACGGCGGGCGTGTTGCCGAGGTCCCAGACACGTACCCGCCGGTCGTTGTGGGCCACGGCGAGCCGGACGCCGTGGGCGTGGCCGGACGGGAGCGCGGCCATGGCCAGGAGGCTCGTGCGCAGGGGGGCGGGCACCGCCACGACCGGCTCGTGCCCGACCCACGGGCCCCATAGCAAGACGGTGCCGTCCTCTGCCCCGCTCGCGAGCAGGGGGATCTCCGCCCCCCAGGAGACGAGGTCCTTGACGGGCCGGACGTGGCCGTCGAGCGGCAGGTGCGGGGAATGCCGCTCCAACCGGCTCCAGCAGAGCCGCCATTCGGCGTCCGGTCCGGCCCCGGTGTGCCGACCGGTGGTGCGGGCCTCGCCGAGTTGACGCAGACCCGGCCTGTCGCCGGGTCGCGACGCGCGGATGAGGTGGGCGGAGGCGACGGTGCCCAGCACGGCGCCGGGCAGTTGTCCGGCGTCTGCGGCTGCGGAAGTCAGCGACATCCCTGCGGAGAGGACGTCCGCGGCGAGGGCGGGGAGGCCGATCCGGTCGAGCACACGGTGGTGGGCGGCCAGCTCCCGCCAGCCGACGGGACCGGTCGCGGCCGCGTGCCCCGACAGATGCCGGGCGAGGTAGCCGGGCAGCGGGGCGTCGGGGGCGTCCTCGATCCGGCGCTCCGCGAGACCCACGAGCGCGCGCAGGACGGCCTCCTTCTCGCGCGCGGCCGACCGCTCCAGGAACCGGTCCGCGAAGGTACGGTGCGCGAGCCGATAGACGGTGTGCCCGTCCTCGCCGTCCAGGAGCACGTAGGCGGCGGCACGGTGGAGCAGCAGGGCGATGTCGGCGTCCCCGGGGGCCTCCGCGCCGGGCTCGAGTGCCGCGGCGACCGTGGTCCACACCTGGCCGGCGCGGGGCAGGCCGCGCCCACGGGTGTGGGCGAGTGCCGCCAGCAGCGCGTTGGCCTGCGGGAAGCCTTCGGAGATCCGTTCCACGGCGGAGTTGTACAGGCCTCGCTGGTCGTGGGCGAGGAGCTGGTTGAGGTCGGCGAGCCGGTCCGGGCGGAGCAGCTCCGGGCGCTGCCGGATCTCCTGCACGACGAGCGAGGCCTGGAGGAACTCCCAGTCCCCGGTCGCGACCCTCTCGCGCACGATGTCGGCGACCCCGTCGACGGCCACGGCGGCGCGCCCCGCGGCCGGGGGCTCCCCGGGAGCGGTCTGGCGCAGACCTCGGGCCACGTAGCCGCGTACGGCCTCGGCGTCACGCTCCAGGACGTGCACCCGCGCATGTCCGGTGGTGCGCCCGAGTGCGTCGAGCAGTTCTTCCGAGGCCGCGGGGGCATGGCGTCCGGGAGTCGGCACCGCGTGCGTTCCGGACTCGGCCCGCGACTCGTCCGCGCGGACCGCGCCGCCCGGTGACGGGGGGCCGCTGGGGAGGGTGGATGCGGTGGGCCGGGTGGCGACGAGGAGGCGTACGCCGGACAGCGGGGCCAGCTCTCTCAACAGGCCGGCGATCAGAAGGGGTTCGCGGGCCTCGTCGAGTGCGTCGACCATGACGAAGGTGCCGGCCCTGGTCTCGACGGCCTTCCGCAGGGCGGCGATCCGCTCGTGGAGGGCGAGCCCTGGCTCCGGGAGGGCGATGCCCAGCAGGGTGGGGAGTCTGTCGACCACCTCGTCCAGGGTGGAACCTGCGAGGTGGAGTACGGCGTCGACGGCGGGGAGCCCGAGATCCGGATCAAGGCGGTCCGCGAATCCCGCGGCGTCCAACTCCTCGCCGACGGCGGGGTACGCGTGCAGCAGCAGGTTGCCGAGGAGCGCCGACTTCCCCGCCCCTGGGACGCCGGTGATGATCAGCATGCCCGGCGCGTGCGGGTCGGCGGCCCAGCGGGCGATGTCCCTGCGGTCGGCCTCCCGGCCCACGAAGCCCCAAGAGAGTTCGCTGAGACCGGTTCCGATCCCCCTGCGCAGCAAGTGCGCCATCGCACTGTCCGTCTGGGTGTCGAGGAGCCGGTGGAGCCGGTCGTAGTCCTCGACGGTCGCCGTCACGGGCAGCGGGTGTGCGGCCCTCTGTCGCAAGGGGAGCTGCCTGCTGCACCCGATGGCGCGTGCGTTCACTCCGGCCTGAGCGTTGAGGCGGTGGGCGAGCTCTCCGGGCTGGATCCCCGCGTCGTGGTCCGTGAAGCCGTCCAGGACCTCGGTCAGCTTCTCGCGAAACGTGCCGAGGTGTCCGGGGCCGAGGTAGTCGCCGGACGCGACCAGCAGCAGGGCCAGTTCCTTGTCGCCGGTATCGCCGATGCGGGTGAGCTCTTCCGCGACCCGGTCCACGAAGCCCCACGAGCTGCACGCCTCCACGACCACGAAGGCCCAGTGCGGCGCGACGCGCCGCCTCGCCTCGTCGTGGAGGTGCCACGCGAACGTCTGGGGTACGACGCGGCCGGCGCGGGTGTTCTCGGGATTCCCCGGTACGAGCAGGTGCTCCTGTCGCTCCGTCCCCTTGCCGTGTCCGATCCACAACAGGACCGCGGTGCGTTCGCCTCCCGAGGCCGCCCACTGGGCCAGCCGTTCCTCGACTGTGTTCAGGTCCCACTGAGCGGGCTGCGCGACACCCGGTGCGGCGACGGCGCCAAGACGGCCGAGGACGGCGGTGATCGCGGCGGCCTCCTCGGCGGCGGCGACGCGCGGCTGGTCGTGCACGTCGTCGAAGGTGAGCGCGTGAACGGGTAACTCGTCCACGAAACCGGTGCCGTAGAGCTCCGTCACCACGCCCCCCGTGCCCCTGTGCTAACGATCGTCAGCGACTGCCATGACCAGGTGGGACGTGGGCTCGAGGCCACCGGTGACCTCGATGCGGAAGAGTCCGGGGCCGGGCAGAGTGCACTGCCCCGACATGGTCGTCGGGTCGGCGCGATCGGGCTTGAGGACGGTGCGGGCCGAGCTCTCCGCGCCGGTGACCTCCTCCAGGGTGCAGCGCACCTCGGACGGGTCGTCGGCGCCGGTGAGACGAATGGTGAACGGCTCGCCCGGCCGCGCGGCTTCGGGGGCGTCGAGGCCGAAGTGTCCGGCGCCGAGCACGGAACCGCGCTCGGCGAGATCGCGCAGGCCGCTGAGCGCTGCGGCGGCCATCGTTCTCACCTGCTTGGAGGACATCAGGGACCCGTGCTTCCGGGCGACCGGGATCTCCGTCGCCGACCCGGTCACGGCCGCCTCGCGGAAGACCGTGCCGTCGCCCAGGGCGTCTTCGGTCAGCGCGCGGCCGCTGCCGTCACGGCGGAGCGTCCCGTCAAGCCGACGAGCCGGCAGGCTCCGGCCGGTGACGGCCTGTCCGCTCTCGATCCGCAGGCTCAGGGGGGTGGGCTGCTCGACGCCCACGATCATGCCGTGGCTGCGCAGTTCCGTGCCGGCGCCGGCGGCCTGCCAGGCCTGGGTCTCCCGGGCGAGGTCGGCGTCACCGCCGAGGGCGGTCACGTCCGAGACCGTCAGGCGCCGCGTGTCCTCACCGTCCCAGACGCAACGGTACGAGGGGAGCAGGTCGTACAGACCGGGCATCGTACGGCCGGCCTCCCGCAGCGCCTCCTTCGGCAGCCACGGAGCACCAGCCTTGCCGCTGGCCAGCACGACGGCGGCCTTGACGGAGCCGAGGAAGGGGGTGCCGGCGGTCAGCACGGCCCGTACGTCGTCGGCGGCGCCGGGAATCCTGAACAGCTCCCGGACAAGGAGTCCGCCCATCGAATGGGCGACGAAGAGGAGTTGAGCCGGGCGCTCCTCCCCAGCGTCCCTCATGTGCCGCAGGTGCTCCGGGTGGGAGCGCCAGCGTTCGAGGTGACGGTGGGCGGCGTCTGCGAGAAGGTTCGCGTTGTGCCGTACGGACAGGCGCCAGTCGTAGGGGAACGGAACGACCGCGTGCGGATGGACGGCGTACTTCCGGAGGTCGCTGACCATCCGGCTGTAGGGCTCGATGCCACCGAGATCGGGCATCCACTCGTGAACCGAGAGCAGCCCCCCGGTCCTGATCCTGCCGGTCCGACCGGCGCGTTCGTCTTCGGTCACCGCCAGCGAGCGGAGGCGGTCGGCATGCATCCGCGCGGTGTATTTGAACAGATGGGGCGCGCCCCACAGCACCTTGTCGCTCGCCGAGTCGATCAGCTCGCTGCCCATGATCCCAGGGACGACCACCACGGCGTCGTGTAGCCGCCGCCTCGGAGCCGTCCGCGCCATCCGATCCGTATAGCCGGTCACCAGATCATTATGGCAACGACCTGACGGCCGCGAACGGCACTTCACGAAAAGGGGAAGTGAGGCGCGTTCCACCCGGTCGTCGATTCGATCAGCCCAGGAAGCTCAACCGCACCTGGCGCTCCGGATTGTCGACGTTCGTGTCGACGAGGCAGACCGACTGCCAGGTCCCGAGCCGGAGCCGGCCGCCGACGACCGGCAGGGTGGCGTGCGGGGGCACGAACGCCGGCAGGACGTGGTCGCGGCCGTGGCCCGGGGAGCCGTGCCGGTGCTGCCAGCGGTCGTCGGCGGGGAGCAGGGCGCGGAGCGCGTCGAGGAGGTCGTCGTCGCTGCCGGCGCCCGTCTCGATCACGGCGATGCCCGCGGTGGCGTGCGGGACGAAGACGTTCAGCAGGCCGTCGCGGCCGGCCGCGGCCTCGGCCAGGAAGCGCTCGCAGTGGCGGGTCAGGTCGGTGACGGTCTCGGCGCGGCCGGTGGTCAGGTCGAGGACCCGGGTGGTGAATCGGTCGGACATGCGGACCATGATCGCGCACCCGGCCGTGCGGCGCGCCCGCGCCGGCCGGGGTCCGCCGCGCGCTCGCCGCCCCGCGGGTGCGCGGGGACACTGGCAGCGAGAGGAGGTCCCCATGGACCCGGTGGCGGCGCTGGACCGCATCGCCTTCCTGCTGGAGCGCGCCCAGGCCCCCGCGTACCGGGTCCGGGCCTTCCGTACGGCCGCCTCGGCGCTGACCCGGATGGGTGAGCGGGAGACGGCCGAGCGGGCCGCCGCCGGGACGCTGGAGGCGGTGCGGGGCATCGGGCCGAAGACCGCCCAGGTGGTGCGCGAGGCGCTGCTGGGGGAGGTCCCCCGGTACCTGCGGGGGCTGGAGGACGAGGCCGCGGCGATGCCCGAGGGGCCGCCGCCCGGCCCCGCCGCCACGGCGCTGCGCGCGGCGCTGCGCGGGGACTGCCACCTGCACTCGGACTGGTCGGACGGCGGGAGCCCGATCGAGGCGATGGGCCGGGCCGCGGCCGGGCTCGGGCACGAGTGGGCGGTGCTGACGGACCATTCGCCGAGCCTGAAGGTCGCCCGGGGCCTCTCGCCCGGGCGGCTGCGCGAACAGCTGGAGGCGGTGGCGGAGCTGAACGGGCGGTGGGCGCCGTTCCGGCTGCTCACCGGGATCGAGTGCGACATCCTGCCGGACGGCTCGCTCGACCAGGAGCCGGAGCTGCTGGAACGGCTCGACGTGGTCGTGGGCTCCGTGCACTCGAAGCTGCGGATGGAGTCCCCCGCCATGACGCGCCGGCTGCTGGCGGCGGTGCGCAATCCGCTGATGGACGTCCTCGGGCACTGCACGGGCCGGCTGGTGACCGGCCGGACCCGCCCGGAGTCGACGTTCGACGCCGAGGCCGTGTTCGCCGCGTGCGCGGAGGCCGGGACGGCCGTGGAGGTCAACAGCCGACCCGAGCGGCTGGATCCGCCCCGGCGGCTGCTGCGCCTGGCGGTCGGGGCGGGCGCCTTCTTCGCGATCGACACCGACGCCCACGCCCCGGGCCAGCTCGACTGGCAGATCCTGGGCTGCGCACGGGCGGCGGAGTGCGGCGTCCCGCCGGAACGGGTCGTCAACACCTGGCCGGCGCAGGAGCTGCTGGCCTGGACCCGCACCCGGCGGGCGCCCGGCTAGGCCGTGTCCTCGGGAGCGGGCCGGGCCCGCGACGCCCGGTCCGGATGGCTCGGCCTACCCCGCGCCGCGGGCCAGGATCAGCAGGACGTCGCCCGCCGCCACCGCCATCACCCCCAGGAAGGGGATCCGGCCCGCGGCCCCGCCCGTGGCCAGGAGCAGAACCCCGGTCAGGACGAGGAGGATCCAGCCGTACGGGGTGACGGGACCCGGCGGGCCCAGCAGCAGCAGGGCCGCCGAGCCCAGGACGAGCAGGGCGGCGAGCACGGCCGAGGTGCGGGCGCCGAGCCGCTGCGGCAGCCCGCGCACCCCCGTGGCGAGGTCGTCGGCGATGTCGGGCAGCACGTTCGCGAAGTGGGCGCCCGCGCCGAGCAGGGCGGCCGCGCCGGTCAGCCAGAGCGGCGGCCGGGGCGCACCGGGCAGGCCGAGCGTGACGAAGGCGGGGAGCAGGCCGAAGGCGAGGGCGTACGGGAGCCAGGAGACGGCCGTGCCCTTGAGCCGCAGGTTGTACGCCCAGGCGGCGGCGACCCCGACGAGGTGCGCTGCCCCGGCGGCCGGGCCCGCGGCCAGCGACAGCGGTACGCACAGGGCCAGCGCCGTGAGCGCGGCGGCGGTGACGGCGCCGGCCGGTACGCCGCCCGTGGCGAGGGGTTTGTCGCGGCGCCCGCTCGCCCGGTCGCGCCGCAGGTCGACGCGGTCGTTGCACCAGCCGACCGAGAGCTGTCCGGCCGCCACGGCGCCCGCCGTGAGGGCGGTGCCGGCGGGCCCCCTTCCGGCGGCGGCGGCGAGCACCGCGGCGAAGAGGGTCACGGCGGCGGCCGGGAGCGGGTGGCAGGCCCGCAGCAGTCCGGCCACCGGGACCGCCGGCGCGGACAGGACGGGAGAGGGGGCGGGCACGGCGTCACGCTACGCCGTGACGGCACGTTAATTTCATATCTTTCGCGCGCTTAGCCCGACTATGGACGCTTCTTCCCTATGTTGGGTCAATGACCCGTGTCCTTGCGGTGAGCAGCGTGTTCCCGCCCCACCTGTACCCGCAGGCCCAGATCACGGAGGCGCTGGTCCGCTGTCTGCCGCCCGGCGCCGACCCGGCCGTGCTGCGCCGGGTGCACGCCTCGGCAGGGGTCGGCTCCCGCCATCTCGCGCTGCCGCTGGAGCACTACGGGCCGGACCGCGACTTCGGCACCGCCAACGCCCTGTTCCTCCGCACGGCCCTGGAACTGGGCGCCGAGGCGGTCGGACGCGCCCTCGCCGGGGCCGGCCTGGCGGCCGCGGACATCGCCCTGGTGGTGTCGACGACCGTCACCGGTCTCGCCACCCCCTCCCTGGAGGCCCGGCTCGCCTCCCGGACCGGGCTGCGGCCCGGCGTGCGGCGCGTGCCCCTGTTCGGGCTGGGCTGCGCGGCGGGCGCCGCCGGGCTGGGGATGCTGCACGAGCAGCTGGCCGGCCGGCCCGCGCAGGCGGCGCTGCTGCTGTCCACGGAGCTGTGCTCGCTGACGCTCCAGCCGCACGACGCCTCGATGGCGAACATGGTGGCCGGGGCCCTCTTCGGCGACGGGGCCGGGGCCCTGGTCGCGGTGGGGCCGGAGCACCCCCTCCACGACGGCCCCGGCGGGCCGTCGGTGGTGGACGCGCGCAGCCGGCTCTACCCGGGCACCGGGCACCTCCTCGGATGGGACATCGGCCACTGGGGTCTGCGCATGGTGCTGGGCCCGGAGCTGCCCGACCTGGTCGGCCTGCACGTGGTGGAGGAGGTCGAGTCCTTCCTGGCCGGGCACGACCTCAAGCCCGCCGACGTCGACGTCTGGATCTGCCATCCGGGCGGCCCCAAGATCCTCGACGTGCTGGCCGGCTCCCTGGGGCTGTCCGGGCAGGCCCTCGCCGCGAGCCGCGATTCGCTCGCGGCCGTCGGGAACCTCTCCTCCGCCTCCGTCCTGCACGTCCTCGGCGCCGTCCAGGCCGCCGGGCCGCCCGCGCCCGGATCGGTCGGGCTGATGCTCGCCTTCGGTCCGGGTTTCGCCTCCGAACTCGTCCTGCTGCGCTGGTGAGGTCCCCATGCCGCTGATCCCGTCGATCCCGTCGACCCCGCTGACCTGGTACGTCCTGCTCCTCCTTCTGGTGGCCGCCGAGCGGCTGGCCGAGCTGGCCACGGCCCGGCGCAACGCCGCCTGGAGCCTGGCGCGCGGCGGCCGCGAGTACGGCCGCAGCCACTACCCGGCCATCGTCGCCCTGCACGCCGCACTCCTCGCGGGCTGCGCGGCGGAGGCCGTGCACCGGCCCTTCCTGCCCGCGCTCGGCTGGCCGGCGCTCGCCGTCGTGGCGGCGGCGCAGGGGCTGCGGTGGTGGTGCGTCCTGTCCCTCGGGCCGCGCTGGAACACCCGGGTCATCGTGGTGCCCGGGCTGCCGCTGGTGGCCGCGGGGCCGTACCGGCTGCTGCGCCACCCCAACTACGCGGCGGTGGTGCTGGAGGGGCTGGCGCTGCCGCTGGTGCACACGGCGTGGGTGACCGCGCTCGGCTTCACCCTGCTCAACGCCGTGCTGCTGCGGGTGCGGATCCGCTGCGAGAACTCCGCGCTCACCTACGCCCGTACGGCCGATCCGCTGCTGGGCCTGGTGCGGTGATCGACCTGCTCGTGGCGGGCGGCGGGCCGGCGGGGCTGGCGACCGCGATCCACGGGGCGCTGGCCGGGCTGGAGGTGGTGGTCCTGGAGCCGCGCCCGACGCCGATCGACAAGGCCTGCGGGGAGGGGCTGATGCCGGGCGCCGTCCGCCGGTTCGAGGAGCTGGGCGTGGCGGTGCCGGGCCGCGCGTTCCACGGCATCCGCTACGTGGACGGGGACACCGGGCTGCGCGCGGAGGGGCTCTTCCGGGCCGGCCCCGGGCGCGGGTGCCCCCGTACGGACCTCCAGGCGGCCCTCGCCGACCGCGCGGAGCGGCTCGGCGTACGGGTGCTGGCGCGGCGCGTCGGGGAGGTCCGCCAGGACGGGCGGCGGGTGTGCGCGGCCGGGCTGACGGCCCGGTACCTGGTGGCGGCGGACGGGCTGCACTCGCCGGTGCGGCGCGGCCTGGGCCTGGCGGTGCCGGCCGCGCCGGGGCGGCCGGCCCGGTACGGGCTGCGCCGCCACTACGCGGTGGCCCCGTGGAGCGACCTGGTGGAGGTGTACTGGGCGCGCGGCGCGGAGGCATACGTGACCCCGCTCGCCCCGGACCGGATCGGGGTGGCGGTGCTGACGTCGGAGCAGGCTCCCTTCGACGTCCAGCTGGCCCGGTTCCCGCTGCTGGCGGCCAGGCTGCCGGCGCCGCCCGGCCGGGGCGCGGGGGTGCGGGGCGCGGGGCCGCTGCGTCAGCGGGCGCGGACCCGGGTCGCGGGGCGGGTGCTGTTCGTGGGGGACGCGGCGGGGTACGTGGACGCGCTGACCGGCGAGGGGCTGACCCTGGCGGTCTCGGCGGCGGGGGAACTCGTCCGGTGCGTGCGCGCGGGCCGGCCGCAGGAGTACGAGCGGGCCTGGCGGCAGCTGTCGCGCGGCTACCGGGCCCTGACCTCGTCCCTGCTGTGGGCCCGGCGGCGGACGCCGCTGGCGGGCCGGATCGTCCCGCTGGCGGCCCGGATGCCGCGGGTCTTCACGGGGGCGGTGAACCTGCTCGCGCGGTGAGGCCCCCGGCCGCGCGGTGCGGCCGGGGGCCCTCGGGCGGGGGCCCTCGGGCGGGGGTCAGGCCCCTTGGCCGGTCCGGCGGTCAGGCGGACGGTACGTCAGCGCGAGGCCGGCCAGGAGCGCCGAGACCCCGGCGCCGAGCACCACGGCGACCCCGGCCCACGGGTAGGAGGCGCCGAGGGTGGCGTCGAGGGGGTCGAAGAACGCGACCCCGCCCACGATGTGCAACGCGACCACGGCCAGGGCGGCCACGGCCGCGCCCCGCCACACCGCCGGGGTGTCCCGGAAGGCCAGCAGGGCGCCGAGCGGCAGGCAGACCAGGGCCACCGCCAGGGGCGCCAGCCGGCCGGGGCCGGGCGGTTCCGCGAGGTTCCCCGGCAGGTGCAGCACGCCGCAGAACAGCAGGGCGGCGGCCGCCGGCCAGCGCAGGACGTGGCCCAGTACGCCCGCGCGCCGGGCCGCGCGGCCCGCTATGGCGTCGGCCGCGGCGGGGAGGGGGACGGGGACCGCGGCGCGGACCGGGACGGGCCGGGGCGCGGGGTCGGGCGGCGGGGCGGTTCCGGCCGGGGGCCGGTCGGCCCGGCCCCGCCACCCGGCCGGTCCCGCCGAAGCCGCCTGCGGGGACGCCGGGCCGGTCGGGGAACCGCCGCGGGGGGCGGTGCCGGAGGCCTCGGGGTCGAGGATGGTGGCCAGCAGGGCCACGTCCTCGATGGGCCGGCCGACGGCCGCCGCACGCAGGGCGATGTCGGCCTCGGCCCCTTCCTCGGGGTGCTCGCCGAGCAGGGCGACCATACGGCGGACCTCGTCCACGGGCCGGGCGACGGCGGCCGCCCGGAGCGCGTCGTGCCCGGGGTCGGCGAGCCGGCCGGAGTCCTTCAGGAGGCCCACCAGCGCGGTGACCTCCTCGACGGGCCGGCAGGTGGCGGCCGTCTCCAACAGGGTGCGGAGGGGCTCGGGGTGGGCCGCGGGGCCGGCGGTGCCGGGTGCCGCGGCGGGGCCGGCGGGCCCGGGCTGGTCCGCGGGAGCCGCGGGAAGGACCTGGAGCCCGCCCGGCGGCGCCACCGGGCCGGAGCCGGGCAGGTCCACGGAACCCGCAGCGAGGGGCGGCAGGCCGTCGGGGAGGGGCTGGAGGTCGGCGGGGGGTGCGGAGGGGGGCTGGGGTGCGGGGGGTTCGGGGAGGGCCGGGGGTGTCGGGGGTTCGGGGAGGGGGCCGTCGGTCGGTTCCGGGGTGGGGGTGGGCAGGCCGTCGCGGTCGCCGTGGTCCGTCGCCGCGAGGGTGCTGGGGTCATTCATGGAAAGCTCCGTCTCGCCGACGCGCGGGTCTACGCATCGCGCGCCGGTCATCGTGCGTCATGGGAAGCGCACGCTTGGTCACATTCAGCGGCACGGGTGCGCACTGCGCCATTCGGGGCGGGCAAACGGGGGGGCTCCCCCGGCGTGTCCGGGGCGCCGCCCCGACACGCCGCACCCAATCGGCCCGCGCGGCGGCGGGCGGGGCACCGTGGTCTGGTCAGGGCCCCGCTCCTGCGTGCGGAGGGGGCACGCGTCCAGGAGGGCCCGCATCCGGGAGGGGCGTCAGCCGTGCCGGATCCCGGCACCGACCGCGCCGCCCCCGGCGGCCGCACCCCGCGCACCGGCCGCCGCCGGTGCCGGGCGCGCGGGGTGTCCGGCGCGCCGTCGACAGCGCTCCCGCCCCTGCTGCTCCTGCTCTGCCACCGCTCCCGCCGCCGGGCCCGGGCGGGCCCGGCGGCTCGGAGGACTGCCTGTACCTGAACGTCACCGCCCCGGCGGCCTGCCGGAGCGCGCGGCCCTCCCCTTCGGGGCGGCGCACGGCTTCGGACTGCCGTACCCGTTCACGACGGCGCCCCTGACGCCTCCTCAGCGGCGGCGCGCGGAACGGATGACCGGGTACGGGGCCCGGTTCGCCCGCACCGGCTCGCCGGACCTCCCGGGGGCGCCGCCCCGGCCGCGGTTCGGCGGCCGGCGGTGCCGGCCGCGGGTGCCTCGGGGACCCGGCCGGTGCACGCGGCGGCCGCGCACCACTGCGCGCTGGGGGACGGCCCGTCCTTCACGGACACGGGTCCCTGACGGGGTCCCCTCGGCGGGCTACAGCCGGACGTCCCAGCCCGCGGTGGAGGACAGGGTGCGGGCGATCGCGGGGTCGCGGACGGCGGGGGTGGCGTCCTCGGCGGTCACCGACAGCCGGTGGGTGCGCAGGTCCAGCAGCCACAGCTCGGCCACCCGCACCTCGGTCCGGCCCGCGAACCGCTTGAGCTCGCGGCCGTCGAGGTACCAGCGGACCGTGGGCTGGCGCCCGTCGGGCGTGGCCAGGTGCGGAACGGCCGCCTTGGCGGTGTGCCGCAGCCGCAGGACCCGGTCGGTGGGGGTGAGCGGGGTGACGAGGCTCGCGTGCCGCCGGAAGCCGGCGATCATCGCCTCCACTCCGGGGAGGTTGAAGGGCTTGCCCAGCACCCGCATGATCGAGCCGTCGGTGGGCCGGTTGAGGCCGGTCACGTAGTAGCCGCCGCCCTCGTAGGCGCCGACGGTGCCCCCGTCGGGCGAGGTCTCCCCCAGCCAGCGGTACCACTTGGTCCGCTGCGCGGCCATCGCGCCGGCGTCGAGGGTGGAGGTGTTGGCGTCGGCGGGTTCGGGGCCGGTGTACTTCTCGTAGTCGGGGACGCCCGGGTAGAAGTACTCGTCCGCGAGCTTGCCGAGGGAGTGGCCGGTCTCGTGGATGGCCACCTGGCCGGACTTGGGGTGACCCGCGGAGGCGGTGGAGATGCCCTCGTAGCCGAGGGTGGGGCTGGGCTCGTTGTAGCCGGCGCCGCCGTACTTGGCGCTGTTGGCGAGGACGACGACGAGGTCGGCGGCGGGGGCCTTGGCCACGTAGGCGTCCACCTTGGGCTGGTCCACGCAGAGCAGCCGCTCGATGGACCCGCACCAGAAGTACGAGCCGAGGGCGGTGTCGCGGACGGTGTCCGGGCCGGGGTCGCCGGAGACCCCGGACTGGGCGGACACGGCGTCCACGGTCCACACGTTGAAGAGGTCGCGGTAGGTCGTGTAGGGCTCGACGGCGGTGATCTCGGCCCATTTGGCGCGGACGTCGGCGTGGTAGCGGTCCAGCTCGGCGGCGGTGTAGCCGTCGCCGACGAAGACCACGTCGAGCCGGTCCGCGGTGGGTCCGTTGTCGACCGTCTTGGTGACCGCCCCGTCGGCGGCCCGGGCGGACCCGGAGAGGCCGGGTGCGGCCTTCGCCCGGCCGGCGGCGGGTACCCGGGTGTGGCCGGATCCGGCTTCGCCGCCGTGCTCCGGCCCGGGTATCTCGACCTCGACGCCCGGGCGCGCGGTCGGCCCGGGCGGCGGCGCCGCTCCGGCGGGCGCGGCCGACGCGGCCAGGAGCGCGGCGCCCGCGCAGGCGGCGGCGAGTGCCGCGCGCAGGGACGATCGGATGGTTCTCTTCATGAAGTCCTCCGCCGGGGCCGGGAGTTGAGGGGGGTTAAGTAATCGGTTAACTCGACTGAACCGGCTGCTTAAACTAGGGGGCGCCCGAGGACGTGCGCAATGGGTGACTCCCCGCGGATACTGGGGAGTTGAGGAAACCTCGTGGACAACAGGGGGAGTTCATGGACGAACCGGCCGAGATCGGACGCCGGGTGCAGCGGCTCCGCGCCGAACGGGGCCTGACCCAGCGGCAGTTGGCCGAGCCCGCGTACACCCCCGCGTACGTGTCCACCCTGGAGGCGGGCAAGGTGCGCCCCTCGGAGACCGCGCTGCGGTTCCTCGCCGGGCGGCTCGGCACCTCGTACGAGGAACTGGCCACCGGGCGCCCCGCCTCCCTGGCCACGGAGCTGCGGCTGGCCCTGACCGACGCCCAGCGGACCCTCGCCACCGGCTCGGCGCGGGAGGCGGCCGGACCCTTCCGGCGGCTGCTGGAGGAGGCGGAGCGGCTGGGGCTGCCGGACGAGCGGGCGGAGGCCCTGCTGGGGCTCGGGGACTGCGCGCTGGAGGCGGGCGAACTGGCGGAGGCGGCCGGGCACTTCGAGGCGGCGGAGCTCCTGCTGGCCGACCAGCCGCTCCCCCGCCGGGCCCGCCCGATCCGCGGCCGGGCCGTCGCGCACCTGCTGGCCGGGGAGCTGCGGTACGCCTGCTACCTGCTGGAGTCGGCCATCGACGGCCTCAACACGGGCGGGCTGGCCGACCCGGAGGCCCTGGTGCTGCTGTACTCGGCGGTGATCGGCCCGTACATCGACATGGGCGCGCACGCCCGCGCGGCGCACGCGGCGGAACTTGCGCTGGCGCTGGCGCCGCAGGTCGGGGACCCGGCGCTGGTGGCGGGGATGCACCGGCAGGTGGCCCGCACGTTCCTCGCGGAGGGCCGGGTGGCGGACGCCGACGCCTCACTGGCGAAGGCTCAGGCCGTCTACCGCCAGCTGCGGCTGCGCACCGATCTGGCGCACTGCCACTGGATGCGCGGCTACGTCCAGGCGCAGCACGGGGAACTGGCGGCGGCGGAGCGGGAGCTGCGGATCGCCCGGGAGATGCTCACGGCCCGCCGGGCGGCCCTGTACACCGCGCAGGTGGAGGTGGAGCTGGCGGACGTGCTGCGACGCCTGGGCCGGTACGACGAGGCGGCGGAACTGGTGTCGGGGCTGCTGGCCGAGGGGTCGGGCCCGGGCGCGGTGCACGCGGGCGGGGCGCACCGGCTGCTGGGGCTGATCGCCGAGGAGCGCGGGGAGGCCGAGGCGGCCGAGGAGCACTACGTACGGGCCCTCGCGCTGCTGGAGCGCAGCGGGGCGGGCGGTGACCTGGCGGACCTGTGCCGGCTGCTGGGCGACCTGCTGCGGCGGGCCGGCCGCACGGAGGCCGCGCTGGACGCCTACCGCACGGGGCTGGGCCACCGCGCCGCCCCCGGCACCACCACCCTGGGCCCGGCCCCGGCGGCTCCGGCGTTCCGCTGAGCCGTGCCGCTGCGAGGAGGCCCGCCCCGCCCTTCCGCCGCTGCGCGGGCCCTGCCCGGACCCGCGCCCCGAACGCCGGCGGGGCTGCGAACGGCCCCGCCGGCGTTCGGGGCGGCGGGCGGGGAGACGGCTACGGTTCGCCCGGGGTGCGGGCGCGGGCGCCCTCCCGGGTGCGGCCCGAGGCGGGGGCGCGCTGCGGGTGGCGCCGGAGGTACTCGTCCTCCAGTTCCCTCAGCCGCTGCGTGTGCGTGGCCAGCGCGTCGTCCGAGCCGTGGAGCAGGGTCTCGTGGCGGGTGCGGTGGATGGTCTCCAGTTCCCTCAGCAACCGGCCGTCCTCGAGATCGCGCGGCGCCGCTCCGCCGGAGCGCTCTGCCATGGCAACCACCTCCACGTCCTACGGTAGACGCGTCGCGGCGGTTCAGCCGTCCGGCCCGGACCCCACCTCCGGCGGGGGTTCCGGCGGCGGCAGGGGCGGGGCGGAGGCGGCGTGCGCGCGCAGGGCGCAGCGCACCGACCAGGTCACCGAGACCAGCGGCACCGCCACCACGGCGCCGACGACCCCGGCGGCGATGGCCCCGGCGACCACCGAGACGGCCACGACCAGCGGGTGCAGCGCCACCGCCCAGCTCATCACCAGCGGATGCAGCAGATGGCCCTCGATCTGGCCGATCACCACGATGAGGGCGAGCACCACGGCCGCGATGAACGGCCCCTTCGCCGCCAGCGCGACCACGGTGGCGATCGCGAGTGCGACCGGGGAGCCGATCAGGGGGATGAAGGCCGCGAAGAACTCCAGCAGGGCCAGGGGGAGGGCCAGCGGGACCCCGAGGAAGTAGAGCGCCACCCCGACCAGGATCGCGTTGGTCGCCGCGACCAGGAGGATCCCGTGCGTGTAGCCGGTGAACGTGCGCCACGCCGCGCGGCCGGCGAGGCCCACCCGCTCGCGCGCCGCCTCGGGCAGCTGGGCGCAGAACCAGGCCCACTGCCGGTCGCCGCCGTGCAGGAAGAAGACGGAGGAGAACACGGCGAGCGCGAGGACGGTGAGCCACTGCACCACCTGTCCGGCGCCGCTGACGGCCGTGTTCAGCAGGGCGGAGCGGTGGGAGGACACGTACTCCCCGATGCGGGCCTGGAGGTCGGAGAGGGCCTGCGACCCCAGGCGGAACGGCGGGCGCGCCAGCCATTCCTGGATGCTGACGAGGCCCTCGCGGAACTCCCTGACCAGGCGGTCGCTCTCCCCCGCCACCGCCTCCCCGACGAGTGCGAGCACGCCCATCAGCAGGATCGCGCTGCCGATGAGGCTGACGGCCACCGCCATCGAGCGGGGCACCAGCCGGGCCAGCCTGTGGGACAGCGGCGACAGCAGCGCGGTGACGACCAGGCCCAGGAACAGCGCCACGCCGATCTCGTGGAAGCGGCCCAGGACCGCGAAGACCGCGTAGACGGCGCCCCCGACGACCAGCAGCCGCCAGGCATAGGACGCCGCCGTGCGCAGGAACGGGGACACCGGGGGCATGACCCATGGGTGCCACCGGGGGCGGCCGCTGCCACGCGCCGGGTCCCGTTTTGACCCGTCCGGGCCGAAAATCCGTTGCCGGGGGGCGCGGCCCGCCCGCACGATGGCCCGTTGTGAGTAGCTCCCGTCTGTCCTCCGTACTGCCCGACCTCTCCCCCTGGCGTTCCAGCCGCGACTTCCGGCTCCTCTTCTTCCAGGGCACGGTCACCTTCTTCGGCTCGTTCATGGCGATGATCGCCCTGCCGCTCCAGATCAAGCACCTGACGGACTCGCCGCTGGCGGTCGGTGCGATGGGGGCGGTGGAGCTGGTTCCGCTGGTGGTGTGCGGGCTGTACGGGGGCGCTCTGGCGGACGCGGTCGACCGGCGGCGGCTGATCCTGCTGACCGAGGCCGGGCTCGGGGTGCTGGCGCTGGTCCTGCTGGTCAACGCGCTGCTGCCGGAGCCGATGCTGTGGCCGCTGTACGTGGTGGCGGCGGGGGTGTCGGCGCTGAGCGGCCTGCAGCGGCCGGCCCTGGACTCGCTGATGGCGCGGATCGTGCCGCACGACCAGCTGACCGCCGCCGCCGCGCTGAACGCGCTGCGCTACCAGTTCGGTGCGATCGCCGGGCCGGCGCTGGCCGGGGTGGTCGTCGCGTACGCCGGGTACGCCCCGGCGTACGGGGTGACCGTCGTGGGCTTCGCGGTCTCGGTGGTCCTGTGCGCGCGGCTGCGCCCGGCCCCGCCCGCGGGCGGCGGGGAGCGGCCGTCGCTGCGCGCGATAGCCGAGGGGGCGCGGTACGCGTGGAGCCGGCCGGTGCTGCTGGGGACGTACGCCGTGGACCTGGCGGCGATGTTCTTCGCGTTCCCCAACACGATCTTCCCGTTCCTCGCGGACGAGCTCGACGCCGAGTGGGCGCTGGGCCTGATGTACGCCGCGGGCGCGGTGGGATCGCTGGTTCTGGGTCTGACCAGCGGCTGGGTGTCGCGGGTGCGCAGGCACGGGCTGCTGGTGGTCTTCGGGGCGGCCGCGTGGGGGCTGGCGATCGCCGCGGCGGGCTGGTTCTCGAACATCTGGTTGGTGCTGGTGTGCCTGGCGGCGGCGGGCGCGGGCGACATGCTGAGCGCCCTGGGCCGCTCCACCATCTGGAACCAGACGATCCCGGAGGAGCTGCGGGGGCGGCTGGCGGGCATCGAGGTGCTGTCGTACAGCGTCGGGCCCCAGCTCGGTCAGGTCCGGGCGGGCACGATGGCGGGCTGGACCGGGACCCGGCCGGCGTTCTGGAGCGGGGGCCTGGCCTGTGTGGCGTCGGTGGCGCTGCTGGCCGCGATGCTGCCGAAGCTGATCTCGTACGACGCGGACACCGACGAGGACGCGCTGCGCCGCCGGGCCGCCCGGGAGGAGTCCGCCGCACAGGCGGATCCGGCGGGCGCGGCGGCCTGATCCGGCGGCCTGGTCCGGCGGCCTGGTCCGGGGTCCGGTTCGGGCGTCCGCGCCGGGCGCCCGAACGGCGGTCCCCGCGGTGCGGGGGCGGGCCGGCGCCGGGAGGGTGACGGCATGGGCGACTGGTGGTACCGCAACATCGTGGAGCCGGGGAAGCTGCCGCTGCTCCTCGCGCTGGCCTCGTTCGTCGTCACCTTCGCGGCGACCCGGGTGGTCACCCGGATGATCCGCGCCGGGAGGGGCCCCTTCCGCAACGTCACTCCGGGCGGGCTGCACGTGCACCACTGCGTGCCCGGGGTGGTACTGATGACCGTGGGCGGCTTCACCTCGATCGCGGGCGGCCGGGCGGGGTGGGGCGCCGGGCTGGCGGCCGTGCTGTTCGGGATGGGCGCGGGCCTGGTGCTGGACGAGTTCGCGCTGATCCTGCACCTGAGCGACGTCTACTGGAGCAAGGAGGGAACGCTCAGCGTGGAGGTCGTCCTGCTGACCACGGCGCTGGCGGCGCTGCTGCTGTGCGGGTTCCTGCCGCTCGGGGTGGACGGCCTGACCGACGAGCAGACGGAGAACCGGTGGTTCGTGATGGGCACGGTGCTGCTCAACCTGCTGCTGGCGGTCGTCGCCCTGTTCAAGGGGAAGCCGCGGCTGGCCGTCCTCGGGGCCGTGGTCCCGCTGATCGCCCTGGTCGCGGCCGTGCGCCTGGCCCGGCCGGTGTCCCCGTGGGCGCGCCGGTTCTACACCCGCCGGCCCCGGACCCGGGCGCGGACCATCCGGCGGGCCTACCGGCACGACCGGCGCTGGAGCGGGCTCCAGCGCCGGATCGGCTACATGATCGGCGGCGCGCCCAGCCGGTGAGGCCAGTCCGGGCCCCCGGGAGGGTGCTCAGGCCGAGGTGGGGGCCCCGTCGAGCTCCCAGGCGTGGCGCTTGAACTCCTTGCGGAAGTCGGTGTGGTCCTCCCACTGCCGGGCGATTCCGCGCAGCACGTCCCAGTGGTGCTCGACCGACTGGTCGATGACCTTGCGCACGAGCGGCTCGGCCGTCTCGCGCGTCGCGATGAGCCCCTTGACGGCGGAGGCCTCCAGCACGCTGTTGCGCAGCGCGCGCAGGGCCCGGGAGGTGTCGTCCATGGCGAAGCCGCGCTCACTTCCGGTCTCCGCGTCGAACAGCGGGGTGAGCCGCGCCTCGATGAACGCGGTGATCCGCTCGAAGTGCTGCACGTCCATCAGGGTTCTCCCGTTCCCGCCGGTCCGGCGCGGGGCGCGGCACGGCTCGTCTCTTCGAAGCTGCTCGGGGGTGAGCTCGGGTGCAGGATACGAGGTCACGGGCGCCCGGGGTGACGGCGGGCGGCCGGGGCCGCCCGGCTCAACGGCTCAACGCCGCAGCGGGTCCGGTGCCGTGACGGCGAGGAGGGGCGGGGCCGGGGAGCCGTGGCGGTGCCCGCAGGGCTCGAAGACCAGGAGCACGGGCTCACCGGGCCGCTGGCGCCAGGAGATCCGCCGCGGCGGGGCCGCGCAGCGGGGACAGTCGGGCAGGGGGCCCGGCTCGGTCCGGCACTCGGGGGCGGCCGTCAGCAGGGGCGGCACGGCGTGCGGGTCGGGCATGGGGGCTCCCTGGTCCGGAGGTTGCGCTCCTGGCACTGTGCCATGGGGGGTACCTCCTGCGCACGGGTGAACCGGCCTGCGTTCCGGCTGGTCAGGGCCGCTTCGGTGGGTGAAATCGGGCCGTCTGCGGGCACTTGGTGCTCAAGTGGTCCTCCGTTCGGCCTCCACCAGCCCCGATTCGTAGGCGGCGATCACCGCCTGCGCCCGGTCCCGTACCCCCAGCTTGGCGAAGACGCCGGTGATGTGGTTCTTGACGGTGGAGACGCTGATGTCCAGTTCCGCGGCGATCTCGGTGTTGTCGAGCCCGCGGGCGAGCAGCCGCCAGATCTCCCGCTCGCGCGGGGTGAGCCCGGCGGGGTCCGCCGGGGCGGGCCGGGGCTCGCGGGCCGCGGCCCGTACGTAGGTGGAGATCAGCCGGGTCAGCAGCCTGGGGGCGACGGCGGCCTCTCCGGTGTGGACGGTGCGGACGGCGGCGATCAGCTCCTCGGGGGAGACGTCCTTGGGCAGGAACCCGTAGGCGCCGGCGCGCAGGGCGGCGACCACGTACTCGTCCATGTCGAAGGTGCTCAGGGCCAGGACCCGGGACCCGGGGTGGGTGCGGGCCAGCTCCCCGGTGGCGCGGACCCCGTCGAGGACGGGCATGCGGATGTCCATCACCACCACGTCGGGGTGCAGCCGCCCGGCGAGCGCCACCGCCTCGGCGCCGTCCCCGGCCTCGCCGACGACCTCGACGTCCGGGTGGGGCGCCAGGATCAGGCTCAGGCCGCGCCGCACCAGCGGCTGGTCGTCGGCTATCAGTACGCGGATCATCGGCGCTGTTCCTCTCCTCGTGCCCCGTCCGACGCCCCGTCCGACGCCCCGTCCGACGCCCCGGCGGCCGCCGGGACCGGCAGGCGGGCCGCGACCCGGAAGCCGCCGTCCTCCCGGGGGGCGGCCTCCAGGGTGCCGCCGTGCAGGGCGACGCGTTCGCGCATGCCGATCAGACCGTACCCGCCGCGGCCCGGGTGCCGCGAAGCCGAGCGGCGCGGGGGCCCGTCGCCGGGGCCGTCGTCGCAGACCTCGACGGCCACCTCCTGCGGACGGTACGTCAGCCGGACCCGGGCGCCCGCGTTCCCGGCGTGCTTGCGGGCGTTGGTCAGGGCCTCCTGCACGACCCGGAACACGGTCAGGCCGACGGTGGGCGGCAGCGGGCGGACCGTTCCGAGCACGGTGAACTCGGTGTCCATGCCCGCCAGCCGGGACTCCGCGACGATCCGCTCCAGGTCGGCGGTCCCGGGCTGCGGGGCGGGCGGGGCGGGCTCCGCCTCCTCCCCGGCCCGCAGCACGTCCAGGAGCTGGCGCATCTCGCCGAGGGCCATCCGGCCGGAGTCCTCCATGACCACCAGGGCCTCGCGGGCCGCGCCGGGGTCGTGCGCGAGGTTGGCTCGGGCGCCGCCGGCCATCAGCTGCATGGTGGTGATGTGGTGGGCGACGATGTCGTGCAGCTCGCGGGCGATCCTGCGGCGCTCCTCGGCCACCGCGCGCTCGGCGAGCAGCAGCCGGTTGGCCTCGACCTCCCGCTGCCAGCGGTTGGCGGCGACCGCGCCGCCGACGACCAGGGCGCCGGCGATCGCGTTGGCGAGGAGGTTCCAGCCGGAGGGGAGCAGGGAGCCGTCCAGGCCGGCGGTGGCCAGCGGCACGGCGGCCAGGCCCGCGGCGGTGACCACGGCGGGCCGGCAGCGGCGGGCCACCGTGAAGAGGGCGACGGTCAGGGCCAGGCCGAAGTGCGGCGGGGCCGGGGTGACGACGTTCACCACCAGGCCCAGGGCCAGCACCGCGCCGAGCACCGGGACCGGGTGCCGGCGCCGGAAGAGCAGGGCCAGCGCGGCGAGGACCAGGCCGAGGGCGGCGGTGACCGTGAAGGGGGTCCCGTCCACCTGGGCGCTGAGGGAGAAGCCGGTGAGGTCGGTGGCCGCCGCCCCGACGGCCACCAGTCCGTCGCCCCGCGTCCACTCCAGGCGCTCGGCGCGCGTGCCCATCGGTTCCCGCCTCCTCCGCGGGCCGCTCCCGCCCGGCCGGTCCGGGCGGCGCGCGGCCGTCGCGCGGAATCCCATTCTGACAAAAGCCCCTGGTCCGGGCACCGTCCCCGGGTCGGGGCCCGGACCAGGACCAGGGTCCTGGTCCGGGCCCGGAGCCGGACCCCGGTCCCGGTGGGCGGATCCTCCCCCGCCCGGACGCGCGGGGCCCGGCCGGCTGATGGTCTGGAAGCCCGTCGGCGGTGCGCCGGCGGTGGACGTCGCAGAGACCGGAGGAGAGAAGTGATCCGCGCCCTGACGGGATGTTCGACGAGACACGCGTGGAAGGTGATCGCCGTCTGGGCGGTGGTGGGCATCGCGCTGGCGATCCTGGGCCAGGCGTTCGTGCACCGGGCGACCCAGTCCGGCAACGGCGGGTTCCTGCCCGAAAGCTACGACTCGGCCGCCGCGCTGCGGATCGCCGAGGAGGACTTCGGGATCCGGCCGGACGCCGACCCGCTGACCGTGCTCGTGGCCCGCGCGGACGGGGCGGCCCTGTCGGCCGCCGACGAGCGGCGGATCGGGGAGGTGGCCTCGCGGCTCGCCCGGCAGCGGGTGGTCATGCCCCGGTCGAAGGACGACCCGCCGCTGATGCAGGACCACTCCCAGGTGCCCCGCGTCGGCGCGGGGGCCACGGCCCCGGACCGGGCCTTCCGGCTGCTGCCCGTGGAACTGACGGGCAATCCGCAGGACCCCGGGGTGCAGGGCACCTACCGGGCCTTCCGGGAGCAGGCGCGCGCCGCCTTCCAGGAGGCGGGGCTGCGGACCGGGTTCACGGGCGGGCTGGCGACGACCGTGGACACCGTCGACGCCGAGGAGACCCGCACCATGGTCGTCGGCCTGGTGATGACCGGGCTGATCGTGCTGCTCCACGTCCTGGTGTTCCGCAGTCTGGCGGCGGCCCTGCTGCCGCTGGTGACGGTGACGATCGTCGGCGGGGCGGCGACGGGCGCGGTGGTCGGCGCGGCCCTGCTGACCGGGATCGACCTGGCCCCGTCCACGCCCGGACTGATCAACGTGGTGCTGATCGGCATCGGCGTCGACTACTTCCTCTTCCTGCTGTTCCGCTTCCGCGAGCAGCTGCGCGCCCATCCCGCGCAGTCGGGCCGCGAGGCGGCGGCCGAGGTGGCGGGCCGGGTGGGCACGGCGGTCGCCTCGGCGGCGCTGACGATCGTCGCGGCGTTCGCCACGCTCGGGATCGCCTCCTTCGGCCAGTTCAGGGTGCTCGGCCCGGCCATCGCGGTGGCGGTGCTGGTGATGCTGCTGGGCAGCCTGACGCTGATGCCGGCGCTGCTGGCCGTGACGGGCCGCCGGATGTTCTGGCCCTCCCGCTCGCTGCGGCGGGCTCCGCGCCCGGGTGCGGCCGGGCGGCTGGGCGAGCGGATCGCCCGGCGGCCGGTGGCCCACGCCGTGGCCGCGGTGGTGGTCCTGGGCGCGCTGACGGCGGGGGCCGCAGGGGTGCGGATGGACTACGGCCAGGGCGGCGACGGCGGTGAGCCGACCGCCGCCGTGCGGACGGCGCAGGAGATCGCCCGGTCGATGCCGGCCGGGGCCTCGGACCCGGCGACCGTGTTCGTCCGGGCGCAGGACGGCGCCCCGATGACCGCCGAGCGGGTGGCGGGGCTGGCCGGGGCGCTCGCGCGGGTGCCGGGGGTGGGGCAGGTCGCCCCGACGGTGCTGAGCGAGGACCGCCGGGCGGCCCGCATCGACCTGGTGCTGGCGGCCGAGCCGGGCGGACAGCGGGCCCGCGACCTGGTGTCCGGTCCGGTGCGCACGACCGTACGGGCGCACGTGCCGGCCGGGGCCGAGGCCCACGTCGGGGGCACGGCCGCGGTCTTCGCCGACATCGCGGTGGCGGTGGGCGGGGACCTGGAGGTGATCTTCCCGGTGGCGGCGGTGCTGATCGCGCTGATCCTGCTGGTGCTGCTGCGCAGCCTGCTGGCGCCGGTGGTGCTGATGGTGGCCGTGGGACTCGGGTTCACGGCCACGCTGGGTGCGGCCACGCTGGTGTTCCAGCACGCGCTGGGACGGCCCGGGGTGGACTTCACCCTGCCGCTGGTGCTGTTCCTGTTCGTGGTGGCCCTCGGCACCGACTACAACATCCTGATCGCCGACCGGATCCGGGAGGAGATGGAGCGCCCCGGCCCGGCGCGGGCCGCCGTGGGCCGGGCGGTCCGGCACACGGCGCCGGCGATCGCGGCGGCGGGCCTGGTGCTGGCCGCCTCCTTCGGCAGCCTGGCGGTCAGCCCGCAGCCGGGCCTCCAGCAGACCGGTTTCGCGACGGCGGTGGGCATCCTGCTGTCGGCGTTCGCCCTGTCGGTGGTACTGGTCCCCGCGCTGGCGGCCCTGCTGGGCCGCTCCCTGTGGTGGCCGGTGCGCCCCCGCCCGAAGGAGGCGGCGCCCTCGGCGGAACGTCCCGAGCCCGGGCGGATCCCCGTCGGCTGAGGCGCCGCGGCCGGGGCCGGGCGGCGGCAGGCGGTACGGCCCCGCCAGGCCCTCCGGGTCGCCCGGCGGGGCCCGGCCCCGCCGGGCCCCGGTGCCCGGCGGCCCCGGGGGCGGACCGCCGCCCCCGGGGTCTCAGCTGACGCGGAAGGCGATGGCCTCGGGCTCCCGGTGGAAGGTGACCCGGTCCCAGGCCGGGAAGGCCAGGTCGGTGACGGCGACCAGCCTGCCGGAGGCGTCGTGCACGGTGCGGCGGACCGAGAGCCCGCAGGCGGGGGACACCGCGGCCGGGTGGCTGGTGCGGGTCATCGTGATGGTCTCGGCGGTGCGGCCCCGGGCCGCGGCCCGCTCCAGCCAGCGGTGCAGGGGCCGCAGGTCCTCCTCGCGGGCGGCCGCCGGCCGCTCCAGGTAGGCGGCGAGCCGCGGGGTACGGGCGACGGTGCGCGGGTCGAGGTAGGTCACGGTGTGCTGGAGGACGCGGCCGTCGGAGCCGTACACGCGGTGGTGGTGGACCAGGGTCCGCTCCCCCGCGCCCGTCCCGAGCAGCGCCGCGAGCGCGGGCGGCACGGTGGCCAGGGCGAGGCGGGCCCGGGCGTGCGCGGCGGTGTGCGCGGCGGTGTGCGCCGGGCCCGGGGCGCCCTGCCGGCCGGCGGGCCGGGGCGGCCGCCGGGGCTCCTGGGGCGGGGCGGCCCGGGTGCCCCGGCGGCCGGTGACGACCAGTCCGTCGGCGCGCAGCTCCTGGAGGGCGGCGCGGACGGTCTGCCGGTTGACCTCGTAGCGGGCGGCGAGGGTGCGTTCGGAGGGCAGTCTGCCCCCGGCGGTCCGGGCGGCGTGGTCCAGTTCGTCCCGCAGCGCTGCGGCGATCCGCTGGTACTTGGGCACGGCGGCGGGGCCGATGCCCCGCGAAGGGGAGGGCATGGCTTCTCCTCTGACGGGTGGTCAAGGATGGCGCGGTCTGCCCCACCAACCTAGCATTGGTCTATACCTTTAGAAACGGGATCCCCGCCGACCAGCGCCACCTTGGCCGGATCCGGCTCCGCCGCCACCCCCGCGCCCTACCCCCGCAGCGGGTTCGGCAGCTCCAGGTAGCGCGCGTCCGCGCCGTCCGCACGGGTCCAGCGCAGCAGCAGGTTCGTCTTGGCCGGAAGCGCGGGGGCCTCCAGGAGCCGCGCGACCTCGGGCAGGCCGTGCTCGGCGTCATAGCGCAGCAACTCCTCGCGGACCGCCGGCCACACCCGGCCGGCCAGCTCCGGACGGTGCTCGGCCAGGGTCCCGGCCACCTCCGCCAGATGGTTGACGACCAGGCAGTACACGAGCCGTTCCCAGGCCGCCTCCCGCGGCACGTCCTGCGGCAGTTTGACCCCCTCCGCGTCGCGGAAGAGGGCCTGCACGGGCGTGCCCCGCCCGTCGACGGCCACGAGGCAGTTCTGGAGGTGGGCCTCCAGCACGATCCCGTGCCGCGCGAACAGGTCCAGCACCGGGGGCACGACCTGGCGCAGGTACGCCCGCCACCATTCCCACGGATCGGGCGCGGCCTCCAGCGGGCTGCCGGGGAAGCCCTCGGCGAGCGCCGCGCACAGCAGCGGCGTCGCCCCGGGGAGCACCCGCCCGCGCAGGCCGTCGCGGACCAGGACGGCGAGTTCCTCGAAGGCGAAGGCGGCGGTGCGGTAGCCGCGGTCGCACAGCCAGACCGCCTCCGCGCCGGTCCGGCGGCGCAGATCGGCGAAGCCCTCCTCGACGGCGGCGTCGGTGCGGCGCAGCTTGAGCAGGTCGTGGCGCCACAGCCGGCGCACGTCGTTGGTGATCCGCACGTCGAGGCTGAACTTCGCGAACAGGTCGGCGTCCGGCCCGGCCGCGTGCACGGTGCGGATCGAGGCGGTGGGCCGCACCGGCAGCCGGGTCGGGCCGAGCCGCAGCAGGCGCCCGTCGGCGAGGGCCTCGCGCACCTCCCGCCGGCCGGCGACCAGGTCGAGCTGCCAGGGGTGCGCGGGCAGCGCCCGGTAGCCGGCGGGCGGGCGGGGGCCGTCGAGGATCCCGGCCAGCGCGTCGACCGCCGCGGCGGCCTCCGGCCCGCCCTCCTCCGCCACCTGGTCCTCGCGCAGCCCCAGCATCACGAGCGGGAAGCCGGCGTGCGCCTCGGGGGCGTACGGCAGCCAGCTCGCGGCGGGGCCGCCACCCCGGGTCTTGGGCGCGGGGTGGTGCGGGTGGCCCATGATCAGGGCCTGCTCGGAGCGGACGTACGGGTCCTGCGGCACCTCGGCGGCGGCCCGGGCGGCCAGCAGCGCGGCGACGGTGTCGCGGCTGTCGGCCATCTCCACCGGCAGCTCGTCGTTGGAGACCCCGGTGTGGCGGAGCAGTTCGTCGGAGGCGAGCTTGACGAGTTCGGCGTGGCTGAGCGGGTGCCAGCCGTCCGCGGTGCGCAGCTCGGGGTCCGCGGGCCGGCGGCCGCCGGAGACCCGCAGGAGCCGGCCGCTGCCGCGCAGCCGGTGGACGCCCGCGCCCTCGGCGTCGGCCACCTCCCGCAGCAGGCAGTTCAGGAGCGGTGCGGCGGCGTAGGCGTCGGCGGCGGCGTTGAGGTCCACTGGATCCATTCGGGGCTTCGGTGCTTCGGTGTTTCGGTGGTCTGTGCTTCTGTGCGCCGGGGTCCGCGGGTGGGGCCACCGGCCGCGATCTTCAGTATCCGGGATGATGACTTGATCATCGGGTAGAGCCCTCAGTCAGCAGCCATCCGAAAGGAACGGGACCCTGGACCGCAGCACGCACGTTCCCCCGCCCGACCCCCGGCCCTCCCCGGCGGGCGCCGCCGAGGAGGCGGTCGCCGCCGCGCTGGCCGGCGTACGGCCCGGGCTCGGGTCCGCGTACGAGGCCGCGCTGGACGGCGCCCGCTCGGCCGTGCTGACCCGCCTCTGGCGGGCGCTGGCCTTCGAACCGCTGCCGTGGGTGGTGGGCCGGGAGCAGGGGCCGGACTCGCTCAGACTGCTGCTGGCCGGCGGCGGACGGCTGGAGGGGCCGCGCCCGGACCCGTACGCGACGGAGGCCTACGTCACCGAGGTGCGGCTCGACGGACGGCCGTACCGGCAGGCGGCCCGGCTGGTCGGGGCGCTGCGGGTGCCGCACGGCGCCGCCGGGCCCCTCGGGGCCGCCTTCGCCTCCTTCGCCGCCGAGCTCGACGACAGCACCGCCTCCCTCGCCCTGTCCCGTGCCGGGCAGCCGCCCGGGGTGCGGCCGGAGCCGCGCACCACCTGGGAGTGGGAGCAGCGGGTGGTCGACGGGCACCCGTACCACCCGAACTGCCGCTCCCGGCCCGGGTTCTCGGTCGCGGAGCAGCTGGCCTACGCGCCGGAGCACGGGCCGCTGGTGGAGCTCGGGCTGGTCCCCGTGCGGGCGCGGGAGTGCCTGGTCGCCGGGGACTGGCCGGAGCACCTGCGCGACGGGGACCGGATCCTGGTCCCGGTGCACCCGTGGCAGGCCGAGCACGTCCTCAAGGGCGAGGAGCTCCTGCCGGGACCGGCCGCCCACCCCCTGATGGCGCTGCGCACGCTCGCCCCGGCGGCGGGCGGCCCCCATGTGAAGACGGCCCTGAGCACGCGGCTGACCTCCTCGGTGCGGGACATCTCCGCCTACTCCGTCGAGACGGCCGCCGTGGTCTCGGACTTCGCGCACGCGCTGGCCGGACGCCTGGACGGCCGCCTGCACATCACCCGCACCCTGGGGGCGGCCACCGCCTACAGCCCGGACCTGGCGGCGGTGCTCCGCGAGCCCCCGGAGGCGTACGCGCGGGCCGGGGAGCGGGTCGTCCCGGTGGCGGCGCTGGCGGGGACCGCGCTGGCCCGGTCGGCGGACTGGCAGGCGCGGTTCGCCCGGCTGGCGCTGTCGGTGTGCCTGCGGGTGCTGGAGCTGGGGGTGGCGCTGGAGGCCCATGGGCAGAACCTGCTGGTGGTCCTGGCCGCCGACGGCACCCCGCTGCGGCTGGTCTACCGCGACCTGGCCGACATCCGGATCAGCCCGGCCCGGCTGGCCCGGCACGGGCTGCCGGTGCCGCCACTGTCGGGCCGGCTGGTGACGGACGACGAGACGGTGCTGCGGCGCAAGACGTTCGGCTCTCTGGCCGCCGGGGCGCTCGCCGCTACGGCGGGCTCGCGGCGGGCCTTCGGGGCGGCCCTGGCGGCCGGGCTGGACGGGCTGGCGCCGACCGCCGACTCGGAGGTGCTGCGGGGGCCGCTGCCCGTGAAGGCGCTGACCCTGATGCGTCTGAGCCCGGGGGTGCCCGGGTACCAGTGGACGCGGCTGCCCAGTCCCCTGTCCGGGGCGTGAAGGAGGGGGCGGGCACCGGTGAATCCGGCCGCCCGTCCCACTAATGTGCAGGAGCATGACAGCAACCTCGCGTCACCACGCCGTACGGGCGTCCCCTGACCGCGACGCCGTCGGCCGCGCCCGGACGCTTCGGGACGATCCGGCGGTGCGGCCCCTGGACCGGGCGATGCTGGACGCCTTCGCCGCGTACGCGCGCGCCGGGGGCGGGGCGGTCGCCGACCTGGGCTGCGGTCCGGGCCGCACGACGGCGTACCTGGACCGGTGCGGCGTACGGGCCTTCGGCGTCGACCTGTCCCCGGCGATGGTGGCGGCGGCCCGCCGCGCGTATCCGGGGCTGCGGTTCGAGGTCGGGCGGATCGCCGGGCTGGACGTGGCCGACGGGGCGCTGGGCGGTGTCCTGTCCTGGTACGGGACCGTCCGCACCCCGCCGACGGAACTCCCGGAGCTCTTCGCCGAGTTCGCCCGGGTGCTGGCGCCCGGCGGCTACGCCCTGGTCGCGTTCGAGGCCGGGGAGGGGGAGGGCGCCGGGGACGCGCGCTCCCCCGCGCGTCCGGTCGACCCCGACGTGTACACGACCCCGCCCGGGCTGATCGCGGGCCTGCTGGCGGGGGCGGGGCTCGCGGAGACGGCCCGCATGGTCCGGGAACCGGACGCAGGGGAACCCGGCCCCCGGGGCTTCGTCCTGGCCCGCAGACCACCGGGACCCTGACGCGGGGCCGGCCTCCGCCGGGAGGGCCGACGGGGCTGCCCGGAGGACCGGGTGGGGCGGAACCGGGCGTCGGTGAGGGGTGACGGTGCGGCACGGCCCGCAGCCCCGACCGGCGTTCGGCCTCCACCGGTGCGCGGGCGCCTGGGTGCCGGACTGACGCGGCGCCACCGGTCGGGCGACCGACCGGGATTCCGCCGTTCGGGGGACAACTCGGCTCCGGCGGGCCCGCCTTCGACTCGATCGGGGCGGGCGGTGGCAGGAAGGAAGTATGAATTTCCCACGCCGCCGGGTCCTCGCGGGTGCGGCCGCCGCCGTGCTCGGCGCCGCCGGGGCGGGCCCGTCGGCCGCCTCGCCCGCGCCGGCCGCCGCCCGTGCGCGCGCTCGGCGGGCCGGCGCCGCGGCCGGGCCGGACTTCGGGGCGCTGGCCCGGGCGATGGACGGGCGGGTGGTCCTTCCCGGGGACCGCGACTACGCCGAGGCCCGGCAGTCGTTCCAGCCCCGCTACGACTCCGTCGCCCCCGGCGCCGTGGCCTATCCGCAGCACGCCGGCGACGTGGCCGTCTGCCTGGACTTCGCCCGCCGCTCGGCCGCCGCGGTGGTGCCGCGCGGCGGCGGGCACAGCTACGCGGGCTGGTCCACGGTGGCCGCCGGACTCGTGGTCGACGTCGGGGCCATGGCCCGGGTGGCGGTCGAGGGGGACGAGGTGCGCGTCGGCGCGGGCGCCCGGCTGGCCGACGTCCACGCGGCCCTCGCCGGGCGCGGCCTGGGCGTCCCCGCCGGGCTGTGTCCCTCCGTCGGCATCGCGGGCCTCACCCTCGGCGGCGGCCTGGGCCTCTCCTCCCGGGCCCACGGCACCACCTCCGACCGGCTCACCGGCGCCCGGGTGGTCACCGCCGACGGGGTGGTCCGCGAGGCCGGCCCGGACCGGGACCCGGAGCTGTTCTGGGCGCTGCGCGGCGGCGGGGGCGGCAACTTCGGGGTGGTCACCGAGTTCCGCCTGCGCACCCACCCGGTCGGCGACGCCGCCTTCGCCGAACTGCACTGGTCCGGCGCGGACTCGGCGGCGGTGGTGCGCGGCTGGCAGCGCTGGCTGGGCGCGCTGGCGGACCCGTTCTGGAGCCAGGCCGAGTTCACGGTGGAGGCCGGCTCGGCCGCCGCCCTGGCCGTCCGGGCGGTGTGCCTCGACGGGCGGGCGGAGCTGGAGCGGGAACTGGCCCGTCTGACGGGCCTGGTGGGACGGGAGCCGCGGGACGACTGGATCTCCGTGCGCGGTTACGGGGACACCGTGCGGGCCATGGCGGGCTGCCCCGAGGGCGGCCCGGAGCTGTGCCGGCTGCCGGGTCGGCTGCCCGGCCGGGACCCCCGCGGCCGCCTGGGCCGGGACTCGTACGCGGCCCGCTCCGACTTCTGGGACGGGGCCGGGCTGCCGGACGCGGCGGTCGGCACGGTCCTGGACGCACTCGGGCGGTACGGGCGGGCGGTGCCCCCGGGCGGGCGGGGCGTGGTCCAGTTCGACGGGGTGTGCGGCGGGGCCGTCAACCGGGTGCCCGCCGGCGCCACCGCCTTCGTCCACCGCGACAGCGCCTTCCTGGCCCAGTACCTCGCGTACTGGCCGCCGTCCGCGGACGCCGCCGGGGCGGCCCGGCACCAGGACTGGCTCGACGGGCTGTGGCGGGCCCTGCGCCCGTGGGCGGGCGGCCGCGCCTACCAGAACTACGCCGACCCGAAGCTGACCGGCTGGCGGGAGGCCTACTACGGGCCGAACCTCCCCCGCCTGGAGCGGGTCCGGCGCACCTACGACCCCGACCGGCTGCTGCGTTTCCCCCAGGCCGTCTAGGCCGTCACGAACAGGAACGAGACATGCTGCGAACGTTCACACTGGCGGCGGCGACCGCCGCCCTGCTGCTGCCGGGCGCGCCGCTGCCCGGAGCCGGATCCGGGAGCGCCGAGGCCTCGGCCGGACGCTGGACCGCGCGGGAGGCCGCCGCGTTCTGGACCCCGGCGCGGATGGCCGCGGCGGTCCCCGTACCCGACCCGCCGGCACCCGGCGCGGCGGCGCCGGCCGCGGCGGCACCCGGGACGGCGGCGCCGGGTGCGGCGGTACCCGGCAGCGCGACACCCGGAACGACGACGGCCGACGCCGCGGTACCCGGATCAGCGGCGGCCGGCTCAGCGACACCCGGGACAGCGGCACCCGGCGCGGCGGTGCCCGGAACGCCTACACCCGGCAGCGCGACACCCGGCGCAACAGCGCCCGGCGCAACAGCGCCCGGCGCAGCGACACCCGGCACGGCGGCGGCCGGCGCCGCGGCACCCGGCGCGGCTGCCGCGCCGACGGCGGCCACCCCCGCCGCACCCGCCGCGCCCCCCGTTCCGGAGGCGCCCGCCGCTTCCGCCGCCGCCGCGACGGCGCTGCCCGCGCCCGCACCGGCGGCGAGCACCCTGCCCGCCCCCGTGCCCCCCGCCCCGAGGCCCACGGCGGCGCCCGGGGCGCCCTCCACGCTGCCCGCCCCGGTGCTCCCGACCGGCCCGGCCGGGGTGGGACAGGACTTCGACGGGATCCCCGTCGTCGGCCGGATGTTCGTCATGAAGGGCGCCGGCGCCTACTTCTGCACCGCCAGCGTGGTCTCCTCCCCCGGCCGCAACATGGTGCTCAGCGCGGCGCACTGCCTGCTCGGCAGCGACACCCGCCAGATCGCCTTCGTCCCGCAGTACACGCGCGCCAACCCGCGCCCGTACGGGATGTTCCCCGTCCTGCGGGACGCGGCGGGCCGCTCGAAGGTGTGGATCGCCTCCCGCTACCGCACCGAGGGCGCCGCGAAGGCCGCCACCCTCGACGTGGCCTTCGCCCAGGTCGGACCGGACACCGCGGGCGAGGACGTCGAGGACGTGGTCGGCGGGAACCGGCTCGTCACCGGGGCCGCCTTCAACCACCCCAAGGTCGTCCTCATCGGCCACCCGGCACCGTCGCCGCGCCCGCGCGTGTGCGTCAACAAGACGACCAAGTTCACCAGCACCGACCCGGGGAGCCCCGGATCGTTCCTGCGGATCGACTGCACCGGCTACCCGGGCGGAACCAGCGGCGGCCCCTTCATCACCCGCTTCGACGAGGACACCGCGACGGGGGACGTGGTCGGGGTGATCGGCGGCTGGGAGACCGGCGGGCCCACGGCCGACACCTCGTACAGCGCCTACTTCGGCGCGGAGGTCAGGAAGCTGTACCAGTCGGCGGTCGCCGGGGTGCGGGCGGAGTGAGCACCCGCACCCAGCGGGTCCGGCGCGGGTTGCCGACCGTCCGCGGGGTCACCGGCACCCCGTCGGCGGTCAGCGCGTCGGCCGGGGGCAGCTCCAGCTGACGGCGCAGGTCGGCGAGGGCCGCGTGCACGGGCGCCAGGATGACCTCGGCCCTCGGGTGGACGTGCGCCAGGGCGTGCGCGGTGGTCTCGATCGCCTCCGCGGCGTCCTCTGCGGCGGTCCGGCTCCACCCGCCCGGGCCGCCGCCGTTCCAGGGCGCGACGGCGTCGTAGAGGTGGCAGGCGGCATCGGCCGCGGCGTCGGCCCGTTCGCCGACACCCGGCGCCGCGATCATCGGCAGCAGCTCCATGACCGGTCAACGAGCGGAGCCCGCCGGGGGAACGAGCCGCCGGCGGGGCACTACGAGGCGACGGTCTGGAGCCAGAGCGGCAGCAGCAGGAGGGAGACCACCGAGCTCTTGATCACGACGGCGGCGGAGAGGTCGACGCCGATGTCGTAGCGCTGGGCGAAGATGAAGAGGTTCTGCGGGGTCGGCATCGCGGCGATCAGGACGAGGTACGCGAGCCAGGGGCTGCCTATCCCGAAGAGCCCCCCGCACACCGCCCAGGCCAGCAGCGGGAAGGCCAGGCACTTGAAGGCGATCAGGGCGGCCTCCTCCCGGGTGGTGCCGCGGACGTCCAGGCCCACGGCGCCGAGGTGCAGGCCGAGCGCGAACAGGGCCACCGGCGAGGCGCTGTCGCCGACGAACGCGGCCCCGTCCAGCAGCACCTTCGGGACGTGCACCGAGAGCAGGTTGAGCAGGATGCCCGCGTTGCAGGCCAGGACGAGCGGGGTGGCGAGGGAGGCGGCCAGAGCGCGGGAGAGCCGGGTGCCGGGGCCGCCCGGCCCCGCCCGGCCCAGCTCCATGAGGGCGATCACCACGAGCGAGAGCACGCACACCTGGAACAGCAGCACCGGGAAGATCGGGGCCGCCGTCCCGAAGAGGGTGATGAAGACGGGGACGGCGAAGTAGGCGGTGTTGACCTGGACCCCGGCCATCACGCGCAGCGCCACCGCGCGGGGCTCCCGCACGCCGTACGCGGCGGCGCCGAGGGCCACGGCGAGGACGGCGACGGCGGCGGCCGCCGCGTAGCCGCCGATGGCCCGCCAGTCGAACAGGGTGCCCAGGTCGGCGGCGTAGATGTTGCCGAAGAGGTAGCAGGGGACGGCGAAGAGGAAGGCGTAGTCGGAGAAGGCCTTGGAGGCCTCCGCCGGGACGGTCTTGCGGCGGGCGAGCAGGACCCCGCCCCCGAAGGCCAGCAGGACCGGGACCAGCTTCTCGAGTGCGGCTGCCCCGCCCATGTGCACCGGCTCCCTCGTTCGATTTTCGGACGGCGTGCAGCCTATCCGCCCGCGCTGCGATCCCCCGCGGACGCCCCGGCGCATAGGCTGGCGGATCATGAGGTTCACACCGCGCGTCCCGGGCCGTGCCCGGAAGGATCCGGCCGCCCGCCCGGCCGACACCGCCGGCCGGTTCGCCCAGCTGGCGGTGGCGCTGCGCACCCCGGCCCGGGCGGGCGAGCCGCTGCTGGCGCGGGCCCCGCGCCGCTGGCAGCGGACGGCGCCCTTCGCCGTCGCGGCCGTCTTCGTGGTCGTGCTGATCCCCGTGACCATCGCGGTGCTGACGAACGACTACCGGGTGGGCGGCGGCTGGGCGGGGGCGCTGGGCGTGGCGCAGACGGTGCCGCTGCTGCTGGCGGTGACCCGGCCGGTGCCGGCTTGGGCGGCGGTGCTGGCCGCGGACGTGGTCGGGGCCGTGCTGCTGGTCTCCGCCGACGGGGTGGCGGGCCGCCCCTGGCCGTGGACGCCGATGGGGATCGTCGGGTACCTGGTGCTGATGGCCTGCCTGGGACTGCGGGAGTCCGTGCGGACCCTGGTCGGGGTGTGGCTGGCGACGGGGGCGGCCGGGGTGGTGCTGGGCTTCTTCGCGCCGGCCGGGGTCGTCGACACGGTGGCCCTGCAGTTCGTGCTGGCCGGGGTCGTGCTGGCGCTGACCGGTGCGCTGCGCGGGCTGGGCGACGCCCGGCAGCGGATCGCGGAGCAGGAGAGCATCAGCGGGGCGGAGCGGGCGCGGCGCACGCTGCTGGAGGAACGGGCTCGGATCGCCCGGGAGTTGCACGACGTGGTGGCCCACCACATGTCGGTGATCACGGTGCAGGCCGACTCCGCCCCCTACCGGCTGCCGGGCATGGAGGAGCCGGTGCGCGAGGAGTTCGCGGCGATCGCGGCGAGTGCGCGCGAGTCGCTGGGCGAGATGCGGCGGCTGCTCACGGTGCTGCGCGGGGACGGGGCCGGCGACGGGATGAGCGGCGGGGAGCGGGCGCCGCAGCCGGGCGTCGGACGCATCCAGCAGCTGGTGGAGGCGACCGTGCGGGCCGGGCAGCCGGTGGAGCTGTCGCTGGCCGCGGGCGTGGCCGAGGCGGCGCGGGCGGTGCCGGCCGTGGACCTGTCGGCGTACCGCATCGTGCAGGAGGCCCTGGCGAACGTGGTGCGGCACGCCCCGGGGGCGCGGACGCGGGTGTCGGTGAGCCGTTCCGCCGGGGACGGCGAGGTACTCGTGCTGGTGGTCAACGGCCCCGCGGAGAACGGCGCGGTGGCGCTGGAGGCAGCGGGCACGGGGCACGGTCTGGTGGGGATGCGCGAGCGCGTACGGTTGACCGGCGGGACCCTGGACACGGGCCCGCTGCCCGAGGGCGGCTTCCGGGTCGCCGCCCGGCTGCCGCTCGACTCCCGGACCGAGGAATCCAGTTGACCATCCGAGTGATCGTCGTCGACGACCAGGCCATGGTGCGGGCGGGGTTCGCCGCGCTGCTGTCCGCGCAGGCCGACATCGACGTGGTGGGCGAGGCCCCCGACGGCCGCGAGGGCGTACGGCTCTCGCGCACCGTGCACCCGGACGTGGTGCTGATGGACGTACGGATGCCGGAGCTGGACGGGCTCTCGGCGGCCCGGGAGCTCCTGGACCCGCCCGCGGGGGTGGTGCACCGGCCGAAGGTGCTGATGCTGACCACCTTCGACATCGACGACTACGTGTACGAGGCGCTGCGCGCGGGCGCGTCCGGGTTCCTGCTGAAGGACGCCCCGCCCGCCGACCTGATCGCGGCGGTCCGGGTGGTGGCCTCGGGCGAGGCGCTCCTGGCGCCCTCGGTGACGCGGCGGCTGATCGCGGACTTCGTGCGGCAGCGGCCCGCGCCGCGCAAGGACCCGGCGCTGCGGCTGAACGGCCTGACCCCGCGGGAGACGGAGGTGCTGGAGCTGATCGCGCGGGGGCTGTCGAACCAGGAGATCGCCGCGCACCTGGTGCTGGCGGAGCAGACGGTCAAGACCCACATCGGGCGGGTGCTGGGCAAGCTGGACCTGCGCGACCGGGCGCAGGCGGTGATCTTCGCGTACGAGGCGGGCCTGGTCCGCCCCGGCGACCCCGCCTGAAGCCGGCCGGCCGCGCGCAGGCCCGGGCGGCCCTCTTCCGGCGGGGGCTAGACTGGCCGGATCGTACAGTGCGGCAAGAGAGGCCAGAGGTCGTGACGGACGACAGCCCCGACCACGGCGCCTGCGGGAAGCGGGCCGCGGAGCAGGAGAAGTGGAAGGCGAAGGGCGTCGCCCTGCGCGCCTTCTTCTACATCGCCGGCACCCACGTGTTCGCCGCGTTCGTCATGCTGCTGTTCTACCTGGGGCAGCACGCCCAGAAGTGAGGCGTCTCCCGGCCGCCCGCCGGGAGGGGCTCGCGCACGCGTACCCGGGGGCCGTGCCCCTCCTCCACCCCCTACCGGGGTATGACATCGGGCTTGGCTCCCCGGTCCGACGCGCCCGCGGACACCTCCTCCCTACCTTCCCCTCCGTCACGAGGAGAGAGGGGAAGGGCCATGGGCCGCTTCGGGAGGACGATCGTCACGGCCGCACTGGCGGTGGCCGTCGTCGCGGGAACCGCCGGCTGGGCCTGCGGCGACAGCCAGAGGCCGGTCACCGGGCCGCCGCCCGGAGCCGCGGACTGGCGGGCCGACACGGCCCGGGGCCGGCCGCTGCCCGATCCGGCGGACGCGGACCCGCACGAGGTGGCCCGGTTCTTCGCCGGGCTGGACGGGGCGGCGCGGCGGGAGCTCGTACGCGCGCACCCGCTCGTGGTCGGCAATCTGGACGGGGCTCCGCTCCCCCTGCGGTACGAGGCCAACCGGCTGGCCGTCCTCGCCACGGGTGAGGCCCGCTACGCCTCCCTCGCGGACCCGGGCCGGCGGATCCTGGTCTTCGACCCGCGCGGGCGGGGCCAGGTCGCCGAGGTGTTCGGGGACTTCGAAGGGGCGGCGCACGTCGCGGTGGTCGTGCCCGGCTCCGACAACGACGCGCTCTCCCACGACGCCCCGCGCAGGCCGGACACCGGCCCGGCCGGGATGGCCCGCGCCCTGTGGGCGGCGGCGGGCGGGGCCGCCGGGGACACCGCCGTCGTCGCGTGGACGGGGTACACCACCCCGGTCGGGGTCGGCCTGGACGCGGCGGGCGGGCGGCTGGCGCAGGCCGGCGCGGTCCGGCTGGCCCGGTTCACGGCCGGGCTGGACGCGGTCGGCGCTCCCGACCCGGTGCTGCTCTGCCACAGCTACGGCTCGGTGGTCTGCGGGCTGGCGGCCCGGCACACCGACGCCCGCGACATCGTCGTCCTCGGCTCCCCCGGGATGCGCGCGGACACCGCCGCGGACCTGGGGACCCGGGCCCGGGTGTGGGCGGCGCGGGGCCCCTCCGACTGGATCGCCGACGTGCCGAACGTGGAGGTCGCGGGCATCGGGCACGGCGCCGACCCGGCCTCGCCGGCCTTCGGCGCGCGCCGGGTGCCCGCCTCCGACGTGGTGGGGCACACCGGGTACTTCGCGCCCGGCACCCGCTCGCTGGCCGCCTTCGCCGCGATCGCGAAGGGGGAGGTCCGGTGAGCGCCGCGGGCGTGCTGCGGCGGGCCGCCGCGCGGATCGACCGGCGGACGCCGGCCCACCGGGACCGGGCGCTCGACGGACTGCGGGCGCTGGCCCTGCTGGCGGTGCCGACCGGCCACTGGCTGCTCGGCGGCTTCATCCTCGACGCGGAGGGCGGGCTGCACAACGCCAGTCCGCTGTCGGCCGTCGGCGCCCTCGCCCCGGCGAGCTGGGTGCTCCAGATGCTCGGCGTCTTCTTCCTCGTCGGCGGCTACGCCTCGGTGCTCTCCTTCCGCCGCCGCACGGGCTCCACCGGTGCCTGGCTCAAGGGGCGGATGGTCCGGCTGGGACGGCCGGTGCTGGGGGTGACGGCCGTGTGGGCGCTGGCCGCGCCGGTGCTGTACGCGGCCGGCGTGCCGGAGGCCACGCTGCGGACGGGGGCGACCCTGGTGGTGCAGCCGCTGTGGTTCGTCGGTGTGTACGCGGTGGTGACGGCGCTGACCCCGTACTGCGTCCGGGCCGCGGGCCGGCTCGGCGGCTGGGCTGCGGCCCCGCTGCTCGTCTCGGTCGCGGTGGTGGACTTCCTGCGCTACGGGCCGCTCTCCGCCTCGGTGCCCTCCTGGCTGTCGGTGCTGAACGTCCTGCCGGGCTGGCTGTTCGCCTACCAGCTGGGCGTGTCCTGGGGCGAGCGGCGGATCGGCCGGGCCGGTGCGCGGCTGCTGCTGGTGGGCGGGGCCGTCCTGTTCGCGGTGCTGCTGGCGGTCTTCCACTACCCGGCGTCGATGGTCGGCGTGCCGGGCGCGGCGCGGACCAACTCGCACCCGCCGTCGCTGCTGGTCCTGGCGCTGGCCTCGGCCCAGTCGGGCGCGGCGATCCTGCTGCGGGACCGGCTGGCGCGGCTGCTGGCGCGGCCGGCTCTGTGGGCCCCGGTGGTGGTGGTCAACCTGTCGGCGATGACCGTCCTGTGCTGGCACCAGACGGCGATGCTGGCGGCGGCCGTGCCGGCGTCCCTCGCCGGCGGCCCGGTGGCGGGGCTCACGACCGCTCCCGACGGCCTGGGCTGGGTCGCGGCGCGGGCGCTGTGGCTGCCGGTGTTCGCGGCGCTGCTGGTGGCCATCGCCCGCTTCGCCCGCCGGTTCGAGGCGCCGCCGTCGCCGGGGCGCCGGGGGGCGGCGGTGCGCGCGGCCCTGGCGGGGGTGCTGGCGGCCGGGTTCGGGGTGTTCGCGCTGGGTCTGGCGTAGGGAACGCGGGGAGGGCGCCGCTCCCGGTGGGGAGCGGCGCCCTCCTGTCGTCCGGGCGCGGGTGGCGCGCCGGGCGGTCAGGCGATGGAGGCGGCCACGATCGCGGCGACCGCCAGGTTGCAGGAGGCGGTGACCCACACGGCCGGGTGCGGCTCGGGGTCGACCACGATGGCGCCGAGCTTGCCCGGCGTCACCAGGTCCAGCACCAGGAAGGCAACGGCCATCAGGACCAGGCCGAGCAGGCCGAAGGCCGCCGTGGACAGCAGGCCCTTGCCGAAGTCCTCGTACGTCGTCCAGATCGAGGTGAAGACGATGCCGCCGATGCCGAGGAGCGCGGAGCTGAGCAGGAGGGCCGCGTTGCGGTTGCGCTCCTCCCAGATCTGCCGGGGGAGCTTCCCGGGGGTCAGCACGTCCACCAGGACGATGCCGAGGACCAGCAGCACGAGCCCGAGGGCGCCGTAGGCGGTCGTACGGCCGAGTCCGTCGACGATGTCGCTCATGGAGAAGCCTGTCTGCGCGGGGGTGGGATAGGGATGTGCCAAGGACGTGCCGTGGGGAGGCCGAATGTATCGCACGGCCCAGCCCCGGACCATGGGGAGGTCAGGAGATGGCAAAGACCAGGCCCGCGCGGCCCGGTGAGGCGGCGGCGCTGACCGCGCTGGTCATGCGGTCCAAGGCGCACTGGGGGTACGGCGCGGAGTTCCTCGCGGCGTGCGCTGCGCAACTGCGGGTGCGGGAGGAGGAGCTGACGGCGCGGCGGATCGTGGTGGCCGAGAACGCGCGCGGGGAGGCGCTGGGCCTGGCCTCCCTGGAGGGCGGCGGGGACGCGGGCGGCCCGGACGGCGGCTCCCCCGGGACGGCGCGGCTCGGGCTGCTGTTCGTGGAGCCCTCGGCCATCGGCCGGGGGCTCGGGCGGCTGCTGTACCTGGACGCCGTGCGCCGGGCGGCCGCCCTGGGCTTCCGGCGGCTGCTGATCGACGCCGACCCCCATGCGGCGGGCTTCTACCGGGCGATGGGCGCCGTCCCGGCGGCGGGTTCCCCGCCGGGGCTGGTCCGCTTCGCGGTGGCCCCGGTCCCGCTCGCGCCCTGGGCGCGGGCCTGGACGGGCGGAGTGGCGGCGGTTCACGTGGGCAACGTGGCCGAGTTCAACGCGCAGTTCGCCGACGCCTCCCTCGACCCGGCGCAGGAGCCCGCGCACGACTACGCCTGTCTGGCCGCCTTCTACAGCCCCCGCCCGGCCGCGCTGCTGCTGCCGAGGCCGGTGCCGCGCTGGTGGGCCGGCGCCGTCGGGCGGCCGTTGGGCTGGGGGCCGGAGGTGGAGGTGTACGACGGCCTGGCGGAGCGGGGCCCGGGCCTGTCGGAGGCGGTGCTGGCCCGGCCGGCGCTGGCGCGTCGGGTGACGGGGTACGGGCTGCCGCTCGTTCCGTGGGGGCCGACGGGTCCGTACGCGCGGCTCGCGGGCGTGCCGTGGCGGCCGGACGCGCTGCGGTACGAGTCGAAGTCCGCGGCCCACGCCCTGTTCGCCCGGATCCTGGCGGGCGGCGGCCATCCGGCGGTCGCGCTGCCCGCGCAGTGGCGGGCCGGGAGCCGGCGGGCGGCGGTCCGGCGGGTGGCGGCGCGGGCCCGGGCTGGCGAGGGCACCGTCCTCAAGTCGGAGCACGGCGTCGGGGGTTCGGGCACCATCGTGGTGACGCCTGGGCGCGTACGGGCGGCCGGCGGGGCCCGGGCCCTGGTGCGCCGGCTGCCGCGCGGTCCGCTGCTGGTGGAGGAGTACGTGCACGGCCCGGCGGAACCGGACGCCGCCCGGGATCTGACCTACGACGGCTTCGTGGACGGCGCGGGGCGCCCGCACACGGTCGGCGCGGCCCTGATGGACGTGGCCGACGGCGGGTACCGGGGCGCCGTGGTGGGCCCCGGGGTGGTGCCCGCCCGCCTGGAGGCACCTCTGCTGGACTTCGGGGCGGCGGTGGGGCGGGAGCTGGCGGCGGCCGGCCACCGGGGCTGGTTCGACGTGGACTTCGTCGTGGACGCGTCCGGGCGGCTCGCGCCGACCGAGGCCAACCTGCGGCTCACCGGCCCGTCGGCGGCGTTCATGGCGGCCGCCCGGCTCGACGAGCTGCGGGGCGCGGGTCACCTCGTGCGGATCACCGACCGGGTGGAGCTGGGCGCCCGGCTGCCGGAGGCCCAGCTGGAGGAGGTGTGCGCGGGCCTGGCGCGGGACTGCGCCGGGCTCGGGGCCGTGTTCGTGCCGGCGATCCCGACGGGCGCCTTCGACCCGGCGCCGTGGCTGGGCGTGCTGGTGGCCGCGCACAGCCGGGAGGTGCTGGACGCGGCCGGGGCGGTGGTGCGGCAGCGGGCCCTGGCGGTGGGCGAGGGCTTCGCCGGGGAGGGGCGGGGTCAGTCGTCGAAGTCGAAGGGCGAGACGGGCCTGCGGGTGAGGTAGAGCGCCACCACCAGCCCCGCGATCATCAGGGGGATGTTGAAGGCGTAGACGAGGGCGGCCTGCCGGGGCCAGTCGTGCTTGGCGGCGAGCCGGTAGAGGTTGTCCTGCGGCCACCAGGCCATCAGCAGGTACGCCACCGCCAGGTGGGCGGCGGCCGTCCACCGCCGCCCCGGGCCCGGGCGCGGCATCCGCTTGCGGCCGGCGCACAGGAACAGCAGCCCCGCGGCGAAGGCCGAGCACTCGAAGAGGTACAGGACGGAGAAGAGGAACGACCACGGGCCGGGCACCCCGGTGAGGTCGGTGGAACCGGGCCAGATCAGGTCGGTGGCCAGCAGGGCCAGGACGGTCAACGGCACCGCCGCGCAGCCGAAGCCGAAGCAGCCGGGCAGCTCGCCGCCGGCCGCGGACCCGTACTTGCCGCTGCGCGCGGGCCGCGGCTGCGGTTCCGGGGGCTGCGGCACCGCCGCCCGGTCCTCCTGTCCGGCCCGGGTACGGGGCAGGGTGCGCAGGTGCACCAGGCCGGTCGGCCTCCCGGCGCGGAGCACCCGGCCCGCCAGGTGCTCGCGGAGCCCCTCCATGTCCACGGGTGCGCCGGCCCCCGTCCAGCCGGGGTCGTCGGGGGGCGGGGCGACGTACGCGACGAGCCGGGTGCCGCGGCGGCTGCGGACGGGGGCCACGACGGCCGCGCCGACGCCGGGGTGGGTGCGGATCGCGGACTCGACGGGGTACGGGTCGAGGGGGCTGCCGTCGTCGAGGGTGATCCGGTCGCGCAGGCGTCCGCCGAACTCCAGCAGCCCGTCCGGGCGGAGCGCGGCGAGGTCTCCGGTGGCCAGCGCGTCGCCGCCGCCCGGCGGGGTCAGGAGCACCTCCCCGTCGCGCAGCTCGGTGCGGCAGCCGGGGAACGGGGTGCCGAGCAGCGAGAGCCCGCCGGGCTCGTCCAGCGGGCGGGGCAGCTGCGGCAGTTCGAACCAGGTGCCGGTGCCGGCGGCCTCGGCGGGTGCGTAGACGTTGAGGACGCGGGCACCGGGGCGCAGCCGGTCCTGGAGGGCGGCCTGCTCGTCGAGGTAGAGCCGGTCCCCGGTGACGGTGAGCAGGCGCAGGGTCGACAGCAGCGGTGCGGGTTCGCGCCGTCCCCGGGGGGCGGCGCCGGCCGGGTCCAGGCTCCGGTCGAGGAGGCGCAGGGCGCCGGCGGGGTCGGTGTGCAGCACGCCGGCGTGGTGGTCGGCGACGGCCCCGGGTATCGCGCCGGGCGCCCAGGCCGGGCCCTCGGGGAGGACGAGGGCGCCTCCGGAGCACAGGGCGCGGGTCCAGCCGGCGGCGAAGGCCGTGAGGTCCGGGCCGCCGGTGAACAGGTGGCGGTCCTCGGGGGTCGGACGCGTGACCCGGTCCCAGGCCTCGTGGGCGGCGAGCAGCAGGTCGTGGCCGACGGGGACGGGGCGGGGCTCGGCGGTGCCGGTGAACAGCACGGCGGCGGCCGCCGCCGGCTGCGGGGAGCGGGCCGGGGGCCGGCCGGGGCGGGCGGCGATCCGGTCGGCCTCCTCGTCGGTGAGCAGGGTCCGCAGGCCCTCGCCCCGGTCCAGGCGGGCCCCGCCCGCGGCGTCGGTGACCAGCAGGTCGGGTTCCAGGGCGGCGAGCTGGAGCCGGGCGGTGCGGGTGTCGCCGGTGTCGACCAGGGCGTAGGCGGCGCCGGCCTTGAGGACGGCGAGGAGGGCGACGACGCCGTCCTCGCGGCGGGTGGGGCCGACGGCTATCCGGGCGTGCGCGGGCAGGTCCAGGGCGAGGAGGTGGTGGGCGAGCCGGTCGGCGCGCGCGTCGAGTTCGGCGTAGGAGAGGGGTTCCGGGCGGACGATGACGGCGGGGGCCCCGGGAGTGTCGCGGGCCCACTGTTCGAAGCGCTCCAGCACGGTGTCGGCGGCGGGCCGGCCGGAGCCGGCGGAGTGCGATGCCTGCGTCATTCCCCGATGATGCCACCACGACCGGACCGGACACGTGGTTCTCGAAATTCCCTTCCGTGGCCGGAAGTTGACGGTCTTCGGAACGGCGGGCGGCCCTCCGCACCGCTCCCTTGACCTCAAGTTTGGTCGAGGTCCTACCGTGGGGGTCATGGACATGGAAGTCACCGCCTGGCACTCACTGCACAGCGCGATCAACGCCCAGCAGGGCGGCAGGCCCCCGCTCTCCCGGGCGAGCCTGCGCCGGATCGCCGCCTTCGCCCGCCCGCACCGGCGCGGGCTGACCCTCTTCCTGCTGCTCAGCGTGGTGGGCGCCCTGCTCGCGGTGGCCACCCCGCTGCTGGCCAGCCGGATCGTGGACGCGATCGTCCAGGGCGCGGCGGCGGGCGGCGACGGCGACACCGGCCGGGTGACCCGGCTCGCGCTGCTGATCGCGCTCATCGCGGTGGCCGAGGCGGGACTCGGCCTGCTGACCCGCAAGCTCTCCTCCACCCTCGGCGAGGGCCTGATCCTCGACCTGCGCCGGGCGGTCTTCGACCACGTCCAGCGGATGCCGGTGGCGTTCTTCACCCGGACCCGGACGGGAGCGCTGGTCAGCCGCCTCAACAACGATGTGATCGGCGCCCAGCGGGCCTTCAGCAACACCCTCTCCGGGGTGGTCTCCAACCTCGTCACCCTGCTGCTGACGCTGGCGGTGATGCTGGGCATCTCCTGGCAGATCACCCTGCTGGCGCTGGCGCTGCTGCCGGTGTTCGTGCTGCCGGCCCGCCGGATGGGCACCCGGATGGCCGGGATGCAGCGCGAGGCCTCGACGCTGAACGCGGCGATGGGCACGCAGATGACGGAGCGCTTCTCCGCTCCCGGCGCCACTCTCGTCAAGCTGTTCGGGCGTCCCGCCGACGAGTCCGCCGAGTTCGCGGCCCGGGCGGCGCGGGTGCGCGACATCGGGGTCCGTACGGCGATGGCCCAGTCGGCGTTCATCACCGCCCTCACCCTCGTCTCGGCGCTGGCCCTCGCCCTGGTCTACGGCCTGGGCGGCTACTACGCCCTGCGCGGCAGCCTGGAGGCCGGCTCGGTCGTCGCCCTGGCCCTGCTCCTGACCCGGCTGTACGCCCCGCTGACCGCGCTGGCCGGGGCGCGGGTCGAGGTGATGAGCGCGATGGTCAGCTTCGAGCGGGTCTTCGAGGTCCTCGACCTGGTGCCGCTGATCGCCGAGAAGCCGGACGCCCGCCGGGTGCCCGACGGCCCGGTGGCGGTGGAGTTCGACCGCGTCTCCTTCGGCTACCCCTCCCCCGACAAGGTGTCGCTGGCCTCCCTGGAGGAGGTGGCCGTCCTCGACGCCCGGGGCGGCACCCGGGTGCTGCACGAGGTGTCCTTCCGGGCCGAACCCGGCCAGATGGTCGCGCTGGTCGGCTCCTCCGGCGCCGGCAAGTCCACCATCGCCCAGCTGCTGCCGCGCCTGTACGACGCCGACGCGGGCGCGGTGCGCCTGGGCGGGATCGACGTGCGCGACCTCACCGCGGACTCGATCCGCGACACCCTGGGCATGGTCACCCAGGACGGGCACCTCTTCCACGACTCGGTACGGGCCAACCTGCTGCTGGCCCGGCCCGACGCGGCGGAGGAGGAGCTGTGGGAGGCCCTGCGCCGCTCCCGTCTGGACGGACTGGTCGCCTCCCTCCCGGACGGCCTGGACACAGTCGTCGGCGAGCGCGGCTACCGGCTCTCGGGCGGGGAGCGGCAGCGCCTGACCATCGCGCGGCTGCTGCTGGCCCGCCAGCGGGTGGTCATCCTGGACGAGGCCACCGCCCACTTGGACTCCACCTCCGAGGCGGCCGTGCAGGAGGCCCTGGCCGAGGCGCTGGCGGGCCGGACGGCCGTGGTGATCGCGCACCGGCTCTCCACGGTGCAGGCCGCCGACCTGATCCTGGTGGTGGAGGAGGGCCGTGTCGTGGAACGCGGCACCCACTCCGAGCTGCTGGCGTCGGGCGGCCGCTACGAGGAGCTGTACCGCACCCAGTTCGCGACGCGCGGCACGGCCGCGGCCGGCTGAGCGGCCCGCACCGGCCCGCCGGGCCGGGCGCTCCCCCGTGCGGGGTGCGCCGTGTGCTTCAGTGGTACCCCGGCGGCGAGGCGGCGGGAACGGCGGGGGTGGGACGTGGACTTCGGGCGCGTGATCGTGGTGATGGGCGTGGCCGGCACGGGCAAGACGACCGTCGGCCGGCTGGTGGCCCGGGCGCTCGGCGTCCCGTTCGCCGACGGCGACGCCTTCCACCCGGCGGCCAACGTGGCCAGGATGTCGGCCGGGATCCCGCTGGAGGACGCCGACCGGTGGCCGTGGCTGGACGCCCTCGGCGCGTGGATGCGCGCACGGGACGCACAGGGCGGCGGTGTGGCCGCCGCCTCCTGTCTCAAGCGGGCCTACCGCGACCGGCTGCGCGCCGCCGTCCCCGGGGGCGCGGTGTTCGTCCACCTCGCCGGGGAACGGGCGCTGATCGAGGGGCGGATGGCCGCCCGCACGGGACACTTCATGCCCGTCTCCCTCCTGGACTCCCAGTGCGCCGTGCTCGAACCGCTCGGGGCCGACGAGCCGGGGGTGGCCGTCGACGTGGCCGGCACCCCGGACGAGGTCGCCGAACGGGCGCTGGCCGCCCTGCGCGCGTACGGGGGCTGACGGAGCGGCGGCTCCCGGCGGGCCGGCGGGGGGTCAGCCGCGCCGGGGGTCCGGACCGTCGAGCTGGGCCGCCGCGAGGGCGAACCCGTCGGCCGCCCGGGCGCAGCGGTCCGCGAGGGCGGCCACCTCGGCGCGGAACGCGTCGGCCTGCGGACCCCGCCACTCCAGCGCCGCCGCGCCCGCGCGCAGCCGCCGGGCGTGGGAGCGCAGGAGGGCGCAGTGGCCCCGCAGGCCGTCGGCCGGGGCGGACGGGGCGGGGCGCGGCGGGCGGCGGTCGCTCACGGGTTGCTCCAGGGGGCGGGGGAGGTACGGAACCGGTCGGTGCGGGTGCCGGTGGCGCCGGGCGCCTTCGTCGGGCCGGCCCCGGGGGTGCGCGGGCCCTCGTTCCGGCCGCCCGCGCCCGGTCCGCGCGCGCAGAAGGCCCGTAGGGCGGCGCCGAGGCCCGCCAGCGGCGCGGCGGGGACGGCACGGCCGGTGGCGACCTGCCAGCCGGCGTGGTCGTTGAAGGGGTTCTCGTCGGTCAGGGCGTGCCAGGCCAGGATGTCCGCGAAGGCCGGGGCGAGCAGCGAGTAGGCCGGCCCGGCGCCCCGTTCGCGCAGGAGGGTCCGGAAGGCACGGGCGGCGTCGGCCTGCCGTCCCCGGTCCACGGCCCGCAGGACGGCGGCGCAGCCGGGGTCGGCGAGCAGTTCGGGACGGCCCGTGCGGGCGACGCGGATGCGCGCCTTCAGTCCGCAGACGGCCGCGCTGACGGCGAGGCTCTCCCGCCCGGCCAGGACCCCGGCGTACCACCCGGCCCGCGCCACCCCCCGGCCGCGCGGGGCCCAGCCGAGGCCGGCCGGGTCGGTCAGGGTGCGCAGCAGGGTCCGCCAGGCGCGGCGCCGGCGGCTGCTGCGGGCCACGAGGGCCCCGGCCGGCAGGCGCGCGCCGAAGGCGAGCCCGGAGGCGTACCGGGCGGCCTCGCCCACGGCGTCGGCGGCCTCGGCCAGTTCCCGGCACAGGGCGTCGAGCGTGTCGACGTCCGGGTCGGTGGCCGGCGCGGTCACGGCGTCGGACATGGGCTCCTCGCGGGGGCTGCGTACGGCGGCTGCGGACGGCTGACGGGATCACCGTACGTCGGCCCCGCGGGAGGCGCGCTCCGACTGCGCTACGGGAGTGGGCCGGCCGCCGCGGCCGGGGCGGGCGGCGGGTCGGCGGACGGGGCGGGCGGCGGGTCGGCGGGCGTCCCGGGGGCGAAGGCGGCCTCGCGGAAGGCGGTGCGCAGCCGGGAGCCGGGTGCGCAGGCGGCTCCCGGGAGCAGGGCGGCCCAGCGGTCGCGGCGCGGGGCGACCCAGAGGGCGGGGCCGGACGGGGGGTGGTGGGCCCACACCCCGGCGGGCGCCGGGTGCCAGAGCAGGCCCCGGGAGGGGGTGAGCTCGCCGGTGCGGATGCGCAGCGACTCGGCGGTCCAGGCGCGGGGGACGGGGTGGTCGGCCGCGGACAGCAGGTGGCGCAGGAAGCGGGCGAGGTCGGCCAGTGTGGTGTGCAGGACGCCGTCGGCGAGGCGGGTGCGGGCCATGCCGAGGGGCTGCCAGATCCGGGTCGCCGCGCAGTCGCCGAGCGGGGCGCCGGCGAGGTGTTCGGCGAGGCGGGTGAGGGTGGCGAGGGCGGCCGGGCCCTCCGCGTGCGTGAGGAGCTGGTGGGCGGTGGCGCCGCCGTGCGGTCCGGCCTCGGGCGGTTCCCCGTAGGCCGTGAGGGGGGTGTGGAGGCTCAGCTCCCCCTGGGCCACGAGGGTGCCGAGGACCGGCCACAGCGCGAGGGCGGGGGTGAGGGCGCCGGCGGCGTGGGGGGTGTCCCAGTCGCCGGGCGGGCCGGGCCGGGCCGTGTGGACGGAGTCCGCCGAGCCCACCGCCCAGACCGCGTCCGGGTCGGCGGTGCGCATGAGGGCCTCGATCTGCGGCGTCATGCCGGGCACGCTACGTCGGCCCGGGCGGCCCGCCGGGCAGGTCGCGGGGAAGTCGCGGACGCGTTGCCGCCCGCCACCCGAATGCCGGGGGCGGGCGGCCGCGTCCCTGCCGGGGCTACGTCCGGTCGGGGCGGTCGGTGACCCGGAGGCTGTTGACCAGGGGCTTGCCGAATCCGCCGTGGGTGACGAAGCGGAGGTCGAGCACCCCGTCCGTGACCTTGACCGTGTAGGTCCGGGTCAGGGCGGTGTACGTGCCGGCCTCCAGGGCGATGTCGAGGGAGGGCAGGATCTGGGCGCCCTCGGCCATGACGTCGAAGACCCGCTTGTCGGGCCGGGTGGAGGAGAGCTCCGCGAAGCCCAGCTCCACGGTGTAGGTGCCGTTCGGCACGTTGTCGAAGCGGTACTCGTACATGCCCTCGCGGGCGTTGCGGAACAGCCGCTGGTCCTCGGTGCCGGCGATGGCGCGGCCGGTGGACCGTACGGAGGAGGTGCCCTGGTAGCCGTAGGAGCCGGGCGCGTAGGCGCGGTCCGGGGACCAGGAGTCGCCGGCCGCGTCCGTGGAGGCGCGGTCGGATCCGGCGTCGACGGCGGCCTGGTAGCGCGGGACGACGAGCTTGACGGGGACGGTGAGCACGGGGGTCCGGCCGCTGGCGGAGGTGATCCTCAGGTCGGTGGTGAGGACCGTGCCGGGGGTCAGGCCGGCGGTGTCCGCCGTCAGGGTGATCGCGGCCCGGCCGCCCGTGGGGAGGTTCCCGTCGGCCGGGGCGGCCGTCAGCCAGGGGGCGTCCTCGGCGGCGGTGAAGGCGGTGCCGAGGCCGGGGTTGGTGAGGTCCAGGGTGCGGGTGCGGCGGGCTCCGGCCGGCAGGACGAGCTCCACGGCGGCCCGGTCGGCGGTGACCCGGCCCGTGCGCAGGGACCGGTCGACGGTGGTCACGTCGGCCGCCCTGACCTCGACGGTGCTCCGCGCGTCCTCGTACGCGGGGGCGGTGAGGGTCAGCGGGAGCGGACCGGAGGGGCTCTGGACGACGTAGCCGCCGTCGGCGGCGGTGGTGGCGGAGACGGCGCCGTCACCGGTGCCGACGGTCACGGTGGCCCCGGCGACGCCGTTGCCGTCGTTGGCGTCGAGCACCCGGCCGGTGACCACGCCGCTGCGCGTGGTGCGGAAGCCGATGGACAGGCCGTCGGTGAGGACGGCGGAGTTGAAGGAGTAGGCGAAGGCGTCGGTGCCGGCCGCGTTCTCCAGGCCGATGGTGGCCGAGGAACCGCCCTTGATGCCGGTGCCGCCGGTCCCCTTGTAGGAGTAGGTGACGGCGCCGTCCTCGCCGATGGCCGCCGAGAAGGAGAAGGTGTCGGCCTGGGCGGACCAGTGGGACACCTGGCGCCACTCGATCACGTAGCTGCGGTGGGGTGCGCTGCCGGTGACGGCGGTGAAGACGCCGGAGCCGCTGCCGGGCGCGCCGACCACGAGGTCGTCCCAGAAGGGGTAGAGGGCCGCGTTGGGCGTGGCGGTGCTCGGGAGGTCGCCGTTGACGTCGCCGGTGTGGTTGCCGCCGAAGCTGACGGTGCCGTTGGTGCCGATCCAGGCCTGCCCGTACGTCCTCCCGTACAGCGGCAGCGGGAAGGGCAGGTCGACGTGCTCGGTGGTGTTGTCGCCGGTCAGGGCGAGCCGGTGGTCGCCGGCGGCGTAGGGGCGGCCGGCGGCGGCGCAGGCGTAGCCGTAGCCGTCGGTGCGGTCGGGGAGGGTGAGGGCGACGGTGGTGTCCCCGGCGACGGTGGCCTTGGCGGTGGCGCCGGTGAGGCAGCGGGAGGGGTGGGTGGCGGAGAGGTCGTAGCTGCCGTGCGGCAGGGTGACCTCGAAGCGGCCCTGCGCGTCGGTGGTCGCGGTGACCGGGGTGTCGGCGACGGTGACGGTGGCGCCCGCGGCGGGTCCCGCGGCGGAGGAGACGGTCCCGGCGAGCTTGCCGGAGGGTGCCGGGACGAGTGTGAAGTCGCCGGTGGCGGTGGCGTGTTCGGTGACGTCCGCGGTGGCGCGCTGCTCGCCGTAGCCGAACTTCGCGGCGGTCAGGGCGTAGGCGCCTGCCGAGAGCGAGGGGAAGCGGTAGGTGCCGTCGGCGGCGGTGGTGGCCGTACGGTCGATCGGGCCGTGGGCGGTGACCTTCGCACCGGCCACGGGCTCGCCGGCGGGGCCGCGGACGGTCCCGGCGAGGGCGCCGACCGGTCCGCGCGGGGCGGAGGTCACCGCGGCCAGCGCGTCGAGGCGGCCCTCGCCGAACACGTTGTTGTCGGCGGGGGTACCGCCGCACTGGGCGTCGGCGGTGTCCTGGGCGGTGCCGTCGAGGAGGGCCTCGGTCTGCGCCACGTCGCCTTCGAGGGCGGGTGCGGCCGACCACAGCAGGGCCACGGTGGCGGCGGTGTGCGGCGAGGCCATGGAGGTGCCGGAGAACGCCTCGTAGGCGCCGCCGGGGACGGAGGAGCGGACGTTCACGCCGGGCGCGGCGATGTTCGGCTTGACGATGCCGCCGGGGCCGGCTCCGCGCGAGGAGAAGGAGGCGATGGCCCCGTCGCTGCCGAACGCGCCGGAGCTGTAGGAGTTCGCGTAGTCGCCGGGCGAGCCGCTGGTGGCGCAGGCGGGGCCGGAGTTGCCGTTGGAGAAGGCGGGGAAGATGCCGGCGGCCCGCCAGGTGTCGACGACCTGGCGGTACCAGTCGTCGTGGGCGGGGCTGCCCCAGGAGTTGTTGACGATGTGCGGGGCGAGGTCGGGCCGGGGGTTGCGGCCGGCCAGGTCGGTCGGGGCGACGATCCACTGGCCGGCGGCGAGGAGGGAGGCCTCGGAGCAGGAGTTGGACTCGCAGCCCTTCGCGGCGATCCAGCGGGCGCCCGGCGCGACGCCGATCCGGTTGGCCCCGCCGTCGTCGCCGACCATGGTCCCCATGGTGTGGGTGCCGTGGTCGTTGTTGTCGCAGGGGGCGGCGCCGGCACAGATCCCGGCCGGGTCGAACCAGTTGTAGTTGTGGTCGTACCCCCCGTCGGCCTTCCGGCCCCGGTACTGGGCGTTGACGGCGGGATGGGTGTAGTCGACCCCGCTGTCGACGTTGGCGACGACGATCCCCTCGCCGCGCACGCCGAGCCGGTCCCAGACCTCGGGCGCCTTGATCCGGTCGATGTTCCACTCGACGGCGTCCGCCGCGGTCTTCTCCCGGGTGCCCTCGGCGGGCTTGGGGAGGGCGACCTTCTCGTCGGCGTCGATCCGCGCGACCTCGGGGCGCTGGGCGATGGTCCCGGCGAGCTTGCGGTCGCCGACGACGCGGACGGCGTTCACGATCCAGAACGGGGTGTACTCGGCCCCGGCCCCGTCCAGCGCCTTGAGCAGGGCGGCCTGGGTGCGCCCGGCGTGCTCCCGCTTGGTGCGCAGAACCGTTTCTGCTTTGGCGGCGCGCGTCTGCTGGCGGCCCGCCGCGGTGAGGTCGGCGGCGCTGTCGAGGTAGACCCAGAAGGCCGCCTTGCCGGCGCCGTCGAGCTGGGCGCGCAGCGCGGGCTCGACCTTCCGCTCGGCCGGGCCGGGCGCCGGCCCGGGGGCGGGGGCGGCGGCTGCGGCGCCGGCGCCGAGGGGCAGGAGCAGGGCGGAGGTGAGGGCGGCGAGCGCCGCGCGTAAGGATCGTCGTCGGGTGGGTCGGGCCACGTGTGGTCTCCTCGTACGCCGTGTGCGGAACGTGCGGAAAGGACGTGCGTGACGTGCGCGGGTCATGCTGGAGGAGCCCGCGGGCCGCTCACAAGACCGCCTCCCGAGCCATCCCGGGCGCCGCGGCCGGCTCTCCCACTGGCCCTTCGCGGGCGGGCGGGCCAGCCTGGGGGCATGGACGCGACACCCGCCGGACCCGGGCCGGAACCCGGTACGCCGCCACCACCCGGTCCCCGTCCCGGACCGGCCCCCGGAGCGGCCGCGCAGCCGGAGGTCGTGCTGCGGTCCGCGCGGGGGCGGTGGGTGCTGCTCGCCACCGTCCTCGGGTCCGCGATGGCCCTGCTGGACTCGACCGTGGTCAACGTCGCCCTCCCGCAGATCGGGCGGGACCTGGACGCCGATCTGGCGGTGCTCCAGTGGACGGTGAACGCCTACCTGCTGACCCTGGCCGGGCTGATCCTCGTCGGCGGGGCGCTCGGCGACCGGTTCGGGCGGCGCCGGATCTTCGTCCTCGGGGTGGTGTGGTTCGCCGTGGGCTCGCTGCTGTGCGGCCTCGCCCCGAACGCCGGGGTGCTGATCGGCGCCCGCGCCCTCCAGGGCGTCGGCGGGGCCCTGCTGACCCCCGGCTCGCTCGCGCTGATCCAGGGCTCGATCCGGCCCGGCGACCGGGCCCGGGCGGTGGGCCTGTGGTCCGGGTTCGGCGGTGTGGGCGCGGCCGTGGGGCCCTTCCTCGGCGGCTGGCTGGTGGACGGGCCGGGCTGGCGGTGGGTGTTCCTGCTGAACGTGCCGGTGGCCGCGCTGTGCGTGCCGGTGACGCTCAGGCACGTACCGGAATCGCGGGACCCGCGGGCCGGCGGACGGTTCGACGTGGCCGGAGCGGTGCTCGGGGCGGCGGCCCTGGCCCTGGTCACCTACGCCCTGATCGAGGCCCGCTCCGCGAGCGCGCCCGTCATCGGCGCCGCCGTGGGCGGGGTGCTGCTGGCGGCCGCGTTCGTGTGGGTGGAGCGGCGGCGCGCGCATCCGATGGTGCCGCCGGACGTCTTCGCCTCCCGCCAGTTCACGGCCGTCAACCTGGTCACCCTGTGCGTGTACGGGGCCTTCGGCGGGTTCTTCTTCCTCTTCGTCCTCCAGCTCCAGGTGGTGTCCGGGTACTCGGCCCTGGGCGCGGGGGCTGCGCTGCTGCCGACCACCGTCCTGATGCTGCTGCTGTCGGCCCGCGCCGGGGCGCTGGGCGAGCGGATCGGGCCGCGGATCCCGCTCACGGTGGGGCCGCTGCTGTGCGCCGCCGGGATGCTGCTGACGCTGCGCGTGGGGCCGCACGCCTCGTACGTCCGGGACGTGCTGCCGGCCATGACGGTGCTCGGTCTGGGCATGGCGGCGCTGGTGGCCCCGCTGACGGCGGCCGTGCTGGCCGCCCTGGACCCGGGCCGGGCGGGCCTGGCCAGCGGCATCAACAACGCCGCCGCCCGCGTGGCGGGGCTGCTCGCGGTGGCGGCGCTGCCGCTGCTGTCCGGGATGGGCCCGGACGCCTATCTGTCGGCCGACGCCTTCGACGCGGCGTTCGGCCGGGCCATGGCCTGGTGCGGGGGCCTGCTGGTGGCCGGTGCGGCCGTGGCGTGGGCGACGGTGCGCTCCCCCGGCCCCGGGGCCTGCCACCCTCAGTGCCGGACGGCCTGCGCGGTCGTGGCCCCGCCCCTGGAGGACCCCCGGGAGTCCGCTCCCTGACCACGGGTCCCCTGACTACCGGTTCCCGGACTACGGGTTCCCGGACCACCGGTTCCGGGACTACTGGTTCCGGGACTACTGGTTCTCGCCGCCCAGGACGAACAGCAGGTACACGAAGAAGGCGAAGAGGTGGCCGACGAACAGGTACGCGATCAGCCGGATGATCAGGCCGCGCGGGAACTTCGACTCGAAGCGCTGCAGGACGGTGAGCTGGGCCGGGCTCTCGGGCGCGGTGGACATGTTCTCTCCCTCGGACATGCGGGTGACTCCTCGGCAGGTCGACTGGTCGACGGCTAGCGGTGGTGTGGGGCGGCCCCGCCGAGGCAGACCCCGGCGAGGCTGCTCTGCAGCAGGGTGTGCACGAACAGGAGGTCCGCCCCGCCGGGACCGGCCGCGCCGATCCGGTGCGGGGTCAGCGAGTCGAAGTGCGCGCTGTCCCCGGGCTCCAGCAGGTGCTCGGCCTCCCCCAGGTGCAGCCGCAGCCGCCCGCCGAGCACGTACAGCCACTCCTCCCCCGGGTGGACGCGGACCAGCTCGCCCTGGCTGCGCCCCGGCGGGACGTGCACACGCAGCGCCTGCATCCCCCGCCCGGAGCCGCCGGCCTGCCAGTACGTCCACCCGTCGGCCTCGCGGGCCCCGGGACCGCCGGCGCGTACGATGGGATCGGCGACGGCCGGGGTCTCGCCGAGCAGCTCGGAGACGGTCGTTCCGTAGGTGCGGGCGAGGCCGAGCAGCAGCGGCAGCGAGGGCTGGCGCCGGCCGGTCTCCAGCCGCGACAGGTGCGCGGGCGAGAGCCGGGCCCTGGCGGCGGCCGCCTCCAGGGTCAGACCGGCGCGTCGGCGCAGCTCGCGCAGCTGCGGGGCCACGGCCGGCAGCTCGTCGGCGGGGCCGCCGGTGGCCTGTGGGGCCTCGGTGTCCGAGGGTTCCTCGGGACGGGGGGTCATGCCCCGATTGAGTCAGAATCTTGCCCTCCTGGCAATCTCCCTTGCCTCTGAGGCAAATCCCGGGGGCGCGGGTTCAGCCGCCGCGCCGCTCCAGCACCGTCTCCACCGTGTCGGCCTCCTGCGGCCCCTTGTCCGGACGGTGCCGCAGCACCCGTGCGAAGCGCAGGGCCACCCCCGCCGGGTAGCGCGGGGAGCGCTGGAGACCGTCGTAGGCGATCTCGACGACCAGCTCCGGCCTGACCCGGACGGTGAACCCGTCGTCCTCCACCGCCAGCCCGCGCAACCGGTCCGTCTGCCAGCGCAGCATCTCGTCGGTGAGGCCCTTGAAGGTCTTGCCGAGCATGGCGAAGGCGCCGTCGGCCGCCCGGGCGCCCAGGTGCAGGTTCGACAGCAGGCCGGTGCGGCGGCCGTGCCCCCATTCGGCGGCCAGCACGACCAGGTCGAGGGTGTGCACCGGTTTGACCTTCAGCCACTGCCTGCCCCGCCGGCCCGCCGCGTACGGGGAGCCGAGCCCCTTGGCCATCACCCCCTCGTGGCCCCGGCGCAGGGTCTGCGACCAGAACGCCAGCGCCCGCTCCGCCTGGGCGACCGGGTCCTCGACCACCAGGCGGCGGACCCGCGCGGCCTCGGGGACGAGCCCGGCCAGGGCCTCGTACCGTTCGCGGACCGGCAGGTCCAGCAGGACCCGGTCGCCGAGGGCCAGCAGGTCGAAGAAGTACGCGGTGACGGGGAGGGCGCGGCGGGCGGCGGCCACGTCCACCCGGGAGCCGACCCGGCCCGCGATCTCCTGGAAGGGCACCGGCCGCCCGTCGGCGTCGTGCCCGATGACCTCCCCGTCGAGGACGAACCGCTCCCCCGGCAGGCTCAGGGCCAGCTCGGCGACCTCCGGAAGCCGGTCGGTGACCTCGTCCAGCGAGCGGGTGTACACGTGGACCTCCCCGCCCTCGCGGTGGACCTGGACCCGGATCCCGTCGAGCTTCTCCTCCACCGCGCACGGGCCGAGCGCCCTCAGGGCGTCCTCCAGCGAGCGGGCGGTCCCGGCCAGCATGGGCTGTACGGGCCGCCCGACGCGCAGGGTCGCCCCGCTCAGCGCCCCTGCCCCCTCGGCCAACACCGCCGCGGCCACCCGGGGCAGCGAGCCGTCGAGCATCACCGCCCTGCGCAGCGCGGCGGCCGGCACCCCGGCGGCCGCCGCCACCGCCTCCAGGGCCACCGCGTCCAGCGCGCCCTGGCGCACCTCGCCGGAGAGCAGGCTGCGCAGGAACCGCTGCTCGGCCGCGGTGGCGGAACCCAGCAGGGCGGTCACGACGCGGCGCCGCTCGGCCTGCGCGCCCGGGCCGGAGACGGCGGCCAGCTCGTCCACCGCCGCGTCGACGGCCCGCACGGTCAGGGTGGGCCCGGGGGCGGGGCCGACCTCCTCGGCGAGGGTGCGCCAACCGACGCCGGGGCGGCCCTGCGGGAGCCGGCCGGACAGATAGGCGATGACCAGGCCGGCCTCGTCGGCGGGGGCGGCCGCGAAGAGCTCCGCGAGCAGGGCGGTCTTCCGGGACCGGGCGGAGGTCCCGGCGACCTCCCGGGACACGCGCGCGACCTCGGCCAGCAGCATGTGCCCCATCCTGCCGCCGCCGGCGGCGCCCCGCAGCCCGGGTACCGCGGACGCGGTACGCGGGGCCGCGCGGGTACTCCTGGAGAAGGGGCGGGGCTCCCCCTGAGGGAGCTCGGGGAAGGCGATCAGGGGCTTTAGGGTTCCCCTATGAAGCTCCGACTGCCCCGGCGGCCCCGGGACCGCCTGCTCGCCGGCGCCGCCGCCCTCGCGGTCCTCGCGGGCGCCGGCACCTGGACGGCCGCGGCCGCCTCCGGGGACGAGCCGGCCGTGCACCGCCTGGACCAGGTCCTGCGGATGCCCGGCGCCGACGCGGACGGTTCCGCCGGCACCGACATCGACACCTCCTTCTTCACGGCGGGGGACGCCTCCGGGCGCCGTCCCGCCGTCCTCCTCGGGCACGGCTTCGGCGGCAGCAAGGACGACGTCCGCGCCCAGGCCGAGCGCCTGGCCCGCGACGGGTACGCGGTCATGACCTGGTCGGCGCGCGGCTTCGGCCGCTCCGGCGGGAGGATCGGGCTGAACGACCCCGAGCACGAGGTCAAGGACGTCTCCGCGCTCGTCGACTGGCTGGCCCGCCGCCCCGAGGTGAGGCTCGACGCGCCCGGCGACCCGCGCGTGGGCGTGGCCGGCGCCTCCTACGGCGGGGCCGCGGCGCTGCTGGCCGCCGGGTACGACCGGCGGGTGGACGCGATCGCCCCGCAGATCACGTACTGGAACCTCGCGGACTCCCTCTTCCCGCAGGGCGTGTTCAAGAAGCTCTGGGCCGGGATCTTCTTCACGAGCGGCTCGGCCGACGGCCTCGGCCGGCCGGGCCGCCCGGCCGGCCCGGCCGGGGCCCCGGCGGCCCCCGGCTGCGGACGGTTCGAGCCGCAGCTGTGCGCCATGTACGAGCGGGTCGCCGTGTCGGGGAAGCCCGACGCCGAGGCGCGCGAGCTGCTGGAGCGGCGCAGCCCCTCGGCCGTCGGCGACCGGATCAGGGTGCCCGCGCTGATCGTGCAGGGGCAGGACGACTCCCTCTTCCCGCTGGACCAGGCCGACGCCATGGCCAAGGCCATCGCCGCGAACGGCGCTCCGGTCGCCGTGGACTGGGCGGCCGGCGGGCACGACGGCGGCATGCGCGAGTCCGGCCGCGTCGAGGCCCGGGTGACGGCCTGGTTCGACCGCTACCTCAAGGGCGACGCGGGCGCGGACACCGGCCCGGCGTTCCGGGTCTCGCGCACCGGCGGCATCGACTCCACCGACGGGCGGATCATGGTGCGCGGCGCGAGCGGCGACCGCTACCCGGGGCTGGAGTCCGACCCGCGCGCGTTCGCCCTGTCCGGACGGGAGCAGACCTTCGCGAACCCGGCCGGCGGGGCCCCGCCCGCCCTGTCGGCGCTGCCCGGGATCGGCGGGCAGCTCGCCTCCCTCGGGACCGGGTTCTCCCTGGACTTCCCCGGGCAGAACGCCCGCTTCGACTCGGAGCCGCTGGCCGCGGAGGTACGGGTCACGGGGACCCCGACCGTCACCCTCGACGTGAGGTCGACGGCCGCCGACGGTTCGGCCGTGCTGTTCGGGAAGCTGTACGACGTCGGGCCCGACGGCCGCCAGCAGGTGCTGCCGAGCCAGCTCGTGGCGCCGGTGCGGGTGGCGGACGCCGGGCAGGGCCGCAGGGTGGAGCTGCGGCTCCCGGCCGTCGACCACGCCTTCCAGGCCGGGCACCGGATGCGGCTGGTGGTCGCGGCCACCGACCTCGGCTACGCCTCTCCGGCCGAGCCGGCCTCGTACACCGTCGCCGTGCGCGAGCCGCTGCGGGTGCCCGTCGCGGACGGGGTGCGGGCCGCCCCCGCCGGACTGCCCGGCTGGGTGTGGTGGCTGCCGCTGGGCGCGGCGGCGCTGGCCGCCGCGCTGCTCGGGATCCGCCGGACGGGCGGGAGCCGGGCGGCGGCGCCGCCCGAGCCCGCGCTGGCCGGCGTACCGCTCGACATCACCGGGCTGACCAAGCGCTACGCGAAGGCGCAGGACCGCTACGCCGTGCGGGACCTGTCCTTCCGGGTGGAGCGCGGCCAGGTGCTGGGCCTGCTGGGGCCCAACGGGGCGGGCAAGACCACGACGCTGCGGATGCTGATGGGGCTGATCGCGCCGGACGCCGGGGAGATCCGGGTGTTCGGGCACGCGATCCGGCCCGGGGCCCCGGTGCTGTCGCGGGTCGGGGCCTTCGTGGAGGGCGCCGGGTTCCTGCCGCACCTGAGCGGCCGGGCCAACCTGGAGCTGTACTGGCGGGCCACCGGCCGCCCCGCCGAGGACGCGCACCTGGCGGAGGCCCTGGAGATCGCCGGGCTCGGCGACGCCCTGGAGCGCGCGGTGCGCACGTACTCGCAGGGCATGCGGCAGCGGCTCGCGATCGCGCAGGCGATGCTGGGGCTGCCGGACCTGCTGATCCTGGACGAGCCGACGAACGGTCTGGACCCGCCGCAGATCCGGGAGATGCGCGACGTGATGATCCGCTACGCCGCCGCCGGGCGGACCGTGATCGTCTCCAGCCACCTGCTGTCGGAGGTGGAGCAGTCCTGCACGCACCTGGTGGTCATGGACCGCGGGCGGCTGGTGCAGGCCGGTCCGGTCGCCGAGATCACCGGCGGCGGGGACACCCTGCTGGTGGCGCTGGAGGGGCCGGCGGACGAGGTGGCCGTCGGGAAGGTCGCGGCGCTGGAGGGCGTCGCCTCCGCGGTGCCCGCCGAGGAGGGGCTGCTCGTACGGCTCGACGGTGCGACGCCCGCCGCCCTGATCGCCGAACTGGTGCGGCTGGAGCTGCCGGTGTCGGCGGTGGGGCCGCACCGGCGGCTCGAGGACGCCTTCCTGACCCTGATCGGAGGTGCGGCATGAGTGCCGTACGGGCCCCGGCTCCCGCCGGGGAGACCGCGCCCGGCTACCGGCCGGGGCGGACCCTGCCGCTGCGCGTGGAGGCGCTGCGGCAGTGGCGCAGGCGGCGGACGCTGGTGATGGGCGGGGTGCTGGCCGCCCTGCCGTTCGTCATGATCATCGCCTTCGCGGTGGGGGGCGGCGCGGACGACGGCCGGGGCGGGGCCGACGGCCGGGTGAGCTTCATCGACACGGCGACGGCCTCCGGCGCGAACTTCGCGGCGACCTGCCTGTTCGTGTCGGCCGGCTTCCTGCTGGTGGTGCCGGTGGCCCTGTTCTGCGGGGACACCGTCGCCTCGGAGGCGAGCTGGTCCTCGCTGCGCTACCTGCTGGCCTCGCCGGTGCCGCGCGCCCGGCTGCTGTGGAGCAAGCTGGTGGTGGCGCTGGGGTTCAGCCTCGCCGCGATCGTGCTGCTGCCGGTGGTGGCGCTGGCGGCGGGCACGGCGGCGTACGGGTGGGGGCCGCTGAAGCTGCCCGCGGGCGGGGCGCTGCCCGCCGGGGACACGGTGGCGAGGCTGGCTCTGGCCGTTGCCTTCGTGTTCGTGTCGCAGCTCGTCACGGCCGGGCTGGCGTTCTGGCTGTCGACCCGGACGGACGCGCCGCTGGGCGCGGTCGGCGGGGCCGTCGGGCTGACGATCGTGGGGAACGTGCTGGACGCGGTGACCGCGCTCGGGTCGTGGCGGGAGTTCCTGCCCGCGCACTGGCAGTTCGCCTGGGTGGACGCCCTGCAGCCGCAGCTGGAGTGGGGCGGGATGCTCAAGGGGGCGGTGGTGTCGGTGTCGTACGCGCTGGTGCTGTTCGCCCTCGCGTTCCGCGGCTTCTCCCGCAAGGACATCGTGTCCTGAGGGGCGCCGAGGACACGGGCCGCGGCCTGGTCCGAGCGGCACGGCCGAGGGCCCTCCCGGGTGTTCCGGGAGGGCCCTCGGCCCGTCAGGAGGTCGGCCGTCCGGGGGCGGCCCGTCCGGGGTCAGGGCAGGACGCGGACGGGCGCGCCGTCGAGGAAGGCGAGGACGTCCTCGACCGCCTCCCCGTAGTACGTGGCGTAGTTGGCCCGGGTGACGTAGCCGAGGTGCGGCGTGGCCAGCAGGTTCGGGGCGGTGCGCAGCGGATGGTCCGCGGGCAGCGGCTCGGTGTCGAACACGTCCAGGCCCGCCCCGGCGATGCGGCCCGTGCGCAGGGCCTCCAGAAGCGCCTCCTGGTCCACGATCGCGGACCGGGAGGTGTTGACCAGGCGGGCCGTCGGCCGCATCAGGGCCAGCTCGGCCGCGCCGATCAGGCCCCGGGTGCGCTCGCCGAGGGCGAGGTGGACGGAGACGAAGTCGCTGCCCGCCAGGAGCGCCTCCTTGGAGGGGGCCAGGGCGACCCCTTCCGCCGCGGCCCGTTCCCCGGTGAGGTTCGGGCTCCAGGCCGCCACGTCCATGCCGAAGGCGAGCCCGATCCGGGCCACCCGGGCGCCGATCCTGCCGAGGCCCAGCAGGCCGAGGCGGCTGCCGGCCAGATCGGTGCCCACGGTCTGCTGCCAGGGCCCGCCCTCGCGCAGGGCGGTGTTCTCCGTGACGAGTCCGCGCGCGAGACCGAGGAGCAGGGCCCAGGTGAGCTCGACGGGCGGGGTGGAGGAGCTGGCGGTGCCGCACACCGTCACGCCGGCGCGGTGGGCGGCGGCGTAGTCGATGACCGAGTTGCGCATGCCGCTGGCCACCAGCAGCCGGAGGCGGGGGAGCCGCTCCAGCAGGCCGGCGGGGAAGGGGACGCGCTCGCGCAGGGTGACGAGGATGTCGTAGCCGGCCAGGCGGGCGGCCAGTTCGTCCTCGTCCGCCAGGTGGTCGGGGTAGGAGACCACCTCGACGCCCCGCGCGGTGACCGGCGACCAGTCGGCCAGGGTGGTGGCCGCCCCCTGGAAGTCGTCGAGCACCGCGCAGCGCAGTGCCGTCGTCATGCGGCGTGGGCCCGGGCGACGGCGTCGATCTCGTCCAGCAGCCCCGCCTCCAGCGGGTTCGCTCCGGCGGCCGCGTTGGCGCGGACCTGCTCGGGCGAGGTGGCGCCGGCGATGACGGAGGCGCAGCCGGGCTGCGCGGAGAGCCAGCCGATGGCGAGTTCCAGCACGGTGCGTCCGTGCTTCTCCGCGAGCGCGGCCAGGGCCTCGACGGTGTCGAGGCGCTCCTCGGTGAGGTAGGAGTCGAGGCCTTCGAGGCGGGAGCCGGACGGGACGGGGGCGCCCCGGCGGATCTTGCCAGTGAGCAGGCCGTTGGCGAGGGGGAAGTACGGGAGGACGCCGAGGCCGTAGTGGCGGGCGGCCGGGACCAGTTCGCGCTCGGCGGAGCGCTCCAGCAGCGACCACTCGTTCTGCGCCGACACGAAGGGCACGGCGCCGGTCTCCCGGGCGGTGTGGGCGGCCTCGGCGAGCTGCCAGCCGCTGAGGTTGGAGTGGCCGATGTAGCGGACCTTGCCCTCGGCGACGAGCTCGGTGAGCGCGGCGAGGGTCTCCGCGATCGGGGTGGAGGGGTCGGGGCTGTGCAGCTGGAGGAGGTCGATGCGGTCGGTCTCCAGGCGGCGCAGGGACTCCTCGACGGCGCGCCGGATGTAGCCGCGGCCGCCGCGGGAGCCGGCGGCGGGCCCGTACCCCATGTCGACGCCGTCGTAGCCGAACTTGGTGGCGAGGACCACCTGGTCGCGGCGGCCCTTGAGGGCCTGGCCGAGGTGGCTCTCGGAGCCGCCCCGCCCGCCGTAGATGTCGGCGGTGTCGAGGAGGGTGATCCCGGAGTCGAGGGCGGCGTCGACGACGGCCCGGGTGGCCTGGAGGTCGAGGCGGGCACCGAAGTTGTTGCAGCCGAGGCCCACGGCGGAGACCAGGAGACCTGAACGGCCCAGGGGGAGATGGCGCATGCGGGATCTTCCTCCACACTCGTCGGTTGCATGATCGACAAGTGGCCAGTCTAAACAGACCGGTCGGTCGGGGACATGGTCTTCGGCCCCCGGGGCGTGAACTCTGCGTGTCGACGCGGAAGGGCGTCGCCGGCACGGTGCCGGCGACGCCCTTCGCAACCTGTCCGGGATCAGCCGTTGGCGGCGGCCAGCAGCACGTCCACGAGACGCTCGGCGGCGTCGGGCCGACCGTACGCCCGGGCCCGCTCGGCCATCTGCGCCCGCCGGCCGGCATCGGTGAGGAGCGGGCCGACCGCCTCCGCGAGGCCGTGCGCGGTGACCTCGCCGAGGAGGGCGACGGCGGCGCCCGCGTCGGCCAGGTACTGGGCGTTGTGCGCCTGCTCGTTGCCGGCCGAGGTCGCCAGCGGCACGAACACCGCGGGCTTGCCCAGCGCGGTCAGCTCGGCCAGGGTCCCCGCCCCGGAGCGGGAGATCACGATGTCGGCGAGCGCGAGCACGTCGGGCAGCTCCGGTCCGACGAAACCGGTCACGTGGTAGCGGCCGGCCAGCACGGGGTCCAGCCCGGCCGCCGCGAAGCGGAGCTCGTCGACGTTGGCGGGCCCGCACTGGTGGATCACGTTCGCGTGGCTCAGCAGCCACGGCAGCACCTCGCGCACCACGCCGTTGATCTGCTGGGCGCCCTGCGCGCCGCCGGTGACGTAGACGGTCGGCAGCCGGCGGTCGAACCCGACGAGGTTCAGCGCGTGCACGGCCTTGTCGGGGTGCCCGGAGAGCACCTCGGGGCGGACCGGGTTGCCGGTGACGACGGCGCGCTCGCGCACCTCGGCCGGGAGCAGCGGCAGGGAGGACTCCGAGGACACCGCGATGCGCGTCGCCGAGCCGGCGAGCTTGCGGTTGGCGAGACCGAGGCGCACGGTCTGCTCGTGCAGCACCAGCGGCCGCTTGCACAGCCGCGCCGCCAGGCCGGCGGGCACGGCGACGTAGCCGCCGGTGGCCAGGACCACGTCGGGCTCGAACTCGGAGACGATCGTGCGCGCCTGCGCCACGCCGAGCGGCACCCGCGCCATGTCCTTCATGTTCGCCGCCGACAGCATCTTCAGCGGGTTCGCCGAACGGCGGATCTTGCCCGTGGCGACGGTCTTGAACGCGATCCCCTCGGCCGGCGCGACCCGCGCCTCGAGCCCGTCGGCGGTCCCGATCCACAGCACGTCGAGCGTGCCGCCGGCGGCCGCGAGTCGGCCCTGCAGGGTACGGATCGCGGTCAGGGCGGGGTAGGTGTGTCCACCGGTCCCCCCACCCGTGACGAGCAGCCGGAAGGAACGCGGAAGCGCGGAAGAAAGGTTCACCCGGCCCACCCTACTGGCCTGCCGGGAACATCTCCCTCCGGGGCCGACCGCCCGGCCGACCCGGCCGGATCCGCCTGCCCGGCCCGGGCGACCGGGCCGGGCGACCCACCCACCCGGGCGGCCGCACGGGCGGCCGCCGCCGGTGCGCGCCGGGGTCAGGCCGGCCCGGGCCGCTCCAGGCGGGCCACGCCCGCGTCGAGGTCGATCCCGGTCCTGCGCGGGGCGCCGTCCTGCTCGTCGTCCCGGAGCACCAACTCGATCCGGCGCTGCTCCAGTTGGGCCCGCTTGCCGGGGTAGATCAGGGCGTGCAGCTCCTCGGTGGCCGTCGCGCCCGCGCCCCGGCCGCCCCGGTCCCGTCCTCGGGCACGACCGGGCAGCCACCCCCGTCTCCGGGCCCGATCGAGGGCGTACCGGGCCGCCGCCACGACGAACAGCGGTATCACCACGATCAGCACGAGGAGCGGACTCGTCAGCAGGCGCACCATGTCCCGACAACGTCCACCGCGCCGCCCCGGGTTCCCGCCTTCCCGGCCGGCCGCTGCGCGGGGCCCCAGGTGCGGGGACCGGGTTCAGCCGGTCCGCAGGCGGCGGGCCTCGGCGACGAGCCCGGGCGGCAGGCCGGGGCCGGCGCACGCGCGGTCGATCAGCAGGCCCCGGTACGAGGCGTCCGGGAGGTCCGGCGCCAGCGCGACCAGTGCGCGCAGGTCGTCAGGGGAGCCCGTGAGACGGGCCCGGTAGGCGGCACCCGCCGCGCGCAGCGTGACCTCCGCCGGCTCGTGCTCCAGCCCCTGGCCGACGAGCCGGACCGCGGTGGCGAAGTCGCCCTGCCCGGCGCGCACGTCGGCCAGGTCGAGGTACAGCGACCAGTTCACCGGGTCCAGGACGAGGGCGCGCTCGAACGCCGCCGCCGTCCGGTCGGGGTCGCCCAGCACGCGCCACGTCCCCGCCCGCACGACCTCCGTCAGCATGGCCGGCTCGACGGCGTCCGCCCGGTCGCAGAGGGCGAGCGACGCGTCGGTCAGGCCGCACGCCCGCAGGAAGATCGCCATCCTGGCCATCGCCCCGGGCCGCGGCTCGCGTGCGCAGACCGTCTCGACGGCCCGGATCCAGGGACCGAGCGCCTCCCGCGTGCCGTCGCCGTCCAGGGCGTGGCCGTGGTCCGTCGTCCGCAGGACGGCCTCGGCGAACGCCTCGGCGCCCACCGTCCCCAGGAACCGCGCGTCGCCGAACCAGGGGGCCCCGGCCCAGGCGACGGCGGGACGCGCGCCGGCGGCCGAGCCGAGCGCCATCACCGCCCCGTCCATGTCGTCCTCGAGGAAGCGGACGTACGCGTACGCCGGCACCGTCCGCAGGGAGTCGGCGTCCCGGAGGATCCCGGCCAGGTCGGCGCGCCGCTCCTGCCACAGTTCGGCGAGCGCCGCGTACGGCTCGGGGTCCTGCGGCGCGGAGGCGATCGCGGCGCCCAGGTGGTGCACGGCCGCCCGCAGGTCGCCCCCGCAGTGCGCCATCACGCGCGCGAGGCCGACCGCGGCTGCCGCCCGGTTCGAGGTCATCCGGGGATCGTACGGGGTCCCCCGGGGCGGGCCGGAAGGGCTTCCCCCCTCGGCCCCGCGCGGCTCCCTCCCGCCCCCATCGGCGATGATCACGGCATGCAGCCCCCTCACCTCCCGACGACCGAGTCGGCCGTCCGCGCGATACGCGAGATCGCCGAGGAGTACCGCCTGCCCTTGACCGTCACCGACGACATCGGCGCCGACCGGACCTCGCGCCGTACCGCCGCGGACCCCTTCACCGCCCTCGACCCCGACGGGTCCCTCCCGCACGAGGCCTTCGTCGAACTCGACGGCACGCCGGCGGTCACCGTCCGCCTCTTCCCCGAGGAGGACGCGGAGATCACGGTGGACCAGGTCGGGTTCCACGACGTCCCCCGCGACGCCGTCCCCGCCTTCCTCCGCTCCGTCTACGGGGGCCTCGCCCACACCAGGGGCCGCTTCTTCCCGCCCGGCCTGTGGCTGGTCGTCCCCCTGCCCGGGGACACGACCTACAAGGAACTCGTCGCCCTCCCCCACCCCACCCCCTGGCTGCTGCGCAACGCCCGCGACGCGTGAGCCCGGAAGGAGAAGCCTCCGGGCCGCGCTCGCCCAGGGGCGGCCGCAGGCACCCGGACCGGTGTGCCGGCTCCTGCCGACGGCTCCCGAGGACGCCGGGCGCGCGGCGGCCTGCGCGACCCCCTGCCGGCACCGCTGGGCGGGACCCCGGCGGAGGAACCCGCCCTGCGGGTCGCCCCGGCCGTGTTCGCCTGCCAGGACAATCCGGAGCCGCCGCGCGCCGCGGTCCACGTCCGGATCCCGTCGGAAGCGGCCGGGCCGAGCGGCCCGGATGCCGTTCGGCGGCGGGAAGTTGACCCGGCGGTTCCCGTACGGCACCCGTGACAGAATCGGCGCGTGCAGATCGGGGTGCTGGGTCCACTGGAGGTGCGCGCGGAGGACGGACGTCCGGTCGACGTGCCGGGTGCGCGGCTGCGCGGGCTGCTGGTCGCCCTCGCGCTCAGGCCGGGGCGCGTGGTCCCCAAGGCGGCGCTCGTCGACTGGATCTGGGGGCCGTACCCGCCCGCCGACGCGACCAACGCCCTGCAACGGCTGGTGTCCCGGCTGCGGAAGGTGCTGCCCGGCGGGGCGGTCGAGGGGCTGACGGACGGCTACCGGCTGGCGGTGGAACCCGACGCCGTCGACGCCGTGCGGTTCGAGCGGCTCGTCACCGCGGGGCAGGCCCGTACCGACGACCTCTCCCGGCGGGTGCGGCTGCTGCGCGAGGCCCTCGGCCTGTGGCGCGGCGCGGCCCTGCAGGACGTCGGCCTGCAGGACAGCGCCGCGTGCGAGGCGGCGGTCGTACGGCTGGAGGGGCTGCGGCTGACCGCCGCGGAGGCGCGGGCCGAGGCGGACGTCGCCCTGGGGCGCGGTGCGGAGGTGGTCACGGAGCTGGCCGACCTGGTGGCCGCGCACCCGGTGCGGGAGCGGCTCGTCGCCGCCCTGATGCGCGCCCTCGTCGCGGCCGGCCGCGACAGCGAGGCGCTGCAGGTGTACCAGCGGGCGCGGGAGGCACTCGCCGACACCCTGGGCGCCGACCCCTCCCCCGAGCTGTCCTCCGTGCACCTCGCGCTGCTGCGGGGCGAGCTGGGACGGCGCGAGGAGGGCCCGAGGACCAACCTGCGCGCCGAGCTGACCAGTTTCGTCGGCCGGGACGCCGATGTCGCCGCCCTCCGGGTGCTGATCGCCGAGCACCGGCTCACCACCGTGATCGGACCGGGCGGTGCGGGGAAGACCAGGCTGGCCGCGGAGACCGCGCGCACGCTGCTCGACGACCTGCCGGACGGGGCCTGGCTGGTGGAGCTCGCCGCCGTCGGCCCGGACGGGGGCGACGTGGCGCAGGCGGCGCTCGACGGTCTGGGCCTGCGGGACGCCCTGCTCGGCGGGGCCCCGAACGCGGAGCCGACGGACCGGCTCGTCGCCGCGGTCCGCGACCGCGAGGCGCTGCTGATCCTGGACAACTGCGAGCACCTCGTCGAGGCGGCCGCCGTCTTCGCCCACCGGGTGCTCGGCGAATGCCGGCGGCTGCGGATCCTGGCGACGAGCCGCGAACCGCTCGGCATCACCGGTGAGGCGCTGTGGCCGGTCGAGCCGCTGGCCCTGCCCCGGGGGAACGCCGGCCCGGCCGAGATCGAGTCCTCGCCGGCCGTCCGGCTGCTGCGGGACCGGGCCGGGGCGGTGCGCCGGGACCTCGCGGCCGGCGCCGGAACCGACGCCCGCACGCTGGCGACGATGGTGCGCGTGTGCCGGGCGCTGGACGGGATGCCGCTGGCGATCGAGCTGGCCGCGGCCCGGCTGCGCACGATGTCCGTGGACCAGCTCGCCCACCGGCTGGACGACCGGTTCCGCCTGCTGACCAGCGGCAGCCGTACCGCACTGCCGCGCCACAAGACGCTGCGCGCGGTGGTCGACTGGAGCTGGGAGCTGCTCAGCGGGGCCGAGCGGACGGTGCTGGGCAGGCTCTCGGTGTTCTCGGGCGGGGCGGGCCTGGAGGCGGCCGAGCGGGTCTGCGCGGACGGCGCCGTCGCGGAGCACGAGGTGCTCGAACTGCTCACCGCCCTGACCGAGAAGTCGCTGCTGCGCGCCGAGGGCGGCGCCGCCCCGCGCTACCGCATGCTGGGCACGATCAAGGAGTACGCCGCCCACCGCCTCGCCGAGGCGGGGGAGGCCGAGCGGGCGCGCCGGGCGCACCTGGCGTACTTCACCGGGCTCACCGAGAACGCGGAGCCGCACCTGCGGCGCGCCGAGCAGTTGGAGTGGCTGGCCCTGCTCGGGGCCGAGCACGACAACATCGGCTCCGCGATGCGCGGCGCGCTCGCGGCGGGCGAGGCGGAGCCGGCGATGCGGCTCGCGGCGGCCGCCGGCTGGTACTGGTGGCTCAGCGGGCACCGGACCGAGGGGATGGAGCTGGTCACCGCGGCCGTCGGGACGCCCGGCGAGGCCGCCGACGACGTACGGGCCACGGCGTACGCGCTGGTCGTCCTCTTCGTGAGCGCCGGTCGCGGCGACGAGCACCAGGCGGCGGAGTGGATCCACGAGGCGTACCGGTTCAGCCTGCGCGGCCTGCGCCGCAACCCGCTGCTGGGCCTCGTCACCGCGCTGGAACGCATGCTGGAGGCTCCCGACGCCTTCCTGCCCGCCTTCGAACCGCTGCTCGACAGCGAGGACCCCTGGGTGCGGGCGCTGGGACGGCTGCACCTGGGCAAGATGCGGATCATGCTGGGCCGGGAGGGGCGCGACGCGGACGCGTACCTGGAGACGGCGCTGGCCGAGTTCCGGGCCCTGGGCGAGCGGTTCGGGATCTCGTTCGCGCAGACGGAGCTGGCGGAGCGGATCGCCGTGCGCGGCGGGTTCGCCGCCGCGTGCGAGCACCTGGAGCAGGCGATCGCGGTCGTCACCGAGCTCGGCGCCGTCGAGGACGTCATCCGGATGCGGTCGCGGCAGGCCCAGTTGTACTGGCTGCGGGGCGACGGGGACGCCTGCGCGGCCGCCCTCGCCGAGGCGCAGCGGTACGCGGAGGGGGTCACCTGGCCGGACGCGCTGGCCGAACTGGCGCTCGCCCGGGCGGAGCTGGCCCGGTGGGGCGGCGAGGCCCGGGAGGCGCGCCGGCAGCTGGGCCTGGCGACGTCCCTGCTGGGCGACGAGGCGCGGCAGGGGAACGTCCTCGCGGTGACGCACGACCTGCTGGGCTACCTCGCCGACGACCTCGGTGAGGCCCGCGCGCACCACGCGGCGGCCTGCGCGGCGGCGGCCGGAGCCGGACACGCGCCGCTGATCGCCCAGGTGCTGGTCGGGGTCGCGGACCTGGCCCTGCGCCGGGGCGCGTACGAGCAGGCGGTGCGGCTGCTGGCGGCGAGCGCGGGCGTACGGGGGCTCCAGGACCGCTCGCAGCCGGACGTGGCCCGCATCGAACGGGCAGCGCGCCGCCGCCTCGGCGACGCGGGTTTCGCGGAGGCGGCCCGCGAGGGCGCCGGGACCGCCTGGCCCGAGCTGACCGCGGCGGTCCTCGCTCCCTGAACGGGTCCCGGGTGGCGGCCACGAGGTCGCCGCGGCCGCCACCCGCTCGGCCACCACCGGCCGATGACGGGGTGTCGCCCGGGCTGCCGCAGCGGACCGGTGGCCGGCCGGGCCGCCGTCCTCGGCCGCGCCGCAGGAGTCCGGTGCGGCGGGGTGGTGGGGTGGTGGGCGCCGATCGCCTCGTCCCGACCGGGCCGGCCGACCGGCAGGAAGCGCGGCGCTTCCTGCGTCCGGGGGCGAAGGCGGCCCGGCGCGGACGGCTCCGGCAGCCGTGCCGTGCGGCTCTCCGGGGCGCGGTCGGATGCCGTCCGTGCGCGGTGATCGGGCCGGCGGGTGAACCACGGGGCCCGCGCACGTGTCGCCGCCCCGCCCGGGGGCGGGCTCTGTGAGCATCTTCCTGCTCCCCTTCACGGCCCTCGGCCGCCGTCGGCTCCGGCGCCCGGGGCCCACCGCAGGAGGCGCCCGCGTGACCAGCCCAGCCGCCCCTTCCCGGCCCGCCACGGTGCTCGCCATGAGCCCGGACACGCGGGCCGCCGTGCTCGGCGGCCGGGTGCTGGCCGAGCTCGTCCGGATCGCCGATGTGGACCCCGGGTTGCTGCTCACCGACTTCGCGCGGCAGGACCCGGCGCTGAACGGGCGCCTCGCCCGCGTCGAGGTGCTGTTCACCGGCTGGGGCTGCCCCGCCCTGGACGCGGACGCCCTGCGCCGGATGCCGCGGCTGCGCGCCGTCGTGCACGCCGCCGGAAGCGTCAAGCGCCATGTGACCGAGGCCTGCTGGGAACGCGGTCTGCTGGTCTCCAGTGCGGCCGCCGCGAACGCCCTGCCCGTCGCCGAGTACACGCTCGCCGCGATCCTGTTCGCCAACAAACGGGTCCTGGAGGCCGCCCACGCCTACCGGACCGCGCGCGGACCGGTCGATCCGCTGGGCCGCTACCCGACGGCCGGCAACTACGGGCGCACCGTCGGCCTCGTCGGCGCCTCCCGGGTCGGCCGGCGGGTGCTGGAGCTGCTGCGCCCGTTCGACCTGCGGGTCCTCGTGTACGACCCGTACGCCGACCCGGCCGAACTCGCCGCCCTCGGCGGCGAGGCCGGGGGACTGGACGAACTGCTCGGCCGCAGCCACGTGGTGAGCCTGCACGCCCCCGAGCTGCCCGGGACCCGTCGTCTGCTGGACGCCTCCCGGCTGGCCCTGATGCCGGACGGTGCCACGCTGATCAACACGGCACGGGGTTCGCTCGTCGACACGCAGGCGCTGACACGGGAGCTGGTCACCGGGCGGCTGCACGCCGTCCTCGACCACACGGAGCCCGAGGTGCTGCCCGCCGGCTCGCCCCTGTACGACCTACCGAACGTCCTGCTCACCCCCCATGTGGCGGGATCTCTGGGCGGAGAGCTGGACCGGCTGGCGGTGACGGCGGTCGAGGAGCTGGAGCGCTACGCGCGCGGTGTCGGCTTCCGCTACCCGGTGGACCCGGACCGGCTGGCCTACTCGGCCTGATCGCCATGGACCACCAGCCCCTCCAGGTGTTCGCGGCCCCGCCTGAGCCGGGGGCCGGACAGCTCGGCCGCCCCGGGGTACCAGCGTCTCTCGTACTCCCAGCACAGCCACCCGTCGGCCGGGCTCCCGGCCACCGCCCCGGCCAGCGGCAGCACGCCTGCGCCCAGCGGTACCGGAGTGAGGTCGTCCGCCGATGCCACGTCCTTGACCTGGACGTAGCCCAGATGCGCGCCCAGCCGCCGTCTCGACTCGGCCGGCCCTTCGCCGCCCAGCCAGGTGTGCAGGACGTCCCACAGCGCGCCCGCCGCCGGGTGCCCGACCGCGTCGAGGACGCGGGCGGCGGCCGCTCCCGTACGGTGCGAGTCGTGGGTCTCCAACAGGATCCGCACCCCGTTCCGCTCCGCGTAGGGCGCCGCTTCCCTCAGGCGGCGTACGGCGATGGCGTCGGCCTGCTGCTGCGGCAGGCCGCCCCCGCCGGGGAAGACCCGCACGTACGGGGCCTCGAGGTCGGAGGCGAGCCGGACCAGGGACCTCAGCTCGGCGAGGACCGGCTCGTCGGAACCGGGCGCCGCGACCCTGGCGTAGCCCGCGACCCCGAGGACGACGACCCCGGCGCGGGTGACGGCCCGCAGCCCGGCGGCGCGGTCCCCCGGCGGGCTCTGGGGGTGCAGCGGCTCCTCCGGGTGGGCCCGCACCTCGAGGCCGTCGTAGCCGTGGCCAGCGGCCAGGGCGGCGCTCCGGGCGAGCGGGGTGCCCGGCAGGCCGAGGGTGGAGAGGGCGTACCTCACGGGGTCCTCCCGGTGGTCGGCGGCGGTGCGGTCGAGGCGCGCACCATGAGCGCGGTGGGCAGCGTGGTGATGCCTCCCGGGGGCAGGTCCCGGCGGCCGGTGACCAGCTCGGCGGCGAGCGCGCCCGCCTTGCGCAGCGGCACCCGGACGGTGGTGAGGGCGGGGGCGGTGTCCTGGCTGAACGGCAGGTCGTCGAAGCCGGCGACCGAGACGTCCTCGGGTATGCGCAGGCCCTCCTCGCGCAGGGCGGCGGCGACCCCCGCGGCGGCCGTGTCGCTGGCTGCGGCGACGGCGGTGAAGGCCTCTCCCCTGCGCAGCAGTTCGCGGGTGGCGTCATAGCCGGCGGAGCGGTCGAAGCCGGCGTGGACGGTGAGCGCCGCGCAGGCTCCGGGAAGTGCCGGGTCGTGGCGCCGGAGGGCTTCCCGGTGTCCTGCGAGGCGCTCCCGGGTGGTGCTGCGGCCCGGCGGGCCTGCGATGTAGGCGATGCGGCGGTGACCGAGTGTCAGGAGGTGTTCGGCGAGCCGGAACGCACCTCCCCGGTCGTCGAACACGACCGTGGCGACGGGCAGCGCGGGGGGTACGGGCAGGGGCGGGCGGCCGCAGAGGACCACCCGGGCTCCGGCGGCGGCCATGCGCGCGACCCTGGCGGCGAGTGCGGTCGTGTGCTCCGGGTCCTCGGCGGCCGCACCGGTGAGGACGACCCCTCCGGCGCGCTGGCCTTCGAGCAGGGTGAGGCAGGCGGTCTCGGCGGCCGGGACGCCCCGGGTGTTGCAGACGACGGCCAGCCGCCGCGCCCCGCCCTCCCCTGCGGGGTCGAGGGCGTGCTGCAGGGAGCCCGCGAGGATGCCGAAGTAGCCGTCGGCGATGTCGTGCACGAGGATTCCGACGAGGTCGGAGCTGGCGGCCGCGAGCGCCCGGGCGGGGGCGTTGGCGATGTAGCCGAGCTCTTCGACGGCCCGTTCCACCCGGGTCCTGGTGCCGCCGGCCACCGGATAGCCGCCGTTCAGTACGCGCGAGACCGTCGCGGGCGACACGCCCGCCCGGGCCGCGACCTCTGCAAGAGTCACCGCCATCGGGATCCCCTCCCCCTGCGGCCCGCTGCTGCCGCGGGCCCTCGTCCGATCTGGTGTGTGAACCTCATGGTGCCCGATCCAGAAAGCGCTTTCTATCACCCGAACGGGTAATTGAAGAGCGCCAGTTCGGAGGCCTAGCCTGATCGACAGAAAGCGCTTTCTATCGCTTTCCGCAGACGATGCCGACGGAACGGGAGGTAGGTCGCCATGGAACGCAGGACGATCAGGATCGCGATGAACGGCGTGACCGGGCGGATGGGGTACCGCCAGCATCTGGTCCGCTCCCTGCTCGCGCTGCGCGAGCAGGGCGGGCTGGACCTCGGCGACGGCACCCTGCTGTGGCCGGAGCCGGTGCTGGTCGGGCGCCGCGAGGCGGCCTTGCGGGCCATCGCCGAACGGCACGGCCTGGAGCACGTCGGCACGGACCTTGATTCCGTCCTGGCCGATCCGGAGGTGGAGGTCTATTTCGACGCCCAGGTGACCGGCGCCCGGGAGGCGGCCCTGCGCCGTGCCGTGGCAGCGGGGAAGCACGTGTACTGCGAGAAGCCGACCGCCCTGGGCTTCGCGTCCGCCCTGGAGCTGGCCCGGCTGGCGGCGGCGGCCGGCGTCAAGCACGGCGTGGTGCAGGACAAGCTGTTCCTGCCGGGCCTGATCAAGCTGAGACGGCTGGTCGAGTCCGGCTTCTTCGGACAGGTCCTCTCCGTCCGGGGGGAGTTCGGCTACTGGGTCTTCGAAGGGGACCGGGATCCGGCCCAGCGTCCCTCCTGGAACTACCGGGCACAGGACGGCGGCGGCATCGTCGCCGACATGTTCCCGCACTGGGAGTACCTGCTGCACGAGCTGTTCGGCCGGGTCCGCACCGTGCAGGTCCTGACCCGGACGCACATCGGCCGCCGGTGGGACGAGGAGGGCAAGCCCTACGAGGCCACGGCGGACGACGCCGCCTACGGGATCTTCGAGCTGGAGGGCGGTGCCGTGGCCCAGATCAACTCCTCCTGGGCGGTCCGGGTGCACCGCGACGAACTGGTCGAGTTCCAGGTGGACGGGACGCACGGTTCGGCCGTGGCCGGGCTCCACCACTGCCGGATCCAGCACCGCGCGGCCACGCCGAGACCGGTGTGGGACCCGGACCTGCCGGCGGCCGGCTCCTTCCGCGCGCAGTGGCAGGAGGTACCGGACCACGGCCCGGTGGACAACGGCTTCAAGGCCCAGTGGGAGCTGTTCCTGCGCCACGTCGTACGCGACGAACCCTGGCACTGGGACCTGCTCGCAGGGGCCCGCGGGGTGCAGCTCGCCGCTCTCGGCCTGCGCTCCTGCGCGGAGGGGCGCAGGCTGCCGGTACCGGAGGTGACCCTGTGAACGGGATCCGGCTCCCCTCGGCGGACGGCGGGTTCCGCCTCCACCGGCCGTCGGCCGCGCCGCTCGGGCCGTACGCCTGCGGTCCGACCCGCAGCCGGACCCTCTACGCCGCCGTCCATGTGGCCGCGGCCCCGCCCTCCGCGCCGGGCGGCGGGCCGGTGGTCGACTGGGAGGCCACGCTGGGCTTCCGGCACCGTCTGTGGGCGTGGGGGCTCGGAGTCGCGGAGGCCATGGACACGGCGCAGCGCGGCGCGGGACTGGGCTGGCCGGGCGCGGCGGAGCTGATCCGCCGTTCGGCGGCCGAGGCCCGGGCCGTGGGCGGCAGGATCGTCTGCGGCGCCGGAACCGACCAGCTGCCGCCCGGCCGGGTGCATACGCTCGCGGCGGTCACCGCCGCGTACGAGGAACAGCTCGCGCACGTGGAGGGCTGCGGAGCGGAGGCCGTGCTGATGGCCTCCCGCGCCCTGGCCGCGGCGGCCCGGGGCCCCGAGGACTACCTGGAGGTGTACGGAACGCTGCTGCGCCAGAGTTCCCGGCCGGTGCTCCTGCACTGGCTGGGCCCGGTGTTCGACCCGGAGCTCGCGGGGTACTGGGGCCACGACGGGCTCGACGGGGCCGCGGACCTCCTGGTGGCCCTGGTCGGCGCACACCCGCGGAAGGTGCGCGGCATCAAGGTCTCGCTGCTGGACGCGGAGCGGGAGAAGGACCTCAGACGCCGGCTCCCGGCGGACGTGCGGTGCTACACCGGCGACGACCACCACTATCCGGAACTGATCGCCGGGGACGGGGAGCGGGACAGCGACGCCCTGCTGGGGATCTTCGACCCGATCGCCCCGATCGCTGCGCGGGCGGCGCTCGCCCTCGACCGGGAGGACCCCGAGGGGTTCCGGGCGCTGCTGGATCCGACGGTCGCGCTGGCACGGCACCTGTTCGCCCCGCCGACCCCGCTCTACAAGACGGGAGTGGTCCTGCTGGCCTGGCTGGCGGGCTACCAGGAGCACTTCACGATGCTGGCCGGGCTGGAGTCGGCCCGCTCGCTCCCCCATCTGGCGCGGGCTTATGAACTGGCGGACCTGCTGGGCCTGTTCCCCGACCCGGAACTCGCCGGGGCCCGGATGCGCCGGCTCCTGTCGGACCAGGGGGTGCAGGCGTGAACGGGGCGGCTGCCCCGGCCCGGTTCAGTCTGAACCAGGAGACGGTGCGGCAGTGGTCGGTGCCCGAGCTGGTGGCCGGGTGCGGTACGGCCGGGGTGGCCTCGGTGGGGTTGTGGCGGGACCCGGTGCGCGGGTTCGGGGTGCGGGAGACGGCGCGGCTGGTCGCCGCCGCCGGGCTGCGGGTCAGTTCCCTGTGCCGGGGCGGGTTCTTCACCGCCGCCGATCCGGGGGGCCGCGCGGCCGCGCTGGAGGACAACCGCCGGGCGGTCGAGGAGGCGGCCGAACTGGGTGCGGACGTCCTGGTCCTGGTCTCGGGCGGGCTGCCGCGGGGCGAGCGGGACCTGGTCGGGGCGCGGCGGCGGATCGTCGGCTTCCTGGAGGACCTGGTCCCCTGGGCCGCCGGGCACGGGGTGCGGCTGGGCATCGAGCCGCTGCATCCGATGTTCGCGGCGGACCGCTGCGTGGTCTCCACCCTGGGGCAGGCCCTGGACATCGCCGAGCAGTTCCCGGCGGAGCGGGTCGGGGTGGTGGCCGACTCCTACCACCTGTGGTGGGACGAGCGGCTGGCCTCCGATCTGGGCCGGGCCGGTGCCGGCGGGCGGATCGTGTCCGTGCAGGTCGCGGACTGGGTGACCCCGCTCCCCGAGGGCGTCCTGCTGGGCCGGGGGCAGCTCGGTGACGGGTGCGTCGATCTGCGGGGCTTCCGGGAGCTGGCCGACCGGGCCGGCTACCGGGGGGCGGTGGAGGTCGAGATCTTCCATCCGGCCCTGTGGGAGCGCGACGGCCGCGAGGTGCTGCGGGAGGTGATCGACCGCTACCGCGAGCACGTGGAATGAGGACGGCCGCAGGGGTGGCACGGCCCGCTGCGGAGGGCTTGTGGGGATCGGACGGAGGAGATGTGATGACGGGAGTGTGGAGCCGGCGCGCCTTCCTGTCCGCCGCGGGCGCGGGGGCGCTGCGGGCGGGCGCGCCGGCCGACCGGGCGGACGCGCGGGGCGTGGTCGATGTCCACGGGGCGATGCGCGAGGTCTGGCGCTCGCTGGTACTGGGCGCCGGGTTCTCCGAGCGGGCCGAGCCGTTCCGCTCGCGGCTCGCCGAGCTCGGGCAGGAGGCGGGCCGCTGGGCGGCCGCGATGGCTCCGGCGCCGGGGGCGCTCTGGCCTGACCTGGGGTTCGCCTCGGACCCCGAGCCGATGGTGCGGAGCTTCCAGCGGCTGCGGACCATGGCCGAGGCCCATGTGCGGCCGGGCACCGGGCTCACCGGGGACGGGGCGCTGCTGGCGTCCGTACTGGCCGGCCTGGAGGAGCTGCACGCGCAGGTGTACCACGCGGGCCGGGAGCCGTACGGCAACTGGTGGTGCTGGCGGATCGGCGCGCCGCAGGCCCTGCTGGACGTGTGCGTGCTGCTGTACGGGGAACTGTCGCAGGCTCTCCGGGCCGATGTGTGCGCGGCGGTGGACCACTTCGTCCCGGACTCGGCGGTGGCCGTGTACGGCGGGACGAGCACGGGTGCCAACCGGGTCGACCTGTGCCGGGTGCTGGCGGTGCGCGGGGCCCTGGGCTCCGACGCCGCGAAGGTCGCCCTGGCCCGGGACGCGCTCGGGCCGGTCTTCCCGTACGTCACCGCGGGCGACGGTCTCCACCGGGACGGGTCCTACGTCCAGCACGGCGCAGTGGCGTACACGGGAACCTACGGCGCGGTGTTCCTGGAGGGGCTGGGGCTGTTGTTCGCGCTGTTGAGGGGAACGCCGTGGCAGGTCGTGGATCCCGCCCGGCAGAACGTCTTCGACGCCGTGGAGCGGGGCTGGGCGCCCTTCCTGTTCAACGGGCTGGTCATGGACGCGGTGTCCGGGCGGGCGGTCAGCCGGGGGCTGGCGGCCTCGGACGCCCGGCAGGTCCAGCAGGACGAGCACACCCGCGGCCACGCGGTGCTGGCCGCGGTCCTGCTGCTCGCCGAGGGGGCGGGCACCGCCGAGCGGGCCCGGTGGCGCGACCTGGTGAAGGGGTGGGCGGCGCGGTCGCACCACAGCCCGCCCCTGGCCGACCGGACGCTGGGGCCGGCCGCGCTGGCCCGGCTGGCCGAGCTGGAGGCGGACCCGTCGGCGGCGCCGCTGCCCGAGCCGGTGGGGCACCGGCTGTTCCCCTCGATGGACCGGGCCACCCACCGCAGACCGGGCTGGGCGGCCTCGCTGTCCATGGCCTCCCGGCGCATCGCCCACTACGAGACGGGGAACGGCGAGAACCTCCGCGGCTGGCACACGGGCAGCGGGATGCTCTGCTGGTGGGGTTCCTCGTACGGCAACGACCAGTACGCGGACGCGTTCTGGCCCACCGTCGACCCGTACCGCCTGCCGGGCGTCACCGTGGCGCGGAAGGCCCTGGCGGACGGGGCGGGCGGCTCCTGGGGCACCGCGCGGCCGGACACGGCGTGGGTGGGCGGGTCTGGTGACGGGGAGTTCGCGTCGGTGGGCCAGCACCTGCGCGGTCTGGGGAGCACCCTGGAGGCCCGCAAGTCCTGGTTCTTCCTCGACGACGCGGTCGTCTGCCTGGGGGCGGGGATCCGCGCCTCGGACGGGGTCCCGGTGGAGTCGGTGGTCGACTGCCGCAATCTCGGTGCGGCCGGTACGCACGCCCTGACGGTCGGCGGACGCCTCCAGCCGTCGGCCCTGGGCTGGTCGGCGGAGTTCCGTTCTCCCGGCTGGGCGCACCTGGCGGGCTTCGGCGGGTACGTCCTCCAGGGCCCGGGGCCCTTCAGGGCCTTGAGGGAGGGGCGTACCGGCCGGTGGAGCGAGGTGAACCGGGGCGGATCCGGGGCCGCGCTGACCCGGCGCTACCTCACCCTCTGGTACGACCACGGCGAGGACCCGGTGGACGCGGGGTACGCGTACCAGCTGCTGCCGGGGGCGACGGCCGCGCGGACGGCGGCCCGGGCGGCGACGCCGGGATGGCCCGCCGTCCTGGCCAACAGCGCGGCGGCCCAGGGGGTGGCCGTCGGCCCGCTCGGGTTCACCGGGGTGAACTTCTGGCGGGCCGGGGCGGCGGGCCCGCTGGAGGCGAGCGCCCCGTGCTCGGTGACGGTGCGGCAGCGGCGCGACGGCACGGCCGGGGTGTACGTCGCCGACCCGGCCCGGGCGGTCGGGGAGCTGGTCCTGGTGTGGGACCGGCCCGTCGCGGCGGTGCTGTCAGGCCCGCCGGCCCTGGTCTCGGCGCGCACGGGGGCACGGCTGCGGCTCGTCTTCGGGGACCTCTCGGCCACGGCGGGGGTGAGCCATGAGGTGGTGGTGCGGCTGCGGTGAGCGGAGGCCGGCCCCGCGGGCCGGTTCCGGTACCGCCACCGGTACCGCCCGGGTGCTGCGGGGACCCGGCAGGGCCGGGGCGGGCGGGCCTTCGGCGGGGTGGTGGGAGGGGGCGGGCAGGGGTGTCATAACGTGCCCCGCATGGATCAGGAGCACATACCCGAGGGCGCCGGGGGCGCGGGCAGGCGGCGGTTCCTCGCCATCGCGACGGGCGCGGCCACCGCCGCCGGGCTCGGCTCGGCCGCCGGCTGCGCGAGCGGCGCGGGTGGCGCGGGTGGCGCGGGTGGAGCGAGCGGGGCCGCGCTGAAGGGGAAGGGCGCGGGCAAGGAGTCACCGTCGGCGCCCGGTCAGGCCGGTTTCGACGTGAAGGCGGAGAACGCCCGGCCCGGCAACGCCGACTGGCACGTGGTCAGGGCGGGACCGGCCCGTGCCATCGAGGGCTTCACGGACAAGGTGAGCGTGCTGCCCGGGGAGTCGTTCGGGCTGCACGTGTCCACCACCGCGCCGCGGTTCACCGTCTCCGCATACCGGATGGGGTGGTACGGCGGGGCGAGGGCCCGGCTGGTGTGGCGTTCCGAGGCGCTGCCCGGGGTCCGACAGCCCGAGCACACGGTGGACGCCGGCACCCGTATGGTCCGCACCCGCTGGCCGCGCACCGCCACGGTGGAGACCAAGGGCTGGCCCGAGGGCTGCTACCTGCTGCGGCTCGACGCGCAGGGCGGCGAGGGGCAGCGGTTCGTGCCGGTGACCGTCCGCTCGGCATCGGCGGCGGGCCGGACGGTGATCGTCAACGCGGTGGCGACCTGGCAGGCGTACAACCGCTGGGGCGGTTACGGCAGCTACGACGGCCCGAGCGGCGGCTACGCCTCGCGTTCGCTGTCGGTGACCTTCGACCGGCCGTACGAGTACGACGACGGGGCGGGGCTGTTCCTCGTCTACGAGGCCCCCCTGGTCGCGCTGGCCGAGCGGCTCGGGATAGCCCTGGCCTACGCCACGACCACCGACGTGGCACGCGAGCGGCGCCTGCTGGAGGGGGCGGCGGCCGTGCTGTCGCTCGGCCACGACGAGTACTGGTCGCCCGAGCAGCGCGCGCACTTCACGGCGGCCCGGGACGCGGGCAGCAACATCGCGGTCCTGGGCGCGAACTGCTGCTTCCGCCGGATCCGGCTGGAGCCTTCCGAGCTGGGGCCGGACCGTACGGTGGTCTGCTACAAGTCCTCCTACGACCAGGATCCCGGCTTCAAGCGGGGGCATCCGGCGACCGTCGACTTCCGCTCGCAGCCGGGAGCGGACCCGGAGAGCTCACTGCTCGGGGTGATCTACGACGGCTACCCGGTGGACGCCCCGTACGTGGTCGTGAACCCGGGCCACTGGCTGTTCGAGGGGACGGGCGTGAAGGCCGGGGACGGTTTCGCGCACCTGGTCGGCGTGGAGTACGACAAGGTGAACACCGGCTTCCCGACCCCGCGTCCGATCGAGATCCTGGCCCACTCCCCGGTGGTGTGCGAGGGCCGTCCGAGCCATCAGGACACGGCGTACTACACCGTGCCGAGCGGGGCGGGGGTCTTCGCGACCGGCACGATGCGCTGGGTCGAGGCCCTCGACGCGTCCGGCGACGGCCGCAGCGGCGCCAACCACGGCCTGGACGCCCGTGCCGGCGCGCTGACCACCCGGGTCACGGAGAACCTGCTGCGGGTCTTCGCCGCGGGCCCGGCCGGCCGATCGCACCCGGCGCAGGACAACGTCAAGGCGGTGTACGGGGGGTCGTGAGCCGCCGGCGGCGGCATTTCGGTGGACCGGGCGCGAAGGAGGTGCCTAGGATCAAGGCGACGGCATCGCGTGTCGGTCACCGACCGGGTGAGGCATGGAGGTGCCGTGAGATGCCTTGTGGAGGCATTCACCCATGTCGGTCCAGTTGAACCACACGATCATCCACTCCCGTGACAACCGGGAGTCCGCCGAATTCCTGGCGCACATCCTCGGCCTCGAAGTCGGCCCGGAATGGGGTCCGTTCATCCCCGTGGCCACCGGGAACGGAGTGACGCTGGACTTCGCGGCCATCCCGGCCGAGTCCATCACCCCGCAGCACTACGCGTTCCTCGTCTCGGAGGAGGAGTTCGACGCCGCCTTCGAGAAGATCCGGGCGGGCGGCGTCGAGTACTTCGCCGATCCGCACCGCAAGCACCCGGGCGAGATCAACCACAACGACGGCGGGCGCGGGGTCTACTTCCTGGACCCCGTCGGCCACGCCATGGAGATCATCACCCGCCCGTACGGCGGCTGATCGACGAGGACCCGAGGGGCCCGCGGCGCACGGCGCGCCGCGGGCCCCTCGCACGTCCCCGGCACGCCCCTCGCACGTTCCCCGCACGCCCCTCCCCCACCCGCCCCCGACCGTGGCGGCCCATCCGGCGCGGAACCCTGGACAGATAGTCTGCGCAGAGATAATCTACGGACAGAGGAAATCGGGAACGACCGAGGAGAGCGCCCATGTGGACGTACGAGCACACCATCGAGACCGCCGCCGCGCCCGCAGCCGTCTGGCGTCTCTGGGCCGACGTCGAGAACTGGGGTGACTGGAACCCCGGGATCGAGAAGATCGAGATCGACGGCCCCTTCGCGGCCGGCGCCCGCATCACGATGACGCCGCCCGGCGAGGACCCCGTGCCGCTGGTCGTCGCCGAGGCCGTCGAGAACGGACTCTTCGTGGACGAGGCCCGGTTCCACGGGCTGCTCCTGCGCACGGAACACCGGATCGACCCCGCCGGGGACGGCCGGGTCCGCATCACCTACCGGATGGAGATCACCGGCCCGGGCGCCGACGAGGCCGGCCCCGAGATCGGCCCGGCCATCACCGCCGACTGGCCCGAGACCATGGCCGCGCTGGCGGAGTCGGCGGCCCGCTGATGGCCCTCAGCCCCGGGGAGAGCCCCGGGTTCCTGCTCTGGCACGCCACCCTGCGCTGGCAGCGGGAGGTCTCGGCGGCACTGACCCCGCTCGGCCTCACCCACGTGCAGTTCGTGCTGCTCGCCTGCGCGTGGTGGCTCAACGGCCAGGGCGAGCAACCCAACCAGCTCGCCCTGGCCCGCCAGGCGGGCACGGACGTGAAGATGACCTCCCAGGTGCTGCGCGCCCTGGAGCAGAAGGGGCTCGTCGCACGCGAGGTCGACCCGGCCGACACCCGCGCCAAGCGGCTGCGGGTCACCGCCGCCGGGGCGGAACTGGCCCCCCGGGCCGTCGCCGCCGTCGAGGAGGCCGACGCGCGGTTCTTCCGCGCGGTGCCCCTCGACGACGCACTGCCCCTGCTCAAGCGGCTGGCCCGGCCGGATTCCTGAGGCCCGCCACCCGAAACCGGCGCGGACCGGCGGACCGTCGAGCCGGCGAGCCGGCGAGCCGGCCGACAACGGCCCGCCTGTGCGCACGGCGGCGCCTCAGACGGCGGGGTGCTCCGGGAGGTACACGATGCCCGGAGCGCCCGTCGCCGGATGGACGGCGACATGGGCGCGGACCCCGTAGACCTCCGCGATCAGCTCCTCCGTGAGCACCTCGACCGGCGGCCCCTGAGCCACGACCCGGCCGCCCGCCAGGACGTACAGCCGGTCGCAGAACGACGCGGCGAGGTTCAGGTCGTGCAGGACGAGCAGGCTCGTCACGGGAAGCCGCCGGACCAGCCCCAGCAGTTCCAGCTGGTAGCGGATGTCGAGGTGGTTCGTGGGCTCGTCCAGGGCCAGCAGCCCGGGCTCCTGGACGAGTGCGCGGGCGACGAGGGCGCGCTGGCGCTCACCGCCCGAGAGCCCGTCGAAGCGGCGGCCGGCGAGCCCGCGGGCCCCGACGGTCTCCAGCGCCTCCGTGACGCGCCGGCGGTCGTCCGGGCCGTCCTGCTCCCAGAACCGCTTGTGCGGGCTGCGCCCCATGGCCACGACCTCCCGGACCGTCAGCCCGAAGGTGCCGGACGCGTCCTGCGGCACCACCGCCACCCGCCGGGCCCGCCCCCTCACCCCCAGAGCCGAGGCGTCGGCACCGTCGAACAGCACCCGGCCGGCGGCGGGCCGCAGCGCACCGTGGACGCAGCGCAGCAGGGTCGTCTTGCCGCTGCCGTTCGGTCCGACCACCCCGACCGTCTCACCGGGCCGGGCGCCGAGGTCGATCCCGTGCAGCAGGGTCCGCCCCTCGACCGCGTACCGCAGGGCCTCGACCGCGAGTTCCACCGGACGCCCCGTCATCCGGCCACCTCCTCGCCCCGGGTGGACCTGCGCAGCATCCACAGGAAGAAGGGGCCGCCCACCAGCGCGGTGACCACGCCGACGGGTATCTCCTCGGGCGCGGCCGCCGTCCGTGCCAGCAGGTCGGCCAGGGTCAGGAAGACCGCACCGGCCAGCGCGCAGACGGGCAGCAGCACCCGGTGCCCGGCTCCCACGACCATGCGGGCGGCGTGCGGGACCATCAGCCCGACGAAGCCGATCGCCCCGCTGGAGGCCACGAGCACCCCGATGACGAGGGAGGCGAGAACGAAGACGGCTGCCCGGAACCGGCCGGTGTCCAGGCCGAGGGTGCGCGCCCCCTCCTCCCCCGCGAGCAGCAGGTCCAGCGGGCGCGCCAGGGTGACGAGCAGTCCGGTGCCGGCCAGCAGCGCGGCGGCCGGCAGGGCGAGTTCGCCCCAGCGGGCGCCGCCCAGCCCGCCGAGGGTCCAGAACAGCACGGAGCGGATCTGGTCGGGGTGCGCGGACAGCACGAGCACCAGGCTGGTCAGTGCGGACAGGACGTACTGCACGGCCACCCCGGCCAGGACCAGCCGCCCCGTGGTCATGGCGCCGCCGCGCCGGGCCAGGGCGTACACGGCGACGAGAGCGGCGAGGGAGCCGGCGAACGCGGCCAGCGGGAGCCCGGCGGCGGCGCCCGCCCCCGCCCCGAGCACGAGGACCAGCACGGCCCCCGCCGAGGCGCCCGAGGAGGCGCCCAGCAGGAAGGGGTCCGCGAGCGCGTTGCGCACGAGGGCCTGGAGCACGGCGCCGGCGACCGCCAGCCCGGCGCCGACCACGGCCCCGAGCAGCACGCGCGGCATCCGTACGTCCCACACGATGGAGGCGAAGGCCCCGCGCCCGGCCCCGGGTCCGCCCGCCAGGATGCCGAGCACCTGCCCGGGGGCGATGCGCACGGGTCCCAGGGCCAGCCCCGCCACCACCGATCCGGCGAGGGCGGCGGCGAGGAGCAGGAGTACGGCCGCGGTGCGGCGGCGCCCGCTCACGCGGCGTCGGGGTGCAGGCCGCGGCCCAGGGATTCGACCGCGTCGGCGACGCGGACGCCCAGGACGGCGGAGGACAGCGGGAGCACCACGAACCGCCGGTTCTTGACGGCGGGAACCTCCGCCAGCGCCGGGTCGTTCAACAGGCGCTGCTTCTTGGCCTCCACGGAGGTGCCGCCGTAGTCGTAGATGAGGACGACCTCGGGCCCGCGCTCGACGACCTTCTCCCACGACACGTCTGCGAAGGTGTCCTGGAGGTCGGCGAAGACGTTCGCCCCGCCGGCGAGGGAGACGATCTCGTTGCCGATGCCGTTGCCCCCGGAGGTGAAGGCGGAGGCCTCGCCCGAGTCGTAGACGAAGACGGCCGGGCGGGCCCGGTCCTTCACCCGCGCGGTGACGGCGTCGATCCGGCGCTGCTCCTCCTCGACGAGGGCCGCGCCGCGCTCGGGCACGCCGAAGGTCCGGGCGACCTCCATGATCTCGGTCTTCAGCTGGGCGAGCCCGACACGGCCCGGGGTGCAGTACTCGATGCTGAGCCGGGAGGCGATCCCGGCCCGGGCCAGCCCCGCGCGGTCACGGCCCTGGCCCTGGTCGAAGGCGCTGGCGTAACCGCCGTACACGAAGTCGGGGTCGGCGCCGAGGAGCACCTCCTTCGACGGGTACCGCTCGGCCAGCACCGCGATCCCGTCGTAGGCGGTGCGGTAGGCGGGGAGCACGGAGTCGTCGAGGTAGGCCGTGCCCGCCATCCGGTCCTGGAGGCCGAGGGCGAGCAGGATCTCGGTGGCGTGCTGGTTCATGGTGACGGCCCGCCGGGGCGGGGCCTGGTAGGTGCTGGTGACACCGCAGTTGGTGACGGTGTACGGGAACCCGGGCGCGGCCTTCGCGCCGGGTGCGGGCCCCTGCCCGCCGGCCGGGCCGGCGCACGCGGTCAGGGGGATCAGGAGCGCGAGCGCGGAGAGCGGGCGCAGGGCGGCGCGGATACGCGACATGGTGAGGCCTCTCCGGGGGATCCTCGTCCCCGGTCGAAGTGAAGAGGCGGCGCGTCAGTGTCTGACTCCCGGGACCCCGCGGGCGGGGTCGCCGGTCACAGTGGCGGGACCGTACCGGATTCGCACCGGTTTCCTGTCCTGCACCGCCCGGACAACCCGGCCAAGTCTGCCAGATGCCGCGAATGCCGCCCGAAGGGCATCGGACGCCGCCGGTGGCGGGAGCCGCCCGTACGGAGGATCGTGGGCCGGGAGGGAAGGCGCGGAGGAGGTACGCCATGCGTCACGGCAGTCGCGGCAGTCATGGCGGCCACGGCGACCACGGCGGATGCCGGACCGGCGGCGGTCGGGCCGGGCGCGCGGGCCGGACCGCCCGCCTCCTGCTGGCGCCCCTCGTCGCGGCCCTGCTGCTGGGCGCCGGCCCCGACGGTTCCGGCGAGACCGTCCCCCTCGACGGGGACCGCCCCGGGGAGCACCTCGACGTCACCCTCACCCGGGTCGTCGACCCCGCGGGCCGGCCGCCCGCCCCCGGGGCCGACCGGCTGGTCGCCGTCGGGCTGCGCCTGGAGAACACGGGGACGGTGCCGTACCAGGACTCCCCCGCTCCGGCCGCGCACCTGCTCGGCACCGACGGGCAGCGCTTCACCGGCCTGAGCGGTACGACGGACGTCGGCCCGGCCCTACCCGGCCCGGCCCTGCCCGACACGGTCACCCTCGACCCGGGCCGGTCGGCCTCGGGCTACGTCGTCTTCCGGGTGCCGCAGGAGGCGGACCTGGCGGCGGTGCAGTTCGCCCTGGACGCCGGGCTCGGCGACGACGTGGCCCAGTGGAGCCTGGCCTGAGCCCTGCCGCAGCCAAAGCCGGAGCCGCAAGCGCCACCGGAACAGGCCGGAAATTATCCCGACGCGTCTAGTGACTTAGCAGGCACACGACAGTAGAACTTGTTCCCACTCCGTCGAGAGTGAGGAACCCCTCATGAGTGACAAAGGCCTGAACAGCAAGGTGTCCACAGGCGTTTCGCGCCGCGGATTCATCGCTGGAACCGGTTCTCTTCTGGGGGCCATGGCCCTCGCGGTGAACAGCACCGCCGCCCGCGCCGATCCCGCCACCGGATCCGCCGTCGCGAACGCCCCCCTCGTCTCCGGGACCCGTGTCCCGGCCCTCGTCATCGGCACCGGCTACGGCGGCTCCGTCGCGGCGCTCCGGCTGGCCCAGGCCGGTGTCGACGTGCACATGGTCGAGATGGGCATGGCCTGGGACACCCCGGGGACGGACGGCAAGATCTTCGCCAACACCACCAGGCCCGACTACCGCTCCTTCTGGCTGCGCACCCGCACGAAGGCCCCCCTGAGCAACTTCCTCGGCTTCCCCATCGACAAGGACGTCCCGAAGTACACGGGCATCCTCGACGCCGAGGAGATGGGCGGGATCATCGTCTACCAGGGCCGCGGCGTGGGCGGCGGCTCGCTCGTCAACGGCGGCATGGCCGTGACGCCCAAGCGGCAGAACTTCGCCGCCATCCTGCCCACGGTCGATGCCGAGGAGATGTACGCCACCTACTACCCCCGCGCCAACGCCGGGCTCGGAGTGGGCCTCGTCGACCCGGACTGGTTCGAGACGGTGGACTGCTACCAGTTCGCCCGCGTCGGCCGCAAGCACGCCCAGCGCTCGGGGTTCCCCTTCGTCTTCGTGCCCGACGTCTACGACTGGGACTACATGAAGCAGGAGGTGGCCGGCACCGTCCCCAAGTCGGCCGTGGACGGCGAGATCCTCTACGGGAACAACGCCGGGAAGAAGTCCCTCCAGAAGACCTACCTCGCCGCCGCCCGGGCGACCGGCCGGGTGGCGGTCTCCCCCCTGCACCGGGTCACCACCGTCTCCCCCTCGGACGGTGGCGGCTACACGGTCGCCGTGGAGGAGCTGAACACCACCGGCGACGTCGTCGCCGTCAAGACCGTCACCGCCGACCGGGTGTTCTTCGCGGCCGGCAGCGTCGGCACCAGCAAGCTGCTGGTCCGGCTGAGGGCGACCGGCGCCCTGCCGCTGCTCAACGACGAGATCGGCAAGGGCTGGGGCGACAACGGCAACGTCATGTGCGGCCGGGCGAACCACCTGTGGGACCCGACCGGGAAGGTGCAGGCGTCGATCCCCTGCGGAGGCATCGACAACTGGGACGCGGGCGGCGCCTTCGCCGAGGTGGCCCCGCTGCCGACCGGCATCGAGACGTACGCCTCCTTCTACCTCTCCATCACCAAGAACCCCAACCGAGCCCAGTTCTCCTGGAACGCGGCGACGGGCAAGGTCGAGCTGAACTGGCAGACCGCCTGGAAGCAGCCGTCCATCGACATGGCGAAGACCATCTTCGACAAGATCAACGCGAGGGAGGGGACGATCTACCGCACCGACCTCTTCGGCACCAACAAGGTCTGGGGCGACCACCTCACGTACCACCCCCTGGGCGGTGCGGTGCTGGGCAAGGCCACCGACAACTACGGCCGCCTGCACGGCCACCCGGGCCTGTACGTCATCGACGGGGCGCTGATCCCCGGCAACACCAGCGTCAACCCGTTCGTGACGATCACGGCCCTCGCGGAGCGGAACATAGAGAAGATCATCGCCACGGACCTGTGACGGCGGACGGCCACCGGGGCCGGCCGGGCGCACCGCGTGCCCCGGCCGGCGCCGGCACCGTTCAGCGCCCCGGCAGCACACAGACGCTGTCGAGGCCCAGGACGTGGTTGAGCCGGCCGAAGGCGAGCCAGGAGCCGATGCTCATGCTCAGCTCCACGATCTCCACCTGGCTGTAGTGCGCGGTCATCCGCTCCCAGAACTCCTCGTCGAGGTTGTGGTGGTCCAGGGCGTAGCGCTCGGCGTACTCCGCGGCCAGCCGGGTGCGGTCGTCGAAGGCGTCGGTGGTGCGCCACTCGGTCACCGCGTCGGCGAATCCCTCCTCGACCTTCTCCCCGTCCCGGTCGGTGCGCCAGTCGAGGCAGAAGACGCACCCGTTGATCTGCGCGACGCGCAACCGCGCCGCCTCGAACTCGCGCAGGCCCAGGGTGGTGTGGGCGTAGACCGACAGGGAGAAGTTGGCCGCCGCCATGCCGATGCCGGGGACCAGGTCGCCCCACACGTATTCGATGGGGTGCTGTCCGTCGGGGACGTCGATCCTCATGGCCGTTTCCTTCCGAGTTTGCCGACTGCGGGGCGCAGCGGGACGTCGAGGGCGTCGTAGAGCCCGGGCTCCGCCTCCACCAGCCAGTCGATGGCGCCGACCAGCCGCCCGACGGCGGTGGCGTTGCCGCCCGCGGAGCGGTTCCCGCCCTCGTCGGTGGCCTCGACGGTGACCTCGATGCGCGGGCTGCCCTCGATGACGACCCGGTGGGCGCCGGCCCCGCCGTCGGGCGGGGTGGGCCAGTCGGGGGCGCAGGAGGCGTGGATGCGGGTGACGTGTTCGATGACGATGCGGGGTTCGCCCGCGACGATGCCCTGGACCTCGAAGCGGATGGCGCCCTGGGTTCCGGCCTCGAACACGCCCATGGAAGGGGTGGTGACGGTGGTGTCGAGGGCGCGCCGGTCGGAGGTCTCGCGGATGTCGTCGAGTTCGACGCCGAGGGCGCGGGCCATCATCCGGACCTGCCCGCCCCACACCATGGTCGGGACCGAGGGCACGAGCATCATCGGCTCGTACTCCATGGGGTGGCCCATGCCGACCAGATGGCGGACGGAGTCCGGCTGGTCGTAGGTGGAGTAGTCGAAGATCTCCTGGCAGCGGATCGCGTCCACGGTGGTGCCCAGCCCGCTGAGCAGGAGCGGGAGCACGTCGTTGCCCCAGCCCGGGTCGACGCCGGAGGCGAAGAGCGAGCCGCCGCCCTCCGCTATCGCCGCGAGGACGGGGTCCCGGAACTCCGGCGGGGCGCTGCGGTGGTCGTAGAGCGGGTAGAGGGCGGGGCTGACGACGGCCGCGCCGGCCCGCACGGCGCGGGTGATGTCGGCGAGGGCCTCGTCGGGGCGGACGTCGCCGGACGCCGCGTAGACGACGGCGGCGGGGCGGGCGGCGAGCACCGCTCCGATGTCGTCGGTCGCCGGCACGCCCAGCCGGCGGTCGAGCCCGGCGAGTTCGCCCGCGTCGCGGCCGACCTTGGCGGGGTTGTGGACGATCACTGCCGTGAGCGCGAGCGCCGGGTGGGCCTCGACGGCGCGGATCGCCGCGCGGCCTACGTTGCCCGTGCCCCAGACCACCGTGGGAATCATGCGCGGAGGGTAGCGACGGGGCGCGGAGGAACCCAGGGGCGCGGAGGATGTTTTTCGCGGCCGGGCGGCCCCGGACTCCGGGCGTGGGGAAAGGATTCGGCGCGGGTGCGGCCCGCCCCGTACGCTCCCCCGGCATGAACATGAGGAACTCGACGGTGCGGGCGGTCAACCGGCTGACGGCGCGCTGGGCGGCGGAGGCGGGCGGCGACGCCGCCGGTACGGTCTTCACGGCGGCCGGGGTCTGGCCGCTGCTCGCCCCGCTCGCGGACGGGGCGGCGGGCCCGGCCCGGGCGGAACTGGCGGAGGCCCTGGGCCTGCCGGCCGAGCGCGCGGCGGGGGCCGCCCGGGAACTGCTGGCCGCGCTGGAGGGCGTCCGGGGGCTGCGGGCGGCGACGGGCCTGTGGACCCGGGCGGACCTGGCGCTGGAGGCGGCCTGGCTGGAACGGCTCGCGCCGGGGAGCCACGGCGTCCTGAGCGGGGACGCGGAGGCCGGCCACACGGCGCTGGACGCCTGGGCCGACCGGCGGACGGACGGGCTCGTCGAGCGCATGCCGGTCGCGTTGACGGACGGGCCGAACGGAACACGGCTGGTGCTGGCTTCGGCCCTCACCCTGAGGACGAGGTGGATCCAGCCGTTCACGGAGTGGCGCGGCGGGGCGTCCGAGGGTCCGTGGGCCGGGCGGCCCCTGAGGATGCTGCACCGCAGCACGGCCCTGCTGGACCGGGCCCGGGTGGCGCAGGGACCGGCCGGGGCGGTGACCCTGCTGGAGGTGGTCGGGGACACCGGGGTGGACGTCCACCTCGTGCTGGGGGAACCGGGCGCCCGGCCCGGCGGGGTGCTCGGTACCGGGATCGAGGCCGTCACCCGCGCCCGGCCGGCCGTGCCCGCGAGCCTGCTCCCGGAAGGCAGGCCCGGCCCCGGCCTGGACGTCGCCACCGTGCTCGCCCTGACGCCCGGGCCCCGGCTCGCCGTCAGGGCGCCCGTCTTCGAGGTCCGGGGCGAACACGACCTCCTGGAACGGGCCCGCCTGTTCGGCCTGGAGACGGCCCGCGACACCGCCCGCGGTCACTTTCCCGGGATCAGCTCCCAGCCCCTGGCGGTCGGTTCGGCCCGCCAGTCCGCGGTGGCGCGCTTCCACGCCGAGGGCTTCGAGGCCGCCGCGGTGACGGCCGTCTCCGTGGCGGTGGGCTGCGGGGTGCCGCCGCGGATCCGCTACCGCACCCGCCGGGCCGAAGTGACCTTCGACCGCCCCTTCGGTTTCCTGGCCGTGCACCGCACCTCGCGGCTGGTCCTCGCCGCGGGCTGGGTCACGGACCCGCTCCCGTACGAGGAGCCGCCGGAGAAGACGTGGGAGGAGAAGCGGCGGGAGGAGGAGGAAGCGGACGCGGAGTGGGAGGAAGAGGAACGGGCTCGGGCAGCCGGGCTGCCAGGGCCGCCGTCTCCGTGAGGGCGGGGACGCGGCCGGTGCCCCCGCGGCCCGAGACGGACAGGGAGGCCGCCGCGACGCCGTGCGCCACGGCCCGTACGAGCGGGTCCCCGAGCACGAGCCGGGCGGTGACGGTCCCGGTGAAGCAGTCCCCGGCCCCGGTCGCGTCGACGGGGTCCGGATCGACCGGGACGGGGTGGTGGGCCGCGCGGGTCCCCTGGTCCAGGAGCAGCGGGTCCGCCCCGGCGGTGACGGCGACGGCGCGGGCGCCCAGGGCCCGGTAGCGGGCGGCCGCCGTGCGCGGGTCGCGGGTGTCGACCAGGGCGAGGGCGTCGGCCGGGCAGGAGGTCTTGAGCAGCCCGGTCAGCGGGGCCATCGCGGCCAGCAGGGACCGGGCCCCGCCGCGCCCGGTCAGCCGGGGGCGGAAGTTGGCGTCGTACGTGACGTGCCCGCCGGCCCCGTGGACGGTCCGGGCGGCGGCGAGCACCGCCTCGCGGCTGGTCGGGGAGAGCGCGCCGGCGATCCCGCCGGTGATCAGCGCCCCGGCGCCGGCCAGCAGCTCGCGCCAGTCCTCGACGTGGGCCGGGGAGAGGGTGGATCCGGCGCTGCGGGTGCGCCAGTAGACGAACTCGCGCTCCCCCCCGGCGTCCGCGCTGAGCAGGTAGGCACCGTTGGGGTACGGGGCGCGCCGGACGTGGGAGACGTCGATCCCCAGCTCGGTGGCGCGGCGCAGCAGCGGGACGCTCAGCTCGTCCTCGCCGACGACCGCGAGCAGGGCGGTCCGCGCTCCGGCCGCGGCCGCGGCGGCCGCGGCGTTGAGGGCGTCGCCGGAGTAGGAGATCCGCGCGGCGGTCCCGTCCTCGGCCGTGCGCAACGGGGTCTCGGCGTGGATCTCGACGAGCACCTCGCCGAGCACGAGGACGTCGTAGGGCCCGGCGGTCCGGGACGGGGCCACGGCTAGCGCTCCCCGCGCGGCACGGCCCGCCCCTGCGGCGCTGCGCGCCCGGCGTCCGCAGCGGAGGCCCGCCTGCCGTCGGACGCGCCCGCACCGGCCTGCGGCCCCGGCGGCGGTGCGGAGCCCGGCGCCGACCCGCGCGGGACCGCGCCCGGCGCGGCCGGTCCCGCGCCCGGGCCCGTACCGGGACCCCCAGCCGGTCCCCCGCCCTGCCCGGTCGGTTCCGGGGCCGCCAGGGCCGTGAACAGGGCCGCCAGGTCGGCCGGGTCCGTCGGCAGGCCGTCGCCGATGCCGACGGCGGTCGCGCCCGCGGCGAGCCAGTCGCGGACCTCGCCGGGCGCGATGCCGCCGGTGGGGATCAGCAGGGCCCCGGGGAGGACGGCCCGCAGGGAGCGGATGAACGCCGGGCCGCCGACGTGGGCCGGGAAGACCTTGGCCGCGCCCGAGCGCCGGACGGCCGCCGCGATCTCACCGGGGGTGAAGCCGCCCTCGACGAAGGGGGCCCCGCGCCGCGCGGCGACCTCGCGGGCCTCGGGGGCCGGGTAGGGGGACACCAGGAAGCAGGCTCCCGCGTCGAGGGCCGCCTCGGCGTGGGCGGCGGTGGTGACGGTGCCGACGCCGATCAGTGCCGGGCGGCCCAGCGCGTCGGGGAGCCCGGCCGTACGGGCGACGGCCGCGGCCCAGCCGGGGGTGGAGGTGGTGAGCTCCACGGCGCGGCACCCGGCGGCGAGCAGGGCTCCGGTGGTGCGGACGGCCTCGTCGGCGTCCGCGCTGCGCAGCACGGGGAGCAGGCGCTGGGCGGCTATCGCGTCGTACGGACGGCAGGACACAGGACCCACGGGACCCTCCCGGACGTTCCCCGCGCGGAGAACTCGTCATCGTGTACGGGCACTTATTGGTCCAGACCTTACACATCCGAAGGCCGGACGGGGGCGGACGGGAGGCCGGACGGACGCCGCCGGGTGGCGCCGGAGATCCTCCTCCGGATAAAAACTTCTTCCGGATAAGTGTTATCGGAGTCCCCCTCGACGGTCTCCCAGGTGTCGGACATCATCGACCGCCGGTACGGACAGGGAAGTTCACATGAGTACACAGCACACGGCAGAGCTGGTGGCAGCGGCCCGCGCGGGCGACCCCCGCGCGCAGGACGAGCTGGTCGGCACCCACCTGCCGCTCGTCTACAACATCGTCGGCCGGGCCCTGAACGGCTCCTGCGACGTGGACGACGTGGTGCAGGACACCATGCTGCGGGCGCTCGACGGGCTGGGCGGCCTGCGCGCGGACGAGAGCTTCCGGTCCTGGCTGGTGGCGATCACCATGAACCGGATACGGGCCCACTGGCAGGCCCGCAGCGACGTTCCGGGGGCGAGCGGCCTGGAGGCGGCCCAGGACGTGGCCGACCCCGGCGCCGACTTCGCCGACCTGACGGTGGTCAAGCTCCAGCTGTCGGGGCAGCGGCGGGAGACGGCCCGCGCCACCCGCTGGCTGGAGCCCGACGACCGGGCGCTGCTGTCGCTGTGGTGGCTGGAGTGCGCCGGTGAGCTGACCCGGGCCGACGTGGCCTCGGCGCTGGAGCTGACCCCGCAGCACACGGCGGTGCGGGTGCAGCGGATGAAGGCGCAGCTGGAGTCGGCGCGGGTGGTGGAGCGCGCCCTGGAGGCGCAGCCGCCGTGCGAGCAGATCCGTTCGATGACGGGCACCTGGGACGGCCGGCCCTCGCCGCTGTGGCGCAAGCGCATAGCCCGGCACGCCCGGGAGTGCCTGCGCTGCTCCGGGCTGTGGAACGGGCTGATGCCGGCGGAGGGGCTGCTGGCCGGGCTGGCGCTGGTCCCCGTCGCGGCGGGGCTGATGGCGGGCGTACGGGCCGCCGTGACGGCGAACACCGCCCCGGTGGCCTTCGCCGAAGCGGCGACGCAGCTCAGCCCGGTGGTGTCCGGCCCCGGCCGGGCGGCCCGCCGCAAGGGCGCCGAGACCGGCCCGGGCGACGCGGCCGGCGGCCGCGGGGCGGAGCGCAAGCGGCGCCAGAACCGCCGTCGGGCGATCGGCGGGGCGGTGATCGCCGCGTGCGTGGCCGGCGGCGGCCTGGTCTACCTGACGACGACGCCCGGCCACCAGGGCGCCGAGGCGGGCGGTGCGGCCAGCGCCTCGCCGCTGTCCGCGCTGTCCGCACCGGACACGGCTTCGCCGCAGGCCTCCGGCTCCCCCTCGGCCTCGCCCTCCGGTTCGCCCTCCGCCTCGGCCTCCGCTTCCGCCTCGGCCTCCCCGTCGCCGTCCACGAGCAGCTCGAAGTCCGCGGACCCGAAGCCCGAGCCGGCCAAGAGCAACCCGCCGAAGCCGGCCCCGCCCGCTCCGGCGCCCGCCCCCGCGGGGGTGGTCGGGCAGGTGGTCGCCCTGGTCAACTCCGAGCGGGCGGCGGCCGGCTGCGGCCCGCTCAAGGAGGACGCGCAGCTGGACCGGGCCGCGCAGGGCCACTCCGACGACATGGCGCGCCGGGACTTCTTCTCGCACACCAACCCCGACGGGGCGGACCCGGGCGCGCGGACGACGGCCGCCGGGTACCGCTGGTCGACGTACGGGGAGAACATCGCCAAGGGCCAGCAGACGGCCCAGGACGTGATGGACTCGTGGATGAAGAGCCCCGGCCACCGGGCGAACATCCTCAACTGCTCCTTCAAGGACATCGGCGTGGGCATGCACCCGGGCGCCGGCGGCCCCTGGTGGACGCAGAACTTCGGCGCCCGCATGTAGCGGGTTCCGCCCCGCGTCCTCCTCATCGACTCAGAATCCGGGCAAGATAGGAGCTGGAGTCCAAAGAGCAGACCAGAGCGGGCGGGCGGGGTGAGGTGCATGCCGAGGAAGGAGCTGCGGCCCCATCAGCGCGAGGCCGTCGACGCCGTCGTGCGCGCGCTCCAGCTGCCGGCCGACGGTCGGGTGCCGGCGCGGGGGCTGCGGACCCAGGTCATCATGGCCACCGGGTCCGGGAAGTCCCTGGTCGCCGTGCGCTCCTCCGAGGAGCTGCGGGCCGGCCGGGTGCTCGTCCTGGTGCCCTCCCTCGACCTGCTCGTGCAGACCGTCGCCGCCTGGCGGGAGGGCGGCCGAACCGGGCGGGCGCTGGCGGTGTGCTCGCTGCGCGGCGAGGACGTGGGGGTGCCGACCACCACCGATCCGCGGATCCTGGCCCGCTGGGGCGCCCGCCCGGTGGAGCGGGTGACGGTGTTCGCCACCTACGCCTCCCTGGGCCTGGGCACCATCGAGCGGGCCCATCTGGCGGGGCTGCCGTCCTGGGACCTGGTGGTGGTCGACGAGGCGCACCGGACCTCCGGCCGGATCGGCAAGCCCTGGGCGGTGGTGCACGACAACGCGCGGCTCCCCTCCGTCCGGCGGCTGTACATGACGGCCACGCCCCGGGTGTGGCGCGACGGCGAGGACGTCGAGGAGGAAGAGGAGCGGGGCGGCGGCCGGGAGCCCCGGGGGCGGGGCGAGCTGGTCGCGTCGATGGAGGACGCCCCGGACGGGCCGTTCGGCTCGCGCTGCCACACCCTGTCCCTGTCCGAGGCCATCGACCGGGGCATCTGCGCCCCGTACCGGGTGGTGTGCGTGGACGTCAGCGACCCCGGGTTCCAGTCGGCGGTGCTGCTCGGGGCGGACGGGCGCTCGGACCGGGTGCGCGGGATGCGGATCGCGGCGCTCCAGGCGGCGCTGGTGACGGCCGCGGCGGACCAGGGGTTCCGGCGGACGCTGGTGTTCCATCACCTGACCAGGGAGGCCGAGGCGTTCGCGGCGGGACTGCCGGCGGTCGCGGCCCGGCTGCGGACGGCGAGCCGGAGCCCGCAGCCCGCGTACCCGCGCACGGTGTGGGCCGACTGGCTGTGCGGGCAGCACACCGCGGCCCACCGGCGGCGGGTGCTGGACGCCTTCGCGGCGGACCGGGTCGCGGACAAGGCCTTCCTCGGCAGCGTCCGGGTGCTGGGCGAGGGCGTGGACACCAAGGAGTGCGACTCCGTCTTCTGGGCCGACGTCCGCGGTTCCATGCCGGACCTGGTGCAGGCGGTGGGCCGGGCGCTGCGGATCCGGCCGGGCGAGGGGAAGGTGGCCTCGCTGGTGGTGCCCGTACTGCTGGGTCCCGGCGAGTCGCCGGACTCGATGCTGACCTCGCGGGCGTACGGGGACCTGGCGCGGCTCCTGGAGGCGCTGCGGGCGCACGACGCCCGGCTGGTGGAGGACCTGGCGCAACCGCAGGCCCCGAGCGCGACGCCGAAGGCCCGGGCGGCGGGCGCGGCGCAGGCGGGGCCCGGTGCGGGGGCGCGGGCCCTGCTGAGCTTCTCCACGCCGCGCGACCCGGCGCTGCTGGCGGCCTTCATCCGGTTGCGGGTGCTCAACCCGGAGCACACGCGGTGGCGGCGCGGGGCGGAGGCGGCGCGGATCTACGCGGCGGCGGCCGGGGACCTCAAGGTTCCGTTCGCGTACCGGGTCCCGGCGGACCGCGAGGAGTGGCCGGCGGCCCTGGCGGGGTTCCCGCTCGGCCAGTGGATCGCGGACGCGCGGCGCACGTACCGGCGGGGCGCGCTGGGCCGGGAGCGGACGCGGGAGCTGGACGAGCTCGGGATGGTGTGGAGCCATTTCGACGTGGCCTTCGAGGAGGGGCTCGCCGCGGCCCGCGCCTGGGCGGCCGAGCACGGGCACCTGCTGCCGCCGGTGGACGCCACCTGGCACGGGGTTCCGGTCGGGGTGTGGATGAAGAACAACCGGGCCGCCGCCCGCCGGGAGGGGCCGGGGGCCCTGCCGGCGGAGCGCCGGGAGGCCCTGGAGGAGATCGACCCGGCCTGGTGCCCGGCCTGGGACATCGGCTGGCAGCGGGGCTTCCGGCTGACCCGGGCCCATCTGGAGGCGGGCGGCGCGGTCCCCTCCGGCCCGGGCCTGGTGGTGGTCCAGGGCGAGGACCTGGGGCTGTGGGTACGGGCCCAGCGGCTGGGCTGGGAGCGGCTCGCCTGGACGCAGCGGTGGCTGCTGGAGCACGCGCTGGGGCTGGCCCCGGCCGGCGAGGACGAGCGGCCCGCGCCGCGGCGCAGCCATGCCGACGCCTGGTCCGGGCACCTGGAGGCGGCCCGGCGGTTCCACTCCCGCGAGGGGCACCTGCGGGTGCCGCGTGCGCACGTGGAGCGGGTCGGGGGGCAGGAGGTGCGGCTCGGTTCGTGGATCGCCAACCAGCGCTCCCGGGCGGCGAAGCTCGCCCCGGAACGGGCGGCCGCGCTGACGGCCCTGGGGATGCGCTGGTCGGCTGCGGGCTGAGGACGCGGCCGGTCAGTGGTGGAAGCCGGACCGGGGGGCGGCGGGCGGGGCCGGCGGCGGCGCGGCGCGCAGGTGCTCCACGGCCGCGCGCAGGTCGGCGACGAGCAGGGCGATCTGGTCGCGGGTCACGCCGTGGCGGATCAGGACGCGCTGGATGACGGTGTCCTCGCGGTCCGCCGGGAGCGGGTACGTGGGCACCTGCCAGCCGCGCATCCGCAGCCGGTCGGAGAGGTCGTAGAGGCTGAACCCGGCCCCCTCCGGGTCGGCGAGGGTGTAGGAGACGGCGGGCAGCGCGCCCTGGCCGTCGTAGAGCAGGGTGAACAGGCCCATGTCGGTGATCTGCCGGGCCAGGTACTGGGCGGTGTCGGCGCAGGCCTGCTGGACGCGGCGGTAGCCGGCCCGGCCCAGGCGCAGGAAGAGGTAGTACTGGGCGATGACCTCGCCGCCCGGGCGGGAGAAGTTGAGGGCGAAGGTGGGCATGTCGCCGCCCAGGTAGTCCACGTCGAAGACGAGGTCGGCCGGCAGCAGGTCGGCGGTGCGCCAGACGATCCAGCCGACGCCGAGCGGGGTCAGCCCGTACTTGTGGCCGGAGGTGTTGATCGAGGCGACGCGCGGCAGCCTGAAGTCCCAGACCACGTCCTCGTGGAGGAAGGGGGCGACGAAGCCGCCGCTGGCGGCGTCGACGTGGACGGGGATGTCCCAGCCCTGCTCCTCCTGGATCGCGTCGAGGGCGGCCGCGATCTCGGCGACCGGTTCGTAGTCGCAGGTGTAGGTGACGCCGAGGATGGCGACGACCCCGATGGTGTTCTCGTCCACGTGGTCGGCGAGCTGGTGGGGGCGCAGGCCGGTGGCGCCGGGTTCCAGGGGGACCTGGCGGAGCTCGACGTCGAAGTAGCGGGCGAACTTCTCCCAGCAGATCTGGACCGGCCCGCAGACCAGGTTGGGGCGGTCGGCGGGCTTGCCCTCGGCCTCGCGGCGGGCCCGCCAGCGCCATTTGAGGGCGAGTCCGCCGAGCATGGCGGCCTCGCTGGAGCCGGTGGTGGAGCAGCCGGTGCCGGCGGCTCCGGGCGGGGCGTTCCAGAGGTCGGCCAGGATGTTGACGCAGCGGGCCTCGATCTCGGCGGTCTGCGGGTACTCGTCCTTGTCGATCATGTTCTTGTCGAGGCACTCGTTCATCAGCCGGTGCACGCCGTCGTCCGACCAGGTGGTGCAGAAGGTGGCCAGGTTCTGGGCGGCGTTGCCGTCGAGGAGCAGCTCGTTGTGGAGGAGCGAGTAGACCACCTCGGAGGGCGAGTGGTCGTCGGGGATCCGGTACTTGGGAAGGATCTGGCCGCTCAGGGCGGACGTGAAGACGTCCGTGTCGGCGTCCTCGGCACGCGTGTCCTTCGTCTGATGAAGAGCCATGTTCCGGACTATAAAGGATGGATAGCGCCAAATCGGACTTCAGGGACCCTTGAGGACTGATCGGGAATGGCGGATTCCGGCACCGCTTCCGGCCGACTCCGGAGAGTGACGATCTCCATATGCGTACCATCGGACCGAAAAAATTACTGTCGGGTAGGATAGGCACCGTAGATCTTCCCGTCCGGGCCACTGGAGCCGGCCCGGACGGGAAGATCATTTAATTTGTTCTACATAGAACTTATCCGCCGATGTCCGGATACAGGCCAACTGCCCTCCGGCCACTGATAGTTCTTCGGCCATGAACAAGATCACCCGCCGGCAGGCCCTGGGCACCACCGCCGGCGCTCTCACCGTCCTCGGCATCGCAGGCGCCACCGCGCACGCCGCCGCCACCGACTCGCGCGCCGCCGCCACCCCGGCCGGCACCGTCGACGAGGTGTACATGGGCCGCCGCATCCAGATATCCCCCGCCTCCGGCGGCGGGCACCACGGCGGCCACCACGGTGGCGCCGGCACGCCCACCGTCCGGATAGACGGCCGGGAACTGCACGTCATGCAGAACGCCGACGGCACCTGGATCAGCGTGGTCAACCACTACGAGACCTTCGCGGACCCGACCTCGCTGGCCCGCGCCGCCGTGCGCGAGCTCCAGGGCTCCCAGCTGGCCCCGATGCAGATGGGCGGCATGTGATGGCCATCCGCAAGAACCAGGCCACGCTGACCGCGGAGGAGAAGCGCGCCTTCACCAACGCGCTGCTCGAACTGAAGCGCACCGGCCGCTACGACCGCTTCGTCACGACCCACAACGGGTTCATCATGAGCGACACCGACTCGGGCGACCGCGTCGGCCACCGCTCCCCCTCCTTCCTCCCCTGGCACCGCCGCTTTCTCCTCGAGTTCGAGGCGGCTCTTCAGGCGGTGGACAAGAGCGTTTCGATCCCCTACTGGGACTGGACCGCCGACCGCACCGCCCGCTCCTCCCTCTGGGCCGCCGACTTCCTCGGCGGCACCGGCCGGGCGCGCGACGGCCAGGTGATGGACGGACCGTTCGCGTACGCGACGGGCAAGTGGGAGATCGCGGTGCGCGTGGACGGCCGCTCCTACCTGCGCCGCGCGCTCGGCGAGGGCGTGGCTCAGCTGCCGACGCGCGCCGAGGTGGACGCGGTGCTCGCGATGCCGGTCTACGACATGGCGCCGTGGAACAGCTCCTCGAACGGCTTCCGCAACAACCTCGAGGGCTGGCGCGGGGCCAACCTGCACAACCGGGTGCACGTGTGGGTGGGCGGCCAGATGGCCACCGGCGTCTCCCCCAACGACCCCGTGTTCTGGATGCACCACGCCTTCGTGGACAAGCTGTGGGCCGACTGGCAGGCGAAGAACCCGAACTCGCCGTACCTGCCGGCCGCCGGCACCGCGAACGTCGTCGACCTGCGCGACACCATGCGCCCCTGGAACGACGTGACCCCGGCCGACATGCTCGACCACCGGAAGTTCTACGCCTTCGACACCGAGCCCGCCTCCGCCGCCAGCCAGCGGTAGTGCAGCTCAGGGCGGCCGACCTGGCCGTACCGGGGGGAGCGGTCCGCGCGGCCGGTGTCCACCAGGTGCTCCAGGTAGCGGCGGGCGGTGATCCGCGAGATCCCGGCCGCCACGGCCGCCCCCGCCGCGGTCAGCCCCCCGGGCGCCGCCCGCAGCAGCGCCGCGACCCGGTCCAGGGTCGGGGCGCTGAGCCCTTTGGGGAGCTGGGCCGAGGCCGGCGCGCGCAGGGCGGCGAGCGCCCGGTCGACGTCGTCCTGGCCGACGGCCTCGCCGGCCGCCGCGCGGAACTCGGCGTAGCGCAGCAGCCGTTCGCGCAGGGTGGGGAAGGCGAAGGGCTTCAGTACGTACTGCACCACGCCCAGGGAGACGCTCTCGCGGACCACGGCCAGGTCCCGCGCCGAGGTCACCGCGATCACGTCGGCCGGATGCCCGGCGGCCCGCAGCCCGCGCGCGAAGCGCAGCCCGTTGCCGTCGGGCAGGGTCAGGTCGAGCAGCAGCAGGTCGACGCGGGTGCGCTCCAGCACCCGGGTGGCCTCCGCGAGGGTGTGGACGGCCGCCACGGCGGTGAACCCGGGCACCCGGCCGACGTAGAGGGCGTGCGCGTCGGCGGCGACGGGGTCGTCCTCGACGACCAGGACCCGCACGGGGGCGCTCATGCGGCACCGTCCCCCGCGGGCCGGCCGGCGGGGCCGCAGGCCGCCGGGGACAGCGGCAGCCGCGCGGTGAACGCCGCGCCGCCCCCGGGGACGGCGCCGGCCTCCACCGAGCCGCCGTGCCGGTGGGCCGCCTGGCGGACCAGGGCCAGGCCCAGGCCCCGCCCCTCCCCCTTGCCGGACCAGCCCCGCCGGAAGACGTCCACCCCCTCCGGGAGCCCGGGCCCGTTGTCCGCGACCCGCAGCAGCAGCCCGCCGGCGTCCCGGCGCACGGTGACGGCGATCCGCCCGCCCGGTACCCCGGTGAGGGCGTCGAGGGCGTTGTCGACGAGGTTGCCGAGGACGGTGACCAGGTCCCGGGCCGGCGGCAGCCCCGGCCCGGCGTCGATGGCCCCGCTGTCCGTCGTGACGTGCAGCTCGATTCCGCGCTCGTGGGCCTGCGCGGCCTTGCCGAGCAGCAGGGCGACCAGGACCGGCTCGCCCACGGCGGTGACCACCTCGTCGGTCAGGGCCTGGGCCAGCTCCAGTTCGGCGGTCGCGAAGTCCACCGCCTCCTCGCTGCGGCCCAGTTCGATGAGGGAGACCACGGTGTGCAGCCGGTTGGCCGCCTCGTGGGCCTGGGAGCGCAGGGCCTGGGTGAAGCCGCGCTCGTGGTCCAGCTCCCCGGTGAGGACCTGGAGTTCGGTGTGGTCCCGCAGCGTGACCACGGTCCCGCGGCGGCCGCCGCCCGCCACCGGCGAGCTGTTGACCACCAGCACCCGCTCGGCGGTGAGGTGCACCTCGTCGACGCGGGGCCGGTCCGCGAGCAGGGCCCCGGTGAGCGGGGGCGGCAGCCCGAGGGCGTCCACGCCGGTTCCGGTGACCTCCCCGGACAGGCCCAGGAGTTCGCGCCCCGCGTCGTTGATCAGGGTGATCCTGCGGTGGCCGTCGAGCATCAGCAGCCCTTCCCGGACCCCGTGCAGGGCCGCCTGGTGGTAGTCGTACATGCGGCTCAGTCCGGCGGCGTCCATCCCGTGGGTGTGGCGGCGCAGCCGGGCGTTGACCACGTACGTGCCCGCGCCGCCCAGGGCCAGCGCCCCGGCCGCCACCCAGGCGAGGGCGGTCAGCTGCCGGGCGAGGCGGGCGCTGACGGCGCGGACCGTGATCCCCGCGCTGACCAGGCCGACGACCCGGCCGCCCTCGTCGGCGAGCGGGGTGACCACGCGGATGGAGGGCCCCAGGGTGCCGGTGTAGGTCTCGCTGAAGGTCTCGCCGCGCAGCGCCCGCGCGGTGTTGCCGAGGAAGCGCTCGCCGATGCGGTGCGGGTCGGGGTGGGTCCAGCGCCGCCCGTCGGGGGCCATGATCGTCACGAAGTCCACCTCCGCGTCGGCCCGGACCCGCTCCGCGTACGGCTGGAGCGCGGCCGAGGGGTCGGTCCCGGCGCGCGCGGCCTCCCGTACCGCCTCGCGCACGGACGGCGAGTCCGCGACGGCCCGGGCCACCGCCCCCGCCTGGCGGCGGGCGGCGTCCTCGGCCTGCCCGCGGGCGGTCGCATACGCGAAGACCGCACAGCCGGCGACGACGAGGGCGACCAGCAGCACCTGCATGGCGAAGAGCTGGCCGGCGAGGCTCCGGGGCGGCCGGGGGAAGCGGAACATGGCGCTCAGTGTGCACCGGCCCGTGAACTCAATGAACGCAAGGGTGACCGGGGTCACAGGGTGGGCGATGGTCTCCCGGAACGCATTCACCACCGGGAGGCGAACGTGGCCGCCAGACGCGACAGAACGCACTACCTCTACATCGCGGTGATCGCCGCGGTGCTGCTCGGCATCGTCGTCGGCTTCGCCGCGCCCGGTACCGCCGTCGGGCTGAAACCGCTGGGCACCGGCTTCGTCAACCTGATCAAGATGATGATCTCGCCGGTGATCTTCTGCACGATCGTGCTGGGGATCGGCTCGGTCCGCAAGGCCGCCAAGGTGGGCGCCGTCGGCGGCCTGGCCCTCGGCTACTTCATGGTGATGTCCACGGTCGCCCTGGCCATCGGGCTCCTCGTCGGGAACCTCCTGGAGCCCGGCAGCGGCCTGCACCTGACGGAGGCGGCGCGGCACGCGGGCGAGGCACAGGCCAAGGCGGGCGGGGCGCAGAGCACCCCGGAGTTCCTGCTGGGGATCATCCCGACCACGCTGGTGTCGGCCTTCACCGGCGGCCAGGTGCTCCAGACGCTGCTGGTGGCGCTGCTGTGCGGGTTCGCGCTCCAGGCCATGGGCCCGGCGGGCGAGCCGGTGCTGCGCGGCATCGGGCACGTGCAGAAGCTGGTGTTCCGCGTACTGGCGATGATCATGTGGGCGGCGCCGGTGGGCGCGTTCGGGGCCATCGCGGCGGTGGTCGGGGCGACCGGGATCGACGCCCTGAAGTCCCTGGCCGTCATCATGGTCGGCTTCTACGTCACCTGCCTGCTCTTCGTCGTCGTGGTGCTGGGCACGCTGCTGCGGCTGTGCACGGGGGTCAGCGTCTTCGCCCTGCTGCGCTACCTGGGACGGGAGTTCCTGCTGATCCTGTCGACCTCCTCCTCGGAGTCGGCGCTGCCGCGGCTGATCGCGAAGATGGAACACCTGGGCGTGTCCCGGCCGGTCACGGGGATCACCGTGCCCACGGGGTACTCCTTCAACCTGGACGGCACGGCCATCTACCTGACGATGTCCTCGCTCTTCGTCGCGGAGGCCATGGGCAAGCCCCTGGCCCTGGGCGAGCAGGTCTCCCTGCTGCTCTTCATGATGGTGGCCTCGAAGGGGGCGGCCGGGGTCACCGGGGCCGGACTGGCCACCCTGGCCGGGGGGCTCCAGTCGCACCGGCCCGAACTGGTCGACGGCGTCGGCCTGATCGTGGGCATCGACCGCTTCATGAGCGAGGCGCGGGCGCTGACGAACTTCGCGGGCAACGCGGTCGCGACGGTCCTCATCGGGACGTGGACCAAGGAGTTCGACCGCGAGCGGGCCGCCGAAGTCCTCGCGGGACGACTGCCCTTCGACGAGTCCGTGCTGGTGGACGACGGCCACGCCCCGGCCCCGGCCGACCCCCCGGCCTCCCTCCCCGGCCCCTCGGCGGGCCCCAAGGACGGTGTGCCGGTGTAGCCGGCGCACCCCCGGAAACCGGCCGGGCAGGGCTCTCCCCCACGGTGCCCAGCCCGGCCGGCGTTCCGGCCCGGCGCCGCCCCCTCCTCGCTGCGCCGGGCCGGATCCGGACACCCTCCGCACAACCGCCGCAGCGGGTGCAAGTCCGGCGAAGGGCATGCAACGCCCACACCGGCGAGCAACCGTCGGGTTTCGGCCAGCGAGTCTCAAGTCGAGCGCTGCAAAAGGTACTTCCCTCCGGGGCCGCGCGTCTGACATCTTGCGTCCACCACTCGTTTCGTACGGCCCGGTAGGTGCCACCAGCACCATCACCGGGTCATCGGAGGACGTTTTGATACCCCACATATCCAGTCGACCTCGACGCGCCCTGGTGGTGGCTGCCGCCCTCGGCGCCGCCCTCACCCTCGGAGCCCCCGCCGCGCTCGCCGGCACCGCTCCCGTCGGCCCCTCGGGCTCCGCCGTCGCGGTGGCCCCCAAGGCCCCCAAGGCCTCGGCCCCGGCTTCTTCCCAGAGTGCGACCTGGGTTGCCGGCACCCGTGCCTACCTCGTGATCACCGCCCCGGGCGACAGCTCGGCGGTCCGGTCGGCCGTCACCGCCAACGGCGGCACGGTCTTCTCGTACTTCGACCAGATCGGCGTCGTCGTCGCCCACTCCTCCTCGGCCTCCTTCGCCGCCACGATGCGCGGCGTCAGCGGGGTCCAGCAGGTCGGTGCGACCCGTACCTCGGACGTCCCCGCCGACGCCTACAACCCCGCGCTGCCCGCCAACCCGGCGCAGGCCACCACCCCGGCGGGCGAGCCCGCGCGGGCCGACATGACGCAGATCAAGGCCGACCAGGCCTGGGCCGTCAACCCCGGCTCCGCGTCGGTCAAGGTCGGCATCCTCGACACCGGTGTGGACGACCAGCACCAGGACCTGGCGCCGAACTTCAACGCGGCGGACTCCGTCTCCTGCGCCTACGGCAAGCCCGACACCCGCACCGGCGCCTGGCGCGACGTCGACACGCACGGCACCCACGTCGCGGGCACCATCGCCGCCGCCAAGAACGGCAAGGGCGTCGTCGGCGTGGCCCCGGGCGTGAAGATCTCCGCCGTCCGCGTCGCCGAGCCGGGCAACTCGTTCTTCTTCGCCGAGAACACCATCTGCGGGTTCGTGTGGGCCGGTGACCACGGCTTCAAGGTCACCAACAACAGCTACTACACCGACCCGTGGCAGTTCAACTGCCCGGACAACATCGACCAGGCCGCCATCATCGAGGGCGTCAAGCGCGCCCAGGAGTACGCCGAGGGCAAGGGCTCGCTCCAGATCGCCGCCGCGGGCAACGAGAACTACGACCTCGCCCACAAGACGACCGACACCGCGAGCCCCAACGACTCGACGCCGGTCACCCGCACCATCACCAACGCCTGCCTGGACATCCCGACCGAGCTCCCCGGCGTGGTCACGGTCGCCGCGAACGGCACCGGCACCACCAAGGCCTCGTTCTCCAACTTCGGCCAGGGCGTCATCGACGTCGCGGCCCCCGGCCAGGACGTCTACTCCACGCTGCCGGGCGGCAAGTACGGCACGAAGAGCGGCACCTCGATGGCCACCCCGCACGTCGTGGGCGTCGCCGCGCTGATCGCGAGCGCCAACCCGGGCATCACCCCGGCGCAGATCCGCGACAGGCTGGCCACCCAGGCCAACGACATCCCCTGCCCGGCCGACGGCCGCTGCACCGGGACCGCCGCCAACAACTCCTTCTTCGGCGAGGGCCAGGTCGACGCCCTGAAGGCGGTCGGCGCCACCCCGCCCGCGGGCAAGTACTTCGAGAACACCGCGGACTTCGCGATCGCCGACAACAGCACGGTGGAGAGCCCGATCACCGTCACCGGCGTGACCGGCAACGCCCCGGCCACCCTCAAGGTCGGCGTGAACATCGTCCACACCTACATCGGTGACCTGAAGGTCGACCTGGTGGCCCCCGACGGCACCGTCTACACGGTCCACAACCGGGCCGGCGGCAGCACGGACAACATCAACCAGACGTACACCGTGAACGCCTCCTCGGAGGTCGCGAACGGCACCTGGAAGCTGCGCGTGAACGACAACGCGGGCGGCGACACCGGCAGGATCGACTCCTGGAACCTGACCTTCTAGTCGGGACCGGAGGCGGGGACCGTCGGGGGGACCTCTCCCCGGCGGCCCCCGTCGCGCTACCGGGTCCGCAGGACGCAGTCCCCGCACAGCCCGCCGCCGGGCACCTTGTAGTAGAGGCAGCAACTGCGCCTCACGAAGGCCACCCCGAGGCCCTCCTCGTGGACGAACTCCCCCGTGCCGGCCAGGGCCCCGCCGTCGGCCAGCAGGCCGGCCGCCAGTTCCACCGCCGTCGGCCCCGGCACCCGGTCGAGCAGCACCCGCAGGGCCCCGACCAGCCCGGAGGCGGCGTTGCCCCGCAGGACCTTCCCCGAGACCCCGTACGCCCGCCGCAGCGCGGCGTCCAGCACGGCCAGGTTCCCCAGCACGCTCTCCCCGAGGGCCCCGGCGGGCAGGACGGCGGCCGGCGCGGGGAGCCACAGCTGCAGCGAGCCGCCGTCGGGCAGCCGCCACCACACCCGGTCGGGGGCCAGGTCCGGCACCGCCCCGCCCAGGGCGGCGCAGCCGAGCCCCAGCGACCACAGCCGCGAGACGATCCCGAACTGCGCGGTCGAGGCCGCCACCCGGTCCGGCCCGGTGCCGATCCGCCGGCCCACCTCGGCGACGTACGGGCCGAGCCGCTCCCCGTAGAGCTCCGTCAGCGGACGGAAGCCCGGCCCGGGCGGCTCCTCGCCGTACGGCACGGTGAAGAAGGGGCCGACGGCGGCCAGCCCGCCCAGTACGTCCTCGAAGTCCATCCCCGCATGATCGCAGGGCCCGTTGCCGCCCCCGCCCGCCGGGAGGGGGTCAGGAGAGCCCGGGCGAGGCCGCCCCGGCGGCCCGCGCCCGCCCGCCGCCGTCCTCGGCCCCGGCACGGGCCCGGCGGGCCGCCGGGCCCATCGCGAACGAGGCCGCCAGCAGCAGGCCGCCGAGCAGCAGCCAGCCGGGGATCCCCCACATCAGGAGCAGCGCCGTCAGCAGCAGCGGGCCCAGGGTGCGGGCCACCGGGACCCCGGTGCCGAAGAACCCCTGGTACTGCCCGATCCGCTCGGCGGGGGCCAGCGAGAAGCCGATCTGCCAGGACCCGGCCGACTGCCGCATCTCGGCGTCGGACAGCAGTACGGCGCCCGCCACGAGAAGCGCGGTCGCCGCCCACCCCGAAGCGGGCAGGGCGGACACGGCGAACACCGCGCAGGACAGGGCCATGACGACACCGGAGACCCGCAGGGCCCGCCCGGCGCTGTCCAGGCCGGTGACGGTCCGGGCCAGGCGCACCTGGAACAGCATCACGGCGAGCGTGTTCAGCACGAACAGCGCCGACACCAGCCAGCCCGGGGCCTGGGTGCGCTCGGCGATCCACAGCGGGATCGCCAGGCTCAGCAGCGGCATCCGCAGCAGCAGGACCGCGTTGAGCAGCGTGACCAGGGCGTACGGCCGGTCGCGCAGCACCGCCAGCCGCGGCTCCCCCGCCGCCCGGCCGGGCGCGGGCGCCACCGCGGGCAGCCCGCGCAGCACGGCGGCGCAGACCAGGAAGCCCACCGCGTCCAGGGCGAACACCACGAGGTAGGCCCGCGCGGTGCCGGCGCCGAGGGCGAGCCCGCCGAGGGCCGCGCCCAGGGCCAGACCGGCGTTGAGCGTGGACTGGAGGTGCGCCAGCACCCCGGTGCGCTCCCCCGGGTCCACCAGGCCCGCCAGCAGGGCCTGGCGGGCGGCCGCGAGCCCGCACTGGGAGACGGCGTAGAGGACCACGGCGCACAGGAAGGCCCCGTAGGAGCGGATGAACAGGAAGGAGGCCACCGAGGCGGCGGTGGCCAGCGCCAGCAGGACCGAGGTGCCGCGCGGGCCCCGGCGGTCGGCGAGGGCCCCCAGCGGGACGCCGGCGACCGAGCCGACCGCCCAGGCGAGGGTCAGGCCGAGGCCGATCTGGGCGGGCGAGAGGCCCACCACGCGGGTGAAGTAGAGGGCTGAGCACACGTAGTAGGCGCCGTCGCCGACGGAATTGCTCAACTGGGCGGCGGCCAGGCGGCGGGGCGCTCCGGGCGCGGGCAGGAACCGTATCGTCACCGGCCCATTGGATCACCGCGGCGGCCCGCCCGAACGGGCCGATCGGCAGTCTGTCAGGTGGGCCACTTCACCGCGGGGCCGCGGGCGCGGCACCGACCCGGGCGGGCGCCTCCGGCTGGCCGGGGTCCGCGCGGGGCGCCAGCATCGTGTCAATGAGCCCTTCCCCACACGGACCCGCCCCCTGCGCGGGAGGCCGCCCGGCGGTCTTCCGGCGGGGCTCCGCGCCGTCACCGGCCTCCCTGAGCGGGGCGGCGGCGGAGCGGTCGCGGGGCCCGCGCGGGACCCGGGTGGCGCAACCCCGGACGCCGCGCGGTCCGCCCGCCCGCGGGCGCTCCCCCGACGGCCGCCAGTTCGATACCCGGGCCGCGGAGGAGCCCGGCCGGGCCGCCGACGGCAGCCGCGGGTGCCGCCTTCCCCTCGCCTTCCGGATCTTCCCGGCATCCTTGCAGGTCAGAGGCCTTGACACGCGGGCCGATCATGGTCGGCGCGGCCGTCCGCGGGGCCCCGGTCGGCCGCCCGGACGGGCGTCGGCGAACATGGATCAAGCGCTCCCGGGCCGTCGGACCAAAGTCATCGAAAACACACTTTGCGCCATTGCCAAATAGGGGGTTCATGAGAGGACCCTGAGGGGCTACATTGAGCCACTCGCGTTCACCTGACAGCCCGTTGCCTTTCACCCGCGTTTTGCGCGGGGGGTGACGTCAGGGACGCAGACTGTGCAACCACCCCACCGCCCAGAAGGACCGAAGGCTCCGTGCCCGTACCCGTACTCCTCGCCGGCCGCTCCGTGCGGCTCGAGCCCCTCGCCCCCCACCACACCGAGGCCCTGGCCGAGGCCGGGGCCGAGGATCGTACGACTTACGCCTTCACTCCCGTGCCGCACGGGTTGCAGGCGTCCCACGAGTACATCGACCGCGCCCTCTCCGATCAGGCAGCCGGTCGATCCCTTGCGTTCGCCGTGGTCAGAGCGTCTGACGGGCGGGTCGTCGGTTCGACCCGGTTCCTGGAACTCGACTACTGGCAGGGTCCGCTCGTCTGGCCCGCCGTGCCCGGGGTCCCCTTCGGGGATCCGGCGACGGCGATCCCGGATGCCGCCGAGATCGGGAACACCTGGCTGTCCCCGGCCGCCCAGGGCACCGGGATCAACACCGAGGCCAAGCTGCTCATGCTGCGCCACGCCTTCGAGACCTGGGGCGTGCGCCGCATCTCGCTGCGGGCGGACGCCCGCAACGGGCGCTCGCGGGCCGCGATGGAGCGCCTCGGCTTCACCTGCGAGGGGGTCCGCCGGGCCCATTCGCGGGGGCTGGACGGAGCGGTCCGCAGCACGGCGTTCTACTCGATCCTCGACGAGGAGTGGCCCACGGTCCGCTCGATCATCGAGCTGCGGATGTCGGCGGCCGCGCCCCGCCGGCGCCGGCGCCGGACGCTGATCCCGGCGTAACGGTCCTGCGGGCACCCGCCCGCCCGGATCCCCGGTCCTGCTGCGCCCCGGCGCCGCAGGACCCCCGTCGGCCCTCGTTCCCGCCCCTGCCCCGGCCCCTCAGCCGAGGAAGGCCGGGGCGAGGGCCGAGGCCGTCACACGGGCCGGGGCGCCGCTCCCGTCGGCCGGTACGGAGTAGAGGTCCGCGCCGAAGTCCCCGGGCAGGGAGTAGACGACGGTGCGGTCGTCGGTCCACACCACCTGGTCGTCCACGCTGCGCTGCTCGGCGAGCGGGGTCTCCTTCATGGAGGCGAGGTCGAGGGCGTACAGCCGCCAGGGCGCCTCCTCGGGCAGGCCCTCCACCCGCTTCTTGAACACCAGCCGGGTCCCGTCCGGGGAGAGCGAGGGGCACTCCAGGTTCTCGCGCAGGACGGTCACCGTGCGCTCGGCGAGGTCGCCGCGGACCAGGTGGGTGCGGCCGCCGGTGGCGAGGGTCGCGTAGAAGGTCCGCTCGTCGGCGGCGAAGGTGACCCCCCAGAAGTTGACGTCGGCGTTGCGGTAGGCCTTCCCGTCCATGAGGACGGTGAAGTCCTCCAGCGAGGCGTCGTACCTCCCGGTGCGCAGGTCGAGCAGCGAGGTCCGGGTGGAGAAGTTCGTGCCGGCGTACGAGTCCCCGCCGACGAAGACCGTCCAGGCCGCCAGGTGGCCGCCCGGCGAGACCCGGGCCCGGGTGGGGATCCCGGCGAGGGGGCGGGAGGCGACCTCTTTGAGGCCGGCGTCGAGGACGACCGCCCGGTAGCTCTCCTGGACCCCGCCCTTGTCGGACCGCAGGCAGATGCCCGTGCCGGCGGCCGCGAAGAAGCGCAGGCACTTCACCCCCGAGGCGGTGCGGGGGCCGTCGGGGGCCGCGGCCGGGACGGAGGCGAGCTCGTCGCGGTGCGGGCCCCAGGCCATGTTCCGGAAGACCATCCGCCGGCCCCCGTCGCCCGGGGCGAGGGAGACCGCGCCGGGGGTGATCTGCGGGCCGCCGGGCCGGGCCCGGTCCTTCTCGTCGGCCCGCGACCCGGCGCGGACCACGGCGATCACGCCGACGGCGGCGAGCAGGACGACGGCGCAGACCAGGATCAGGATCCGGCGCTGGAGGGTCATGGGGGGCCTTCGGTCTTTCTCGTGGGGGACGCGGTGGTGCGGGCGGCGGCGGGGATCAGTCGCCGTCGGGCCTGAGCCGGGCGCAGCCGGCGACGGCGACGGCGAGCAGGACGGCGGCCACGGCGAGCGCGGGCCGGGCGCCCCAGACGGTCCAGGCGGCGCCGAAGCCCAGGGAGGCGGCGAACCGGGCGAGGGCCTGGCCGGTCTGGACGAGGGCGAGCCCGCCGCCCCGGTGCTCCTCGGGGACGGCTCCGGCGGCCTCGGCCATGAGCACGCCGTCGGTGGCGGCGTAGAAGGCGCCGTGCAGCAGGAGGACCGCGTAGGGCAGGGCCGGGTGCTGGGCCCCGGTGAGGAGCAGAGCGTAGGCGAGGAGCAGCGCGAGGTGTCCGCCGAGGAAGACCCGGCGGCGGCCGACGCGGTCGGCGAGGCGGCCCAGCGGCATCGCGAGCAGGAAGAAGGCCGCGGCGGTGCCGAGCGGCAGCAGCGCGAACCAGCGGTCGGCGATCCCGGTGGCCTTCTGCAGCAGCAGGAAGACGAAGGCGTCGCTGACGGTGCACAGCCCCAGGAGCAGCGCGCACAGGGCGGTGCGGCGCAGGTCCCGGCGGCGCAGCAGGCCGAGGGAGGCCCGCAGCGAGACCGGGGCGGCGTCGGGGGCGGGCTCGGTGCGGCGGCCGGGTACGAAGAGGACCAGCACCAGGACGCCGAGGGCGGCCACGCAGGCGCTGACGGTGAAGACGGCGTCGTAGCCGTCGGCGGCGCCGCGCAGGATCAGGAAGGCCAGGAGCGGTCCGATGAGCGCGCCGGCGGTGTCCATGGCCCGGTGCACGCCGAAGGCGCGGCCGCGGTCCTCGGGGGCGGCGGCCAGGGAGATGAGCGCGTCGCGCGGGGCGGTGCGCAGCCCCTTGCCGGTGCGGTCGAGGGCGAGGACGGCGCCGATGGCGGGGAGGGTGTGGGCGAGCAGCAGCAGCGGCTTGCACAGGGCGGAGAGGCCGTAGCCGAGGCCGGCGAGCGCCTTGTGCCGGCCGAGCCGGTCGCCGAGGTGGCCGCCGGTGAGGCGGACCAGGGCGCTGACGCCGTTGTAGACCCCGTCGAGGAGGCCGAAGCCGAGCGGGGTGAGGCCGAGTCCGGCGACGAGGTAGAGCGGGAGCACGGCCGTGACCATCTCGGAGGAGACGTCGGTGATCAGGCTGACCGTGCCCAGGGCGAGCACCGTGGGGGCGAGGGCGGCGCGCCGCCCCGGGCGGGGGCCCGGGGCGGCGGCCGGCGTCTCGGGGGCCACGGCGGGCGCGGGGGTACCGCGACTGTCCGCGACGTACATGGTCAGGAAGCCCAGATCCCCGTGATGTCCTTGGCGGTGGCGGCGTTCCCGGCGTGGGTGGTCAGCCCGGCCAGGCCCTCCAGGGTCCGCAGCATGTCGTAGTGGTTGTAGGTGGTGGCCGAGGTGGAGCCCGGGGTCACGGGCTGGCCGTAGAGCACGGTGGGGATCTGGTTGCCGGCGAGGCGGTTGTCCTCGTCGAAGGTGACGACGAGCAGGCTGTTGTGGGTCTTGGCCCAGTCCGCGTAGGGCTTGAGGTTGTTCTTGAGCCAGGTGTCGCCGGTGCCGACGGAGCAGTCGTGCATGTCGCTGCAGAGGTTCGGGACGACGAAGGACACCTTGGGCAGGGTGGTGAAGTCCGTCGGGAACTGGGTCATCGTCTTCGCGGTGCCGGTGGGCACGTTGGAGAAGGCGAACCAGGGGTTGTGCTTGCGGGCGTACTTGCCGCTGGAGCAGGTGGTGGAGCCCTGGCTGGGGAGGGTCTCGTTGTAGCTGCCCCAGCTCTTGCCGGCGGCGATCAGCTCGGAGGCCAGGTTGGGCGCGGAGCTGAAGCCGGGGGTGTAGCAGCTGTCGTCCGTGACGCCCTGGTTGGAGCCCGAGAAGAGCTGCATGTAGTTGGGCTGGCTGGGGTGGGTGATGCCGTAGGACTGGGTGAGGTTGGCACCCCCCGCCTTCAGGGAGTTGATGTACGGGGCGCTGGAGCTGCCGATGACCTGGTTGTAGGCGTGGTTCTCGAAGACCACGACGACGGTGTGGTCGGGGGCGGGCAGGCCCGCGGCGTGCGCGGGCTGCGCGCCGCCGAGGCCGGCCCAGAGGGCGGCGCCGGCGGCGGTGACGCCGAAGGCGGTGGCGAGGGCGGTCCTGCGGCGAGGCCGTGAAATGGTCATGCCAAACACGGGATGTACCTCCGGGCACATGGGGGAAGTCGGGGGCGGCGGCGCGGACGCACCATACCCAGGGGCATGTGCATGGGCCAGGGACGCGCGGGTAACAGCAGGGGAACTCCGTGCGCCCTACAGGCGATGGGCAATGCCCTACCCCCAGGACCGTCAAGAAAATGAAAAATCGGGAACCCCGGGGCACTATCGTTCATCATTCGAACGGAAGCAGTCATCACCCCCGACGGGGCCAGCAACAGCCGGAGAGCCACCGCACATGTCGTACTCACCCGACGGCCAGTACCAGCCGCCGTACAGGCCGGAAGGTCAGAACCCGCCGCCGCGCCCGCCGTACGGCCAGCAGCAGGGCCGGCCGCAGTACGCCCCCCAGGGCGGCCGGCCGCAGTCCCCGTACGGGCAGCAGCAGCCCCCGCAGGGCGGGCAGCCCTACGGGCGCCCCCAGCAGGGGGGCCGCCCTCCGTACGGCCAGGACCAGTACGGGTACGAGGCGCCCACGCAGCAGCAGCCCCGTTTCGAGCAGCAGCAGTACGAGCAGCAGCAGTACGACCACTACGAGCCTCCCTACGGGGAGGAGCCGCCGCGCCGCAAGTCCAAGGCGAAGAAGTGGATCATCGCGGGCGTCACCGTGCTGGCCCTCGCCGGCATCGGCGCGGGCGTGATGGCGTACTTCGAAATACCGCCGTTCACCGACAAGGGCGACTCCGTCTCCTTCGGCAAGCCCGCGGGCGGCGAGGGCGGCGGGGCCAAGCAGGCGCCCAACTCGAAGATGTCGATGCCGACGAACCCGACGGCCCAGTTCAAGAACGCCTCGACCCTGCCCGACGGCACCCACGTGGCGGTCACCGAGCTGGACGGCAAGAAGTCGGGCTTCAAGGGCAAGGTCTGGGTCTGGGCTCCGAAGGAGTACAACGACCCCAAGTTCGCCAAGAGCGGCTTCCCGGTCATGATCGCCCTGCCCGGCGGCGCCGGCTACCCGATCAACTACTGGATGGGCACCGACCTCAAGCTCCAGGCCAGCATCAGCAAGTGGTACTCGGAGGGCAAGAGCAAGCCCTTCATCCTGGCGATGCCGGTGCTCAACCCGCAGCCGGACGAGCCCAAGGCCATCTACTGGGACGGCTCCGACATCCCGGGCCAGCCCAAGATGGGCACCTGGCTGACCGACGACGTCCCGGACCTGATGCGGGAGAACTTCCGCACCATCAAGTCGCGTGACGGCTGGGCCTTCATGGGCTCCTCCACGGGCGGCTTCTCCAGCCTCAAGGCGGTGCTCAAGTACCCGGAGAAGTTCAAGGCCGCGATCTGCTCCGGTCCCGACATCGTCCCGGACTCCCCCCTGTGGGTGGGCCACGAGAAGGAGAAGGCCGAGAACAACCCCGAGCTGCTCGCCAAGCAGCTCATCGACAAGAAGGGTGCTCCGGACGTCTACCTGGCCTTCCAGGTCGGCGACAACGAGAGCAACAAGAAGACGCTCCCGGACGTCCAGAAGTTCGTCTCCACCTATACCAAGGGCCCCATCCACACCAGCCTGAGAGTGATCCCGGGCGGCCAGCACAACGCCAAGACCTACGTGCCGAACATGGGCGAAGGCCCGATCGAGTTCATCAGCAAGGTCATGGAAGGACCAGTGGAGTAACCGCCTCCGCACGCACTGCCTCCGGCTCCGGCCCGCCGAACACCTTCGGCGGGCCGTCGCCGTTCCAGGGCGCCCAGCCGGGGTCCCCGGTGGTGGCGTAGCGGACCCAGGCCCCGTGCATCTCGTCGGCCAGGGCCTGCGGCGCGTCCGGCCCGGCCAGCCAGGTGGACTCCGGCAGGCCGAGGGTGTCGAAGACGAAGCCCAGCTCCAGCGCGTGGCAGGCACCGAGGCCGGGCAGGCCGCTGGGCCAGCGGAACTCGTAGAGGTGGCTCGGCGCCGCCCGCCGGGCCCCGGCGATCCGGCGCAGCGGGTCGCGCAGCAGCCGGTCGGTGACCAGGTGCCCGGCGAGGTCCGCCGCGGAGGCCTCCGGCAGCGCGGTGCGCAGCGCCCGTACGGCGGCCCCGTCCTTGCCGCCGCGCAGCCGGCCGTAGGCCACGGCCAGCGGGCCGAGGCGGTCCAGCAGCCGCATCCCGCCGGTCGGTGCGAGCCACAGCCGGTGCTCCTGCGCGGTCCAGCCCATCAGCAGCGGTACGTCCGAGGCCGCGGCGGCCTCCAGCGGGTCGACCGGGAGCGTGTGCGGGTCGGTGACCAGCCCGAAGGCGGGGCCGCCGAGCACCGGGGAGGAACGGCGCATCGCCGCCGCCTGGGCGGACAGCAGCGCGGGCAGGCCCACGGCCTCGAAGGCCCGGGCGGTGGCGGGCACCCGCAGCCGGGCGGCCATCCGGCGGACCATGGTGCGGACCTGGTCGCGCGGGAGCGCCTCGGGGGCCCCGCTCTGCAGGACGGCCCGGGCGAACAGGCCCGCCGCGCGGGGGGCGGCGAGCAGGGCGCCGGTGCTGATGGCGCCGGCGGACTCGCCGAAGACCGTCACCCGGCCGGGGTCCCCGCCGAAGGCCGCGATGTTGTCCCGGACCCATTCCAGGGCCGCGATCTGGTCGAGGAGGCCGCGGTTGGCGGGTGCGTCGGGGAAGAGCCCGTAGCCGAGGACCCCGAGCCGGAAGTTGACCGAGACCAGCACGACCCCGTCGCGGGCGAAGGCCGAGCCGTCGTAGACGGGGACCGCGGAGGAGCCCCGGGTGTGGGCGCCGCCGTGGATCCAGACCATCACCGGCAGCCGGGTCCCGGGGTCCGGGTCCGGGGTCCAGACGTTGAGGGTGAGGCAGTCCTCGCCGGGGATCTCCGGGTCGGACAGCAGGGCGGCGAAGACCGGCGGATAGGGCACCTTGGGCGCGGTCGGCCCGAAGGCCCCGGCGTCGCGTACGCCGTCCCAGGCGTCCGGAGGCCGCGGGGCCGTGAAACGGCGGGGTCCGGTGGGCGGGGCGGCGTAGGGGACGCCCCGGAACACGGCGGTGCCGTCGGCCTGCCGGAGGCCCTCCACGACCCCGTACCCGGTGCCGGCCCGGGGCCGGTCGAAGCCGCCCGCTGTGCCCATCCGCGCTCTCCTCGGTCGCCCCCGGTCCGTGCCGGGCCTCGGTCCGGCCCGGTTCCGCTTCCGGGCACTTCCAGCACGGTCGCACACCCGCCCGAGGGGTGACAAGGCGTGACCGGGTCCCGGGAGGGCCGGGTTGGACCGGCATGCGAGCGAACCTCATCCCCCCTGCCGCGGCGGCCCTGGCACTGGGCGCCCTGCTCTCGGCGGCCGCCGGCCCGGCGCAGGCCGCCGGGCCCGGATTCCAGTACGTCGGCCAGGACGACCGCGTCCACGGCGTGACCTCCCCGAAGGGCTGCGCGGAGGCGGAGGGCGGTGGCGGCCGCGCGGTCACGAACCACACCGGGCTCACCGCCTCCCTGTACCGCGAACCGCACTGCAAGGGCCGTGTCGTGGCCGTTCTGCGGCCGGATGCGGTCACTCCGGTCCGACCCTACTTCGCCTCTGTCCGTTTTTCCGTTCCCGGGTAGCCGCAGGGGCCGTGACCACTCGGCGCCCGCCGCGTTGTACGCCATGTCAAATGCCGCAGAGGATGCGGCGCCCACATCTCACGAGGAGATCTTGATGTCGCGTATCGCGAAGGCATTCGCCATCACCGCTGTCGCCGGTAGCACCGTGGCCGCCGGCGCCGGTCTGGCCGTCGCCGATGCCGGAGCGCACGGTGCGGCGGTCGGTTCCCCCGGTGTCCTGTCGGGCAACGTCGTCCAGGTTCCGGTTCACGTCCCGGTCAACGTCTGCGGCAACACCGTCAACGTGATCGCCCTGCTGAACCCGACCTTCGGCAACACCTGCGTCAACGCCTCCGGCGGCGGCCACCACCACACCGAGGGCGGCAGCTACGGCGAGTGATCGCCTCCCGCGCCTGACCGGCTGAAGGGCCCCCGCCGTGCGGCGGGGGCCCTTTCCGTGCGGCGCGTTGCGCACCCGGCCGGGCCGGTCGCCGCGGGCCGCCTCACTCGTAGCGGTAGACACCCCCGTGGCCGAGCATCTCGCGCGGGGTGACGTCCCAGGGCGGCATCGGCTCGTCGAGGGCGATCACCCGGCCGCGCTGGAGGTCGCCGGGCTCCAGGGGCGCGGCCGGCAGGTAGCCCGAGCCGGGGTGGCGCTGCTGCCAGCGGTCCCAGACGAGGTCCACGAAGGCGTGGTGCAGCCAGAACGCGGGGTCGTTGGGGGAGGTGCCGCCCGTCATGTGCCCGCCGATCCACTGGTGGACCTTGTTGTGGTTGCGCCAGCGCTCGCTCTTCGGCGCGGCCCAGCCCTCCAGCTTGTTGCGGAAACTGCCGCCCTCCGTGGTGGAGTTCCAGGGCGAGGAGTCGTAGACGGGATCGTCGATCGCCCACCGGAGTTCGGCGGCGGTCGGCAGGGAGATCGGACGGTCCGGCCGGCCGAGGTTGCGGGTGAGGAACGGGGCCTCGCTGACCCCGACGGTGATGGTCCAGTCCCCCCGCTCGTAGGCGAAGGGGCCGGTCGTCACCTGGCGGTCGCCCTCCCGGCCGGTGCCGCCGAGGAAGTCCTCGGCCCACAGGGAGGAGGCGGGGCTGGAGTCGGCGGTCCAGTCCCAGTAAGGGATGGAGAGCCGGGGGTCGAGCTCCCGCAGCCGCCTCTCGAACTCCAGCAGGTAGCTGCGGTGCCAGGGGAAGAACGACGGGGACATGTGCCCCACCCGCAGCTTCCGGTCCCGGTCGGGCACGAAGTAGGTGCCGTGGGTGCGCACGAACTCGTCGTAGGTGCCGTTGCGCTTGAGCTCCAGCAGCGCGGCCGTGAACCGCTTCTTCTGCGCGCTGGTGAGGTTCTTCTGGTTCTGCCGGGTGTACACCGCGGGGGTCCTCCTGTTCCCGTGCCTCAGCCGTGGTGCGGGGCGGCCAAGGCCAGCTGGGTGGTGCCGAGTTCGTCGACGGCGGCGCGGGCCAGCTCCAGCGGGGTCCCGTAGGACTGGAAGTGGTTCATCGCGCTGAGGTAGCTGCCGTCGGCGCGGCGCATGACGTGCAGGGGCCGGCCGTCGATGTGCACCGCCGCTCCGGCCGGGTCGACGCTGATGTGCCGGCCGCGGTAGGTCTCCTCGGTGAGCGGCGCCGGCCCCAGGGTCTGCCGCGGGCGGCGGGCGCGCAGGACGGGGGCCAGTGCGGCGGCCGTGCCGGCGAGGGCGGTCGCCCCGAACACCGTACGGAGGAAGGCGCGGCGGGTGCGCGGTACGGCGGCGCTGGCGTGCATACGGGTCTCCCTCGCTCGTTGGTCCGCGTACGGGGTCTAACGCGGAGTGGCGGGGGAGGTCACCTCGGCGGGGCGGGCGGGATCGCGGAGGGCCGCGGACCGCCCGCCCCGGCCGGCTACGGAGCCGGGAGTTCGGCGAAGTCGGCGACCAGGCCGAGGTGGTGGCCGGCGGTGCCGAGGGCGAGGGAGTCGGCCTTGGCCCGCTTGAGGTAGAGGTGGGCGGGGTGTTCCCAGGTCATCCCGATGCCCCCGTGGAGCTGGACGCACTCCTCGGCCGCGCGGACGGCGACCCCGGAGCAGTGGGCCTGGGCGACGGCCACCGTCAGCGGGGCGTCGGGGGCGGCCGTCGCGAGGGCGTCGGCGGCGGCCCGGGCGGCCGCGCGGGCGGAGGCCACCTCCAGCCACAGCCCGGCGAGGCGGTGCTTGAGCGCCTGGAAGGAGCCGACGGGGCGGTTGAACTGGTGGCGGCCGCGCAGGTACGCGACGGTCTCGGTGAGGCACCACTCGGCCAGCCCCAGCTGCTCCGAGGCCAGCAGGCCCGCCCCGGAGAGCAGGGCCCCGGCGACGGCCGCCCGTGCGGTGGCGGGGTCCGCGAGTCGGGTCCCGGCGGCGGAGTCGAGGGTGACGGAGGCGAGCGGGCGGGTCAGGTCCAGCGGGACCGCCGGGTGCAGGACGACGCGGTCGGCGGGGACGGCGTGGAGCCCGGTGTCGGCGAGGACCAGCAGGACGTCGGCGGCCACCGCGTCGGCGACGGAGGTGACGGTGCCGCTGAGCACCCCTCCCCCGGCGTCGTGGAGCGGCGCCGGCAGGGGCGCGCCGGGGGCCAGGGTGAGCGGCAGGGCGGGAACGCAGACGAGCCGGCCGGCGGCGAGCTCCCGCACCAGCTCCGCGGCTTCGGGGCCGTCGCAGGCGCAGGCGAGCAGGACCTCCGCGGCGAGGACGGAGCTGGTCAGGTACGGGACGGGGGCCACGGCCCGGCCCAGCTCCTCCAGGACCACGGCGGCCTCGCGGTGGCCCGCGCCCGCCCCGCCCAGCTTCTCGGGGACGAGCAGTCCGGCGGCGCCGATCTCCGCGGCCAGGGTGCGCCACAGCGCCGGGTCGTGGGGGCGGCCGGTCTCCGCGCGGGCGAGGACGGCCGCGGTGTCGCAGCGGTTGGCGAGCAGGGACCGTACGGCCGCTCGGAGTTCCTCCTCGGTGTCGGAGTAGAGGAGGTCGATGGGGGCGCGGGGGGCCGAGTGGCCCGGCCGCGGCGGGCGTGCGGTCATCGGGCGAGGTCCTTCCAGGGGGTGTCCTTGTCGTCACGCGGTTCGGTGGGCAGTCCGAGGACGCGTTCGGCGACGATGTTGAGGAGGATCTCGCTGGTGCCGCCCTCGATGCTGTTGCCCTTGGCGCGCAGGTAGCGGTATCCGGCGTCGCGGCCGGTGAAGTCGACGGTCTCGGGGCGGCGCAGGGTCCAGTCCCCGTACAGGAGGCCCTCCTCGCCGAGGAGTTCCACCTCCAGGCCGCTGATCTCCTGGTTGAGGCGGGCGAAGGTGAGCTTCATCCCGCTGCCCTCGGGGCCGGGCTGGCCGGCCGCGAGCTGCTGGCGCAGCCGTTCGGCGGTGAGCCGGGCGACCTCGGCCTCGACCCACAGGCCGAGGAGCCGCTGGTGCAGGGCGTGGGTGCGCAGCTCGGGGCGTTCGCGCCAGGCGGCGGCGACGGGGGCGATCATGCCGCCCTCGCGCGGGAGGCGCATGCCGCCGATGGAGACTCGTTCGTTCATGAGGGTGGTGCGGGCGACGGCCCAGCCCTCGCCGACGGCGCCGAGGCGGTGGGCGTCGGGGATGCGGACGCCGGTGAGGAAGACCTCGTTGAACTCGGCCTCGCCGGTGATCTGGCGCAGGGGGCGGACCTCGACGCCCGGGGCGTGCATGTCGCACAGGAAGTAGGTGATGCCCCGGTGCTTGGGGAGCTCCGGGTCGGTGCGGGCGATGAGGATGGCCCAGCGTGCGGTGTGGGCGCTGGAGGTCCACACCTTCTGCCCGTCGACCACCCACTCCCCGGTGGCCCCGTCGAGGACGGCGCGGGCGGCGAGGGCGGCGAGGTCGGAGCCGGCCCCGGGCTCGCTGAAGAGCTGGCACCAGACCTCCTCCCCCAGCCACAGGGGGCGCAGGAAGCGGCGCTTCTGCTCCTCGGTGCCGTAGGCGAGGATCGTGGGGGCCGCCATGCCCAGGCCGATGCCGATCCGGCGGGGGTCGTTGTCGGGGGCCCCGGCGGCCTCCAGTTCGGCGTCGACGACGGCCTGGAGGGTGCGGGGCGCGCCGAGGCCGCCGAGGCCCTCGGGGTAGTGGACCCAGGCGAGTCCGGCGTCGAAGCGGGCGCGCAGGAAGTCGGCGGGTGCGGTGGCCGCGGGCGGGTGGGCGGCGAGGAGGTCCCGGGTGCGGGTGAGGAGTTCCGCGGCGGTGGGGGTCATCGGGCGCCGCCGCCGGGCAGGGACGGTACGACGACCAGCCGGCCGGTGGTGGCCCCGTCGGCGACGCGCTGGACGGCGTCGGCGGCCCCGGCGAGCGGGACCCGTTCGCTGACCAGGGGCTTGATCGCCCCCTGGGCGGCGAGGCGGGTGAGTTCGGCGTGGCAGGCGAGCACGGCGGCGGGGTCCTTGGCGGCGTACAGCCCCCAGTGGAGCCCGAGGATCGAGTAGTTCTTCACCAGGGCGTGGTTGAGGGCCGGGGCGGGCACGGTGCCGCCGGCGAAGCCGACGACGACGATGCGGCCCTCGAAGGCGACGCACTTGGCGGAGGCGGTGTAGGCGTCGCCGCCGACGGGGTCGTAGACCACGTCGGCGCCGCGTCCGCCGGTGAACTCCTTGACCCGGGCGACGAGGTCCTCGGCGGTCCGGTCGACGACGAGGTCGCAGCCGAGTTCCTCGGCGGTCCGGGCCTTCGCCCTGCCTCCGACGACCCCGACGACGGTGGCCCCGGCGGCCTTGCCCAGCTGGACGGCGGCGCTGCCGACCCCGCCGGCGGCGGCGTGCACGAGGAGGGTCTCGCCGCTCCGGAGGCGGGCCCGGCGGTGCAGGCCGAACCAGCCGGTCTGGTAGCCGATGTGCAGGGCGGCGGCCTCGGCGTCGTCGAGGGCGTCGGGAGCGGGCAGCAGGGCCCGCGCGGGGGCGGTGACGTACTCGGCGAACCCGCCGTGGGGCAGGCTCGGGTTGGCGATGACGCGCCGGCCGTCCTCGGTCTCCCCGCAGACCTCGACGCCGGGGGTGAAGGGCAGCGGGGGCCGGATCTGGTACTGGCCCCGGGTGAGGAGCGCGTCGGGGAAGTTGACGTTGGCGGCGAGCACCCTGAGTCTGACCTCGCCCTCGCCGGGTACCGGTTCGGGGACCTCTTCGAGGCGCATGGCCTCGCGGGGCTCTCCGGTGGTGTGTACTCGCCATGCCTGCATCCGGGGCCTCCAGCCGCCGTCGAGGAACCACGCTCGGCGGCATACTAAGCGGTCGCTTGACGCCTTGGGAACCCTCGGCGGAACGGGCCCGCACCCGGTCCGGCCACCGCCCCCCTCCCTCACGCGCAGGAACGACGCATGAACAGGAGTACCGGGAGATAACATCAACTCGCCGCCACCACATGGCATATGACGCATCGGGGGTCCGTACGCCCGGAGCCGCCCGTTCCGGGCGCGCGCCCGCGCCACGGGCACACATCACAGGGGGAAGACAACGATGGACAGCACACGCACGCGCCGCGCCGCCTCGGCGGCGACCGCCGCCCTCGTCCTGGCCGGGATCGTCACCGCGGCCGGACCGGCCTCGGCGGCCCCGGCCTGCACGCCCCGGATCCAGGTCCTCGGCTCCATCGGGTCCGGCGGCTACCACGTGGGCAACCCGCAGCCCGAGGGGGTCCTCGGCCTCGGCACGGGCAACCTGTCCGTCGGCCGCTCCGGCGGCAGGCCGGTCTACTGGACCGGCACCCGGCTCCACAAGGTCCCGCTCCCCGAGGCCACCCCCTCGGGCGCGGTGCTCGCCGTGAACAGGAGCGGGCTGATGGTGGGCGGCGTCTACGGCGCCGAAGGCTACCTGTTCACCTACCGGGCGGGCGACGCCGCGGTCACCCGGCTGCCCGGCAGCGACTTCCAGTCCGACGACGCCGACGTCAACGACGCCGGGTACGTCGTCTCGCGCAACCGCAGCGGTCTGGGCGTCGTGTGGAAGGACGGCCTGAAGGTCCGAGACCTGCCGGTCCCGGCGGGCGCCGCCCCCGGCACCCGGATCGAACTGGCCACCGGCATCAACAACAAGGGCGACATCATCGGCATGGCCCGCGAGGACTACGAGGTCCCGGAGACCGGAGAGCACCGGGAGGGGACGTACCCGGTGCTCTGGCCCGGCGACGGCGGCCCCGCCGAGGCCCTGGCCCCCACCGGGCACGACAGCTACGTACAGGACCTCGACGAGAGCGGCCGCGTCGTCGGCTACGACTGGCTCGGCATGGCCTACCGGTTCACGCCGGCGACCTGGACGCCGCCCCACACCGGGCCCGCCTCCTTCCCCGGCACGCTCAAGACCCATCCGTACGGCACCTTCGAAGCGATCAGCCCGACCACCAACGTGTCGGTCGGCACCGCCAGGTTCCACCCGGACGAGCAGACGCTCCCCGACCAGGCGCAGCTGTGGCCGGGTACGGGGCCGGTGCTCGCCCTGCCCCGGCTGGCCCCGGGTCAGGCCAGCGCCGCCGCGTCGGTCTCGGACGACGGGCGGGCCGGCGGCGCGGCCGTCAACGCGGCCGGCACGCTGAAGCCGGTGATCTGGACCTGCGCCGCGCAGCAGGCGTACCTGCCGAAGTAGCCGGAGTGCGCGCGGGGGCGGGGGGCGTTCACCCCGTGAGCGGCCGGTCCCGGACCCCGCGCCCCCGCCGGGGACGCTGTCAGTGGGGTGCGGCACCATCGGGGACATGAAGATCCACGAATGGGAACCCTTCCTGCGCACCTGGAGCGACGAGCGCGGGGCCGCCCGGCGGGCCGAGGAGCCCTCGGAGCCGCCGCTGGGGTGGCTGGGCTTCGACCCGGCCCCGCCGGAGCGGATCGCCGCGCTCGAAGCCCGGCTCGGGGCCCCGCTGCCGCCCTCCTACCGCGCGTTCCTGGAGGTCACCGACGGCTGGCGGTGGGCCGGGGAGTTCGTGGAACTGCTGGCGCCGGCGGCGGAGGTGGGGCTGGTCCGGGAGCTGACGGCCTCCCTCCACGAGGACCTCACGATGTGGGAGCGGGAGGACCTGGACGCGGACCTCGACGAGGACGAAGAGGGGGAAGACGAGGAAGACGAGGAGGAGTACGAGAGCGCCCGGTGGAACCGCGCGGTGCAGATATCCCTGGCCGGGGACCAGACCTGGCTGCTCCTCGATCCCGGTGACGTGGACGGCGACGGCGAGTGGGCGGCGTACCGGTACTCCGCCTGGAGCGGGTACGGACCGCAGCGCCACGACTCCTTCGCCGCCCTGATGCGCGCCGAGTACCAGGGCTTCCGCGAGCTGCGCAGGCCCGAGGCTCCCTAGCCGCGCCTGAGGTGCGCGGGCCGGCGGGCGGCTCCGGCATGGGCGTCGGCCGCCCGCTCGACGCGCTGGACGGCGACCGGGGCGTTCGCCGCGGTCGCCGCCGCGGTCAGCGGGGGAAGACCTCGAACGGGACCGCCGGGACACCGCCGAAGCGGGCCGCCGCCTGCTGCACGTTGCCGGTCAGGAAGTTCCTGACGTACTCGTGCGGGTCCTCGTCGGTCAGTGCCGCGATGTACGCCTTGTGTTCCAGCAGGGAGTGCACGGCGCGCTCCAGCCCGGGGCCGGCCTCGACCGCGTGCGTCGGCGTGGTGGTGCCCGACACCGCGACCCACCGCACCCCGTCCCACGGCTCCAGGCCCTGCTCGGAGATGAGTTCGGGGAAGATCCACCGGTTGCCCGCGTCCCCGGCGGCGTCCAGGACGGCCCGGCCGACGGCCTTGTGGTCGGGGCTGTTCCAGTTCCCGCCGCCGTCCGCACCGCCCCAGGTGTCCCGGTGGTTGAGCGTGATCACCAGTTCGGGGCGGTGGCGCCGGATGGCCGCCGCGATGTCCCGGCGCAGGGCCGGGCCGTACTCGATCACGCCGTCGCGGTGTTCGAGGAACTCCACCGTCGAGACCCCGACGACGGCCGCGCCGGCGCGCTGCTCGGCCTCGCGCAGCGGGGCGCACGCGTCCGGGGCGACCCCGTCGATACCGGCCTCGCCCCGGGTGGCGAGCACGTAGGCGACCTCGCGGCCGCCGTCCGTCCAGTGGGCGATGGCCGCCGCGCAGCCGTACTCCAGGTCGTCGGGGTGGGCGACCACCGCGAGGGCGCGCCGCCAGTCGGTGGGCATCGGCTGCAAGGGCGGTTGCTGATCGGCGTGTTCGGTCATAGGCCGCACCCTAGACGAACGGGCCGTCAGGGGCCGTTCGTGGCACCGCTCGACGGGACGGCCTACTCGTCGAGCAGGGTCAGGAGGCGGTCCAGGACGCGGGGGCCGCTCGCTCGGACGCCGTCGTGTTCGTACTCGTTCGTCACCCAGGTGCGCAGGCCGCGGATCGCGGCGGCCGTGCGCAGGGAGTGCCCGGTGTCGACGTACATGTCGTCGTGGTAGACGGCGGCCGCCACCGGGACCTCGTTGGCGGCGAGCCGGGACGGGTCGTAGAGCGGCTGCCAGCCGGTGCGGGCCGCCAGGAGTTCGGCCGTGTCGCGCAGCGGGGCCAGGGCGGGGTCGACGGTGAAGTGCCAGGGGTGGATGGTCTCGCCGGTGAACAGGAGGGGTTCGGCGCCCTCCAGGGTCTTGGCGGCGTCGAAGCGCGGGTGGGCGGCGCGGACGCGTTCGGCGGCCCAGCCGGTGGGGACGGCCGGGTCCTGGGCGTAGATGGCCTCGTGGAGGAGGGCGTAGAGGGGGTGGCCGGCGAAGGAGAGGTGGGAGCGGACCGCTTCGAGGAAGGCGTCCGAGAGGACGGGTCCGGCCGGGGTGGTGAGGAAGGCGTCCTCCAGCAGGTAGTGGAGCTGGTGGCTGCCGTCGCCGGTGCCGAGGAGCAGGCCGAGGGACTGGAAGGCCTCGGTGGTGAGCCGGTAGCCGCCCGGGAGTTCAACGGGGTGCTCGGCGAGGTGGGCGGCGATGCGGCGGGCGCGCTCCACGTCCATGGGGTAGCGGGCGTAGTGGGTGAGGTTCTTGCGCTCGACGCGGGGGTAGGCGGCCTCGTACACCTGGGTCGCGGTGGCGTCGAGGGAGGGCAGTCCGCCGGTGATCAGGGCGGCGGTGAGGCCCTCGGGTGCGGTGGAGAGGTAGTGGGTGGCGCAGAAGCCGCCGAAGCTCTGCCCGAGCACGGTCCAGGGGGCGCCGCCGGTCAGGGCGCGGCGGACGGTCTCGGCGTCGCGGACGATGGAGTCGGCCCGGAAGCGGGCGAGGTGGTCGGCCTGCCGGGCGGGGGTGCCGCGCAGGGGCAGGGTCTGCCGGTTGAGCGGGGTGGAGCGGCCGGTTCCGCGCTGGTCGAGGAGGAGGACGCGGTAGTCGGCGAGGGCCCGCTCCAGCCAGGCCTGCCGCCCGGTGAAGCGCCGCGCCCCGAAGCCGGGGCCGCCCTCCAGGTAGAGCAGCCAGGGCAGCCGGTCGGGGTCCTTGCCGCTCGCCACGACCTCGCGCGCGTAGAGCTCGATGTGCTCGCCGTCGGGGCGGGCGTGGTCGAGCGGCACGCTGAAGCGGTGGTCGGTGAGGACGACGCCGGGCTGGCGGTAGCTGTGGCTGCGCTGGCGGGTCACGGAAGGCCCCTGGGGTCTGGGTGCGGGCCCCCGGCCGGGGCCCCGGCCGGGTCGCGGCCGGGGCGGGCGGAGGTGTGCGGTCCGGCCGAGTCTACGGAACCGCCCCCGCCGTCACCGGCTCAGAACTCGACCACCGAGCGGAGCACCTCGCCGCGCTCCATGCGGGCGAAGGCCTCCTCGACCCCGTCGAGCGGGATGGTCTCGGAGACGAAGGCGTCGAGGTCGAGCCGGCCCTGGAGGTAGAGGTCGATCAGGAGCGGGAAGTCGCGCTCGGGCAGGCAGTCCCCGTACCAGGAGGACTTGAGGGCGCCGCCGCGGCCGAAGACGTCGAGGAGCGGGAGTTCGAGCTTCATCTCCGGCGTCGGCACGCCGACCAGCACCACGGTGCCGGCCAGGTCGCGGGCGTAGAAGGCCTGCTGGTAGGTCTCGGGGCGGCCGACGGCCTCGACGACCACGTCCGCGCCGTTCCCGCCGGTCAGCTCCTGGATCGCCTTGACCACGTCCTGCGTGCGGCCGTTGACGGTGTGGGTGGCGCCGAGTCCGCGCGCCCACTCCAGCTTCCGGTCGTCCAGGTCCACGGCGATGATCTTCGAGGCGCCGGCCAGCCGGGCCCCGGCGACCGCCGCGTTGCCCACTCCCCCGCAGCCGATGACGGCGACCGAGTCCCCGCGCCCGACGTTGCCGGTGTTCAGGGCGGCGCCGAGGCCGGCCATCACCCCGCAGCCCAGGAGGCCCGCGGCGGCGGGCGAGGCGGCCGGGTCCACCTTGGTGCACTGGCCGGCGGCGACGAGGGTCTTCTCCGCGAAGGCCCCGATGCCCAGCGCCGGGGAGAGCGGGGTGCCGTCCTCCAGGGTCATGGGCTGGGTGGCGTTGTGCGTGGCGAAGCAGTACCAGGGGCGCCCGCGCTTGCAGGCCCGGCAGGTGCCGCACACCGCACGCCAGTTGAGGACCACGAAGTCGCCGGGGGCGACCGAGGTGACGTCCGGGCCGACGGACTCGACGACGCCGGCCGCCTCGTGCCCCAGGAGGAAGGGGAACTCGTCGTTGATGCCGCCCTCGCGGTAGTGCAGGTCGGTGTGACAGACCCCGCAGGCCTGGACCTTGACCAGGGCCTCGCCCGGCCCCGGGTCGGGCACGAGGATCGTGGTCGTCTCCACCGGTGCGCCCTTGCTCCGCGCGATGACTCCTCGTACGCGATGTGTCACGTCGTACCCCGTTCTGATCGGTTCGGTCTGGATCACCGAACGTACACGGGCGGCGCGCGGTACGGGAGTTGTGTCACGCCCCGGCGCGCGGTACGGCCAGATCCGGCGGTACGCAGGCCCGGAGCGAGGCGGCGAAGGCGGCCACGGCGGGATGGGCGCCGGCCCCGCTGCGGAACGCGGTCTTGGTGCGGCGTTCCATGTGGAGGCGGGTCAGGGCGACGCCGGGGTCCGGGGGGCCGGTCACCCCGAGCTGCGGCACGACGGCCACCCCCTGCCCGGCCGCGACCAGTGCGAGGACGGTGGCGAACTCGTCGATGCGGTGGCGGACGCGCGGGGTGAACCCGGCCGCCTGGCAGGCGCGCAGGGTCATGGCGTGGCAGAGGGTGCCGGGGGTGGCGGTGATCCAGGGCGCGTCGCGGTGGGCCCGCAGGACGGCCCCCTGGTCGGCGCCGCCGGCGGGTCCCGCGGCCGGTCCGTGCTCCCCGTCCGGCCCCTGCCGCCCCGGCTCCGGTTCCGGCCCCGCCGCGGGGGCGGCCAGGTACATCGCCTCCCCGTACAGCGGCCGGGTGGCCAGCCCCGGCTCCGGGGGCGCGGGGACGAAGTCGTACTCGTGGACGAGGGCGACGTCCAGGTCGCCGGCGCGCAGCGCGTGCGCGACCGCCGCCGGGTCGGTCTCGTGGACCATCGGCTCCAGTGCCGGGTGGCGGCGGGCCAGGTGGACCAGGGCGGCGGGGACGAGGGCGCGGGTCGCCGTGGGGAAGGCGCCGATCCGCAGTACCCCGGCGAGGCCGCTGCGGGCCTCGGCGAGCTCGGCGTCGGCCCGTTCCAGCCGCTCCAGGACCGCCTCGGCGTGTCCGACCAGGTTCTGGGCCGCCGGGGTGAGCCGGACCCGGCGGCCGGTGCGCTCCAGCAGCGGCAGTCCCGCTTCGCGTTCCAGGACGGCGAGTTGCTGGGAGACGGCGGAGGGGCTGTAGGCGAGGGCCTCGGCCACGGCGGCGATGGTGCCGCGCCGGGCGAGTTCGCGCAGGAGCCGCAGGCGGCGTACGTCGAGCATCGGCTCAGCTTACGGTTCGCGTAAGGAACGTGAACTGGATTCGGCGCTCGGGGCGGGCGAGGCTCTTGGGCATGCGACAGGACACCGAAGGACACACGGAACGGCACACGGAACGACGGACGGGACGGACGGCAGGAGGGACGGCGGGCCGGGGCACGGCCCCCTTCCCCGGCGGGATCCACGTCCCGCTCGTCACCCCCTTCACCCGCGGCGGGGAGGTCGCCGCCGGGGCGCTGGAGGCCCTCGCGCACGAGGTGCTCGACGCGGGCGCGGCCGGGATCGTCGCCCTGGGCACCACCGCCGAGGCGGCCGCCCTGGAGGAGGCCGAGCGGGAGCTGGTGACCGGGGTCTGCGCCCGGGTCTGCCGGGAGCGGGGCGCGCCGCTCACGGTGGGGGCGGGCGCGGGCGGGACCCGTGCGGCGGAGGCCTCACTGGCCGGGCTGGCGCGGTGGCCGGAGGCGGGGGCGGCACTGGTGGCGGTGCCCCCGTTCGTCCGGCCGGGGGCGGCGGGGGTGCTGGCCCACTTCGCACGGCTGGCCGAGGTGAGCCCGGTACCGCTGATCGTCTATCACATCCCGTACCGGACGGGGCAGGCGCTCGACGCGGCCGCGCTGCGGGCGCTGGGCTCGCTGCCCGGGGTGGCCGGGGTGAAGTACGCGGGCGGCGGGATCGACCAGGAGGCGGTGGCGCTGCTGGGCGACCTGCCGGAGGGGTTCGCGGTGCTGGCCGGGGACGACGTGTACCTGTCCCCGCTGCTCGCGCTCGGGGCCTCGGGCGGGATCCTGGCCTCGGCGCACCTGGCGACGGAGCGGTTCGCGGAACTGGCGGGTGCCTGGCGGGACGGCGACGCGGCGCGGGCCCGGGAACTGGGCCACGGACTGGCGCGGCTCTCGGCGGCGCTCTTCACGGAGCCGAACCCGGCGGTGGTCAAGGGCGTGCTCCACGCGCAGGGACGGATCCCGACGCCGGACGTGCGGCTTCCGCTGCTGCCGGCGTCGGATGCGGCGGTGGCGGGCGCCCTGAAGGAGCTGGCCGCACTCTGACCTCGCCGCAACCCCGAAAGCACGCCCGATTCATCCCCATTTACTACGAATCGTAGCTCTCGCGCGAGTCGCCCCAATCGGCGGCATCAGCCCGTGAATTGCCCGTATTGAGCGCGGGCGCGGAGGGCCCGGCGGGGCCGTGATGTGAGCCACACCCGCCGGGCCAACATCAATTTCCCCGGAAGGGTCGATTCCCTTTTCCCGGAAAGGGAAACCAGGATTTCCGGAGAAGTTTTCCAAGGTCATTTACCGGGGGGTCGGAGAGAAGTCGATCTCCGGGGGTAATTCCCGTCTTGTCCGGCCCCCCGCGCTCGCCTACGGTCACCCTCATTCCCGGCGGCCGAATGCCGAATCCGGCCGCCGCCGGGGCTCTCCCGTACCCCCACGTGAGGACACGCCCATGCCCGCATCCGGTAAGCACCGTCGGCCGAAGCAGCACAGGATCGCCCGCAGGCTGGCCTTCGCCGGCACGGGCGGAGCAGCCCTCGCCCTCCCCCTGATCAGCGCGACCTCGGCCGGGGCGGCCGTCGCGCAGCCGGCCGCGGCGCCCGCCGTGAGCACCCTGGCCCGCCCCGCGGCCGTACCGGCCGCTGAAAAGGCGGCGGCCCCCCTGATCTATTCCGTGGTCGGCGGCGACACCCTCACGAAGATCGCGGCCGAGCATTCCGTGGACGGCGGCTGGCAGGCCCTCTACGACGCCAACCGAGGGGTCATCGGAAAGGACCCCTCCGTCATCCGCCCCGGCCTCAGACTGACCCTCGGCGGCGCCGCGAAGGCCGCCGCCACCCGGGCCACGGCGCTCGCCGCCAAGCCCGCCGCGGTGCCCGCCGCCGCCAAGACCTACGCGAACAACCTGGACGGCTGGATCCGCCAGTCGCTGGACATCATGGCGCGGCACGGAATCCCCGGCAGCTACGACGGGATCCACCGCAACGTGATGCGGGAGTCCTCGGGCAATCCCCTCGCCATCAACAACTGGGACTCCAACGCCGCGGCCGGCATCCCCTCGAAGGGCCTGCTCCAGGTCATCGACCCGACCTTCCGGGCCTACCACGTACCCGGCACCGCGATGGACTCGTACGACCCCGTCGCGAACATCACGGCCGCCTGCAACTACGCCGCCGCCCGCTACGGCTCCATCGACAACGTCAACGGCGCCTACTGAGCCGGAAGGTGCCCCGGGGCGATCGGCAGCCGCCGCTTGTGGTCGGTGAGCCGGTAGCGGCGGACGATCGTCTCGAAGGCCCGCGCGTCGACCGGCTTGCCCTCCAGGAAGTCGTCGATGTCGTCGTAGGTGACCCCGAGGGCGTCCTCGTCGGCCTTGCCCGGGTCGAGGGTCTCCAGGTCGGCGGTGGGGACCTTCCACACCAGCTCGGCGGGCGCGCCAAGGGCGTCCGCGACCCCGCGCACCCGGCGCTTGGTCAGGCCGGTCAGCGGGACCAGGTCGGCCGCCCCGTCGCCGAACTTGGTGAAGAAGCCGGAGACCGCCTCGGCGGCGTGGTCGGTGCCGACCACCAGGCCGTCCCGGGCGCCGGCCACCGCGTACTGGGCGATCATGCGCTGGCGGGCCTTGATGTTCCCGTGGACGAAGTCCTCGTGGTGGGCGTCGCGGAACTCCACGCCGGCGGCCCGCGCGGCCTCCAGGGCGGCGTCGCTCGCCGGCCTGACGTCCACGGTCAGGACCTCGTCGGCGCGGATGAAGGAGAGGGCGAGCTGGGCGTCGCGCTCGTCGGCCTGGACGCCGTAGGGCAGCCGCATCGCGTAGAAGCGGGCCTCGTGCCCGGCCGCGCGGGCCCGCTCGACGGCGAGCTGGCACAGCCGGCCGGCGGTGGTGGAGTCGACGCCGCCGCTGATGCCGAGGACGAGGGAGCGCAGGCCCGTGGAGGTCAGCCGCTCGGCGAGGAAGGCCACCCGGCGCTCGATCTCCCGCTCGGCGTCGAAGGTCTCCGCGACCTCCAGTTCCCGGGCGATCTCCTGCTGCAGGGCGATGGACGCCGGCTCGCTCACGTCTGCTCCTCGTTCTCGGCGGTGTCCGCACGCTCGGCGGGCTTCGCGCTTCCGTTCGACGGTGTGCCGTCGCCCCCACCCTACCCAGGCGGCCCGGCCGCCCCCGCCGTGCGTCAGAGCCAGCCCTGGCGGCGGGCCGCGCGGACGGCCTCCATGCGGTTGCGGGTGCCGGTCTTGCCGATGGCCGCCGAGAGGTAGTTCCGCACGGTCGACTCCGACAGGTGCACCCGGGCCGCGATGTCGGCGACCGTGGCCCCGTCGACGGCCGCGTTCAGGACGTCGGCCTCGCGCGGGGTCAGCGGGTTGGGGCCGGCGCTGAGCGCGGCCGCCGCGAGCGAGGGGTCGACCACGGTCTCGCCCGCCAGCACCCGGCGGATCGCGGCGGCCAGTTCCTCCACCGGCCCGTCCTTGACCAGGAACCCGGCGGCCCCCGCCTCCATCGCCCGGCGCAGGTAGCCGGGGCGGCCGAAGGTGGTCAGGATCAGCACCCGGCAGCCGGGGAGCGCCGTGCGCAGCTCGGCGGCGGCGTCGAGTCCGCTGCGGCCCGGGAGTTCGATGTCGAGGAGGGCCACGTCGGGCCGGGCGTCGAGGGCGGCGGGCACGATCTCGTCCCCGGCGGCCACCTGCGCCACCACCTCGATGTCCTCCTCGAGCCCGAGCAGCAGGGCCAGTGCGCCCCGCATCATGCCCTGGTCCTCGGCGAGCAGGACTCTTGTGGATCTCACGGGGCGCCCCGCGTCAGGCTCGGTCATGCGGCCAGCCTAGGCCGTGGGCGCAGCCGCGCCTCCGGGGGGCGGCGGACGGTCCGCCCCTGGTGCACGGCGCCTGCGGCGGCGTACCCTCGTGGATCCCGGACCGGCGTGCCCGGAAGGCGAGTTGGGAGAAGGACGGCATGAGGGGCACGGTCGGCTTGGGCATGTTCGCGACCGGCATGGTCGGCCTCATGGTCGGCAGCCGCTGCGAGCGCGGCTGGGAGAACTGGAACCGGACGCAGCGGATCGTCTGCTCGGTGTCCTCAGCGGTCTGGCTCGTCGGACTGTTCCTCATGGGGTAATGCCCTCCTCGACGTCCGCGGCCGCCTCCACCGGGAGTTCGGCGCTGACCCGGAAGCCCCCGCCCGGCACGGGGCCGCTGGTCAGCGTGCCGCCCGCGGCCGCGAGGCGTTCCCCGAGGCCGGTCAGTCCGCTGCCCGGCGGGGTCGAGCCCACGCCGCGGCCGTCGTCCGTGATCACGAGCCGGACCCGTTCCGCCGCGCCGTGCACCTCGATATCGCAGGTGGCGGCCCCGCTGTGGCGGACCGTGTTGGTGGCGGCCTCGCGGACCACCCATCCCAGCAGGGCGGCGGCCTGCGGGGGCAGCGGGGGCCCGGACTGGCGCACCAGCGGCTCGATGCCGGCGGCGGTCAGCACGCTGCGGGCCCGGTCGAGTTCGGTGGCCAGGCTGGCCTCGCGGTAGCCGGTGACGGCTTCCCGGATCTCGGTGAGGGCCTGGCGGCCGACGGTCTCGATGTCGCGGACCTGGCCGAGGGCGGCCTCCAGGTCGCGGGGGGCGATGCGCCGGGCCGCCTCCGACTTCACCACGATCACCGACAGGGTGTGGCCGAGCAGGTCGTGCAGGTCGCGGGAGAAGCGCAGCCGCTCCTGGTCCACCGCGGCCCGGGCCAGCTCCTGCCGGGTGTCGCGCAGTTCCCGCACGGTCTCGGACAGGGCGAGGATGGCGGCGGTGACCAGGCCGGACAGGAAGGTCCCGTAGACGATGCCCAGGGCGTCCCAGCCCTCCCGCAGTCCGCCGATCACACCCGCGACGGCGCTCATGCCGAACATCACCTGGCCCAGCCGGCGGCCCCGGACCACCGCGCCGGTGGCGAGCCCCAGCAGCGGGAAGAACAGCAGCCAGTTGCCCCCGTAGGCGCCGGCCAGGGCGCAGGTGACGGCACCGAGCGCGAGCAGGCACCAGCGGGTGGCGGCCGCCTCCCGGGCCCGCTTGTCGAAGGCGCGGAACACCAGGGTGATGTAGAGGGAGTTGAAGACCAGCAGGCCCAGGGCCCCGACCCAGGGGTTCGGGGTCTCCCCGTGGACGACGTTGGAGATGGCGCCCATGCCCAGCAGCAGCCAGGGCAGCAGGGTGAAGGCGTTGGGCGGGCCCATGGGGCCGCTGCCGTAGTCGGGGGCCTCGCCCCGGGCCTTGCGGGCCTTCTCCGCCGCCCGCCACTCGGCCTTGCGGGCCGGCCAGTCGGCCTTCCAGTCGCCCTTCAGGCCGGCCTTCCAGTCCGCCTTCCAGTCCGCCTTCCGGTCCGCCTTCCGGTCCTTCGTGCTCCGGCACCCGTCCCGCATGTCCGTTCCCGCTTCCCGTTCCACCATCGCACCGTCCCGCCCGAGCGGCGGTGCGGAGATCTGCTCTGTCATGACCACCACGGTATGGACCGGGGCGGGGGCGCCGGCAGAGCCGCCCGTACGGTCCCGACCAGTACGAATGTCACAACGCGCGGCGGCGCAGTGCGCGGACCAGGGTGCCGGCCGGGGCCACCAGGCCGTAGCCGACGTCCTTGCGCAGGAGGCGGGCGCCGGCCCGCTCCACCGCGGTCAGCTGGTGTCCCATGAGCTCGGTCATGGCGGCGACCACCGGGCGCAGCCCGGGTTCGGTGAGGTCGAGGATGCCGTCGTCGGCGGCGTCGAGCGCGGTGCGGGCGCGTCGGCACTCCGCGCGCAGGAGGGCGCGCACGGCCGGGGTGTCACGGGCCCGTTCGAGATCGGCGCGGGTCACGGAGTGCTCGGCGAGCCGGGCACGCGGGATGCAGAGCCGGCCCTCGGCGAGGTCGCCGGACAGGTCGGCGAGGAAGTCGACGCGCTGTGCGGCGTCCACGAAGGCGCGCCAGCCCGCGGCCTGCGCGGCGTCGGGCCCGCCCGGGTACTGGAGTCCGGTGAAGACCAGCACGCCGGGCCAGGCGTAGGCGTCGAGGTAGGCCTGGAAGTCCTCCTCGGTGCCGAACCCGTCGAAGCCGGCCTCGGCGGTGGCCGCTCCGTCGAGGAAGCGGGTGACCCAGTGGGCGGGCAGCTCCCGGGAGCGGACGGCGTGGGCGTACGCGCGGAGCAGCGGGTCGGGGCTGTCGCCGCCCTCCAGGGCCGCTCCGGTGCGTGCGGCGAGCGCGGCGAGGCCGGCGGAGCGCTGCTGCGGGGTGCCGGTCTCGGCCACGTCGTCGACGAGGTTCATGAAGGCCAGGCCGGCCGCGAGCCAGGGCACCAGCGGCGGCGCCGCGAGCAGGCGCAGGGTGACGAAGCGGGCGGGGTCGCGGCGCAGCACCCCGCGTGCGGCCCGGGTGTAGTCGTCCCTCAGGCCGGGCGCGGAGATCCCGGCCCGGGTGAGGGTGGTGCGCCAGCTGGGCATGGTGTGCGTGCTCCCTCGTACCGGTTCCGCGTACCGGGTGCGCCGGTACGGGAACACGATGTCAGGAGCGGTAGACCTTCTTCACATCGCCCTGGGCGTCGGCGTAGAGGTAGCCGCCCCGGCCGTACTCGTCGCTGAGGTAGGGCCGCACGGAGGTGGCGCCGCCGTCGAAGATCCACGGCTCGACGATGACGTAGCGGGAGGTCGGCTTGGTGACGCCGAGTTCCTGCCGGGCCTTGTCGAGGAGGCCGGGCAGGGCGTCCCAGTTCACGGCGGCCATGTCGATGAGCGGCTTGGTCCCGTCGATCAGGCCGCCGGGTCCGTCCCGCTTGACCCGGCCGTCGCGGTACTCGTAGCGGTCGTAGGTCCCGGCGCCGTCCGCGGTGGGGACGGAGGCGAGCACGTACCCCTCGTAGACGGTCATCTCGACGAAGGCGGTGGTGCCGGTCTGCTGCTTGAACGCCGCGAGCGCGGTGCGGACCCGGTCGGGGGTCAGCAGGCTGCCCTTGGCCGCGGCCGCGGGGCTGCCCTGCGGCGTGGACGGTGCGGCGGGCCGCCCGGCGGTGGTCGCGGCGGGCGTCCCGGTGGCGCCCGCCTTCGCGTGCGTGCCGGAGGCGTCGGGCTTGCCGTCGGGCAGGAACCGGACGAGGCCGACGGCGCCGCCGGTGAGGGCCAGCACGAGCAGGGCGCCGATCAGGACGGGCCGCAGGCGGCGGGCCCGGGCCCGGGCGACGGGAGCGGTGCGGTCGTACGGGGAGCCGCCGCCGGGGACGAAGGGGCGGGTGTCCGACACCGGGGGCGCGGGCGGGACCGCCGGGACGGCCGGGGGCCCGCCGGCGGTGGGAGCGGCGCTCGCGGCGCGGAGCAGGGCCTCCAGCTCGGCGCCGTCGGGCCGCACGGCCGGGTCCCGCACGAGCAGCCGTTCCAGGACGGGGCCCAGCGGGCCGGAGCGCACCGGCGCGGGGATCGGGTCGTCGAGGACGGCGACGACGGTGGCCAGGCTGGTGGCGCGGCGCAGCGGGTGGGTGCCTTCGGCGGCCACGTACAGCATCATGCCGAGGGACCAGAGGTCGGAGGCGGCGAGGCCCTCCTCACCCCGCGCGCGCTCGGGGGCGATGTACTCGGGCGAGCCGATCAGCACGCCGGTGGAAGTGAGGGCGGTCGCCCCGCCGAGGGCGGCGATGCCGAAGTCGGTCAGCACCGCGGCGCCGTCGGGCCGCAGCAGCACGTTGGCCGGTTTCACGTCCCGGTGCAGGACCCCTTCGGCGTGCGCGGCGCGCAGCGCCGACAGGACGTCGAGTCCGAGCCGCAGCACGTCGGCGACGGGCATGGGGCCGTCGGCCAGCCGGTCGTGCAGGGAGCCGCCCTTGACCAGCTCCATCACGATCCACGGGTGGCCGTCGGTTCCGGGCGCGGGCTCGACGATGTGGTGGATCGTCACCACGCCGGGGTGCGCGAGGCGGGCCAGGGCCCGGGCCTCGCGCACGGCCCGCGCACGCATCTGGTCGGAGAGGCCGGGGTTGGCGGCCTCGGAGGCCGGGTCCGGCGGGCGCACCTCCTTGAGGGCGACCTCGCGGTGCAGGGCGATGTCGCGGGCGCGCCACACCGTTCCCATGCCTCCGGCGCCCAGGGGGGCGATCAGTTCGAAACGGCCGTCGACCAGCCGTCTGCCGGCCTCACTCGTGTCCATGGCCGGTCATCGTAGAGGGCGCCACCGTCAGCAGCGGCGGCGGTCCGCCGTCAGGGCGCCCTGCGCGGTGGCCACCGTACGGTCGTAACAGCCGCCGCCGGTTCCCGTCCCGTACAGCTGGTAGCGGGCGGTGGTGGTGGCGACCGCGTGGCGCTGGTCGCGCGGGACGTTGGCGGTGTACGAGGCGTCGCCCGTGTACCGGTCGTCCAGACGGGTCCGCCCGGTCTGGCGGCCGCCGCGCAGGGTGAGGGTGTCGGCCCGGTCGCCCAGGGAGAGGACGGTGCGCAGCCGGTCACCGGCGCCGAGGGTGGTCGCGCCGTCCATGGTGTAGGCGCGGGTGGTGCGGGTGGTGTCGGCGCCCCGGGTGACGCTCTCCTGGTCGTTCCAGGAGGCGGTGAGGGCGTCGAGGTTCTCGCCGTCGGTCCAGCGGTGGGCGGAGGTGTGGGACACCGCCCGGGTGACGGTGGTGGTGACCCGGCCGTGGGAGGTGTCGAGGTGCCCGGCGACGGTGAGGCGGTGGGCGCCCCCGGTGTCGAGGCGGTGCTCGCCGCCGGGGGCGGCGGGCGTCCAGCGGGAGGTGCCGGTGGGCGCCGTCTCCTCGTGGCGGGTGAGGGCGCCGGTGACGACCTCGCGGCCCCGGTCCTGCCACAGCAGCAGGTTGGCGGGGGTGCTCCAGCCGCTCTGGCCGGCCGGGACCCCGGCGACGGCCACCTCGACCCGGTGCGGGCGGCCGTCGTTGAGGAGGCCGGCGTAGGGGGTGAGGTCGTAGACGATCGGCTGGACGTCGAAGGCGCGGGGGCCGGGGGTGACGTACCAGAGGAAGGGGTTGGACCAGCCGCCGGTCCAGACGGTCGGGAAGGGCGCGGCCAGCCCGGCGAGCTGTCCGTCGACGGAGATCCGGACCTCGCGGTAGGGGCCGTCGGCGGCCTTGCAGGAGTAGGGGGCCGCGTCGGGGACGGTCATGTACCAGTACTCCTCGCAGCCGCCGCCCGAGCCGGTGGCGTAGACCTCGGCGAGGAGCCGTTCGGTGTTGCGCGGGGTGGTGACGTCCGGGGTGGTGAGCGGGAGGACCCGGTCGGGGGTGGGGGCGGGGCGGGTGCGTCCCTCGGCGGCGTAGAAGGTGAGGGTGGCCTTGACGTCGATGACCCCGGTGTAGGTGTCGTCGACGACGTTGCCGATCAGCATCTCGACGGGCTGCGGGCGGGCGAGGGTGTCGCGGTAGCGGGTGACGTCCTTCTCGACGGACCACTCGATGCCCTCGGGCGAGGGTTCGGGGGTGGAGGTGCGCAGGATCTCCACGCCGCCGAGGGCGAGGTGGCCGAGGCGGTCGTACTGGCGGCCCTTGACCTTGCCGTCGAGGCGCAGCACCACCTTGGCCCAGTCGGCGCGGCCGCAGCCCTCGGGCGGGGTGTAGGCGCCCCGGTAGGGGGTGAAGTCGCGGAACTGCGCCTCGGCCAGGGTCACCCGGCAGGACCGGGTGCCGGGGTGTTCGACGGGCGGGGCGGCGGTGAGGGGGTCGTGCCAGTCGGTGCCGAACTCGGCGGGCGGGGTGTCCGCGGGCCGGGCGGAGACCGGGGCGGGGGTGGCCGCCGCGGGTCCGGCGGTGGCGGCCAGGGTGCCGGCGGCGAGGGTGAGCGCGCCGAACAGGCCCGTGATCCTGTGTCGTCTCATGGGCCCGCAGTGAAGCGGCTGCCGGGCTCCGCCCGCCAGGGCGGGTGGTCCGGGCCTGGCGGGATCTCGCCCCTGCTCCGGGTGGTCCCCCGACGCGTCAGGCGGCGGGGAGGACCACGACGCCGTCGTCGTCCACGTACACGGTGTCGCCGGGGCGGAAGGTGACGCCGCCGATGGTGACGGGCTCGTCGACGGCGCCCGCGCCGGTCTTGCCGCTCTTGCGGGGGCAGGTGCCCAGTGCCTGGACGCCGAGGTCGAGACCGCCGAGGGCGACGCTGTCGCGGACCGCCCCGTTGACGATCAGTCCGGCCCAGCCGGAGCGCTCCGCCGCGCCGGCGATGAGGTCGCCGACGAGGGCCGTGCGCAGCGAGCCGCCGCCGTCGACGACGAGGACGGCGCCTTCGCCGGGGGTGTGGAGGAGTTCGCGCAGCAGGGCGTTGTCCTCGTGGCAGCGGACGGTGCGCACGGGCCCGGCGAAGAGGCGACGGCCGCCGACGGGGCGGAAGGCGGTGGTGCAGATGCCGAGGCTCTCGCCGTGCTCGTCGTAGAGGTCGGCGGTGGGGACGGGGGTGACGCTCATGTGGCTGGGGCTCCTCGCATCTCGTACGTCGCGCCGTGCGGCCCCAGCGTATGCGGCGGTGCGGGCACGTTGCCGGGGGATGGCCGGGAGCGGAAAATGGGCCCCAGGGGTGTGCCGCAGGAAGGAGCTTCCGATGGCATGGCGGATCGAGGGGACGTATTTCGAGAACTGCAGCTGCGACATGGTGTGTCCCTGCTCCACGTCCGGCCTCACGGCTCCGGCGGACTACGACCGCTGCCGGGTCGTCCTGGCCTTCCACATCGATTCCGGCCAGGTCGACGACGTCGCCGTCGGCGGCCTGAACGTCGCCGTGGTGGCCGATACCCCGCCGCTCATGAGCGAGGGCGGCTGGCGGATGGGCATGTTCATGGACGAGGCGGCCTCACCGGAGCAGGCCGAGGCGCTCGGGGCGGTCTTCTCGGGTCAGCGGGGCGGCCCGATGGAAGGGCTCAGCCCGCTGGTCGGCGAGATGCTCGGGCTGGAGGTCGCCCGGATCGAGTACGCCGACGACGGCCGGCGCCACCGGGTGCGGATCGGTGACGCGGTCGACCTGGAGGTCGAGGACTTCGTCTCTCCGCTGGACGCGACCGGAGAGGGCGTCCGGGTCAGCGGGGTGGGCTTCCCCGCGGACACCCTCGCGGCCGGAGTCGCGACCAGGTCCCGGGTGGAGGCCTTCGGTCTCGAGTTCGCGAACGAAGGGAAGAACGCCTTCTCGGCGCCGTTCTCCTGGGCGGCCTGAATGTCGGCACCGCTCGCTCGCCGGGTCCCGCGCGGCGTCGCCCCGGCGAGCTGGTTCCTCCTGTTCGCGGCCGCGGCGTCGGCCTGGGTCCTGACGGTCCGCAGTGCGTCCGGCATGGCCCCCGGACCGGGCACGATGGGGCAGGGCCTGTGGGGGTTCCTGGTCCTGTGGGGGCTGATGATGGCCGCGATGATGCTCCCCTCGGTCGCCCCCGTGGTGGCGCTGTACCTGCGCACGGTGCGGGCCCGCTCGGCCGGCTGGGTCCGCGCGGGCCGCAGTACCGGGCTGGTCATCGGCTACCTCTGCGCGTGGGAGGCCTTCGGGCTGGCTGCCTTCGGCGCGGCGTGGGCGGGTGGCGAGCTCGCCGCCGGGGCACCGGACGCCGCGCCGTGGGTCGGCGCCCTGCTGCTGGCCGGGGCCGGCCTGTACCAGCTCGCCCCGCTCAAGGACCGCTGTCTGCGGCACTGCCGGTCGCCCCTCGGCTTCCTCATGCACTTCGGCGGGTACTCCGGGCCGCTGCGCGACCTGCGGGTCGGCCTCTACCACGGCGCCTACTGCGTCGGCTGCTGCTGGGGCCTCATGGTCGTCCTGATCGTGGTCGGCGTGATGAACCTCGCCTGGATGGCGGCTCTGGCCGGGGCCGTGTTCCTGGAGAAGACCTGGCGCCACGGCAAGGGGTTCAGCGTCGTCCTCGGCCTCGCGCTGATCGGCTACGCCTGCTTCGTGCCGTGGCACCCGGCCCTGGCCCCGGGCCTGTACACGGCGCCGGGCATGCCCATGTGAGCCGTCGTCGGCCTGATCCGAAAGACCCGGCCCCTAGTCGCGGGAGTTGCCGAAGAGGATGCGGTAGCCGATGAGCAGGACGAGGGAGCCGGCGATGGCGGCGCCCCAGGTGGCGAGGTCGAAGAAGTGGTTCTGGATCGGGCGGTCCAGGAACCGGGCGGAGAGCCAGCCGCCGATGAAGGCGCCCGCGACGCCGATGAGGGTCGTGCCGATGAAGCCGCCGGGGTCCCGGCCGGGCAGCAGGATCTTGGCGATGCCTCCGGCCAGCAGGCCCAGCACGATCCAGCCGATGATGCCCATGGTCGTTCACTCCGCTCGTTGGTCAGCGTCTCTACGGTGGGGAGGACGCAGCCAGGGGCCCGGCGGTTCTCAGCGGTGGCGGGCGCGCAGGAGCGCGGCGGCGGCGACGGCGGCCGTCACGGCGCCGATCCCGGCCACGGCGACGCCGCCCCGGGAGCGGTAGGAGAAGAGGGAGAGGGCGGAGCGGGCCGAGAAGGCGGAGCCCGCGCTCAGCCAGGAGGCCGCCGAGCCGATGCTGAGCGCGGAGCCGAAGGAGGCGACGGACAGCACGCTGCCGACCGAGCCGACGGAGAGCACGGAGCCCACCGAGCCGATGGACAGCACGGAGTCCCGGGACCACAGGGAGAGGTACGAGCGGTCGACCATGGCGGTCATGCTGTCACATGGCCGGCCGGTACGGCGCGGCTTTCGCCGGCCTGGTCGCCGGGCGCGGTCCGGGTCAGCAGCAGGACGCCGCGGCCGGCGGCGAGGGCTCCGGCGGCGGCGAGCACGATGCCGAGGGCCCCGCCCTGGAGGCGTTCGCCGAGCAGCACCATGCCGATGACGGCCGCGGCGAGGGGGTTGGCCAGGTTGACCACGGCGAGCGGGGCGCCGAGGCCGCCCCGGTAGGCCCGCTGCGAGAGCAGCATCCCGCCGACGGCGAAGACCACGACGAGCAGGGCCACGGTGACCACCCGGGCGCTGAGCAGGGAGCCGCCGCGGCCGCCCGCCACGGCCACGGTCTGGGTCAGGGCGGAGGCGACGGCGGAGGCGAGACCGGAGGCGGTGGCGTGGCGCAGGCCCGGGCCGGGGTCCTTGCGGGCGGTGAGCAGGGCGATCACGGCCAGGGTCGCCCCGGAGACGGTGAGCGCCTCGGCGACGGTGAGGGTGTCGTCGGGGGCCGGGCCGGAGGCCGGGAGCAGCAGCAGGCCCAGGCCGGCGACGGTGGCGAGGGTGCCCCGCCACTCGGTGGCGGCGACCCGCCGGCCGGCGCCGCGCGCGCCGAGCGGGACGGCGGCGACGAGGGTGAGCGCGCCCAGGGGCTGGACCAGGGTGAGCGGGCCGTAGCGCAGGGCGGCGGCGTGCAGCAGCGCGGCGCCGGCGTTCAGCCCGGCCGACCACCACCAGGCGCCGTTGCCGACCAGGTCGCGGGCGCTGCGGGCGACGGCCCGGCGGGCGAGCCGCTCCTGGGCGACGGCGGCGGCCGCGTAGGTGACGGCGGAGGCCAGGCAGAGCGCGACGGCGAGGACGGTGGCGTTCACCTCTCGCCCCCGGCGGGTACGGGGGCGGGCGCGGCGGCCGGAACCCGGGCGGGGGCCCGGCCGTCGGGTTCCGCCGTGGCGCGCGGGGCGGGCAGGCGGCGGGCCGCGGCGGGGAGCGCCGTCGGGCGGGGGACCAGCAGGAGGGAGGCGCCCAGGAGCAGGGTGGCCACGATCGCGTCGACCCAGTAGTGGTTCGCGGTGCCCACGACCACCAGCAGCGTGGCGAGGGGGTGCAGCAGCCACAGGACCCGCCACCGCGAGCGGGTGGCGGCGATCATGCCGAGGGCCAGCATCAGCGCCCAGCCGAAGTGCAGCGAGGGCATGGCGGCGAACTGGTTGGCCATCGTGTCGGCGGCCGGGGCGGCCCGGTAGACGGTCGGCCCGTAGACCTGGCCGGTGTCCACCAGGTGCGCGGCCTCCAGCATCCGCGGCGGCGCGAGGGGGAAGGCCAGGTGCAGGACGAGGGCCGCGCCGGTGAGGACGGCGAGCACCCGCCGGGTCCACAGGTAGTGCCCCGGGCGGCGCAGGTACAGCCAGACCAGGAACAGGACGGTCGCCGGGAAGTGCACGGCCGCGTAGTAGGTGTTCGCGGCGTGGACGGCGGCGTCCGAGTGGAGCAGCAGCCGCTGCACGGCCCCTTCACCGGGCAGGTGCAGGGCGCGCTCGGCGTCCCAGACCCACCCCGCGTTGCGGTGGGCCTCCTCGGTGCGGCCCGTCGAGAGCATCCGGCCCGCCTTGTACACGGCGAACAGGCCCGCGACGAGCAGCAGCTCGCGTATGAGCCGGCGCCGGGCCCCGCCCGCGGGGGCGGGTGGCCGGCCGGGTGTGGTGTGGGAGGTCATCCCCCGGTCTCACTTCTGTCGGGTGGAGCGGATTCGGTCGGACCGTTTCCGATCGACACGCCAGTGTATCGATACATTGGCGTATCGATACGATGGTGTAGCGATAAGCCGCCGGGGCCGTACACTCGGAGGCACGACCCACCGCCCGTGAGCTCGCGAGGAGAGCCGCACCCCATGACGTCCACGCCGCAGGCCACCGCGCGCCGCTCCAAGATCAGCCCGGAGCGCGAGCAGGAGTTCTACGACGCCGTCCTGGACCAGCTGCGCGAGCACGGGTACGAGGCCCTCACCATGGAGGGCGTGGCCGCCCGGGCCTGCTGCGGCAAGTCGACGCTGTACCGGCAGTGGAAGACCAAGCCCCAGCTGGTCGCCGCCGCCCTGCGCGCGAGCCGGGCGCGGCGCGGCGAGCGGACGCTGGCCGACGTGGACACCGGGAACCTGGCGGGCGACCTGCGCGAGGCCGCCCGGATCGCGGCCGGCACCTCCGGGCGCGACACCCGGCTGACCCAGGCCCTCGGGAACGCCGTGCTCAGCGACGAGGACCTCCAGCGCGCGCTGCGCGAGGCGCTGGTCGAGCCGGAGCTGGCGGCCTTCGACGCGATCGTGGCGCGGGCCGTGGCGCGGGGCGAGATCACCTCGGACCACCCGGCCGTGGAGTTCCTCCCGGCACAGCTGATGGGCGTCCTGCGGATCCGGCCGGTGCTGGAAGGGCGCTACGCCGACGCCGAGTACCTGGTCCGGTTCGTCGACGCGGCGCTGCTGCCCGCCCTGGGCATCGGCCCCGGGGAACGACCGGCCACCTGAACCGGTGGGCCGCCGTCCACGATGACCGGACGGCGACCCGCTCGCGCTGCCTCGTGGGGACGGCGGCAGCGCGCCACCCGGACGGGTCGGCGGCCCTCCCGAGCAGGGGGACCGCCGCCCCGTCCGGTACGGACCTCCCCGCGCGGACGCGTCGCCCGCCGGGCCCCTTGCGCGCGGACGCCTCCCCCGCGCGTCCCGCCGTCGCGTGCCCCCGCGCCCGGTCAGGCCCGGGCCGCGCCCATGACCCGGGTGTACTCCTGGGGGTCCGCCTCGAAACCGCGGGCCCGGGCGTCCAGTGTCCAGCCGCCCGCGCCGTCCCGGACGAACTCGGCGACGGTGGCCGACGCGGCCCCGGCGAGTCCGGTGAAGTCGAGGGTGGCGAGGTCGCTGTGGCCCTCCCTGATCCGCAGCCCGGTTCCGGCGACGGAGCCGAAGACCGTACGGCCGGGCGTGCCCGCCGGGCCCGGGTCCTGGATGACCACGCCGACCACGACCCGGCCCAGCTCGGGCGCCATCCGGTCCAGTTCGAGGGTCATCACCTCGTCCCAGCCGAAGCCCTGCCCGTTGCGGCTGTCCCGGTCGAGGGTGACCGTGCCGTCGGGGGCGCGGCTGCCGAAGTGCACGAGGTACACCGGCTCCCCGTACGGGTCGCGGATCCCGAAGACGCCGGCGACGAGGTCCAGGTCGTGCGGGGGCGTCCCGGCCGGGCTGGGGTCCCAGCGCAGGGATATCTCCACCTTGGCCAGGCTCTTGCGTACTCCGGTCACCGGACTCCCCCTCCGCTCGGCCGCTCTGGCCGGTGCTGCCCGGCCATGCTGCCACGCGTTCGTGATCACCGGGCGAACCACCGTACACAACCGGCCAGTTCGCCGGTCAGCGGGCGGGGTCCACCCGTACGGTCTCCACCCAGGCCGGCGGCTGCGGGGCGTCCGCCCCGATCAGCGCGGCGATCACCCGGCAGGGCAGGGCCCCCTCCGGCCACGGGGTGTACCCGTCGGTCAGGACGACGACGATGTCCGGCCGGTCGGGCACGGCCAGCGCGGCGGCGATGCCCACCCGCATGTCGGTGCCGCCGCCCCCGGCCAGGGTCACCTGCTGGGCGCTGGTCACCCGGTTCACGGCCTGGACGTCGGCGTCGCAGGCCAGCACCGCGACCCGGTTCCCGCCGACGCCGACCTCCCGCAGGACCCCGGTGACCTCGCCGAGCGCGGCGGCGAGCTCCTCGTCCCCCATGGAGCCGGAGGTGTCCACGACGATCGCGACCCGGGGCAGCGGTCGGCGCAGGCTCGGCAGGACCACCCGGCCGCCCAGCGCGGGGGTGCGGCGCGAGGGGCGGCGGTAGGTGTAGTCCACGGCGCCGGCCGCCCAGGCGGCGGCCTCCCGTACCGCGCCCGTCAGGGCGCGCCGCCAGTCGACGACGGGCTCCAGCACTTCTTGCGCCCAGCGTTCCCAGCCGGCGGGCAGGCTGCCCCGTCCCCGGGTGCGCCGGTGGGCGCGCATGGCCTGGGCGGTGGTCCGGCGCAGGGCCTCCGCCTCCACCGGGCCGATCCGGGCGGTGCCGGCGCCGCCGTCGCCGAGTTCCCAGGGCGCGGGCACGCCGTGCGCGCCGGAGCCGCAGTCCACGTGCTCGTGCGGGGGCGTGTGCGGGATGCCGGGCAGGTAGCCCTCGAAGAGGCCGCCCGCAGGGAGGCCGAAACGGCCCGGCTCCATCCGGCCGTCGGGCAGCCGCAGCCCGTCCGCGAGGAGGTCGTCGTTGATCTCGCAGTCCTGGGCGATGTTGATCCGCAGCGGATCGCTCTGGTCGGCGGCGGGGAGCCGGTCGGCCCGGCCGTGGTGGTCGCGCAGCAGGTGGGCGACCTCGTGGATCCACACGCCGGCCAGCTCGGGCACGGGGGTCCGCTCCACGAACTCGGGCGAGACGTAGCAGCGCCAGTGCCGGTCGACGCCCATCGTGCGCACCCCCGTCGGCCCCGGGGAGGGGACGACGGTCAGCGCGTACAGGGCGGAGGCCAGGTAGGGCCGGGCCTCGGCCGCCGCGTAGCGGGCGGCGAGCAGCTTGGCCCGGTCCAGGGGGCGGTCCACGGGTGCGGCCCGCCCGGTCAGCGGGCGCCGGGGAGGGCGCCGGCCAGCTGGAGCAGTTCCACGAAGGCATCGATCCCGGCGGGTACGGGCCAGGACAGGTCGCGCATCGCGGCCAGGTCGGCGGCGGCCCGCGCGGCGACGTCGGGCACGCCCGCGTCGACGGCCTTGGCGAGCACCGCCCAGCCTGCCTCCCAGCGGGGCCGGGTGGGCTCGCCCTGCACGGCGGCCACGACCGCGATGAGGAAGGCCAGCTGGCGGTCTCCGCGCTTGGGCAGGGCGAAGGCGTCGGGGTCGGCCAGCACCTTCTCCGGGTCGGGCAGGTCCAGGTTCTCCAGGTAGGTCAGCAGCTCCAGGCCCGCGCCGTCGCCCACGGCCCCGGTGAGCGCGGCGGAGAGCGCCTCGCGGCCCGCGCCGGCCGCGTAGCCGGTGGCGAGCAGGCGCAGCGCCATCTCCCAGGTGCGCGGGGAGGGCCAGGCGCGGCCGCGGCCCTCGGCGTCGTTCGGCATGTGGTGGACCAGGCCGGGACGGGCGGTCAGGAAACCGGAGACCACGCCCCGGGCGCGGGCGGCGGCGCCGGCGGCCCGCGCGGGGTCGACCGCCGGCAGGGCGGTCTCGGGCCAGGTCCCGGCCATGCCGCGGGCGACCGTGCGGGCGTCGTGGGTCCAGTCGAGGTGGACGAAGCGGTTGGCGAGCGGCGGGCTGAGGTGCCAGCCGTCGGCCGCGCTGGACGGCGGGTTGGCGGCGGCGACGATGCGTACGGACGCGGGCAGTTCGAGGCTTCCGACGCGGCGTTCGAGGACCACGCGCAGCAGGGCCGCCTGGACGGCGGGCGGGGCGGAGGACAGCTCGTCGAAGAAGAGCAGGCCGTGCCCGGTGCGGGCCAGGCGCACCGCCCAGTCCGGCGGGGCCATGGGCACGCCGGTGGTGGCGGGGTCGTCGCCGACGATGGGCAGGCCGGCGAAGTCCGAGGGCTCGTGGACGCTGGCGATGACGGTCTCCAGCCGGACCCCGAGGGCGTCGGCGAGCCGCTCCATGCCGGCGGACTTGCCGATGCCGGGCTCGCCCCACAGCAGGACGGGCTGGTTGGCCGTCACCGCCAGGGCCAGGGCCTCCAGCTGGGGGTTGGCGGCGGGCTCGGTACGGGTGGCGCCGAGCCGGGCGTTGAGGGCGTCGGCGGCGGCCAGCGCGGGGGCCTGCGCGGTCGGTGCCTTCGCCCCGGTCGGTGCCGTCGGTGCCGTCGGTGCGGTGGTCATGCTCCTCCTGCCCGGCCGTCGACGGGACCCGTGGGATCGCCGAGGGCCGCGTAGCCGTCGTGGTCGTCGTACTCCCGGTCCTCCTCCCACTCCTCGCGCTCGTCCATGAACTCGTCGTACTCCCCGGAGCCGAGGTCGGGGTGGCGCTCCTCCACCAGCTGCTTGAGGAAGGCGAGGTCGGTCCGCTTGTAGCGGCGCACCACCTGGCCCAGCGCCAGCTCCATGTCGTCCACCACGTCGGTGCGCGCTCCGGCCGCGAGGAGCGCGCGGACCAGGGCGGCGGTGCCGCCGTTCTGGACGGCGCACTGGAGCGGGGTGCGGTCGGAGTCGTCCTTCTGCTCCAGGTCGAGTCCGGCCTCCAGCAGCCGGGGCAGCAGCTCCTCGTGGCGTACGAAGGGCAGCAGGTGCAGCAGGCCCTGGCCGCGGCCGTTGCGCACCCGGGGGTCGAGGCCCGCGTCGAGCAGCGCGAGGACCCCGGGGGTGTCGCCGTGCTGGACGCGTTCGAACAGCTCGCGCCGCTCGGCGCGCAGGGCGCGCGGCAGGCGGCCCTCGCCGGTGGTCCACGCCTCGCGCACGGCGAAGCAGCCGGCGACGGCGCCGCCGAACGCGCGCATGGCGCGCTCGCGCTGCTGCTCCTCGGCGGTGTGCGGGATGTCGAGCACGCCGTCCCGGGAGCCCACCTCGTGCCACGCTCCGACGCAGCGGACCCGGACGGGCCGCGGCGCGGCGGGGCCGGGCGGACCCGCGGCCGGGCCGGCCCCGGGGAACAGGGCGTCGGCGACGAGCGGGTGCAGCTCCTGCGGGGCGGTCCGGCCGCTGCGCACGAGGTGCAGGTCGGGCAGCGGACGCCAGGCGTGGTCCGGCAGCCGGGGTACGTCGCGGACGTCGGGCGAGTCGACGAGCCGCGCCCGCAGCCCGCCGTCCGGGCCGTCGGGTTCCACCAGCAGCAGGCAGCTCCAGTGCGGGGCGAGGGTGAACCGCTCGCCGGCGCCCGCTTCGGCGAGGCGGCGGACCCCGGCGGCGAGCAGGGCCGGGCTGAGCGCGGCGCCCTTCAGCGCCGCCGGGGCGTTGGTCCAGCGGTAGGCGTTCGGCGGGGCGCTCAGGTCGAGCGCGATCCCGGCGGCGGCGAAGGCCCCGACGCTCTCCCTGCGCCACTGGAGCGCGGCGGCCCACTCGGCGCGCCCGGCGGGGTCGGCTGCTCCGGGGTCGGCGGTGGGCAGCTCGTCCTCGCCCAGCGGGGTGCCGTCGGCGCGGAAGAAGGGGATCCGGTCGTCCGGGCCGGCGCAGGAGCGCAGTGCGGCGGTGTGCCGGGAGTCCCAGAACCAGCGGGCTCCGGTCCAGTCCTCGGTGACCCAGCCCGCGTAGGCGTGGCGCCTTCGCTCCGGGTCGACGGGCGCGCAGTGCAGCCGCAGCCGCTGCGGGCCGTCCACCATGGCGCGGGTGCTCACGTACAGGACGGGCGCGTCCGGACCGGTGCCGTAACGGGCCAGCGGCACCCGCCGGTTCGGGGCGAGGACGGTACGGCCGCCCAGCACCCGGGGCAGGTGCCAGCGCAGCAGCTCGGGGACCAGGTGGAGCAGGTCGGCCTCGGCCCGTGCGGCGACGGCGGCGCCGTACGCGGAGGCGAGGGCGGGCAGGTCGAAGGCGACCTCGACGCCGGCGGCGGCGCAGGCGGCGCGCCAGTCCCCGGCCAGGCGGTGCGCGGTGGCCTGCTCGATCATCCAGCGGGGCACCGCGTAGCGGCGGATCCGCTGCCAGGCGGCGGCGTCCTCGTCGTGCAGGGCGCCGGGCGGCAGGTCGGCGAGGGACTGCTCGCTGGAGGCGCTCACCGGTACACGCTGCCGATGGCCCGCAGGTCCGGGTGGCCGGCCCGGGCGGGGCGCAGCCGCTCGGCGAAGGAGCGCTTGAGGCGGCGGGGGGTGCCGGGGCCGAGTCCGACGTGCTCCAGGGGGCAGTCGTCGGGGAGGGCGGCCAGCAGGCGCTTGGCGCCGCGGCCGGTGATGCCGGTGTGGCGCAGCTCCAGGCGCCGCAGCGCGCTGCCGGGCAGGGCGTCGGCCAGGGCGTACGCGCCCTCGTCGCCGGTGGCGTTGCCGGTGGAGCCGAGGCTGCGCTCGGACATGACCCGGCCGAGGTCCAGGGACTCGATGCCGCCGAGGGCCGCGGCCAGGGCGCGGGCCCCGGCCACGCCGATGCCGTTGCCGCCGAGGCCCAGGCGCACCGGGCGGCCCGGGCCCGCTTCGGCGGCGGCGGCCGCCAGGATCGCGGCGCCCTCGTCGCCGAGGTGGTTGGCGGGGACGTACAGCTCGCGTACCCCGGCCTCGCGGATGAGGGCGGCGAGCAGCGGGGCGGCTTCGGCGGTGAGGCCGTTGCCGCCGAGGTAGATGCGTTCGAGCGGGGTCGCGCGGGTGCGCAGGGCGTCCAGGAGGAGGCGTACGCCGTCGGTCTCGATGCCGGTGTTGACCAGGTCGAGGGTGCGCAGGGCGGTGTTGCGGCGCAGCAGGGCGGCCAGGGTCCGGGCGCCGTCCTGCCGGACGGGGTTCCGCTTGAGCCAGAGGGCGCGGACGGTGGTGTCCTCGGCGAGGGCGCCGGCGAGGGCCAGGACGCCGTCGGGGCCGATGCGGTTGCAGCCGAGGTAGAGGGTGTGCAGGCCGTGCTCCGGGCCGGCCGCGGTGAGGGCGGCGGCGAGGGTGCGGGCGCCCTCGTCGGCGATGGAGTTGGTGCCGAGCAGCAGGTGCGCGGCGTGCGGGGAGGCGGTGGCGGCGGGCAGCAGGCGGGCGGCACCGGCCGGGCCGAGGCCCTGCTTGCACAGGTCGACGCGGCCGTCGGCGCGCAGGGTGCCGAGGGGGAAGGTCTCGTCCGCCTCGACGGGGCGGTCCTGGGCCAGGCGGGCGAGCAGCGGGTCCAGGCCCGCCGGGTCGGCGAGCGGCAGGTCCGGGTGCTCGATCGCGGGGCACCGTACGGGCGTCGGCCGTGTCATCACCACTCCACCGGTTCCTTCGCCGGCTTCCGGCGACCGAGCAACTTCGGATACGACCGCCCTGACGGCACGGCGGCGCGCGCCGCGCCGTCAGGGCGGGAAGAAGACGCAAGACCGGTCGGATTCGAACCGACGTCCTCCAGCTCGATGCTTGGGCGCGACGACCTCTGCGCTACGGCCTTGCTGCGGTGATCATAGCGGCTGCGTGGCCGAAAATCGATCACCAGTTTGAATTTCATCCGGGCGCGCCGTCGCCCACCAGCCCCCGTCCCGCCCCGGGCGCCCGGGGCGCGGGGCGCTCCCGAGGCGCTTGACCCGGCCGGGCGCGGGGGGCGTCCAGGGCGCGCGGCCCTCACCCGGCCGGTCGCCCACGGGCTTGACCTCCGCCGGCGGGCCGGCGGCCGACAGGTCGGTTCCGCTTTCGTCGCAGTAGTCGTACCAGGGCGGTCCGGCCCGCGTGCAGGCGGCCCGGTCGACGGGCGAGGGCGCGGCGCCCTCCCCGGTGGTGCGGCGCCGCTCCGGCGGGGTCACGAGGTGGACGAAGACCCGCGCGGCGCGTCCCCCCAGGCCGGGAGCGGGCGGTCGTCCCGTCACGCCGCCCTTGGCCCGCCGCGCGGCGGGGACGGTGTCCGGGTGGTCCTCGACCCGGCGCAGCGGGAACTCCCCCGGCCCCGGCGGGAGGGCGTGCGTCCCCGACTCGGGAAGGCGCGCAATGTCCGGATGAACCTGATGCGCGCCCCGTCGCCCGGCAACAGGGCGTTCCCCTCGATCCGCGCCGACCCGATCGCCCCGCCCGCCGTCATGCACCAGCCCCCTTCTTCCGTCGCGGAGCGCGGCCGCCGCAGGATCTCCGGCGGAACCGGATCGTTATCCTCAAGTTTTCCTCAGATGTAGTGACGCTGCGCCCGCCGCCTTCCTAGCTTCCTCATACACGTGCCCTCGCGCCCCCGCGGTTCCGCACGTCCCCCCACGTTTCCCGCGACAGTCCCCCCGCGGATCCGCGTTCCCGAGGAAAGAGCAACACATGAAGGTTCCCAAGGCCGGTGCGGTCGCCGCAGTGATCGCCCTCGCCGCCACCGCTTCCGGCTGTGGTGGCGAAGCCCCGAAGGAGCCCCTCTCCGTCGGCATCAAGTTCGACCAGCCGGGTATCGGCATGCGCGAGCCCGACGGCACGTTCACCGGCTTCGACGTCGACGTCGCCACGTACGTCGCCAAGGAGCTCGGGTACAAGCCGAACGAGATCGAGTTCAAGCAGGTCTACAGCAACGACCGCGAGCTGCTGATCCAGTACAACGAGGTCAAGTTCGTCGCGGCCAGCTACACGATCAACGACAAGCGCCGCGAGAAGGTCGACTTCGCCGGCCCCTACTTCGTCGCCCACCAGGACCTGCTGGTCCGCGCCGACGACGCCACGATCACCAAGGCCGAGGACCTCAATACCAAGCGGCTGTGCTCGGTGACCGGCTCCACCTCCGCCGAGAACGTGCGCAGCAAGCTGGCCCCGAAGGCGAGCGTGCTGGAGCTCGGCGGGTACTCGGAGTGCCTGGTCGCCCTCCAGGACAACCTGGTCGACGCCATGACCACCGACAACTCCATCCTCGCCGGGTACGCGGCCCGCAAGGGCAACGAGGGCAAGTTCAAGCTGGTCGGGCTGAACCTGAGCAACGAGAACTACGGCATCGGCATCAAGAAGGGCGACAGCGCCCTCCAGAAGAAGATCAACGCCGCGCTCAGCAAGATGGTCTCGGACGGCTCCTGGGAGGCGGCCGTGAAGAAGAACTTCGGCCAGGCCAACTACAAGTACGAGCCGGCCCCGCGGGTCACCGCGGGCAGCTGACACCGCAAGGACGTGAGGGGCCCCGCCGGATCCGGCGGGGCCCCTCACGTCTGCGCGTGCGCCTACGCCAGCGGCGCCTTGGCGCGCAGCACCGTCAGGAACTCCCGCATCCAGGCGGAGTGGTCCGGCCAGGCGCGGGCGGACACCAGGGTTCCGTCGACCACGGCCTCGGAGTCCTCGAACGCGGCCCCGGCCGCCCGCATGTCGGGCTCCAGCGCCGGATAGGCGGTGACCCGGCGCCCGCCGAGGGAGCCGCTCGCGGCGGTGATCAGCGGGCCGTGGCAGATCTGGGCGATCGGCTTGTCGGCCCCGGCGAAGGCGGCCAGGATCCGGCGCACCTCGGGGTCGTTGCGCAGGTATTCCGGGGCGCGGCCGCCCGGAACGACCACCGCCGCGTACTCCTCGGGGACCACCTCGGAGAAGGCGATGTCGGCGGGCCAGGTGTAGCCGGGCTTCTCCGTGTAGGTGTCGAAGCCCTCCTCGAAATCGTGTACGACGAACCGCAGCTTCTTGCGCGAGGGGGCCGCGATGTGGACCTCGTACCCCTCCTCCTGGAGGCGCTGGTAGGGGTAGAGGACCTCCAGGGACTCCGCCGCGTCGCCGGTCACGATGAGGATCTTCACTGCCATGGGCTGCTCCAGGGGTGCTGTCGGCGGCCGGCCGGGGGGCCGTCCGGGCACCGCCTACCGTGCCCATGCCCGCCCGGCGGCAAACACCCTCGCGGACCCCGTCCGACACATGGTTTTAACCTGTTCGATACATGACAATGTGAGCCTCGCTTCGCCACCCGACACCCCGCCAACTGCCAGGGCGGGGACGGTGCTTGTGGAGAGGTATCCCCCACGTCATGAGAATCTCCCGTACGGCCCCCTGGGCCGCCGGCCTCGCGGCCGCCGCGCTGTTCCTCATACCGGCCACCGCCACGGCCGGCCCGCAGCGGACGGCGGCGGCTCCCCGCGCCGCGGCCTCCGCGACGAGCGTCGACGACTACTACGCGCCCGCCGCGGGCAAGACGGGCGCCGCGCTGAAGACGGCGCTGCACAACATCATCAAGAACCAGTCCACGGTGACGTACGACGGCGTGTGGAACGCGCTGAAGGTCACCGACCAGGACCCCAACAACCCGAACAACGTCATCCTGGTGTACTCGGGCCGCTCCCAGTCCAAGAACTCCAACGGCGGCGGGGTCAACGACTGGAACCGCGAGCACGTCTGGGCCAAGAGCCACGGCGACTTCGGCACGGCCACCGGCCCGGGCACCGACCTGCACCACCTGCGCCCCGAGGACGTGACGGTCAACAGCACGCGCGGCAACAAGGACTTCGACATGGGCGGCAGCCCGGTCGCCGAGGCACCCGGCAGCTACACCGACGCCGACTCCTTCGAGCCGCGGGACGCGGTCAAGGGCGACGTCGCGCGCATGCTGCTCTACATGGCCGTGCGCTACGACGGCGGGGACGGCTTCCCGGACCTGGAGATGAACGACAAGGTCAACAACGGCACCGCGCCGCTCTTCGGCCGGCTCAGCCTGCTGAAGCAGTGGAACCAGATGGACCCGCCGGACGCCTTCGAGAAGCGGCGCAACCAGGTCATCTTCGACACCTACCAGCACAACCGCAACCCGTTCATCGACCACCCGGAGTGGGTCAACTCGATCTGGTAGCGGCCCCCGGGAGCGCGGTGGGCTACTTGACGTAGATCTCGTCGAGGGTGTCGATGACGCCCGCCGCGTTCAGGTGGTAGCGGAAGGGCAGGCCCTCGTCCGGATGGGTGTCCAGCCAGGAGGTCAGCTCGCTGGTGGAGATGGGCCTGCCCATCACCACCGAGGGGAGGATCGGAGCCGTCGCGGTGATCTTGGCCTTCTCCCCGATCGGGAGGTACGTCCACGCGCCCGACGGCTCGAAGCGCCCGGGGCAGCCGTACGTGCCGTGCTGGACGACGAGACTCGTCATACCGCCCTCGGGCGTGTAGCGGTGCACCGCGATCGTGTCGGGCGAGACAGGCATCCGGTGGTCGGGGCCGCAGGTCGTCGCGGAGGGCGGGGCCGGGGCGGGGGGATTCTTCCCCGTGGCGGTGGCGGTCGCCGGGGACGTGGGCGCCGCGCCGGTCTTCGAAGGGGCCGGCACGGCGCCCGTGGCCGCGGGCGGGGCGGTGACGGCGGTGGGCGGGGCCGGGGCGGCGGCGCTGGGCCCGGCGTCCGGCGCGGCCGGGTCGTCGCCGTTCCGGCAGGCGCCGAGCGCCAGCATCCCGCACACCGCGAGGACGGCCGTGGCCGCCTGCCTCCGTACCGCTCCCATGGCCTTCTCCCTCTGCTCGTTCCGGCGTCGCGCCAGAACGTAGCCCCCGGGATCCGGCCGCGGCGACGGCCGGGCGCGCTTCGTCACCGCGCTGGGATCGGCTTGTTGCGGAGTGCTGACCTCCGGCCCTGCCGGGCGGACGCCGGTGACCGCCCAGCGGTCGCGGTCAGGGCCCGAGACGGCCGGCGAGGGCCTGGAAATCGGGCCAGGAGGCCTGCGGCGGGCGGGGGTCCCAGAGCTTCTGGGAGAGCGCGGCCAGCGGCATCCGGATGCCGGCGGCCACCTGGGCCGGGGTCTGGGAGGCCGCCAGGTCGCACCAGACGGCGAGGCGGGCGCCGAGGACCTGCGGGTCGTACGCGGCGGGGACGGCGGTGCTGCCGCGCAGGACGAGCGGCGTCCACTGCTCGTAGATCCGCTTGCCGGTGGGGTAGGTGAACTGGTTGGGCTCGCCGAGGACGTAGTAGAGGTACTCGTCGTTGAGGTTGACCACCTTGCGGCCCGCGCTCAGGTACTCCGTCGGCGGCCGGGCGCCGTACTCCTTGCCGGTCCAGTACTCGGCCTGGATGTCCGGGGCCGCCCGGGCGACACCGCCCGCGAAGATCCCGTCGTTCCACGCCTTGAGCGCCTTGCCGGAGGGGCGGACCACCGCGGCCCGGTCGTTGAGCCAGCCCGTCGCCAGGTCCTGCACCCGGGCCGTTGCCCCGTAGCGGGCGCGCGCGGCGCGTGCGAGCTGCGGGAAGGAGGCCTCCGGGTCCTTGACGACCAGTGCCTGGTACTCGTCGGCGCCCAGGTGCCAGGCTCCGGCCGGGAACAGCGGCAGGTACTCGCGCAGCAGGTCGTCCACGAGCCTGGCCGACGCCGGGTCGGATATGTCCACGGCGCCCTTGACGGCCCGGCCCGACGCGTCGCGCAGCTGCAGTTCCGGGTGGGCCCGCAGCACCGCGCCGAGGTGGCCGGGCGAGTCGATCTCGGGGACGACCGCGATGTGCAGCCGGGCGGCGAGCGCCGTGATCCGCCGGACGTCGGCCTTGGTGAGGTGCGGGGTGGAGACGATCTCGGGGTGCGTGTCCGACGCGATCCGGAAGGCCTGGTCGTCGGAGAAGTGCAGGCCGAGCTGGTTGAGCTTGAGGTCGGCCATCTCGCGCAGCCGGTCCTCGATCCACTCGGGGGCGAAGTTCTTGCGGGCGATGTCGAGGTTGAGCCCCCGCTGCGGTTTGGCCGGGGCGTCCTGCACCGTGCCCTCGGGGGCCGCCCCGGCCCCGCGTATCTCCTGCTTGAGGGTGCGGGTGCCGTAGAAGACGCCCGCCTCGTCGGGGCCGGTGATGGTGACCCGGCCGTCCCGGACGGTGAGGGTGTAGGACTCGGGCGCCCCCTTCGCCCCGAGGGCCAGCCGGACGTCGCCGGGCCGGGCCTGGTCGGACTCGGCGTACCCGAGGTGCAGCTCGCCGGCCAGCAGCCGGGCCTCGTCGGAGAGCGCCGCGCTGTCGGCGGGGGCCACGAGGACCCGGCCGGCGGGCGCGGGCTTCCAGCCGGGCCCCCGGGCCGGCGTGTGCTCGCGGACGGCCGGGACGGTGCGCGGGGCGCTGGACAGCGGGTACGAGGAGGCCGGCGGCGGGGTCGGGGTGGCGGAGGCCGGCGGAGGACTCCCCGGCGGGGCGGTGGCGCCGGGGGCGGCGCCCGTGTCCTCGGCTCCCGCGGAGCACGCCGGAACGGCGAAGGAGACCAGGGCGGCGGCCGCTGCCGTCGCGATGGCCCGTCCCGTGCCGTGCCTTCTCTTCGTCCGCCTCATGATGCACCGGTCCCCCGTACCAAGCTGGCACGGGGGACCGGTGCGCGCGACCCGGCACGCAAGGGGGCGCCCCGGGCCGGGCGGGCTCAGGCGCCGGAGTCGGCGCGGCCGAGGGCCTCCAGGGCGGCCTCGCCGAAGGCGTGGTCCTGCTCGGGGGCGCCGCCGCCGATGCCGACGGCTCCGACGAGATGGCCGTCGCGGTGGACCGGGAGGCCGCCGGCGATGAACAGCAGCGGGCGGTCGAGGGCGGTGGGCAGGGAGTGGAAGGGACCGCCGGGCAGGACGGCCTCGGTGAGGGCGGCGGTGGGGGCGTCCAGCTGGAGGGCGGTGTAGGCCTTGCGGGTGCTGGTCTCGCCGGAGATAAGGACGGCCCGGTCGTCGCGGCGGAAGGCCAGCGGGTGGCCGCCCGCGTCCAGCACGGTGACGCTGACCGCGACCCCGGCCGCCCCGGCTGCGGTACGGGCGGCGGTGACGAGCAGTTCGGCGTCCTCGGTGGTCAGCGGGGAGACGGCGGTACGGGTGGTGCGGGACATGCGGTGTGCTCCTGTGCGGGTGTGGATCGGTGGGGGGTGGATCGGTGGGGGGGTCAGTGGTGGACGGGGGCGGGGGCGGCGGGGGTCCCGGCCGCCACGACCCGGCTCGCGCCCGCCGTACGGCGCTCCAGCGCGCCGGAGACGAGGGCCAAGGCCAGGGCGGAGGCGGCGAGGGCGGCGCCGACCCAGTTCGGGGCGGTCCAGCCGAGGCCGGCGCCGATGACCAGACCGCCGAGCCAGGCGGCGAGGGCGTTGCCCAGGTTGAAGGCGCCGATGTTGACGGCGGAGGCCAGCGTGGGGGCGCCCGCGGCCTGGTCGAGGACCCGCTTCTGCAGCGGCGGCACGGTCGCGAAGCCCAGGGCGCCGATGAGGGCGACCGTGACGGCGGCGCCCGCCTTGCTGTGGGCGGTGAGGGTGAAGGCGGCGAGGACGAGGGCCAGCGCGCCCAGGGACGCGTACAGCATCGGCATCAGCGCCCGGTCGGCGAAGCGGCCCCCGACGAGGTTGCCGGCGACCATGCCCAGGCCGAAGAGGACCAGCAGCCAGGTCACGGAGGTGTCGGCGAAGCCGGCGACGTTGGTCAGCATCGGGGTGATGTAGGTGATCGCCGCGAAGACGCCGCCGAAGCCGAGCACGGTCATGGCCATCGCGAGCAGCACCTGGACGTTGCGGAAGGCTGCCAGTTCGTGGCGGATCCGCACGCCCTCGGGGCGGGGCAGCTCGGGGACCAGGCGGGCGATGCCCAGCAGGCCGACGACGCCGAGGGCGGCGACGATCAGGAAGGTGACGCGCCAGCCGAGGTGCTGGCCGACGAGGGTGCCGAGCGGGACGCCGACCACGTTGGCCACGGTCAGGCCGGTGAACATCAGGGCGATGGCGCCGGCCTTGCGCTCGGGCGCGACGAGCCCGGCCGCGACGACCGCGCCGATCCCGAAGAAGGCGCCGTGGGCGAGGGAGGCGACGACCCGGCCGGCCAGCATCACCCCGAAGGTCGGGGCGAGCGCCGAGAGCACGTTGCCGGCGACGAACAGGCCCATCAGCAGCATCAGCATCCGCTTGCGGGGGACGCGGGTGCCGAGGACGGTCATCACGGGGGCGCCGAGGACGACACCGAGGGCGTAGCCGGTGACCAGGAAGCCTGCGGTCGGGATCGAGACGCCGTATCCGGCGGCGACCTCGGGCAGCAGGCCCATGATCACGAACTCGGTGGTGCCGATCCCGAAGGCCCCGATGGCGAGGGCGAGGAGCGCGAGAGGCATGGGCGTGCGGCCCTTCAGGGTGGGGGGAGGTCGGTGCGGGAGGAGCGGCCGGAAGATTGCGCCAGCCGTTTACCGTCGCCCACATTAATTGCAGACGCCTGATATTCGCAAGCGCGGGCTATTGCGCGCGTCCCCTATCCTGGGTCGTACGCGCACGCGCGCGCCGCGGGCGTGCGCCTTGACGACGGAGGAGCCCATGACGGCCACGGACAGCGCCCCCGCCCCCCTCGCCCAGGGCTGGTGCGCCCTCTCCCTCCTCCACGGCCGCATCGAGGCCCACCTGGAGCGGGCCCTGCAGGCGGGGCACGGGCTGAGCGTGCGCGAGTACTCCCTGCTGGACGTGCTCAGCCGCCAGCACGACGGGCCGGGCGGGCACCTGCGGATGAACCAGGTGGCGGAGTCGGTGGTGCTCAGCCAGAGCGCGACGACCCGGCTGGTCAGCAGACTGGAGGACCGGGGACTGCTGAACCGCTACCTCTGCGACACGGACCGGCGCGGCATCTACACCGATGTGAGCGGGGCGGGCCTCGACCTGCTGGCCGAGGCCCGCCCCACCAACGCGGCCGCCCTGCGCGAGGCCCTCGACGAGGCCGCCGGCCGCCCGGAACTGGCCCCGCTGGTGGCGGCCGTCGAGAACCTGCACGGATAGCCCCCGGCGGGGGGACCCGGGCCCGCTACCTCGGAGGGCTCGGGAAGGCGGACGGCTGTCCGGCGCCCGACCCGGAGGACGGCACGGCCGAGCCCTGCACCGGGCCGTGCGTCGGCGGGGGCGCGGGAGTCGTGCGCGGCGGGCGCGCCGAAGGGGCCGACGGCGTCGGCGTGGGGCGGGGGCTCGCCGCCCCCGTGGACGGCTGCGACGGCACCGGCGAGGGCGTCGCGCTCGACGGCCCGCCCGGGGTCGGGGTCGGTGTCGGGGTGAGCTCCGGCGGCGCGGCCGGCGGAACCGGGCGGGGCGGGACCTCGTCCGGGCCGAGGACCAGGTAGCCCGCCAGGGCCGCCGCCGCCAGGCCGGACAGCCCCGCGAGGCCCCAGGCCGCACGGCGCAGCCGGACGCGGGGCGCCTTGAGGTGCGGGCCCGGCGGGTCGGCCGGGCGCAGCGAGCGCACGGTGACCTCCTCGGCCCGGGCCGCCATGGCCTGCCGCAGCCGGCGCTCCACGGGGCGTTCGCCGGTCATACCCTTCCCTCCAGAATCCGTTCCAGCGCGTCCAGGGCGCGGCTGGCGTTCGACTTCACCGAGCCCCGGCTGATGCCCAGGGTCTCGGCGATCTCCGCCTCGCTGAGGTCGGCCCAGTACCGGAGCACCAGTACCTGGCGGCGGCGCGGGGTCAGCCGGCCCAGCGCCGCCAGCACCTCGCGGTGCGCCTCGTCCAGGACGACGGACGCCTCGGCGGAGGGCACGTCGGCCGTGGCGGGCGGCACCCACGCGCGGGCCGTGCGGCGGCGGCGCAGCACGGAGCGCGCGGTGTTCACGACGGAGGTGCGCAGGTAGCCCAGCGCGTTGTCCACCTCCGTGATCCGCTCCCCGTGCCGCCTGTAGAGGGCGGTGAAGGCGTCCTGGACCACGTCCTCGGCGGTCCCCAGGTCGTCCACGAGGAGCACCGCGAGGCGGACCATGGACAGCCGGTGGGCGTGGTAGAGCTCGCTGACGGTCGGCGCGGGGTCGCCGGCGTCCCCCCGGCCGGCCGTGCCGTAGGTGTACGGGTAGGGGTGCGCGCCGGGTCCGGCCGGCGGGGCGGGGCTTTCGCGTCGGGTGAGCCACCACCACAAGCCCCGCCACGCCCGGAAGGAACCGGGCGCGGCGGGGCCGGCGGACGGTGCGAGTGCGAGCACGTGTTTCCTCAGTTGCCGGCGCGGCGCCGCACGGTGAAGAGGGCGCCCGCGCCGACGGCGATGAGCCCGGCCGCTCCGGCGCCGAGGGCGACGGTGGTCGCCGAGGAGCCAGTATGCGCGAGCTCGGAGCCCTCGCCGGAACCGGGCGCCCCCGAGGGGACGGCGGACGGCTGTCCGCTGCCGGGCTGCGAGACGGACGGGCTGGGCGTGGCGCCCGGCGGCAGCGAGGGCATGGCCGAGGGCTGGCCGCTGCCGCCGCCCGGGTGGGTCGGGACCGGGGTCGGCTTGCCGCCGGGCTGGGCGGGCACGGCGGAGGGCTGGCCGTTGGCCGGCTGCGAGGGCACCGGGTGCGGCGCCGCCGAGGTGGAGGGCGGCGCCGGCGTGGCGGAAGGCGCCTGCGCGGCGAAGGCCGGCCCGCCGAGGGCGACGACCGCCCCGGTGGCGGCGGCGACGGCGGCCGCCCGGCGGGCGGACAGGGGAACGCGCTTCAGGTTCTTCACGGTGCATCTCCACGGTCGGGTCCAGGGCGCGGAACTTCGCCCTTCACCCCCGCACGACGCGCGGGTCCGCGATCGGTTGCCGCCGTTCCCGAAATATTTTCCGCGGGATCCGCCGGGGTCCGCCGTAGGCGCGGGATGCCCCGGCGGCGTCAGCGCCGTGGGCCCCGGGTGCAGGTGCGCAGGGCCCGGCCCAGCAGGGCCACGCCCTCCTCGATCTCGGCGGCCGCGCCGGCGGCGTAGCCGAGGACCAGGCCCGGCGGGCCGGGGCGCAGGCGGTGCCAGGACAGCGGGTGGGACTTGACCCCGAGGGCCAGTGCGGCGGTGGCCAGCGCCGTGTCGGGGAAGGACGCGCCGTCGAAGGTGACCATCAGGTGCAGGCCCGCCGCCGCGCCGTGCACCCGGGCGCCGGGCAGGTGCCGGGCGACGGCACCGAGCATCGCGTCCCTGCGGCGGCGGTGGCGCCGGCGCACGAAGCGCAGGTGGCGCTCCAGTTCGCCCGAGTCCATCAGCCGTGCCAGCACGAGCTGGGCGAGGACCGGGTTGCCGAGGTCGGCGTACCGCTTGGCGTCGACGACCTCGTCGCGCATCCGGGGCGGGACCAGCAGCCAGCCCAGCCGCAGCGCGGGCGCGAGCAGTTTGGAGACGCTGCCGGCGTAGCAGACGGACTCCGGCGCCAGGGCCCGCAGGGCGGGGACGGGGGCGCGGTCGTAGCGGTGCTCGGCGTCGTAGTCGTCCTCCAGGACCAGTCCCCCGGCCGCCGCCCAGGCCAGCAGCCGGCGGCGGCGCTCCCCGTCGAGCACGACCCCGGTCGGGAACTGGTGGGCGGGGGTCAGCAGGACGGCCCCGGCGCCGCTCCCCCGCAGCGCGGCCACGTCGAGCCCCGCCCCGTCCACCGGGATCCCCACGGTGTCCAGTCCGCCGTGCTCCAGCTGCTGCCTCGCCCCGAGCGAGCCGGGGTCCTCCACCGCCACCCGGTGCACGCCGGCCCCGCGCAGTACCGCCGCGAGCAGTCCCAGGGCCTGGGCGACCCCGGCCACCACGACGACCTCGCCGGGGTCCGCGCGGATCCCGCGGTTGCGGGCCAGCCACCCGGCGACGGCCTCCCGCAGGGCGGGTGCGCCCTGCGGGTCCCCGTAGCCGAAGTCTGCGGCGGTGAGGCCGGCGAGCACCCGGCGCTCGGCCTGGAGCCAGGCGGTGCGCGGGAAGGCGGTGAGGTCGGGCACGCCGGGCGAGAGGTCGATCCGGCACGGCACGGCGCGCAGGGCGTCGACCGGCCCGCCGCGGGGCGCGGCGGGCCGGTCCGCACCGGCGGGCGGCGGGGGCGGCGGGGCCGCGACGACCACGGTGCCGCCCCGGCCGCGGCCCGCCACCTGGCCGGTCTCGGCGAGCCGCTGGTAGGCCTCCGTCACCAGACCGCGCGAGACGTTCAGTTCGGCGGCCAGGACCCGGGTGGCGGGCAGCCGGCTGCCGACGGGCAGGGTGCCGTCCGCGATGGCGGCCCGCAGCCGGCCGGCGAGCCACTCGGTGCGGCCGCCCTCGGGGGCCCGGCCGATGTCGAGCTGGAGGAAGTCGGAGCCGGTGCTGGAGGAGCCGGTCGTGGAGGAGCCGGCGGTGGAGGCGTAGGCGGTGGAGGCGTAGGCCGGGGCGGAGGAGGTCGTGGCGGAGCCGGCCGGGGCGGAGCCGGCGGTTGTGGACCTGTCGTCGGGGGCTTCTTTGGACCTGCTCACCGGGCCATTGTGCCCCCAGGCTGGTCCGTATGAGCACCTCCCCCTCCCTCCCCGCAGCCTCCGTGCGCGACCTGGCCCCCGGGGTCGTCGGCATGGCGCTGGTCGGCAGCAGCGTCACCGTCTCGCGGTCCCTGTCCGAGGCCCCGCTGTTCACCGCCCAGGCGGTGCGCTACGCGGCCGCCGCGCTGCTCCTCGTCCTCCTCGCCCGGGCCGCCGGGGTCCCGCTGCCGCGCCCGCGGGGGCGGGAGTGGCTGTGGCTGGCCGGGGTGGCGGTGACCGGTCTGGTGCTGTTCAACGTGGCCGTCGTCCGGGGGGTGGGGCACGCCGAGCCCGCCGTGATCGCCGTCGCCGTGGCCTCCGTACCGGTCGTGCTCGGGGTGATCGGCCCGCTGCTGGAGCGGCGCCGGCCCAGCCGGCGGGTGCTGCTGGCGGCGCCGGTGGTGGTCGCGGGGGCGGTGCTGGTCCAGGGGGCCGGGCGTACGGACGCCGCCGGGGTGGGCTGGGCCGCACTGGCGCTGGCCTGCGAGGCGGGGTTCACACTGCTGGCGGTGCCGGTGCTGGGGCGGCTCGGGGCGTGGGGGGTGTCCGTGCACGCGGTGTGGATGGGGGCGGTGGTGCTGGCGGGGCTGGCGTCGTCCACGGAGCCGGCGTCCGCCGTGACGGAGCTCGGGGCGGCGCAGTGGGCGGCGGTGGGCTACCTGGCGGTGCTGGTGACGGCGGTGGCGTTCCTGCTCTGGTACCGCACGGTGGCGGCCGTGGGCTCGGGCCGGGCGGGGCTGCTGACGGGGGTCGCCCCGCTCGCGGCGGCCGGTGCGGGCGCGCTGTCGGGCGGCGGCGTGCCGGGGCCGGCCGTGTGGCTGGGCCTGGCGGTGGTGGTCGGCGGCCTGGCGGCGGGGCTCCGCGGCGGGGCCTCAGGCCAGGGGGCGCCGCGCGTAGCAGAAGAGGTGCTCCTCGGGGTCGGCGAGGCCGCCGGCGGGGTGGAACGGCACGGTCTCGTGGTGCAGCACCTCCAGCCCCGCCGCCTCGATCCGGCGCCGGTACTCCTGGGCGGAGAGGCTGCTGACGGTGACCCGGTGGCCCATGAACTCGATGTCGAGGCGGTCGATGTCGCCCGGGACGGTGGCGACGACGAGGTAGCCGCCGGGCGCCGTCCAGGAGGCCATCCGCTCCAGTGAGGCCGCGATCTGCGACTGGTCCATCATCAGGAGCGGGAAGAAGGCGCAGACCGCGTCGAAGCCGTCGGGTCCGGGCGGGGCGTAGGTGCGGACGTCGGCCTGTTCGAAGCGGGCCCCGGGGACCCGGGTGCGGGCGAGGGCGACCATCTCGGCGGAGACGTCGATCCCGGTCACGGCGCAGCCGGCGCGGACCAGGGTCTCGGCCGTGGGGCGGCCGGTCCCGCTGCCGACGTCGAGCACGCGGGCGCCGCGGGGCAGCCGCCCGGTGAGCCAGTCCAGGGCCTGCCGCTGGGCCGGGATGCCGCCGAACGCCTCCTCGTAGCGCTCCGCGAGCGCGTCGAACACCTCTGCGGCGGTCTTGCCTGCGGTCATCGTGCGGCCCTGCCTCTCGTTCTCGTCCTCGTCCTCGTCCCCGGCGTCCGGGGCCCTGTGCGCAGGATGCCCGCCGCGGGGGCCGCCCGTACGCGGGAACGCCCGAAAAGGCCTCAACCGCTGACCGCCTCCCGGACCGCGGCGAGGAACTCGGGGGTCCCCGGGTGCGTGGGGTGGTGCGGGTAGGACAGGTAGACGGTGGCCGGCGGTGCGTCGGAGACCGGGACGAAGCGGACGCCCGGGTGTCCGTGGCTCTCGGCGGTGCCCGCCGTCGCCACGCCGAAGGCGCCGCCGGTGGCGATCAGGTTCAGCCACTCGTCGACGTTGCCGACCGCGACCGTCCGGGCCGGGCGCCGGTGCGGCGGCCACAGGTCCGGCGAGGCGGTGCCGGCCTCGGGCCAGACGGCCAGCGGCAGTACCGGGCCGGAGGCGAGCTCGGCGAGCAGGACGCCGTCCCGGTCGGCGAGCGGGTGGTCGTCGGGCAGGGCGGCGACCCGGTCCTCCGCGTAGAGGGCCTCGCTGCGGATCCGCGGGTCTTCGGGGCGGATGCGCAGGACGGCGACGTCGGCGTCCCCGGTGGCGAGGCCCGCGGTGCCGTTGTCGCGCCGGACCACGTCGAGCGGGGTGCCGGGGTGCGTACGGCGCCACGCGCGCATCAGCGGTACGGTCTGCCGCCCGAGCACCGCGCAGGTGTAGCCGAGGCGCAGCGGGCGGGACACCGCCCGGGTGTCGGCGAGGGCGGCGTCCAGGTGGGAGAGGATCGCCCGGCCGTGTCCGAGCAGGGTGGCGCCGGCCGCGGTGAGGGCCAGGTGCCGGGAGGAGCGGTCCACCAGCCGGACGCCGACGCGGGTCTCCAGTTGGGCCAGGGTCCGCGAGAGGGCGGGCTGCGTCATGTGCAGGCGGGCCGCGGCGGCGGTGATCGTGCCGGCTTCGGCCACCGCGTCGAGCGCCCTGAGGTGCCGCAGTTCCACGTCGTCCATGCCTGTGGAGCATAGTCGCTGCCCAGACGGCATTTCCGGACGGCCCGCGCGGTCCCTAGCGTCGGGGGTGCACGGGGGAGGTTCCCCCGGGCGGGGACCTTGGAGGTCGGGATGAGGATTCTGCTGGTCGGCGCGGGCGGCACGCTGGGGAGCGCCGTGCGCGAGGCGCTCGCGGCGCGCGGGCACGAGGTGGTCGGCGTGGGCCGCTCGGGCGGCGACCTGGTGGCCGACGTCACGGACCCGGAGCAGGTGGCCCGCCTCTACGCGCAGGCGGGGCCGCTGGACGCGGTGGCGGTCGCCGCCGGCGACGCCGTGTTCCGGCCGCTGTCCGAGCTGACCCCGGACGACTTCGCGGCGACGTTCCGGGGCAAGGCGCTGAGCCAGATCGAGCTGGTCCGCCAGGGCGCCGGGCACGTGGCCCCGACCGGCTCGTTCACGCTGATCAGCGGCGTCCTCGCGGAGCAGCCGATCCTGGCCGGCGCGGCCGCCTCGGCGGCGAACGGCGCGGTGGAGGCCTTCGTGCGCGCCGCGGCGATCGAACTGCCGCCGCAGCGGATCAACGTGGTGAGCCCGACGGTCGTCGAGGAGTCCCTGCCGGCCTACGGCCCCTTCTTCGCCGGGATGGAGGCCGTGCCCGCGGCCCGTGCGGCGACCGCCTTCGTGCGGTCGGTCGAGGGGGCGCAGACGGGCCAGGTCTACCGGGTCCACTGACGGGCCCGGGCGCGGCCACGGCGCCGTCGCGTCCCGGGCCCGCCGGTCAGCCGGTCAGCCGGTCAGCCGGTCAGCCGGTCAGCCGCCGGCGGGCACCAGGACGACGGCCGTGCCGTACGCGCACACCTCGGTACCGACGTCCGAGGCGTCCGTGACGTCGAAGCGCATCATCAGCACCGCGTTGGCACCGCGGGCCTTGGCCTGTTCGATGAGCCGGTCCATGGCCTGGTTGCGGGTCTCCACGAGTGTCTTGGTGAGGCCCTTCAGCTCGCCGCCGATCATGGACTTCAGGCCGGCGCCGATCTGGCTGCCGAGGTGCCGGGAGCGCACGGTGAGCCCGAACACCTCCCCGATGACCTGCTCGACGCGGTAGCCGGGCACGTCGTTGGTCGTGACGACCAGGACGCCGGTCTGCTGGGCGCCGGGGCCGCCGCCGTAGTCTTCGATACCCATGCGCCCCACTCTGGCTCGGGGCGCTGCGGCCCGCATCTTCGCGGACCCCAGGAACACATTGGGCATATCGGGCTAAGCGGCGGCGCGCCGCCGGGAGCCCCCACGGCCGTCGTCGTCATAGTCGTGCCTGGCGGCCGCCGGGCCGCCGCGCCTCGCCGCGCAGCGCGGCGAGCGGGAGTCTTCCCAGAGGAGCCGCTCATGCTCAAGCCCACCAGGACCATCCTCGCCCTGGCCGCCGGAAGCCTGGTGCTCGGCCTGGTCGGCGGGGGCGCCGCCGTCGCGGACCAGGGTCCGGCGGCCCACGGCGGAGCCCGTCTCGACGGCCCCCGGGACGGGAGGGACGACGACGACTCCTACGACGAGGACGGCGGCCACCACAAGCACCGCTACTCCCTGGGCAAGGTCGTCTCGCGCGGGCCGCTGAGCGTCCGCAGCGAGCCGACCACCCACTCCCACCTCCAGTACAAGGTGTACCCGGGCGAGACGCTGGCCCTGAAGTGCAAGACGCGCGGCGAGAACGTCGCCGGGAACGACATCTGGTACCTGATCGACCCGGGTGACGACTGGAAGGACGACAAGCGGGACGACTGGAAGGACGACACCGACGGCGAGGGCCGCTCGAAGCTCCGCGACCGCATGACCCACGACCGCTACGAGCACGACTGGGTCTCGGCCCGCTACGTCAAGGACCTCAAGCCCGTCCGGTGGTGCCGCGACTGACCGCGACCGGTCACGACCGTCCCGGCCGCCGTGCGCGCCCCGCCTCCGCGGGGGCGGGCACGGCGGCCGGCCGCGTACCCCGGATCAGAAGTCGCCGTAGTTGACCTGCCAGGTGGGCAGGCCCATCCGGCGCCAGACCGCGACCACCCGGTCCCGGTCGTCGAGGGACACGCGCACCGCGTAGCGCTCGCGCACGTGCGCGTCGAACAGCTCGGCCTTGACCACGTCGTCGCGGCGCGTGTCCCCCGCCGCGCGCATCCACAGCTCGTCGTAGGGCACCGCGTGCGCCCGCAGCCAGGACTCGGTCTGCGGCCGGTGCTCCTCGCCGCGCCCCGACAGCAGCACGATCCGGTCCCCGCCGCGCCGGAAGGCGTCCAGCGCGTGCCGCACCGGCTCGTTCAGCAGGTCCAGCTCGCAGCGCGAGAAGTCGTACGGGCCGCGGTCCCCGGTCAGGGCGAGCGTGCCGTCTATGTCGCACATCACGGCCGCGGGCAGCGCCGGGTCCGCGGCGTACGGCCTTACCGGCGGCTGGTCGTTGAGCCACTCCGCGGTCAGCCGCCAGCCGCCCTTGCGGGCCTTCGCGTGCTTCTCGGCCAGGATCCGGATGATCTCCTCGCCCACCGGCCGTTCCCGCGCGGCGTCGCGGCGCAGGCACTCCTCGACGGGCACGTCGGTGAAGTCGTGCACGACGAACCGCGCCCGGCCGGCCACGGCCGCCTTGAGCCGTTTGGGGATGTGCGAGGTCAGGTGGGTGTTGTCGACGACCACGTCGAAGCCGTCCGCGACGGCCGCGGCGACCGCCGCGTCCTGGACGGCGAGCACGGTCTGCTCGTGCTTGTACGAGCGGCCCCGCTCGGGGTCCGGTACGTCGAGCATGGCCCGCAGGTCGTCGAGGTTGACCCGGCGCATCCGCCCGGCCGCTTCCGTCTGGAGGGCGCGCGCGGCGGTGGTCTTGCCCGAGGCCGGCAACCCCGTCATGACGTGGACCACGGGGAGTTCGGGCTCTTCGGACACGATGTCAGTTCTCCTCGTCGGTGGTGAAGGGATCGGCCGTCTCGGGCCGCACGGCCCGCCAGGTGACGAGCTCGGTGGTGCGACCGTCCAGCCGCATGAACATGGCGCCGCGCAGGTCGCCGTCCCGGAGCTCCCGCACGGCCCGGGCGAAGGCGCCGCGGTCGTCCGCGAGGTGCTCGAACCGCTCGTAGGCCTCGTCGATGGCCCGCTCCCGGCGCGCGAACTCCTCCTCCAGGCCCGCGATCACCTCGCGCACCCAGGTGTCGAACTCGTCGGGGACCTGCTCCAGCAGCGCGTCCAGGGGGCGGCCGCCCCGGGAGCGGATGCCCCCGAGCTCGGCGACCGAGAGCCCCAGGCCCTGGGCCAGGCGCTTGGCGGAGGTCCCGGAGAAGCGCTGGACGCCGTGGCTGCGCCAGATGTCCCGCTCGGTGACGCCGGTGAGCAGCTTGTGCAGGCGCACGTACTCGGAGAGCTTGGCCTTGGCGCGGACGCCGGAGGCGAACCGCAGGACGAAGCCCTCGGCGTCCATCCCGGTGGCCGGGCCGCCGCCGGGCAGCGTGTTCGACTCGGCGAGCGCCAGGAGTTCGGGCAGCGGCATGGCGGGCCACACCTTCACGACGGAGCCGATGCCCTCCCAGTGGACGGCGGCCTCGGCGAGCGGCACCTCGGCGCCGGCCGGGTCGAAGGCGGCGAGCAGGACGAGGTCCCGGCGGTCGCCGTAGTCGACGACGATCCGGTTCTGCGGGTACAGGATCTCGGCGAGGTAGGTGGTGCCGGGCACGAGGGCCGCGGTGTCGCGGGCGTCGAGGCGGCGCTGGGCCCAGGACGCCTGGGAGCTGATGAAGGAGCCCTTGGAGGCGACGTGCCACCGGCCCGCGTAGTGGAAGACGACGGCGAGGCTGCCGTCGACCTTGTCGTACACCTCGAACGGCTCGTCCGGCAGGGCGGGCGCGTAGGGCTGGCCGGACTCGTGCTCGCCGACGTTGAAGAACTTCGGCAGCGGCAGTGCGACGACGGCTCCGGTGGCGTCGTCGGCGACGAGGCCCCGGCAGCGCGTGGTGACCTGGTTCCAGACCCGCTCGTACTGCGCGCTGCGCGTGTACGTGTAGATGGACAGCGGCAGTTCGGGGTGCCGCTTGCGGGTCACGTACCCGGCGTCGACGGCCTCCGCCAGTGCCTGCGCGGGCATCAGGTCATGGAGAGTCAGGTGGTCCTGGCTCATGGGTTCCTCCCGGTTCGAGATGGCTCATTCTCACGTGCGGAAGGGGCCGCCCGGTACTTAATTACGACTGGTCACGGGCCTGTAGCGGGGCTGTGACACGTCCCGTACCGGTGCGGGACGCGGAGCCCGCCGGACCTGCGGACGGCGGGGTCGGCGGGGTCGGCGGTCACCCGGAACGCGGGCGGTGCGGCCGGCGGGAGCGCGGGAAGGCCGTGAGGGTGAGGAGCCAGGCGGCGAAGGTGAGGACCCAGGCGCCGACCGCGATCCACAGCAGCACCTCGCCCAGCGGGCGCAGCCAGGCCGGGCCGGTCACGGAGGCGGCGGTGAGGCAGGCGGTGGCGGTCATGCCGAGGGGGAAGACGGTGGACCAGCGGCGGATGTCGTAGCCCGGGCGGGGGCTGCGGACCTCGGCGGCGAGCAGGACGGCGTACCAGGCGAGGGAGAGCGCGAGCGCGGTCAGGGTGGCGGCGCTCAGGACCGTGTGGGCCGGGCCGGCGGCTCCGACGGGCGAGGCGGTGAGCTTGGCGCCGGCCAGGGCGGTGATGGCCAGGGCGCCGCCCGCGACCCAGTGGTCGCCCGCGCCGCCGCACACCTCGCGGAGGTCGAAGCGCTGGAGGGCCAGCGCGTACAGGAGGACGCCCAGACAGAAGAGGACGAGCGCGGCCCGTGCCAGCCAGGCGAGGTGGTGGACGGTGGACAGGGCCGCTCCCAGGACGGCGAGTCCCTGGGTGGCGACGCAGACGAGGAAGACCACGCCCGGCATGCGGCGCCGCCAGTGCCGCAGGACGCCGAGGAGCAGCCAGGGCCAGATCAGGGCGGCCAGGGCCAGCAGGGCCGCGGCCGCGTCCTGCCGGCCGAGCTGGGAGATCCGGGTGCCGAGCACCGTGGTGGCGGCGACGGCGGTGAGGGCGGCCGGGGTGTCGGCCTCGGCCCGGAAGCGGCCCCGGTCACCGGCGAGCCGGGCGGTGAAGTCGGCGGCCAGCAGGAGCCAGAGCGCGGCGGAGACGGCCAGTGCCGCGAGGGAGAGGAGGCGGCGGCCCGTCAGTTCCAGGCCGACGGACAGGATTCCGGCGGCCATGACGGCGCCGCCCGCCGCGGGCGGGAGTGCGGCCCACCAGCCCCGCAGAAGGCTCCGGCTGCGCATGGCCTCACAGTACGCCGCGGGTGCGGAACTGGACGCTGATGCGGGGGCCGACGGCGCGCGCCGTCTTGGGGACGGCGTGCTCCATGGTGCGCTGGCAGGAGCCGCCCATCACCACGAGGTCGCCGTGGCCGAGCGGCAGGCGCAGCAGGGTGGGGCCGCCGTCGCGGGGGCGCAGGACGAGGTCGCGGGGGTCTCCGACGGAGAGGATCGCCACGAGGGTGTCCTCGGTGGCGGAGCGGCCGTTGCGGTCTCCGTGCCAGGCGACGCTGTCGCGGCCGTCGCGGTAGAGGCAGAGCCCGGCGGTGACGAAGGGTTCGCCGAGTTCGGGGGCGTAGTACCGGCCGAGGGCCTCGCGCGCCTCGGTGAGCACCGGGTGCGGGAGGGGGTCGCCGGCCCGGTAGAAGGCCAGCAGGCGGGGCACCTCCACCTCGCGCTCGTACATCTGCCGCCGCTCGGCGTGCCAGGGCACCCCGGCGGCGAGCTGTTCGAACAGCGCGTCGGCCCCGGACAGCCATCCGGGGAGCCGGTCGACCCAGGCGCCGGCCCCCAGCTCCGTGCGCTCCACCGCCGTGAGGGGGCCGAGCCGGATCTCGTCGGTCTGGTCGAAGAGGGACCCCTGGAGTGCGTGCATGGTTCGACCCTACTCCCCTGTCCGAACATGTGCTCGATTAGCGGGGGTGTGAATCCCACCCCTCGGGATCTGGCGGGACGGGCCCCTGGAGGCGATCATGGGCGGGCGCCGGGCCACGAGCCGGGCGCGCCCGCCGCCGTCCCGGCTCCCCGCCCAGGAGGTACGTGTGTCCGTCGCGTCGAGTTGTGCGTCCGGGAGCGCCGAGGTCCCGCTCCTGGAGGAGACGATCGGGGACAACCTCGACCGGACCGTACGGAGCTTCCCCGACCGGGACGCCCTCGTGGACGTGGCCGCCGGCCGCCGGTGGACCTACCGGGAGCTGGCCGCCGACGTGGACGCCCTCGCCCTCGGGCTGCTGGACCTCGGGATCGAGCGGGGGGACCGCGTGGGCATCTGGGCGCCCAACCGCGCGGAGTGGACGCTCGTCCAGTACGCCACCGCGAAGATCGGGGCCATCCTGGTCACGGTCAACCCGGCGTACCGCTCGCACGAGCTGGAGTACGTCCTCAACCAGTCCGGGACCAGGCTGCTGGTCGCGGCGGAGCGCTTCCGGAGCTCCGACTACGCGGGGATGGTCGAGGAGGTCCGGCCGCGCTGCCCCGACCTGGAGTTCACGGTCCTGTTCGACGGGCCGCTGTGGGAGTCGCTGCTGGAGCGCGGCCGTCGGGGCGATCGGGCGGCGCTGGCCCGGGCTGCGGCCGGCCTGCACCCGGACGACCCGATCAACATCCAGTACACCTCCGGGACCACGGGCTTCCCCAAGGGCGCCACCCTCTCGCACCGCAACATCCTCAACAACGGATTCTTCGTCGGGGAGCTGTGCGGCTACACCGAGGCGGACCGGGTGTGCGTACCGGTGCCCTTCTACCACTGCTTCGGCATGGTCATGGGGGCCCTGGCCTGCACGAGCCACGGCGCGGCACTGGTGATCCCGGCGCCGGCCTTCGACCCGGCGGCCACCCTGGCGGCGGTGCAGGCCGAGGCCTGCACCTCCCTGTACGGGGTGCCCACCATGTTCATCGCCGAGCTGGCCGCCCCCGGCTTCGACGGGTACGACCTGTCGAGCCTGCGGACCGGGATCATGGCGGGCTCGCCCTGCCCGGTGGAGGTGATGAACGAGGTCATCGAGCGGATGGGGATGACCGAGGTGTCCATCTGCTACGGCATGACGGAGACCTCGCCGGTGTCCACGCAGACCCGCGCGGACGACTCGGTCGAGCGCCGGGTCTCCACGGTCGGCCGGGTGGGCCCGCACCTGGAGGTCAAGGTGGTCGACCCGGAGAGCGGCCGGACCGTCCCGCGCGGCACCCCCGGCGAACTGTGCACCCGGGGCTACTCGGTGATGATCGGCTACTGGGGCGAGCCGGGCCGGACCGCCGAGGCGGTGGACCGGGAGGGCTGGATGCACACCGGCGACCTGGCGGTGATGGACGCGGACGGCTACCTGAGCATCACCGGCCGGATCAAGGACATGGTGATCCGGGGCGGCGAGAACCTCTACCCGCGCGAGATCGAGGAGTTCCTCCACGCCCACCCGGACGTCCTGGACGTCCAGGTCATCGGCGTCCCCGACCCGAAGTACGGGGAGGAGCTGATGGCCTGGGTGCGGATGCGGGAGGGGGCCGAGCCTCTCACCGCCGAGTCCGTGCGCGCGTACTGCGACGGCCGGCTCGCCCACTTCAAGATCCCGCGCTACGTGCACGTGGTGGACGAGTTCCCCATGACCGTCACCGGCAAGATCCGCAAGGTCGAGATGCGCGCGATGGCCGCCCGCCTGCTGGAGGAGTCCTAGGACCCGTCGCCCCTACGGCTGAGCCGGGCCAGGACGAGGACGGTGTCGTCGGTCGCCCCGTCGGGCAGCAGGGCCGCGAGGATCCGGTCGGCCTCCCGCTCCAGCGGCCCGGCGGCCCGGGCCAGCTCGGCGCGCAGGGCGTCGAGCCCCTCGTCGATGTCCTGGCCGCGCGCCTCGACGAGGCCGTCGGTGTACAGGGCCAGGACGGCCCCGTCGGGCAGTTCGGCCCCGCTGGTGCGAAAGGGGACGCCGCCGACGCCGAGGGGGACGCCGAGGACGCCGCCGAGGGTCTCGACGGTGCCGTCGGGGTGGCGCACCAGCGGCGGGGGGTGTCCCGCGTTGGCGATGCGGGCGCGGCCGGTGCGGGGGTCGTAGAGGACGTAGAGGCAGGTGGCCAGTTCGACGCCGGTGTCCCGGGCGGTCGTGTCGAGTTCGGCGAGCAGGGCCCCGGGGTCGGGGCTGTGGCGGGCCAGCGCCCGGGCCGTGATGCGCAGGCTGCCCATGGAGGCGGCGGCGGGCACCCCGTGTCCCATGACGTCGCCGACGACGAGCGCGACCCGGCCGTCGGGCAGGGCGATCACGTCGTACCAGTCGCCGCCGACCTCGGTGGCGCGGCTGCCCGGCAGGTAGCGGTGGGCGACGCTCACGTGCGCGGTCTCGTCCGGGGCCGTCGGCAGCAGGGCGCGCTGGAGGGTGAGGGAGATGTCCTGGACCCGGCTGTAGAGGCGGGCGTTGTCCAGGCACAGGGCGGCGCGCGAGGCGATCTCGCCGGCGAGGCCGAGGTCCTGCCCGGTGAAGGCGGGGCGGGCGGCGGACCGGCCGAAGAGGGCGATGCCCTGGACGTGGCCGCGGGCGATGAGCGGGGCGACGAGGACGCAGGCCAGGCCGCTGTCGAGGATCCGCCGGGCCCGCTGGTCACGGCCGACGGTCCGGGCGGTGAACTCGTCGACGCTGACGCTGACCGGGCGTCCCGTGCTCAGCATCCGGTGGATGCTGGAGCCCGGCGGGTACGTCACCCGGTCCAGGGAGGACAGCAGCTCGGCGGCGGGCGGCGGCAGGACGGTGCCGGTGGCGATCCGGCGGGTGATCAGGGGCAGGTCCGGGTCGAAGGCCTCGGACGGGTACATCCACTCGACCATCTCCACGACGGAGCCGTCGCAGAAGTCCGGCACGGTGGCGTCGACCAGCTCGCGGGCGGTGGTGTCCACGTCGAGGGTGGTGCCGATGCGGGCGCTGGCCCGGTCCAGCAGGGCCAGGCGCCGGCGCGCCGCGGTGGCCTCCAGCAGGGCCCGCTCGCGGTCGGTGACGTCGACGAGCAGTCCGCCCACCCCGCGCCCCGTGCCGACCGCCCCGCTGAGGGGGAAGAGGCTGACGGAGCGCACCTGGTCCACGTCGGGGCGCCCGGCGGTGCGCATCCCGACCAGGACGCCGACCAGGGGGCGGCCCCCGTCGGCGACGGCGCGCAGCATCCGGCGGAACTCGCCGCCGTCGGTGGTGATCATGATCTCGCCGGTGTCGCGGCCCAGGTGGTCGGCGACGGGGATCCCGTCCATGTCAGCCAGCGCCTGGTTGAGGTGGACGTAGCGCAGCTGCTCGTCCAGCATCACCAGCCCGATGGGGCAGGTCTCGAAGAGGGCGTCGAGGAAGGCGAGGTTCGTCTTCACCCGGTCGAGCTCGTCGCCCCTGCTGGCCAGGGCCATGACCACCGTGCCGTCGTCGCGGTCGGCGGAGCCGGTCACCGGGAAGGCGCGGAAGCCGCAGTCGAAGACGGTGCCGTCGCGGTGCCGGACGGGCAGCCGGACCCGCCAGTAGCCCAGGGCCAGGGCCCGCTCCACCAGCCGCTCGGCCGGCCCGGGGCCTTCGGCCGGCTCCGGGAAGAGGGCGGCCGCGGGGCGGGCCAGCGCGGCGGGGGCCTCGTACCCGAAGAGCTCCCGCGCGCCCGGGCCCCAGTACCGGACGCGGCCGGCGGGGTCCAGGCCGAGGACGGCGACGGGCACGTGCTCCAGCAGCGAACCGGGCTCGGAGCGGAGCGGCCCGGCAGACGGCGCGCCCCCCGGCTGGTCCGACGGCACGAGTCGCCTCCTCTGCCCGGGGCACGCCCGGTGGCCGCGTCCGCCCGGACGGGGGCGGAGGGCTCCCCTACATTCTGCGCGCCATCCCCCGGGGCGGCCCCCGGGACACACGGCGGCCGGGACGGACGCCGGGTCGGGGGCCGGGCCGGGGGCCTGGCGCGGGCGGGCTAGGCCTTCGAGAGGGGGGTGTTCGCGGTGGGGGTGCCGTCCGTGCCGGAGAGGGTCACCGCGTGGCGGACGCCGTCCGGGCCGAGGACCACGGCCTGCCAGGCGCTGCCGCCGCCCTCCTGGGGTATCGCGCGCAGGGCCTCGACCTTGCCGCCGGGGACGGCCGTGGCCGCCTTCTGCGCGGCCTGGTCGATCGGCAGCTGGGGCAGCGGGGCGGGGGCCGCCGGGGCCTTCTTCGCGAAGCTCCCGGGCGCGCCGGCGCCGTCCTGGACCATCGGCTTCTTCGGGTGGGGGCGCCGGCCCTCGCGTCCGCCGTCGTGGCCGCCGCCGTGCCTGCCGCCGTGCTCGCCCTCGTGGTCGGGCTCGGACCAGGCCGGGCGGCCGCCCTTGGCCATCGGGTCGTGGTGGCCGTGGTGGTGGCCGGCGACCGCCACGGCCGCGGCCCCGCCGCCCACGATCACCGCGGCAGCCGCTCCGGCCACCGCCCAGCGCGCGCCGGCGCCGCGGGACACCACGCGGCCCAGGCGACCCTTGCGCTTGGCCGCGCCGTCACCGGCGACGGCCTCGGTCTGCGGCTCGGGGCTCTGCTCGGGCTGCGGGAAGGACTCTGACATGGCGGGACTCCTCGGGAACCACCGGGCACCGCACCCGGCTCGCCCCAGAGCCTGCCGAGGCGATGCTGAAGCCCACCTGAAGCCTGCTGAAGACCCCTTCAGCAAAGCGCCGGCCGGGCCTGAGACCCTGGTCGGCATGCGCGTACTGGTGGTGGAGGACGAACGGCGGCTCGCCGCTGCCCTGCAGCGGGGCCTCCAGTCCGAGGGCTTCTCGGTGGACGTGGCCCACGACGGCCCGCAGGGGCTGTGGATGGCCTGCGAGCACGACTACGACCTGATCGTGCTCGACATCATGCTGCCCGGCCTCAACGGCTACCGGGTCTGCGCCAGGCTCCGCGCGGCCGGCAACGAGTCCGGGATCCTGATGCTCACCGCGAAGGACGGCGAGTACGACGAGGCGGAGGCCCTGGACACCGGGGCCGACGACTTCCTCTCCAAGCCCTTCTCCTACCTGGTCCTGGTCGCCCGGCTGCGCGCGCTGGGCCGGCGCACCGGCCGCCGGGGCCCGCAGTCGCTCCGGGTCGGCGACCTCCTGCTGGACCCGGCCCGCCACCTGTGCTCGCGGGGGGACACGGAGATACGGCTGACCGCGAGGGAGTTCGCCGTGCTGGAGTACCTGGCCCGGCGGCCGGGCGAGGTGGTGCCCAAGCGCGAGATCCTGGAGCAGGTGTGGGACAGCGCCTTCGACGGCGATCCCAATGTGGTCGAGGTGCACGTCAGCGCGGTGCGCCGGAAGATCGACGCCCCGTTCGGCCGGTCCGCCCTGGAGACGGTGCGCGGCGTGGGCTACCGGCTGGCGGCCGACGGTGGCTGAGACCGCGGCGGCGCGCGCCCCGCGCGCCCTGGCACCGCTGCTGCGCCGGTGCCGGTCCCTGCTGCGCCGGCTGCGGCCCACCACGGTCCGCGCGCGGGCCACCGCCGGCGCCGTCGTCGTCGTGGCCGTGGCCCTGGCCCTGGCCTCGGTCGCGCTGCTCGGGCTGCTCAGGGCCGGCATGCTGCGCAACGCCGAGCGCGACGCCGAGGAGCAGGCCTCCGCCGTCGCGCAGCTCGCCTCCGGCGGCCGCCTCGACCGGATGCGGGCTCCGCTGCACGGCGCCGACTTCGTGCAGGTGGTCAACGCCCGCGGCCGGGTGCTGCGCGCGACCCCGAACCTGGCCGGTCTGCCCGCGCTCGGGCCCGCCGCCGGGCCCCTGCGTCCGGGCACGGTCTTCCACACCTGGCGGATCCGCCCGCTCGGCGGCGAGCACCGCCAGCGGGTCGTCCAGGTCACCACCCAGACCCCCGACGGCCTGGTCGCCGTCTACGTCGGGACCTCGCTGCGGGACGTGGACGCGGCCGACGACACCACCACCGCCGCGCTCGTCGTCGGCGGGCCGCTGCTCCTGGCACTGGTGGCGCTGGTGACCTGGCGGGTCACCGGCCGCGCCCTGCGGCCCGTCGAGGCGATCCGCGCGGAGGTCGCCGAGATCAGCGACCGCGACCTGCACCGCCGGGTCCCCGTACCGGCCACCGGCGACGAGGTGGCCCGGCTGGCCCTGACGATGAACAGCACCCTGGACCGCCTGGAGTCCTCCGGGATACGCCAGCGCCAGTTCATCGCCGACGCCTCGCACGAGCTGCGCAGCCCCCTCACCGTGCTGCGCACGCAGCTGGAGGTGGCCCTGGCGGTCCGCGACCCCGAGCTGTGGCCGGAGCTGATCGGCGGGGCGCTGGAGGACACCGACCGGCTGGAGCGGCTCTGCTCCGACCTGCTCCTGCTGGCCCGCATCGACGCGGCGCAGCCGGCCGCGTCCGTCCGGCTGGACCTGGGCGACCTGGTGCGGGACGCCGTGGACTCCCGGCTGGGCGACCGGGTCCCCGTACGCGTCCGCGCGGAGGACGGGGTCGTGGTGGAGGGCAGCGAGCTGTGGCTGACGCGGGTGGTGACCAATCTGCTGGACAACGCCCAGCGGTTCGCCGCCGGGCGGGTGGAGCTGACGCTGCGCGCGTGCGGACCCGCGCGGGCGCGGACCGCCGTCCTGGAGGTCCGCGACGACGGCCCCGGCATCCCGCCGGCCGACCGGGAGCGGGTCTTCGAGCGGTTCACCCGCCTCGACGACGCCCGCAGCCGCGACCACGGCGGCGCCGGCCTCGGGCTGGCCATCGCCCGCGACCTGGCCACCCATCACGGCGGCACCCTCGCGGCCGAGCACTCCCCGGGCGGCGCCCGCATGGTCCTGCGGCTGCCCGTGCTCCCGCCGCCGGCCGCAGCGGACTGAGCCGGCACGGGACGGGACCATCCTCCATTCCACAGCTGCCGCCCGTCTGGCTGTTTGCACAAGCATCTGCGAGGCCGTGTACGAAACGGCCCTCGCGGATGCAGGATGCAACCATGAATGTACGCACTCAGGACGGCAGCGCCGGGGACGTGGATTACGGAGCCATCGGTTCCGGCTATGCCTCGTTCCGGCGGCCCGACACCCGTATCGCGCGGTTCATCGCCGAGGCCCTGGGCGAGGCCCGGACGGTCCTCAACGTCGGCGCCGGCGCCGGATCGTACGAGAACGCGGCCCGCGAGGTCACCGCGGTCGAGCCCTCCCGGTCCATGCGCGACCAGCGCCCGGCCCGGCTGGTGCGCGCCGTCGACGCCGTCGCCGAGCACCTGCCCTTCGCGGACGGCGAGTTCGACGGGGCGATGACCCTGTTCAGCGTGCACCAGTGGAGCGACGTCACCCGGGGCCTGCGCGAGATGCGGCGCGTGACCCGGGGCCCGGTGGTCGTGCTCACCTGCGCCCCGCAGCTGGTGCGCGACTTCTGGCTGTACGAGTACGCCCCCGAGGTCCTGGACACCGAGGCCCGGCGCTACCCGCGCGTGGAGGACATCGCCGCGGCCCTCGGCGGCACGGGCACCGTCCACACCGTGCCGATCCCGCTGGACTGCACGGACGGCTTCAACGAGGCCTACTACGGGCGCCCCGAGATGCTCCTCGACCCGGCCGCCCGCCAGGCCTGCTCGGCGTGGAGCTTCGTCGACGACGGGGTGCGCGAGCGCTTCGACGGGAGCCTGCGCCGCGACCTGGAGTCGGGCGCCTGGGACGCCCGCCACGGCCACCTGCGCACGCAGGGCGCGTACGAGGGCTCCCTGGTCCTGGTCCGCGCGACCCCGGACCCCGCCTGACCCGGCCGCCCCGGAGCCCGCGCCGTCCCTCCTGACGGGATCCTGACGCCTGGGGCACGGGTCCATACGGATCGCTGACGGCCGCCGCGCCCGCCCTGCCGTTGAATGGAGCCCGGACACGGCCCGCCGGATCCCGGCGGGCCGATCGGCTGGGGAGGAGCGGTGGTGGGGCGACGCGTGGTGGTGGGCGTGAACGGGAGCCCCGGAAGCCTGACGGCCCTGCACCGGGCCGCCGCCGAGGCCCGGTTGCGGGGCGCGGAGCTGTGGGCGGTGCTGGCCTGGCAGGCCCCGGGCGGGGGCCTGGGCAGCCGCACCTCCTGCGTGTGCTCCCCCTTCCCCGAGTGCCGGGCGGCGGCGGTCGAGCGGCTGCGCGGGGCGCTCGACGCGGCCTTCGGCCAGGGCGGCCCCGGGGTCGCCCTGGCCGGGCGGGCGGTACGGGGCCTGCCGGGGGCCGCGCTGGTCGAGGCCGTCCGGGACGGGGACGACCTGCTGGTGGTGGGCGCCGGCCCGCGCGGCCGGCTGCTGCGCGGCCTGCGGCCTTCGGTGGCCCGGTACTGCCTGGCGCACGCGCCGTGCCCCGTCCTCGCGGTACCGCCGAGCCCGCTGGAGGCCGAACTGCGGGCCGTGCGGCGGCGCAACGCCTGGCACGTCCCGCTGGACGCGCGGGAGGCGGGGGCCTGATCCCCGTAGGGGACGGCGGCGGAACCCGGTCGGCGATTGTCCGATTCGCGTCCCGTCATCACGCGGGGGGCACGCTAGGATCACGGCGTGGTCACAGCCCGGTCCTCGCGCCTGCCGCGGCCCCGCCCCCGCGCGGGTCTGCCGCACCTGCTCGGGCTGGTCCTGCTGCTCCTGGGCCTGGTCTGCGCGCACGGCGCCGGCGGCTCCCACAGCACCACCGACCACGCCACCCCGCAGCATCCCCCGGCGCACTCCGTCACCACCCGGGCCGACGCCGCGGCTCCCGCGGCGGGTGCCCCGGAGCGTCACGACCCGGCGCACCCGGTCCACCACTGCGTGCCCCTGCCGCCCCGCGCGGCCTCCGCCGTCGACGCCCCGCCCTCCCCGGCGGCGCCCGCCGAGGGCTGCGCCCCGGTCGGCGGCGCCGCCCCCCGCGGCGCGGTGCGCGCGGCCGGGCCGGCCGGCGACACCGCCCCGGCCGTCACCAGAAGCTCCGCCGTCCTGCGGGTGTAGGCACCGGGGTCCACGCCGCCGGCGACCCCGCGCACAGCCGTGCCCGGGAGCAGCCCCCGCGATCCCCCGCCTCCCCGCGCCCCTTCCGGGCCGGGGCGCGTCCGCCGCACGGAGGTCCGGTGCCCACCCACCCCCACGCACGCCCCTTTCATCCCGTTTCGTCGCATAGTGCCGTCCTGCTCGTCGCCCTGGTCGGCGCGCTGCTGTGCGCGGCCCTGTCCTGCTCCTCCGTCCCGCACGCGCCCGTCGCGGACGGCTCACCGACCGCTGGAGCCGCGCTCCAGTCCGGACCCACGGGGACCGCAGGGCACCCGCACCCCGACCCGGCCCACGGCTTCGCCTGCTCCCCCTCCGACCCGGCCCCCTCCCTCCGGTCCGGCACCACCCCGACCCCCGGGGAGGCACGGCCCCCGGCGGCTCCCGGGCACGTCGCGGCCGCCGCGCCGCCGACCGCCGGCGGGCCCGCCCGGGCCCGTTCCGGACGTTCCACTCTGGCCGTCGTCTGCCGGTGGCGGCTCTAGGCCGCTCCCGTACGCCCGTTCGCAGAGGCCGGCGCAGCCCCACGGGGAACTCGGCCCTGCCGCGGCACGACCCTTCCCGAGAGCGACCACCGACGCACCACCAAACGAGAGCGGAACCATGCATCCTTCGGCCCCCGACATCACGCCCCACGCCCGCACCACCCTCTCCGGCCTGGTCGGCAACACCCCCCTGCTGCGCGTGTCCGAGCCCCTCTCCCCGGCAGGGCGCGGCTTCTGGGCGAAGCTGGAGGGCTTCAACCCCGGCGGCATCAAGGACCGTCCCGGCCTGCACATGGTCGAGCGCGCCCGCGCCCGGGGGGACCTGGCGCCCGGCGCCCGGATCATCGAGTCCACCAGCGGCACCCTGGGCCTGGGCCTGGCCCTGGCCGGCATGGTCCACGGGCACCCCGTCACCCTGGTCACCGACCCCGGCCTGGAGCCCTCGATGACCCGGCTGCTGACGGCGTACGGGGCCAAGGTCGACGTCGTCAGCGAGCCCCACCCCGCGGGCGGCTGGCAGCAGGCGCGCCGGGACCGGGTGACCGAACTGCTTGCCGAGCACCCCGGCTCCTGGTGCCCGGACCAGTACAACAACCCGGACAACACCACCGCCTACACCCCGCTGGCCCACGAACTGGCCGCCGAACTGGGCCACATCGACGTCCTGGTGTGCAGCGTCGGCACCGGGGGCCACTCGGCGGGCGTCTCGCGCGTCCTGCGCGGGCTCTACCCCGGGCTGAAGGTGGTGGGCGTGGACACCGTCGGCTCCACCATCTTCGGCCAGCCCGCCCGCACCCGGCTGATGCGCGGCCTCGGCTCCAGCATCTACCCCCGCAACGTCGCCTACGAGCAGTTCTCCGAGGTGCACTGGGTCGCGCCGGGCGAGGCCGTGTGGACCTGCCGCCAGCTTGCCTCCTCCCACTACGCCACCGGCGGGTGGAGCGTCGGCGCGGTCGCCCTGGTCGCCGGGTGGCTGGCCCGCTCCCTGCCCGCGGAGACCCGGATCGCGGCCGTCTTCCCCGACGGCCCCCAGCGCTACCTCGGCACGGTGTACGACGACGACTACTGCGCGGCCCACGGCCTGCTCGACTCCCCGCCGCCGCCGGAGCCGGAGACGATCGGGCGGCTGGACGAGAAGGAGGTCATGCGCTGGACCCGCTGCGCCTCCGTGGTCGACCCGCTCACCCTGACCCGGGCGGGGGTGCCCGCCTGATGAAGGGCACCCTCGCGCAGGTCCGCTCGTACGAGCGGAGCGTCCAGCTGCTGATGGTGAACCAGTTCACCATCAACCTCGGCTTCTACATGCTGATGCCCTACCTGGCCACCCACCTGGCCGGCCCGCTCGGGCTGGCGGGCTGGACGGTCGGGCTGATCCTCGGCGTCCGCAACTTCAGCCAGCAGGGCATGTTCCTCATCGGCGGCACCCTGGCCGACCGGCTCGGCTACAAGCCGATGATCGTCGCCGGGCTGGCGCTGCGCATCGCCGGCTTCGCCACGCTCGGCCTGGTGGACTCCGTGCCCGCGCTCCTCGCCGCCTCCGCCGCGACGGGACTGGCCGGGGCCCTGTTCAACCCGGCCAGCCGCGCCTACCTGGCGGCCGACGCGGGCGAGCGCCGCGTCGAGGCCTTCGCCCTGTTCAACGTGTTCTACCAGGCCGGGATCCTGCTGGGGCCGCTGGTGGGCATGGTGCTGACCGGCGTGGACTTCCGGGTCACCTGCCTGGTGGCCGCCGGGATCTTCGCGGTGCTGAGCCTCGTGCAGATCCGGGCCCTGCCGCAGCGGCGCGGCGAGGACTCCCCGGCGGAGCGCGCGCCGGGGGACCGGGAGGGGGTGCTGGCCCAGTGGCGCGGCATCCTGCGCAACCGCCCGTTCCTGCTGTTCTCGGTCGCCATGATCGGCTCGTACGTGATGAACTTCCAGGTGTACATGGCGCTGCCGCTGGAGGTCCGGCGGATCGGCGGCGAGGGCCGCTTCGGCACGGCGGCGGTGGCCGTGCTGTTCGCCGTCTCCGGGCTGAGCACGATCCTCTTCCAGACCCGCGTCACCGCCTGGTGCAAGGCCAGGATGGAGCCGGGCCGGGCCCTGGCCTGGGGGCTGTTCGCCATGGGCGCGGCCTTCCTGCCGCTGCTGGCCGCCACGGCGCTGCCGGTACCGGACTCGGTGACGGGGACCCGGCTGCTGGCGGCGGTGCCCCCGGCCCTGTCGGCGCTGCTGCTGGCGGTGGGGACGATGATCGCCTACCCCTTCGAGATGGACACCATCGTCCGCCTCTCCGGGGACCGCCTGGTCGCGACGCACTACGGGCTGTACAACACCGTCTGCGGCGTGGGCATCGCGCTCGGGAACCTGCTCACGGGAGCGGCGCTGGACGCGGCCCGCGCGGCGGGGATGTCCGCGCTGCCCTGGCTGGCGCTGTTCGCGCTCGGCCTCGGCTGCGCGGCCGCCCTGTACGGGCTCCACCGTACGGGCCGTCTGGCGCCGCCCGCGCAGGAGGCCCGCAACCGGGAGGCCGTGGCCGCCTGAGCCGGCCGCCGTCCGATGCCGTTGCGCACCCCGGCCGGGCCGGGCCCGCCGGGGTGCAACACGACCGCCAAATACCCTTAACACAGCGGTCGTTGTACCGTACATCCCGCCCGCGTAGCGTCTTCGGCATGTCCGAACTCCACCTCGCCGTCGCCCTCGACGGCGCCGGCTGGCACCCGGCGGCCTGGCGCGAGCCGGGTGCCCGGCCGGCGGAACTGTTCACGTCCCGCCACTGGGCCGGCCTGGTCGCCGAGGCCGAGGCGGGCCTGCTCGACTTCGTCACCTTCGAGGACGGCCTGGCCCTCCAGTCCTCCTCGGCGGCCGCGCCCGACGAGCGCACCGACCGGGTGCGCGGGCGGCTGGACGCGGTGCTCACCGCCGCCCGGGTCGCCCCGCTGACCCGGCACATCGGGCTGGTCCCGAGCGTGACGGCCACCCACACCGAGCCCTTCCACGTCTCGAAGGCCATCGCCACCCTCGACCACGTCAGCCGGGGCCGGGCGGGCCTGCGCGTACAGACCTCCGCGCTGCCGTACGAGGCCGCGCACTTCGGACGCCGGACCTTCCCGGTGCCGGTGGGCGAGCTGGCCGGGGAGGCCGCCGACCACGTGGAGGTGGTCCGCAGGCTGTGGGACAGCTGGGAGGACGACGCCGAGATCCGCGACGTCGCCACGGGCCGGTTCGTCGACCGCGACAAACTCCACCCCGTCGACTTCGCGGGGCGGCACTTCAGCGTCCGGGGGCCTTCGATCACCCCGCGCCCGCCCCAGGGGCAGCCCCTGGTCACGGCCTCGGCGGGCACGGTGGCCCCCGGGGCCGCGGCCGTCGACCTCGTGTACGCCACACCGCGGGACGCGGACGAGGCCCGCGCCGCGGCGGCGGCCGCCGGCCCGCCGCACGTCTTCGCCGACCTCACCGTGTTCCTGGACGCGGACGGCCCGGCGGCGGCCGCCCGCCGCGACCGCCTCGACGCGGCCGCCGGACAGCCGGCCCCCACCGACGCGGCCGTGTTCACGGGAACCCCGGCCGGTCTCGCCGACCTGCTCCTGGAATGGCGGGAGGCGGGCCTGACCGGCTTCCGGCTGCGGCCGGCCGTCCTCGCCCACGACCTCCCGGGGATCACCCGCGGCCTGGTGCCCGAACTCCAGCGGCGGAACGCCTTCAGGGCCGCGTACGCGGCCCCCACGCTGCGCGGGCTGCTGGGCCTGGAACGCCCCGCCAACCGGTACGCCGCCACCCCCTCGGCCTGATCCCGCACCCGGAAGGACACGATGAGCGCCCAGCCGCCCAAGCAGATCCACCTCGCGGCCCATTTCCCCGGGGTCAACAACACCACCGTGTGGAGCGACCCGGCGGCCGGGAGCCACATCGAGTTCGACTCCTTCGTGCGCTTCGCGCGGACCGCGGAGCGGGCCCGTTTCGACTTCCTCTTCCTCGCCGAGGGCCTGCGCCTGCGCGAACAGGGCGGAAAGATCTACGACCTGGACGTGGTCGGGCGGCCCGACACCTTCACCGTCCTCTCCGCCCTGGCCGCCGTCACCGACCGGATCGGCCTCACCGGCACCATCAACTCCACCTTCAACGAGCCCTACGAGGTGGCCCGCCAGTTCGCCACCCTCGACCACCTCTCCGGGGGCCGGGCCGCCTGGAACGTGGTCACCTCCTGGGACGCCTTCACCGGGGAGAACTTCCGGCGCGGCGGCTTCCTGCCCCGCGAGGACCGCTACACCCGGGCCCGGGAGTTCCTGGCCACCGCCACCGAGCTGTTCGACTCCTGGGACGGCACGGAGATCGCCGCCGACCCCGCCGCCGGCGTCTTCCTGCGCGACGCGCGGGCCGGGGCCTTCGCACACCGGGGGCGGCACTTCGACATCGAGGGCCGGTTCAACGTGCCGCGCGGCCCCCAGGGCCGGCCGGTGGTCTTCCAGGCCGGTGACTCCGACGAGGGACGCGAGTTCGCCGCCGCCCACGCCGACGCCGTCTTCGGCCGGTACGGGACCCTGGAGGAGGGCCGGGCGTTCTACACCGACGTCAAGCGCCGGCTGGCCGCGTACGGGCGTGCGCACGACCGGCTCAAGATACTTCCGGCCGCCACCTTCGTCCTCGGGGACACCGACGCCGAGGCCCGCGAACTCGCCCACGAGGTGCGCCGCCTCCAGGTCAGCGGGGCCACCGCCCTCGCCCACCTGGAGCAGGTCTGGAACCGGGACCTGTCCGGCTACGACCCCGACGGGCCGCTGCCCGACATCGACCCCGAGCCCGGCGAGAACACCGTCGCCCTCGGGCGGGCGAGCGTACGGATGTTCCGCGATCCACTGGCCACCGCCCGGCGGTGGCGGGAGCTCGCCGAGGCCAGGAACCTCTCCATCCGGGAGCTCGTCATCGAGACCACCGGCCGGCAGACCTTCGTCGGCTCCCCCGCCACGGTCGCCGCCGCGATCGACGGCCTGGTGCAGGCGGACGCCGCCGACGGCTTCATCCTGGTCCCGCACCTGACCCCGGACGGCCTGGAGGGATTCGCCGACACCGTCGTCCCGCTGCTCCAGGAACGCGGGGTCTTCCGCACCGAGTACGGCGGCAGCACCCTGCGCGACCACCTCGGGCTCGCCGTGCCGGAGGCCGGGGCTGCGTGAGCCGCCCGGACGCCCGGCGCGCCACCCCCGGTGTTTCGGCCACAGCGGGCGGAGTGTCCGGCCGAGCCCCGACGATCTTGTCGACGGCGCCCCCGCAGGTCGCTAGAACTGTTCCGTCGGAGATCGCGCCGGTGGCGCACCGCGAGGTCCCCGGCGCCGCTCCCCCGTCAGACGGTCCGCAAGGAGACCCGGCCATGTCCCGCATCCCCCTCGGGGTCCTCGACCTCCTCCCGATCCCCTCCGGCTCCACCGCCGCCGACGCCCTGCACCACGGCATCGACCTCGCCCGGCAGACCGAGCGGTTCGGCTACGCCCGCTACTGGTTCGCCGAGCACCACCTCAACCCCGGTGTCGCGGGGAGCTCCCCGGCGGTGGTCCTGGCGCTGACCGCCTCCGCCACCACCTCGATCCGGATCGGCTCGGGCGCCGTGCAGCTGGGCCACCGCACCGCGCTGTCCACGGTCGAGGAGTTCGGCCTGATCGACGCCCTGCACCCGGGCCGCCTCGACCTGGGCCTGGGCCGCTCGGCGGGGCCGCCGGCGCCGCGCCCGGCCGGCCGGGAGCCCTTCGAGGGCTACACCCCGAACGGCCTGCGGATCCCTGCGAGGTTCTCGTTCGCCCACCTGCTCGGCCACCCGAACGTGGCCCTCCACCAGAAGCTGCTCAACCTGCCCGGCGCCCGCCCGCAGGACTACGCGGAGCAGGTCGAGGACGTGCTCGCGCTGCTGCGCGGCGAGTACCGGTCCGCCGAGGGCGTCGCGGCACGGGCCGTGCCCGGCGAGGGGGCGGACGTGGAGGTGTGGATCCTGGGCAGCAGCGGCGGGCAGAGCGCGGAGACCGCCGGCCGGCACGGGCTGCGGTTCGCGGCGAACTACCACGTCACCCCGGCGACCGTACTGGAGGCGGCGGAGGCCTACCGGGCCGCGTTCAAGCCGTCGGCCGCACTGGACCGGCCGTACCTGAGCGTCTCCGCCGACGTCGTGGTGGCCCCGGACGACGCCGGGGCGCGGGAGCTGGCCGCCGGGTACGCGCCCTGGGTGCGCAGCATCCGCACCGCCGAGGGAGCGATCCCCTTCCCCACCCCCGACGAGGCCCGCGCGCTGACCGCCGGCTGGTCGGAGGCCGACCACGCCCTGGTCGCCGACCGGGTGGAGACCCAGTTCGTGGGCTCGCCTCGGACCGTGGCCGACCACCTCGAACGCCTCCAGGAGGCCACCGGGGCCGACGAGTTGCTGATCACCACGATCACGCACGACCACGCGGACCGGGTCCGCTCGTACCGGCTGCTGGCGGAGGAATGGAGCCGCCGCTGACAGCGGGCCGCCCGCCGGGGCCGGGGCCGGACGTCCGTCACGGCGCACGGAGTACTACTCTGTGCGACGTGACGATGCAGCAGGGTGGCGACGTGGACGTCGACGCGATGATCGAGGACCTCCGCACGCTCGTCGAGGTCGAGTCCCCCTCGCGCGACGTCGAGGCCCTGGCGGCGTCGGCGAAGGCCGTGGCCGGGATCATCGAGCACCGCCTGGGCGGCCAGGCCGTCCTGGTCGAGAGCGACGCCGGTCCGCACGTCCACTGGTCGGGCGGCGGCGAGCCCCGGGTCCTGGTCCTCGGCCACCACGACACGGTGTTCCCGCTGGGCACCCTGGAGCGCCGCCCCTTCGCCGTCCGGGACGGCCGGGTGACCGGCCCCGGGGTGTTCGACATGCTGGGCGGCATCGTGCAGGCCGTCCACGGACTGGCCTCGCTCCCCGACCGGTCGGGCGTGGAGATCCTGATGACCGCCGACGAGGAGGTCGGCTCCCGGTCCTCCCGGGCCCTCCTGGAGGAGCGCGCCCTCGCCTGCGGCGCCGTGCTGGTCCTGGAGGGCGCCGCCGACGGCGGGGGCCTCAAGACCGGGCGCAAGGGCTGCGGCGCCTTCCAGGTCTCCATCGCCGGCCGGGCCTCCCACGCCGGCCTGGAACCGGCGGCCGGGGTCAACGCCCTGGTCGAGGCGGCCCACCAGGTCCTGGACATCGCGGGGTTCGGCCGTCCCGAGGCCGGTACGACCGTCACCCCGACCGTCGCGGCCGCGGGCACCCTGGAGAACGTCGTCCCCGCGGAGGCCACCGTCGTGGTCGACGTGCGCGTGGAGACGCAGGAGGAGCGGGAGCGCATCGAGTCCGCCTTCGCGGCGCTGGCCCCGCACCTGCCCGGTGCGCGGATCACGGTGGAGGGGTCCATCACCCGGCCCCCGATGCCCGAGTCGGCGGCGGCCGGGCTCTTCGCGGTGGCGCAGCGGCTGCTCCCCGGCATCGAGGCCCGGGCGGTGGGCGGCGGCAGCGACGGCAATTTCACCGCCGCGCTGGGGGTCCCCACGCTGGACGGCCTCGGGGCGGTCGGCGGCGGTGCCCACGCCGACCACGAGTACGTGGAGATCGGGGCCATGGCCGAGCGGGCGCACCTCGTCGCGGGCCTGGTGGCCACGCTCCAGCGCCCCTGAACGACCCGGAACGCCGGGCCCGTCGCGGACGGGCCCGGCGTTCGCGTGGGGCGGCCGGCGGCCGCCGCCGGGTCAGACGCGGTCGGCCGCGATCAGGACGTACTGGAACGAGCCGTCCCGGTAGGACTCGATGAACGCCTCCTCGATCCCGGTCACCAGGGAGGACGTGGCCCGCAGCTCCCAGTAGGGCAGGGTGTCGGGGGTCAGGTCGATCACGGCCTGGGGGACGAGCCGGTTGTCGGCCATGGCGCGCAGGTACTCGCGGCGGGAGTGGATGTTGCACTCGAAGTGGGCGTTGATCTGGGAGACCCACTTGGAGGGCTGGCCGTAGCGCGGGTTCCAGCAGCCGGTGATGGTGACGTAGCGGCCGCCGACGGCGAGGACGCGGGAGTGCTCGGCCATGAGGTCGTGCAGGTCGACGTACATGCTCGACTCGTTGTTCCACGAACCGGCCGCCTGCCCGGTCTCGAAGGGCATGTCGAGCATGTTGCAGACGCGGGAGTGAACCGATTCCTCAATGCCGAGTTCACGGGCGCGGTCGTTCCCGAAGTCGGCCTGCTTGGCGGAGAGCGTCACACCCTCGACCTTGCAGCCGAAGCGCTGGTGGGCCATGACCATCGAGCCGCCTCGGCCGCAGCCGGCGTCCACGAGGACGTCGTCGCGCCCGATGGCGCCGAGGTGGTCCAGGAGGAGCTCGGCCTGCGCCGACTCCAGCCGGTGCAGTTCGGCGACCAGCTTCTTCTCGTACGCGCTGTCCGCGCTGTCCCCGAGGGCGGCGTGGTCGACGGCGCCGATGCCGTAGTGGTGGTGGTAAAGGCCGTCCACGTCGCCGAGGCGCAGGTTGACGGGCCTGGCCTCCTCGTTCCAGTAGCGGGCGATGTCGCCCTGGTAGGGCGTGGCGGGTGCCGGGATGAACGGGGTGGTGCTGACGGTGCTGGTCATGGAATAAGTCCCCTCGTTTACCAGAAATCGGGCAGGGTGTATCGGTAGGTGTTGGACGCGTGCCAGTAGTGGTTGCCGTCGACCCAGGCGGCCACGCCCTTGAGGAAGCGGGCCGCGCGCGGGTCGGGACAGGCCGCGGCGAGCGCGGCGGACTCGGCCTCGAACGCGTGCATGAGGTCGTTGTGGACCTCGACCGCCTTCAGGTAGGCCTCCTTGTCGGAGAGCCCTTCCTTCTCGGCGATGACCACGGGCAGGTTCAGGTGCTTGCCGGGGCTCTTGAGCTCCTTCATGTAGGAGTAGAGGTCGTTGGAGAGGGTGGTGGCGTTGCCGGCGAGGGCGATGACCCGCTGCATGGCGGGCAGGGCGTGGAGTTCCGCCGGCAGTTCGTAGCCCCCGACGGTGTCGGTGATCGTGGGGCAGGGGCGGAAGTTGTTGAACTGGCGCATCGCCAGGTACTCCCACACCTCCGGGACGTACTCCGTCGCGTCCCAGGCCGCCTCGGCGAGGTACCCCAGGTGCAGCCGGGCCATGTCGTGCCGGAACCGGTCCGCCTGGGCCGGGGTGGCCGCCCCGGTGAAGTACTCCATGGCCGAGCGGTAGGAGCGCCGGGCGGCGTCCGAGGAGAGCGACTCCTCCCAGGCCGGCTGGTACTCCCCCGTCGTGTGGACCGGGTCGAGGGCGGTGTGCGCCAGGAGCAGCCGCCCGCCGACGTCGGGGGAGGTGGCCCCGTCCTCGCAGTAGGCGTCGTCGACGACGTTCTCGGCGACCATCAGCCGGGCGGCGAGCATCAGGTGGTCGAGGGTGGGCGCGTCCGGATGGCAGGCGACCATGTAGCGGCTCACGGAGAAGCCGTCGAACTGGTCCTCCCACTCCGGGGGGAACGCCCGGACCTCGTCCACCGCCCACGCCTTGATCCGCCGGCCGAGCTCCTCCACCCGGACCGGGTCCGGCTCGGCCACCGGGTGGTGGTAGAGGCCCGGGATCGGCCGGCTGGCCGCCGGCGCCGCGGGCTCCGGGGCGGCCGGGGGCTCCTCGGTCCGGGCCCAGTGCAGGCTCACGGTTCCGAGGCCGGCCGGACCGCGCAGGATCCGCTCCAGGGCGGCCGCCGAGTGCGCGGGCCCGGCGGGCGCGGGCTCGTGCGCGGGCGCCGGGGCGGCGGCCTCCGGCACCGGGGCGGTGCCGAAGGGCCGTACCGGCCGGGTGGGCAGGACCCGGCCGCCGACGGCTGCGGCTTCGGCGGTTCCGGTGACGGGCGCGAGGGCGTCGGCGAGGGACGGGGCGCCGAAACGGGCCGGTGCCGCGGTCGGGCCCGGTCGCTGGGGGGAAGGCCCGGGGTCGGGCATCCGTGGCTCCTTGATTCGGGGGGTGGGCCGTCCCGCGCCCCGGGCGTGCTCGGTCGGCCCGGGACGGCCCGGGCTGTCGTGGCCGTCGGGGTGTGCCCTCAGTCGCGCCTGCGGGCGATCTGGACGTTCTCCAGCACGCCGAGCGCGTCGGGGACGAGGATGGCGGCGGAGTAGTAGGTGGAGACCAGGTAGGAGATGATCGACCGCTCGTCGATGCCCATGAAGCGCACGGACAGGCCCGGCTCGTACTCCTCCGGCAGGCCGGTCTGGCGCAGGCCGACGACGCCCTGGTTGTCCTCGCCGGGGCGCATGGCCAGGATCGAGCTGGTGTTCTCCTTGGTGATGGGGATCTTGTTGCAGGGCAGGATCGGGACCCCGCGCCAGGCCGGGACCTGCTGTCCGCCGAGGTCGACGTGGTCCGGGTAGAGCCCGCGCGCGTTGAACTCGCGCCCGATGGCCGCGATCGTCTTGGGGTGGGCGAAGAGGAAGCGGGTGCCGCGGCGGCGGCAGAGGAGCTCGTCGAGGTCGTCCGGGGTGGGCGGGCCGGAGTGGGTCTGGATCCGCTGCTTGAAGTCGGCGTTGTGGAGCAGGCCGAACTCGCGGTTGTTGATCAGCTCGTGCTCCTGGCGCTCGCGCAGCGCCTCGATGGTGAGCCTGAGCTGCTCCTCCGTCTGGTTGTGCGGCCCGTTGTAGAGGTCGGCGACCCGGGTGTGGACCCGCAGGACCGTCTGCGCGACGGAGAGCTCGTACTCGCGCGGGTTGAGCTCGTAGTCGACGAAGGCGCCGGGCAGTTCGGCCTCGCCGGTGTGGCCGGCCGACATCGCGATCTCGGCCTCGCCGTGGCGGTTCTGCCGCTGGAGCGGGAGGGAGCTGAACCTGCGGATGTGCTCCTGGAGGTGGGGCGCCTGGGCCAGGACGGCGGCGAACTCCGCGCGGGAGAGCGTGAGCAGGGTGCCGGGGGTGTCGGCGGTGGCGGTGTAGTCCCAGGTGGCGTCGGCGTCCAGGAGGGCGTTCTCGCCGAAGCGCTCGCCGTCGGCGAGGACGGCCACGGCGACCTCGTCGCCGTACTTGCCGACGGAGGTCTGGCTGATGCGGCCGTGCGCGATGAGGTGGATCTGGTCGGCGGGGGTGCCGCGTTCGACGAGGACCTCGCCGGCCCGGAAGTCGCGCTGCACGCAGCGGTCGGCGATCGCGGTGAGCACCTGGACGTCGTCGAAGCCGCGCAGGAGGGCCAGCTCGCCGAGCTCCTGGGGGATCACGCGGACGCTGGCGCCGTCCTGGACGAAGTCGATGGTGCCGTCGCCGACGGTGTAGCTCAGACGGCGGTTGACCCGGTAGGTGCCGCCCTTGGTCTCCACCCAGGGGAGCATGCGCAGCAGCCACCGGGAGGTGATCTCCTGCATCTGCGGGGCGGACTTGGTGGTGGTGGCAAGGTTGCGGGCCGCCGCCGTGCTCAGGCTCTGCTGCCGGGGCGGTTCCTGCAGCTGCGCCTCGGGGCTGGTGTCAATGGTCATCGGACGAGCTCTCCTTCGTAAAACCGGAAAAAGAGGATGAATATCCGGGAATCCGTCCAGATCCTGAGGAACAGTAACGGCCCGCTCGACCAGTTGACCTTGAAATGGCGTTGGTATTACTTCGATGCAGTGATCTTTCTCGATGCGATGTTTACCGGGTCCAACCAGCGGTTTTCGGCCGTGAGCGCAGAAAAAAGGCCCCTCCCGCCGTGCTGGCCGCGCGGCGGGAGGGGCCGGGTGGTGCCCGTCAGGGCCGCCCGTCAGGTGCGGTACGCGTAGTAGACCGCGTCCGGGTAGGACGCGAGGATGCTCGCGAGCGACTTCCGGTACGTGTTGGTGGAGTGGTACGTCAGGTAAGGCATTCCGGCCTTGCTGCGGTACGTCACCATCATGGAGTGGTCCTTGGACCCGTCCCGGTTGAAGTCCGCCTGCAGGATGTCGCCGACGTCCAGCTGGTAGACGTTGGCCAGGTTGGCGGCACGCTGGTTGGAGAGCGTGAACCAGGCCCACTCGTTGGCGCCGACCCACGAGTCGGACTGCTTGGCGCCGTCGTACCACCAGTTGCGGTAGTCCGAGGACGTGCCCGGTACCGGCTTCCATCCGCCCGCCTTCAGCGCCTGGCTGATGAAGTTGGTGCAGTCGCCGCCGTTGCCGCTGAACTTGCGGTACGCCGGGTTGTAGTTGCTCCAGTACTTCTCGGCGTACTGCGCCATGGCGGCGTAGTTGTAGGCGCCGCCGGTCAGCGTCTTGGGCTTGGCCGTCGCCGGGTACTTGGTGGACGCCGGCGTGCCGTCGGGGTACTGGTTGCCGTCGTCCTTGACGACGGCCGCCTTGGCCGCGACCGGCTCGTTGACGGCGACCGGGCCGTTCTCCTGGGACTTGATCGCGTCGAGCTCCCAGTCACCGCCCTTCTTGCTGCTGAGCGTGAGCTCGTAGCGCGTCTTGAAGTCGGTCGTCGACGGCTCGTCCCCGTGCACCTTCTTGTAGGTGAGCGTGGTCTGCTCGGTGACCTGGACGGTCGCCTTCCCCCCGGTCACCACGGCGCGGTCGACGGTGACCTTGGTGTCGGCCCCGCTGTAGACCTCGCCCAGCTCCGCCAGCCGCGCCTTGCGGGAGCGCAGCGACTGGATCGCGGCGTCCTCGTCCTTCTTCAGGCGGTCGGAGACGCGGGCCTTCTTCTTGCCCCCCTGGCCGTGGCCGTGGCGCACGGTCTGGCCCTCCACCAGGGCCTGGGTGCGCTGCGAGAGCACGTCGTCGGCGAGGCGGGCGAAGGTGTCGGCGGTGGCCTTGTCGGCCTCCACGGGGCCCGGGACGGCGCTCGCCGAGTAGGCGAAGAAGCCCCCGGACGCCAGGGCCACGGTCAGGGCCGCGATGGCGGCGGGCCTGAACCTCTTAGGTATCACTGTGTTTCCCCTTGTCACCCGGTCCACACGGACCGGGAGGACGGAATTTTCGCACAACTAGGCGACTGATTCGGCGCGTTCCGCTTTGTCACCCGATGCCCGGTAGGAAACGCCTGTCCGCGCAGTCGAACGACTCCGCTTCGTCACCGTCGAGGGCGCCGGGGCGGCCGGGGCGGCTCGCCGTGACCACTCCGACCGGCTCACAGCAAATGCATCTAGGGTGTCCCGGAAAGCACGGAAGAGGGAGCATCCGCAGTGGCCAGGCAGGATACGGGCGGAAGAGGGCGGTCTCGGGGCGGACGCACGCCCTCGGACGCCGCCGGAGCGGCCCCCCCGGGCCGTCTGAGCGGATCGGGGGCGCGTCGGCGCCCCCGCGCGGGAGCGGGCCGGCTGCGGTCGCTCGCGCCGGTCCTGGCGCGGGTGCTGGCGCCCGCCGTCGCGCGGGTGCGGCCGCTGCTGCGGCGGGTGCGGCCCCTGCTGCTGCGGATTCGACCGCTGCTGCGGCGGATGCGGCCGGCCTATCCGAGACCCGGCCGCAGCGGCTGGCGCCGCTGGATACCCTCCTGGCGCCAGTGGCTGGGCGCCTGCCTGTACCTGTTCACGGGCTTCGCGGCCTTCGTCGGCATCGCGTACGCCACGACGGACATACCCGACGACCTCAACTCTTTCGCCACACAACAGGACAACGTCTACTACTGGGCCGACGGCTCCACCATGGCCCGGACCGGCTGGGTCAGCCGGCAGGAGATGCCCCTGGACAAGGTGCCCCCCAAGGTCCAGGGAGCCGTGCTCGCGGCCGAGAACGCCAGCTTCTACACGGACCCCGGTGTCTCCCCCTCCGGCGTCATGCGCGCCGTGCGCGCCGCGCTGACGGGCGGCGAGACCCAGGGCGGGTCCACCATCACCCAGCAGTACGTGAAGAACGCCTACCTGAACCAGGACCGCACGCTCTCCCGGAAGTTCACCGAGATCCTCCTGGCCCTGAAGCTGGACAACCAGACGGGCAAGAAGCAGATCCTCCAGGACTACCTCAACACCAGCTGGTTCGGGCGCGGCACCTACGGCATCCAGCGCGCCTCCCAGGCCTACTACGGCAAGGACGTCTCGAAGCTCAACCCGAGCGAGGGCGCCTTCCTCGCCTCCCTCCTCAAGGGCGCCGGACTGTACGACCCCGCGCTCGGCGAGGAGAACCACAAGCGGGCCGTGGAGCGCTGGAGCTGGATCCTGGACCGCATGGTGGACACCGGCCAGCTGACGCCCGCGGAGCGGGCCACCTACACGAAGTTCCCGGAGCCCACGGGCCCCGGCACGGCCGGCACGCCCGGCGCGCAGAACGGCTACCTGGTGGAGCTGGCCAAGGCCTACGCGATCAAGGCCGGGCACATCAAGGACGCCGACTTCGACCTCGGCGGCTACCAGGTCTACACGACCTTCGACCAGTCCCGCATGGCCGCGCTGACGGACGCCGTGCAGAAGGCGCAGAAGGACTTCGACGCGGAGAAGCGGCCCGCGACCGACACGCACGCGAAGATCGGCGCGGCGAGCGTCGCCCCGGACGGGCGGCTGCTCGCGGTCTACGGCGGCCCCGACTACCTGAAGCAGGGGTTCAACCAGGCCAACTCGACCACGATCCCGGTCGGGACGGCGTTCACCCCGCTCGTCTACGCCGCCGCCCTGGAGGAGGGGGTGGTGCGCACGCGCGGCAAGGACCGCACGCCCGTCACCCCCGCCACGGTCTACGACGGCAACGACCAGGTGACCGTGCAGACGCCGGAGGGACCGTACTGGGACCGCAGCGGCAAGGTGGTCAAGGGCCGCAACGACGGGAACCGCAGCTGGGGCCAGGTGACCCTCCAGCAGGCCGTCGCCAACTCCGTCAACACGCCGATGCTCCAGCTCGGCCTCGACGTCGGGCTCGAGCGGGTGGAGACGTTCGCCGAGCGGGCGGGCCTGCTGCCGTCGAGCCTCGGCACGCGGATCCCGACGTTCTCGCTCGGGGAGAACTCCAAGCCCAGCGCGATCCGCATGGCCGGCGCCTACGCGACCTTCGCGGCCGACGGCATGCACACCGACCCGTACTCGGTGCGCTCGGTCTCCCGCAACGGCACCGCGGTGCCGCTGGACGCGCCGAAGCCGGTCCGGGCGATGTCGGCGAAGACGGCCCGCTCGGTGACGGAGGCCCTGCGCGGCGCCGTCACCGACGGTTCGGCGAAGGCGGCGGCCAAGGCGCACCCCGGCGCCGCGGGCAAGACCGGGACCACGGCGGCGAACACGGCGGGGTGGTTCGTGGCGAACACCGAGAAGGAGTCCACGGCGGTGGTGGTCTACCGGATGGCGCTGACCGACCTGATCGCGCAGCCGCTGACCGGGCTGGGCGGGGACGCCCCGGCCACACCGGGCAGCGATCGGGCGGTGCGGCTGTGGGCGGACTACATCAAGGCGGTGAAGTAGACAGGGGGCGGGGCCGGAGTCCTCTCCGGCCCCGCCCCCGGCCCCGTCACTTGACCAGCGTGTTCCAGTCGGGCGCCTGGGCGGGGTCCAGCATGCGCAGCTGGGCCAGGACCTTGGGGTCCTGGGCGTCGAGCCAGTCCGACAGCTCCTTGAAGGACACGCAGCGGACGTCCGAGCGCGGGCAGACGTCCCGCATCACGTCCTCGACGGCCTGCATGTAGATGCCGCCGTTCCAGTCCTCGAAGTGGTTGCCGATGAACATGGGCGCCCGGCTGCCGTTGTAGACGCGGTTGAAGCCGTTCAGGTAGGAGGCGCGGGTCTGGGCCTCCCAGGCCGGGTACTTCGCCGGGTCGCCCTTGGTGCTGTCGCCGGACTGGTTGTAGAGGAAGTTGAAGTCCATGGAGAGGACCTGCAGCTCCTTGCCCTGGAGGGGCACGAGCTGGAGGGGGAAGTTCCAGATGCCGTTCATCTTCGACGGCCACAGCTGGAAGTCGCCCGATGAGCTCGCGTCGTAGCGCCAGCCGTACGGCTTGATCGCGGTCAGCAGGTTCTTCTGGCCCTCCAGGCAGGGCGCGCGGCCGCCGACGACCTCGCGGTCGGGGTCGAAGGGCAGGGGGGCTTCCTTGGTGAAGCCGGTGTTGGTCTTCCAGTTCTTGACGAACGCGTACGTCTGGTCGATCTCGCTCTTCCACTCGTCGGGGCTCCAGTCCCCGCCGCCCTTGGGACCGCAGAAGTGCCCGTTGAAGTGCGAACCGATCTCGTTGCCGTCGGTCCAGGCGCCGCGCAGCTGGCCCAGGGTGGACTTCACGTGCGGGACGGTCGGGTAGGAGATGGCGGCCGCGCCCTGCGGGTGCTGCGGCGGGCGGTAGAGCGTCTTCTTGCCGTCGGGCAGGAGGTAGATGCCCGTGAGGAAGAAGGTCATGTGGGCCTTGTTCTCCTTGGCCACCTGGCGGAAGTGCGAGAACAGGTGGTCATCGCCCTCCAGGGCGCCGTCCCAGGAGAAGACCACGAACTGCGGCGGCTTCTCGCCCGGCTTGAGCTTCTCGGGCTTGAGCTGGTTCGGCTGCGGCCCGGTGTAGGAGGTGGAGCCGTCGCCCAGCACCTTGACCTTGCCGTCCCACGGCTCCTCCGCGCCCTTCGCGGCGGCGGCCGCCTCGGCCGCGCTCTCCGAGGCCGCGAGCTTCGCGTCGCGCCGCGCGGCCCCCGGGTCGCCGCCCAGGGTGAAGGCGTACGCCGTGGCCGCCGCCCCGGCGACGGCCACGACGGCTATCGCTATGCCCAGGCGCTTGCGGCTGCGCGCCTTCCGCTGGAGCTTGCGGGCACTCCGGGACTCCGTCCGGTTGCCCGGAACGGTGTCGGTGTCGGCCATGCCTGTCGTCCCCCCTGATCACCGCAGCCGGGCCGCCGCGCGTGGATGGTTCGTACGAATATAGAACTTGTCGACCCTCTTCCCGCACCCCGGACCCCCCTGTTCCGCTCGTTCACAGCCACCTCACAGCCCGTCCGGCCCGCGTTCGCCGCGGCCGTCCCCGGGTAGGCGCCCGGCATGGCATACGTGACCGCCGGCAAGGAGTACTCCCGCGACAGCCGGTACCTGACGACACGGATCACCGCCGACGGGCGGGACGGGTACCGCGTGGAGCCCGGGCGCTACCGCCTGGTGGTCAGCCGGGCCTGCCCCTGGGCGAACCGGGCGATCATCGTACGGCGGCTCCTCGGACTGGAGGAAGCCCTCCCCATGGCGGTGGCCGGACCGGTCCACGACGAGCGCAGCTGGAGCTTCGACCTCGACCCGGGCGGGCGCGACCCCGTGCTCGGCATCGAGCGGCTGCGGGAGGCCTACCTCGCCCGCGACCCCGGCTACGACCGGGGGATCACGGTACCGGCGATCGTGGACGTCGCGACCGGCGCAGTGGTGACGAACGACTTCCCGCGGATCACCCTCGACCTGTCGCTCCAGTGGGCCGCCCACCACCGCGCGGGCGCGCCGGCGCTCTACCCGCGGGAGCTGCGGCCGCAGATCGACACCGTGAACGAGATGGTCTACCGGGACGTGAACAACGGCGTCTACCGGGCCGGGTTCGCCGGTTCCCAGGAGGCGTACGACGAGGCGTACCGGCGCTTGTTCGAGCGGCTCGACCGGCTCTCCGAGCGGCTGGAGCGGTCCCGCTACCTCGTCGGCGAGACGATCACGGAGGCGGACGTCCGGCTGTTCACCACGCTCGTGCGCTTCGACGCCGTCTACCACGGCCACTTCAAGTGCAACCGGCAGAAGCTGGCCGAGATGCCGGTGCTGTGGGCGTACGCCCGGGACCTGTTCCAGACGCCCGGCTTCGGCGACACCGTCGACTTCGACCACATCAAACGGCACTACCACCTGGTGCAGACGGACGTCGACCCGACCGGCATCGTGCCGGCCGGACCCGACGCGCGCGGCTGGCTCGCGCCCCACGGCCGGGCCGCTCTGGGCGGCCGCCCGTTCGGCGACGGCACCGCCCCCGGCCCCGTACCGACCGCGGAGGCGGTGCCGCCGGCCCACAACCCGCTGGGCTGAACCCGTAGTTCCACGGAGTGGTTGCGTATGGTTTGTCCCCCTATGGGGTGGGCAGTCGCGCTGGTACGGGCGCGAGGTGCCCGGGACGGAGGACCGAGATGTCGACAAGCACACTCATAATCGTCGTGGTGGCGGCGGTGATCGTGGTCCTCGCCATCACCGTGACCCTGGCACTGCTCGGGCGCCGGCGCCACCTGCGCCGCCGTTTCGGACCGGAGTACGAGCGCGCGGTCGACGAGAAGGGCGGCCTCCTCGCCGCCGAACGCGACCTGCGGGCCCGCGAGGCCCGGCACGACGAACTCGACATCAGGGAACTGCCCCCCGAGCGGCGGCGCCAGTTCACCGACCGGTGGAACGAGGTCCAGGTGCACTTCGTGGACCAGCCGGCGGAATCGGTCGACGAGGCCGACGACCTGGTGGCGAAGCTGATGAGGGAGCGCGGCTACCCGACGAACGGGTACCGCGGAGCCGTCCGCGACCTGTCGGTCGAGCACGGGCGGACGCTGGAGCACTACCGGGCCGCGCACGAGGTCAGGTCGCGCAGCGCGGGCGGGCAGGCGACCACGGAGGAACTGCGCGCGGCGATGGTGCACTACCGCGCCCTGTTCGACGAACTGCTGACGGACCAGAGGAGTCGGTGACATGGGCACGCACGACGGGATGCAGCGGGGCGCAGGCCCCCTGACCACGGAGGACCTCGCGGGACCGGGCACCGGGCGCACGGACCCGGGGCCCCCGGTCTACCCGGGCGAGGCGACCGGGGAGACGCTGTCCGGCGGGTCCGCCGCCGACCGCGACGAGGAGGACGAGCAGGCCGGGGCAGACCGGCGGGACGAGGTGGCGCACGACCTGTCGCACGACGAGTCGGCGGACGGGTCCGGGGACGGCACGACGGCCGAGCGGCGGCCCGCCGAGCCGCGGGGCGGGATCGGGAGCGGGGCGGAGGGCGGCGACGGCCAGCCGCTGCTCGCCACCGGGGACGCCGAGCGGTACCGGACGGCCTGGGGCGAGATCCAGGGCCGCTTCGTCGACGACCCCCGGGAGGCCGTCACCTCGGCGGACACCCTGGTGGCCGAGGTCATGCAGAGCCTCGCCGGCACCTTCGCCTCGCACAAACAGGAACTGGAGGGGCAGTGGCAGCGCGGGGACGACGTGGCGACGGAGGACCTGCGCCAGGCCCTGCAGCACTACCGCTCGTTCTTCAACCGCCTGCTGAACGCCTGAACCGCCCCGTCCGTTCGGGTGCCGCCGACCTGTGGCCGGCGGCACCCGAACGGGGTGCGGGCGGACCTGCATGAGCGGTGCGAATGCGCCTCACAGACTTGCATCTGCCGCTGATTATGGCGGGTTCCCCTCTTGGATGATTAACTGTCCCCACCCAGGCCCCAGCGGCCTGATTCCGTGTCCGGATCCAGTCGCCCCGCAGGGACGGCGCTTGGTTGACTGACACGCACCGGCCCCGGACGGACGAGCGGCTCTCTCCGCCCCGGGATCACCGGACCGAGGCCCCTGCGCGCCGATCGCGGTGTTCGACACGCAGGGGCCCCAAGCCGTTCCCGTGACGGGCTCGGATCCGAGGAGTGGGCATGGCGGTCGTCGTCGTACAGCGCGGTTCCGCGGAGGCGGCCCCCGCCGTGTGCGAGGTGCTCGCCTCGGCGGGCCTGACCGCGCGCACGGTCCTGCTCGCGGACGACGCCGCGTCCGCGCCCGCCGACCTCTGCGGCGCGGAGGGCCTGATCGTGCTGGGCGGGCCGCGTCCCGCCCGGCCCCTCTCCCCCGACCGCGCGCTCGTACGGGAGGCGCTGGCCGCCGGGGTTCCCGTGCTCGCCCTGGGCGCCGGGGCGCGGCTCCTCGCGCAGGAGGGGGCTCCGGCCGGGGCACCCGGCGGCACGTCCGGCGCCGGCCGGACGGTACGGCTCACCCCGGCCGCCGGCACCGACCCGGTCTTCGCCGGGGCCGGCCCGCCCTCCCCGGGGCTGCGGCCGGCCGCCGAACCACTGGAGCTGCCGGCCGGCGCGGTGGTCCTGGCCACCTGCGAGGGCTACCCGGAGCAGGCGTTCCGGGTCGGGGCCGGCGGGTGGGGGGTGCGCTGCCTGCACCCGGGGCCCGACGCGGTCGACGCGTGGGGCGGCCGGATCCTGGGCGGGTTCGCGGCGCTCGTCGCCGCCCGCGCCGAACACACGGCGACCCGCGCCTTCTTCACCCGCCGGGCCGACGACTGGGAGGAGCGGTTCGCCCACCAGACCCCGGCGTACGAGGCGGCGGTCGCCCGGATGCGCCTCTCCCCCGGCGGGATCGCGCTGGACCTGGGCTGCGGCACCGGCCGGGCCATGCCCGCCCTGCGCGCCCAGGTCGGACCCTCGGGGCAGGTCCTCGCCATCGACCTCACCCCGGCCATGCTGGAGGCGGCGGCCCGGCACGGCCGCACCGGCCACGGCCTGCTGCTGGCCGCCGACTGCACCCGCCTGCCGCTGGCCGACGCCTCCGTGCGGGGCGTGTTCTCGGCGGGCCTCCTCAACCACCTGCCCGACCCGAACGCCGCCCTGCGCGAATGGGCCCGGGTCATCGCGCCGGACGGGGTGCTGCTCCTCTTCCACCCCTCCGGCCACGCCGAACGCGCCGCCCGCCACGGCCGCCCCCTCGACCCCGCCGACCCCCTCGCCGCCCACGACCTCGGCCCCGCGCTCACCGCCGCGGGCTGGCACCTGGACACGTACGAGGACGCCCCCCACCACTTCCTGGCCCGCGCCGTCCCGCGCGGCTGACCCCCGCGCGGGAGGGGGTTCAGCGGCCCAGGGCCTCCTTCAGCTCCGCCTTGTCCATCTGGGAACGGCCCTTGATGTTCCGCTCCCTGGCCTCGTTGTAGAGCTGGTCCTTCGTGGGCCCCCGGGAGCCGCTGTGCGACCGCTGTCCGCCTCGCCTGGACGAGGACATGTCGTCGATGGACGACCTGCTGGCCGTCTTCGACTCGCCTGAGCGGGCGCGTTCCTTGTTCACCGTACGTGCGGCGATCTCCTCGGCCCGCTTCTCGGACTCACCGCGGTCGAGCGCCGAGTCCTTGATGTGCTCGTACTGCCGCTCCCGCTTCGGGGAGGAGCCACGGGGCATGGCCTTCTCCTTTCCGTTCCTCGCAGGGACGGGCCGGCGCGCGCCGGCCGTGTGCGGCGCCTACCCCGGACGGGCACACTCATGTTCACCTCCCCCGGGCGGACGACAGACGCCCGCCGCCCCGGCATGGGCCCCCGGATCCGGGGAAGAAGCCCGCGTCCGAGAGGAGGTCGCCATGTCGGTGACGAGGAACAGCCACCCGGACGCAGCCCCCCACCGGGCCACCGCGGAACCGGCGCAGCCCTGGCAGGACTTCGACGAGGTGATGGAGCGTATGCTGGAACTGTTCGAGGCCGGTCGCCCCGCCCGACGCCGGCACGGCAGTGCGTTCCCGCCGGAGAGGAGCCGACGGCCATGAGCAGCAGCGACGCCCGGGGGGACGATGTGTACCAGCCCCACGACGAGGCGGAGCCCGGCGAATCGCAGCCGGACATGGAGAACGCCCTCGGCGAACCCGACCTGGACCAGACACTGGACACCGGCTACTCCCCGCCCGACCGGCCCCTCGCGGTCACACGGCACGGCACCACGGCGGAGGAACAGCACACCGGGGAGACGCTCGACCAGCGGCTCGCCCAGGAGCAGCCCGAGCCGGACGCCACGGCGGACGACGGGGCGCCCGGCTCGGAGTCCGTCCCGGGGGAGGACCTGGTCGGGGACGGCGGGGGCGACAGCGAGGACATGTCCGGCGATCCCCACGGCGACGCGTCCACGGCGGGCCGCGTGCGGGCCGGCCGGATGGCCCCGGCGGACGACCCTTCGCCCATGCGGCACGTCTCCGTACTGGCGCACGACACCGGCATCAACGGCGGCGCGGCCTCCGCCGAGGAGGCGGCCATGCACGTGGTCGAGGAGGAGCCGGAGGAGGAGTTCTAGGAGGAGGAGTTCTAGGAGGCCGTGGCGGTCGGGGACGCCGCTGTGGAGCTGGAGGGTTCCCCGGGCTGCCGCGGCGCGGCCGCGGCCGGTGTCGCCGGCCGGTGCCGCCGCTGGTCAGGCCGGGTGCCCGGCCTCGATGTCCCGGACGTCCCCGTACCGCAGCGCCGCGGCGCCGGGCCCCCGGGCGGGCGGCCCGTCCTCGACGGGAACCAGCAGGAACCCCTCGTGGTCTCCCCCGGCGACGACGGCCTCGATCCGCCCGGTGAACCAGGCCGCCACACCCGTCAGGACGGGGCTGCCCTCCCGGCCGGGCCGCCAGCCGATCCCGGCGAACTTGTCGGTACGGTCCCCGGTCCGGCCGCCGAAGAGCCGGGCCAGCGCCTTCTGGTCCCGGCCCAGGACGTGCACGGTGAGGTGGCGGGCGCGGCGCGCCACCGCGTACGTGTGGTTCTGCACCGACAGCCACACGACGAAGCGCGGCGGGTCGATCGAGCACTGCGAGGCGAATCCGACGAGGCAGCCGGCCCGCTGCCCGTCCGCGGCCGCCGTGACCACGTACAGCGGGCCGTCCTGCGCGACGGCGAAGTCACCGAGATCCGGTTCTGCCGGCATGGCGGCCCCCTTCCCTGACGCTCCTCCCGCCCCTGCCCGGCCGCGGGACCGGCCATGCGCCCGCCGCGCGACGCATCCGGGGCGCCGGGACGGCGCCGGTCCGTGCCGCCGGGTGCGACGGCCCGCAGGGCCCGGGTCCCCTCAGAACCCGCCGAAGGCGCCGGCGTCCCGGAAGCGGCCCGCGTGGCGGCGCCGGTATTCGATCAGGCAGTGGGCCACGGCGGCGCCCTCGCCGACCGCGGCGCCGACCCGCTTGACGGAGCCGGAGCGTACGTCGCCGACGGCGAAGACGCCCGGCAGGCTGGTCTCCATCGGGAGGGCGTCGCGGCCGACGCCGCCGGTGCCGGTGCCGGTGCCGGTGCCGGTGCCGGTGAGGACGTAGCCGCGGTCGTCGAGCTCCAGGGCTCCGTCGAGCCAGTCCGTCGACGGCCGCCCGCCGATCAGGACGTACAGGCAGCGGGCGGGGACGGTGCGCTCGCCCCCGGTGCGCTCGCGCAGCCGCAGGCCGGTCAGCGTCGTCTCGCCCAGGCACTCGGCCACCTCGGTGCCGAGCAGGACGTTCAGCCCGGGCGTCCGGCCGATCCGCTGGACCAGGTAGTTCGACATGGAGGCGCCGAGGTCGGTGCCGCGGACGACGAGGGTGACGGAGCGGGCGTAGCGGGCGAAGTAGAGGGCGGCCTGGCCGGCGGAGTTGCCCGCGCCCACCATGTAGACGTCCTCGCCGGCGGTGGAGGGGGCGTCGGAGAGGGAGGCGCCGTAGTAGACACCGGAGTTGAGGAGCCGTTCGGTGCCCGGGCTCGCGAGGCGGTTCCACTCCACTCCGGTGGCCACGACGACCGCGGCCGCCGAGACCGACGCCGCCTCGGCCGTGCCCGCCTTGACGAACTCGACCGTGTGGCGCCCCGATTGCGCGGGGACCAGCCGGGTCGCCACCCGGGTGGGCTGCCATTCGACACGGACCCGGCGGGCCTGCTGCAGGGCCCGCTGTGCGAGATCGCCGCCGGTGAGCCCGACCGGGAAGCCCAGGTAGTTCTCGATCCGGGAGGTCGATCCCGCCTGGCCGCCGGGCGCGTCGTCCTCGATGACGACCACGCTCATGCCTTCCGCGGCCGCGTAGACGGCCGTGGAGAGTCCGCCGGGGCCGCCGCCGATGACGGCGACGTCGTAGTGCTCGTGCTCGGCCGGCCTGATGAGGCCGAGCCGGTCGGCCAGTTCACTGATCGAGGGGTCGACGAGTTCGGTGCCGTCGCCGAGCCGGACGGTCACCGGTGCCTCCGGCAGCTCCTCCTGCGGCACCCACCGGAAGAGGACGTCGCTGCGGCCGAGGAAGTCCCGGACGGCGTAGGCGGCCGGCGAGAAGCGGTGGCCGCGCACCTCGGCGGTGGGGAGGTCGCCGCGGCGCTCCGCGTTCCAGGTGCAGAGGGAGTCGTCGAGGGCGGCCCGCAGCCGCTCGGCCAGGCCGGTGCCGCCGTCGGGCGCCGTCGCCGGGGTGCGGTCGACCACGGTGACGGACGGGCCGGACGGGTCGGCGGCGCCCTCGGTGAGGAGCAACCAGCGGGTGGCCGGGTGCCGTTCGGGGTACGCCCCGGGGTGCTCGTCCGTGACCACCGCGCAGACGGGCACCTCCCGCCCGGCCAGTGCGTGCAGCACCCGCTCCGCCTCGGTGAGCCCGCCGACCTGGAGGACGCGGAACGACGTCCGGTACCAGCCCTGTACGAGCTCGGCCGTCTCGTGGCGGCGGAGCGGATCGGGGTCCGCGAGAAGGATCACCGGCAGCGCGGTCTCGGCCATGGGGGGCTCCTGGGGTGTCGATCGGTGAACGGTCCACCCGGTCAACGAGCCGAAGATCATTGCGTGGCGCGGGCACGGCAGCGCTCGGGGGAACGGGCGAACGAAGAGTCGACCGGCGAATCCGACGCGTCCTCGTGATCAAAGGGGCCTTGCCGCCGTTCACCGTGAAGGCCCTTGCTGCGAGGGCTGGTTGGCCCACCGCACGGAGAAGGGGAGGACCGTCTCGTGTCCGAGAGCCTGGCCGATGTCATCGAGGTCGCCGGGAGCGAGCTGCGCTTCCTGCGCAAGCTGCTCGGCGATGCCGGCGAGAACGCCTGGGAGCGGCTGCTCGAATGGTTCATCGACGACTGGTTCCGGCTGGACGTGCTGGGGCTGGAGAACATCCCCGCCGACGGGCCGGCGGTGCTGGTCTCCAACCATTCCGGGGCCTGGGGGCTGGACGCCTTCGTCCTGCAGAAGGCGCTGCTCCGCTCGCTGCGGCGGCGGCTGCACGTGCTCGCCGCACCCTTCGTCTTCCGGCTCCCGGTGCTGGGGACGTACGCCGCGCGCAAGGGCGCCGTGCCGATCGACCCGAGGGCGGCGATGAAGCGGCTGGGCGACGGGGAGCTGGTCGCGGTGTTCCCGGAGGGGGTCTCGGGGCTGGAGAAACCGTTCCGCGACCGCTACCGGCTCCAGCCCTTCAGCCCCGGATTCGCCGTGGCGGCCCTGCACACCGGGGCGCCGATCGTGCCGGTCGCCGTCATCGGGGCCGAGGAGTCCTCGCCCAAGCTCGGGGAGCTGCCCGCCCTGGCGAGGTTCCTGGACCTGCCCTACTTCCCGCTGACCTCGCCCTTCCCGCTGCCCGCGAAGTGGCTGGTCTCCATCGGCGAGCCGATCGAGCCGCCGGAGCGGCCCAGGGGCTTCGGCGAGCGCTCGGCCGCCGCCCGGCGGCTGTGCGCCGAGGTCCAGGACACCGTGCAGGACATGGTGGAGCGGGAGCGGGAACGGCGCGACTCCCTCCTCCGGTAGCGACGGGCCCCGCGGGGCGGGCGGCGTCCGGCCGCCCGCCCCGGAGCGCGGGGCACGCCGCGGCGGCCGCGTCAGTCGCCCAGGCGCCGGGCGGCCCCGCGGACGTCGGCGGCGGCGCGGGTGCACCGCTCGGCGTGCTCCAGCAGCCGCATCCGGAAGCGCTCGCCGGTCTCGTCGCCGTTCCAGCCCGGTGCGGCGGCGCAGTCGGCGAGGCTGCGGGCGTGCCGGTCGAGCCGGTCGGCGTCGGCCCGGGCCAGTACCGCGTACGAGGCGGGGCCTGCGGCGGGCACGGCCGGGGGGACGGCCCCGGCGGCGGGAAGGGCGACCCGCAGGGTGTGCGGGGCGAGGGTGAGCGGCATCCGGTCCGGGCTGAGGGCCGGGGACAGCAGGGCGGGCCGGGCGCTCCCGGTGAAGAAGCGGACGGCCTCCTCCGCGACCCGGACGGCGAACGCGGAGGCCGTGCAGCCCGTCGCGGATCCGCACAGCGGCGAGGGCCCTTCGTGCCACGGGGTGTCGACGCCGTCGCCGCGGTCCCCGGAGCCGGCGGCGTCGCCGTCCTCCCGGAGCCAGCCGGGGGCGGCCAGGATCTCGGTGCCGGCGTCGACGGCGAGTCCCTCCCAGGTGAAGGGGGTCCGGACCGGGTGGACGGCGGCCTCGACCGGCGGGAAGTGGTCGAGGGCGAGGGACACGGCCCCGGCGGGGCCGGCCGCGGCGCGCGGCACGCCCGCGGCCGTGAGGGCGAGGGCCTGGAGGGCGGTCGTGACGGCCGCCTCCGAGACCACCGCCAGGGTGTGGGCCAGTGCCTCCTCGCGCCGCCCCTCCCCCGCCGCGGTCGCGTGCCCGGTGCGGGCGGCGGGCACGGCCGCCGGTCCGCGGACCAGGCCGGCGGCCACCGAGCCGGGGTCCGGGTCGGCCAGGTAGGGGGCGATCCGGCGGCGCAGGGCGGCCGCCCTGCCGTCGTACGCGCGGCCTCCCGCAGCGCGGGCCGTCCTGGCCAGCACCTCGCTGAGCAGGCTGTCGTCCGCCGCCGCCGCGCCCGCCACGACCCGGCGGGCGGCGCGCAGCAGCGCGGGCCGCCAGGCCTCCCAGGGCAGGGCGTGGTCGTCCCCGCGTGCGGCGGCCGTCCGCTCCAGTTCCTCGGCCAGCGGTCCGGCGAACGCGGCGGCGGTGGGGACGGCGTCCGGCGGGAGCGGGACGTGGGGGTGCAGTCCGTGGCGGCGTCCGGCCGCGTCGAGCCGTACGGCGGGGGCGAGCGCGTCCGCGGCGGCGCCCCCGGCGAGGAGGGCGGCGGTGTCGGCCGGGCCGAGCGGGACGAGGAACGTGCCGAACGGGGTCCGCAGCCGGACGGGGCGCCCGGAGCGGCTGCGGCGCAGGTGGGCGAGGACCCCGCGGGCCGCGCCCTCGCGGGTGAGGGAGTCCAGGCCCAGGGCGCGGGCGGGGGCGTCCGCCCAGGGCAGTCGGTGGGCGAGCATGGCGGCGCCGAAGACCGCGTTCTCCAGCGGCCGGGCGGTGGCGGGGGTGGTCATCGGGGGGCGTTCTCCCTCGGGTCGCGCGCAGGCACGGGGGTGGGGCACGGTTTCCTGGTCGGTCACTTGTCGCGCAGCATGTACGGCTGGTTGCCGGTGATCTCGCCGTCGTAGCGCCGGATCAGCCCGTTGACGCGTGCGCGGTGGTGGGCGAGTTCTCCGCGCAGGCTGTCCGAGTAGGCCTGCGGGGCGTGCGAGAGCGGGTAGTCGTAGGACTCGTCGAGCCAGGACAGCTCCAGCCAGCCGTCCGGGATGTCGTGGGGGGAGGCGGGGCCGCGGCCGTCCAGCATCGGGATCACGTCGTGCTTGTTGACCAGGCTGACGACCTGCGTGGTGTGGTCGGCGGGCCGCTTGTTGTCGATCGGGGAGCCGAGCGTGACGACGTGGGTGATCCGGTACTCGGAGGCGACGTCCGGGTCGGCGGCCAGGTTCATGGCGGTCAGGCCACCGAGGCTGTGGCCGACCAGCATCAGCTCGGATCCCGCGGGCACGCCGGCCCGGTGCAGGAGCTTCCTCGCGGCCCGGGTGTAGGTGGTGTCGGTGCGCAGGCAGCCGTCGAAGGCTCCGATCAGGTCCTGCGGGGTGCTGTTGCTGAGCAGGGCGAAGCTGGTTCCGGGGAGCAGCAGGACGTGCCGTTCGGCCCCGTCGGCGCAGGCGACGCGGCGCAGGAGGACCAGGCCGTGGTTGCCGAGGGCGCCGATGTCGTTGATGTAGCTGACGATGTCGTTGCGGGAGCCGCCGAGGACCTTGGCGAGGATCGGGTCGGGTTCGGCCCGTTCGGCGCGGCCGGGGCCGGGGTTGAGGAACTTGAGGAGGGAGCTGGGCAGGCCGAGAAACGGGTCGGTGGTGGGGACGCCGCCCGCGAGGGTGACCCAGGAGAAGTCGTCGTTGACGGGGTTCTCGTCCAAGAGTCCGGTCAGCGCGAGGAGTTCCATGATCACGGGGCTGACCGTGGTGAGGGCCCGGGTGACGCCGAGCCGTTCCACCAGGGCGTGCAGGGCGCGTACGGCCTCCAGCCGGTCGCCGGCGACGAGGGCGCCGGTGAGGCGGCGGGCGTGCGGCGCGTCCAGGTTGGGGTGGGTGACCGTGGCCGCCTCGATGCGCAGGGCAAAGGCGTCCACCGCCATGGCGACGGCCGCGGGCCGCCGCCGGGTCACGTTGCCGGCGATGCGGGCGAGTTCGCCGACGACGCCGCCGTTGGCACCGAAGCCGAGGCCGGCCGGGCCGGTCAGGGCGCGTACGCAGGACAGCGCCGTGCCGAGGGCCCAGGCGGGCCGGCGCAGGGCCTGGAGGGCGAAGCGGCCGCCGGTGACCGCTCCGGTGAGGTCGGCCCCGGCCCGTTTGGCGGCGAGGGCGGCGTCGGCGAGCAGCACGGAGGCGGCGATGAGGAGTTCGGTGTCGGTGCGGCCGGCGACCGCTCCCGCGGGGCCGACGCCGGGGACGCCGGCGGTTTCGGAGGCTTCGGCGGTGCCGGGGACGCCGGCGGATTCGGTGGTGCCGGGTGGGCCGGGGGTGTTCGTCCGCTGCCCGTCGGAGAGCTGCCGGGTGGGGTTCCCGGTGGCCTGAGGCGTCACGTTCCAACCTCTCGTCGCTTGACCCGCTGTTCGCGACGCATGGTGGCACCGATCCGGGGGCGCCTCCGTCCCGCGGGGGCGCCCGCTCCGGCGCACGCACCGGCCTCCGCCCCGCGATACGCCCCACCGGCGCTGGGCTGCGGGCACACCCCGGACCCGCCCGCGCCCGGGCGGGTCCGGGGGATGACGGCGCGGCCGTGGGTTGACGCGGGCACCGCCCGCGCGGTTCAGCAGGGTTTGCGCCAGGTGTCCAGCTCGGGGTTCTTCATCATCGAGGAGAGCTTCAGGCGGCGGGCCTCGGGGCAGAAGCCCGAGGTCGCGCCCTTGTACTCGACGTGGAAGACCGCCTTGCCCGCCTTGATGAAGGGGCTCAGCGCCTCGCACTCCCCGAACTGGGCGCACTCCTCGTTGACCGCGAAGTCGAAGGCGCCTTCGAGCTGGGGGATCTGCGGCAGGTCGTTCTTCAGGCCGACCGACAGCCCGCGCGCGTGCGCGATCTCGGCGATCATGCGGTTGTAGGCGAGCTGGTGCTCCGCCGTCAGCGGGAAGCCGGTGTCGTTGCCGTAGGCCTCCACCAGGTCGGGTTCCACCGCGTCGAAGCCCTTGTCCCGGCACATGTCGAAGCGCCGTTCCATGATCGGGCGGAGCTGGTCGATCCGGCGGACGTCCAGCCAGCGCTCGCCCTTCCAGCCGTTGGGCTTGCCGAACAGGGTGGTGGGGAAGGCGTCCTTGTCCGGCCGGAAGTCCTCCCAGGCCCCGACGTTGACGTAGCAGATCACCTTCCGGCCGTCGCGGTGCAGCCGGGCCACGTCGGCCGCCGAGTTCTCGAACCCGTCGATGTCGTACACGGGCACGTCGACCGAGGGGTCGGAGCGTCCGTCGAGCTGCCACTGCCAGGCCAGTCCGGGCTGCGGCTTCCAGCGTCCTGCGGCCTGGTCGCCCGGTCCGGAAGGGGACGGGGACGGGCCCGACGGCGACCCGGACGGGGCGGGAGGGGCGGAGGAGGAGGGACCGGGGGAAGCGGGTCCCGGCCCCCGGCTCGCGGTGGGGCCGGACGGGGCCGGCGCGGCGTCGTCGTCATCGTCGTCGTTGTCCGTGCTGGAGCAGCCCGTCAGGACCAGTGCCGTCAGCACGGCCAGCAGGGCCAGGCGGTGCGGCAGGGTGCGGCTCATCGTTCCATCCCGGTGAGTGCGGGGGTCAACTGTTTCCATGGGTTGGGGAGTTCGCCCGTCACCGGCCCGGAGACCGCCGCTCCCCGTTCGTGCGCGGTGCGCACGGCGAGCGGGACCAGGGCCTCGGGCACCCCGTACACGAGGTGGCAGAAGCGCCCGGGGTCGTGGCGCGCCGTCCAGGCGGGCCGGGTGAAGGAGGAGACGTACGTCGACCAGTGCCCTTCGAAGGTGACGGTCAGGTCCGCGAGGCGCACGTACCCGGCCTCGGGGTGGACGCCCGGGTTCAGCACGACGGGACCGGCGCCGAGCCGGCGCAGCGCGCGGACCAGCCGGCGGGCGCCGGGCAGCTCCGCCCGTGTGGGGGCCGCGCGGTCGAGGAAGCAGCCGTCGACCGCGTACCACTCCTGGTAGCGGCACATCTCGTGGACGACCTCGACCTGGCCGCGGGCCCCGTACCCGGTGTCCACGTAGCCGAGGAGGCGGGCACCGGCCGTCCGCAGCGCGGCGGCGGCAGCGGCGAACGCCGGGTCGGGGCGCTCCCCCGGCCCGTCGGCCGGGTTGAGCACCACCCCGTAGGTCCCGGCGGCCGCGGTGATGAGCCGGTGCCAGGCGCCCGGGTCCTCGGCGGGGTGGACGTACAGCGGAACGAGCAGGCTCATGGCGTTCGGATGTCCTCCGGGGCGGTCGCCGCCCACAGGGCGGCCAGCGAGTCGCCGAGGCTGTGGACCGGGCGCCAGCCGAGGGCCTCGCCGGCGGCGGTGATGTCCGAGCACTGCCAGGACACCTGGGCGGATCGGGCCGAGCCCGCGGCCTCCTCCTCGATCCTCCCCCGGAAGCCCGCCCGCCCGGCCAGGCCCCGCACCAGCTCGCGGACGGGGACGGCCCGGCCGGCGCCGATGTTCAGGACGGGCGGCAGCGGTCCGGGGGCGGTGACCGCGAGCGCCACCGCCCGCGCCACGTCGCGCACGTCCACGAAGTCGCGGTGGGCGGACAGGTCGCCCAGCCGCAGCACCGCCTCCGGGTCCGGGCCGGCCTCCCGCAGCAGTGCGGCGATCCGCCCCGGCAGCCCGCTGGGCGGGGCGCCGGGCCCCACCGGGTTCCCCACCCGCAGGACGACGCCGTCCAGCCCGGAGGCGGCCACGGCGACGGTGCCGGCCAGCTTCGTCGCCCCGTACGGGGTGACGGGGCGGGTGGCGGCCGACTCGGCGACCCGGGTCTCGGGCTCGCCGGGCCCGTACTCCGCCGCCGAGCCCAGGTGCACCAGGCGGGCCGCGGGCGCCGCCTTCCGCAGTGCCTCGCACAGGGCGGCGGGGCCGCGGGCGTTGGTCTCGGCGAGCGTCACGGCGTCGCCGCCGGTCGCGCCCGCGCAGTTGACCACGGTGTCGGGCGCGGCCGCGGCGAGGACGTCGGCCAGGCGGTCGGGGTGGTCGGCCGCGAGGTCGATGCCGAAATCGGCGCCGGGCGCGCGTCCGCCGTCGAACACCCGCGCGCCCGGGAGGGCGCGCAGGTGGTCGGCGACGTGGGCGCCCAGGTAGCCGGTCCGGCCCAGGACGAGAATGCGCATGAGGTGCTCAGGCTCCCTTGAGCAGCAAGGACTTGCGGGTGGTGAACTCGGCGTTGGCCCGGTCGTAGTCGTCGGGGCGTCCGATGTCGAGCCAGTAGCCGTCGAAGGCGTAGGACTGCGGGAGGTTGTCGTCGCGCAGCAGGTCGAGGACGAGTTCGTCGAATCCGAGCGGAAGGCCCGGCGTGTAGGGGTCGAGGGTGGAGCGGCTCAGACCGTACACCCCCATGGAGACGTGGTAGTCCATGCTGGGCTTCTCGGTGAATCCGACCACCCTGCTGGCATCGGTGGTCAGCACCCCGAAGTCGATGTGCACCTTGCGCGGGTACGTCGCTATGGTCAGCGGCGCGCCCGACGCCTCGTGGCGGCGCAGGACGTCGGCGTAGTCGAGGTCGGTGAGCACGTCGCCGTTCATCACGAGGAAGTGCTCGGGCAGGCGGTCGCGCAGGTTGAGCAGGGGGCCCATGGTGCCGAGCGGGCTCTCCTCGGTGGCGTAGTCGACGCTCATGCCCCACTGGGAGCCGTCGCCGACGTAGGCCCGGATGATCTCGCCGAGGTGTCCGATGGCGATGGTGCACCGGGTGAACCCGGCCCCCGACAGCTGGCGCAGCACGATCTCCAGGATCGCGTGCTGGTCGCCGATGGGCACGAGCGGCTTGGGCAGGGCCGTGGTGTAGGGCCGCAGCCGGACGCCCTTGCCGCCCGCCAGGATCACTGCGTACATGGGTCTCCTCCTAGGATTGGGTGGGGGGAGGTCGAGTGGCGTGGGGATGGGGGGACCGCCGGCGGAGCGCCCGGCGGTCAGATGTTGTAGATGCCGGTCTTGTAGCGGGCCAGGTTCTCCGGGTCGCGGAAGAACTCGACGGTGTGCGCGAGGCCTTCCTCCAGGGTGTGCCGCGGCCGCCAGCCGGTGGCGGCGGTGAGCCGGGTCGCGTCGGCGACCAGCCGCATCACCTCGGAGGCCGGGGGCCGCAGCCGCTCGCTCTCCTCGCGGACCTCGATCGGGACGTCCATGACCTTGCCGATCAGGGTGACCAGGTCGGCGACCGAGATCTCGCCGCCGGTACCGGAGTTGAAGGTGCGCCCCACCACCCGGTCGGCGGGGGCGGTGCCCGCGGCGAGGAAGGCCTGCGCGGTGTCCTTGACGAAGCTGAAGTCCCGGGTGGGGCGCAGGTCGCCCAGGGTGATGACGCGTTCCCCTGCCGCCACCTGCCCGATGACGGTGGGGATCACCGCGCGCATCGACTGGCGGGGCCCGTAGGTGTTGAACGGGCGCAGCGTCACCACCGGGGTCTCGAAGCTGGCGTGGTAGCTGTCGGCCAGCCGGTCGCCGCCCGCCTTCGAAGCGGCGTACGGGGACTGGGTGTTGATCGGGTGGTCCTCGGTGATCGGCACGGTCTGCGCGGTGCCGTAGGTCTCGCTGGTGGAGGTGTGCACCAGGCGGGGGGTGCCGAGGGCGCGGACGGCCTCCAGCACGTTGAGGGTGCCGGTCACGTTGGTGTCGACGTAGCTGTGCGGGGCCCGGTAGGAGTACGGGATCGCGATGAGCGCGGCCAGGTGGTAGGCGGCTTCGGCGCCTTCGAGGAGGCCGCGGACGGATCCGGGGTCGCGGACGTCGCCGAGGACGATCTCCACCTGGTCGAGGACGTCGGGCGCCAGGGTCTCCAGCCATCCGTACGAGGAGAAGGAGTTGTACTGGGCCATGGCGCGGACCCGGTAGCCGCGGGCGACGAGGGCCTCGGTGAGGTGGGAGCCGATGAAGCCTTCGGCTCCGGTGACGGCGGCGAGCGGTGCGGAGGTCAACTGGGGCACCTTTCAGACGGGTCGGAGATGTACGGGCGGTGGTGCGGGGGTGTGCGGGACGGTCAGGCGTGCCGGGCCGGACGTCCGAGGATCCACAGGGTGCAGAGGACCAGGGCCGTCGCGGCCAGGCCGCAGGCCAGGGTCAGGGCCGCCGGGCCCGCCGCCGGCCCCAGGAGGGCGGCGGCTCCCGCGCCGGCCGCCGCCGCCCCGCAGACGGCCGCCGGCGGCCAGGCGACCCCGAAGGCCTGGAGCAGCAGCGCGGTCCACAGGGTCGCGGCGAGCAGCAGCAGCGCGGCCGGGGCGGCGCCGGTCAGCAGCGCGGCGGGCAGCAGGAGCAGCAGGTAGCCCGCCAGGCACAGGCCCAGGACCCCGGCGGACCTCAGCAGGAACCCCGCGGGGGTGGAGGCCGAGCCGAGTGCGGTGACGGACAGGCCGCGGAAGCGGTAGAGCAGCCATTCGGCCGGGCCCATGCTCAGGGTCAGCGCGATCACCGCGTACGGCTCCGCCCGTCCTTCCAGCAGGACCAGTACCGCCGCCGCCAGTCCGAAGAGACCGTACGGCAGGGACCGGCGCAGCGGGGGCCGGGAGCCGCCGTCCGGAGCCGCCGGGGCGGCGAACGCGGCGTGCAGCACCCGGGCGACCGCGGCGAGCGTCGCGAGGAGCGCCACCGCCGGGAGCGCGGCGCGCACCAGGGGGCCCGGCTCCCACCAGGGCAGGACGGCGGCCCCCGCGACCAGCGGGGTGAGCGCGGCCAGCAGCAGCCGCTCCCGGCCCAGCACCAGCAGGATCCCGGCGGCGGCCAGGTAGAGCGACTGCGCGGCCACCGCCCAGGTCACGGCCGTGCCGCCGGCGGCCGCGGCCCCCGCCGCCGTGGCGGCGACCGCCCCGAGCGGCGCCCCGACCAGCAGGGTCCGGCCGGCCTCGCGGCGCCCGGCCACCATCCGCAGGTAGGCGCGGTGTCCGAGGGCCTGGCCCCACGCCCAGGAGACGATCCCGGCGACGATGGGCCCTGCGGCGTGCCGGCCGGGGTTCCACAGGGGCGCGGTGAGCAGGTAGGCCAGCCCCGGGAGGGCGAAGAGCACCCCGCGCAGCAGGCACCTGAGGGTGTCCGGGCGCCAGGGGTCCGGCGGCCGGGCGGGCTCCGGGAAGACGCGGGGCACCCGCTCGTAGAGGGCGGCGGCGAGCGAGAAGATGTTGGGGTGTCCGTACCGTTCGCGGATCACCTCGGCGGACAGGCCCTCCGCCTCCAGCAGGGCGGCCACCTCGTACGGGTGGACGGCCGGCCCGACGCGGTCGGCGAGTTCGGCGGCGAGCCGGCTGACCTCCTCCTCGTCGGGGCCGGGCAGTCTGAGGGCGAGGGTGGTCTCGGCCCAGGCCCGGCGCGGCGGTCTCGCGGCCGTGTCGGCCAGCCGCAGGGCCAGGGTGTCCTGGTGCGACCCGCCGGGTTCGAGTGACATCGGCCCGCTCATCCGGCGAGGCTCCCCGCGTCGGTGACGGCCCCGGCCCCGGTCTCGCGGGCCGGCCGCCCGTCGGCCGTGAGGATCCGGCCGGGTGCGGACGGGCGGGCCCGCTCCTGTCTGCGGGCCCGTCCGGCGGCGACGGCCACCGGGGTGAGGAGCGCCGGGGCGGGGGCGGCGGCCGGTGCGGGGACCAGCGCGGGGACGGCCCGCGCGGGAACCCGGGTGCGGCCGGCCGTGGTGGACGGCGTGCGGTCGAGGCCGGGCAGCTCCAGGTAGATGGAGCGGAAGGTGTCGATGGTCTGGCGCAGGGTGAACTGCTCGATGACCCGCAGCCGGGCCGCCTCGCCCATCGCGGCGCGCCGCGGGGAGTCCCCGAGGAGTTCCAGGGCCGCCTCGGCCATGGCCTCCGGGTCGCGGGGCGGGACGACGAGGCCGGCGTCGCCGACCGCCTCCCGTACGCCGCCGACGTCGGTGGACACGGTGGCGCGGCCGCAGGACATGGCCTCGATGAGGGTGAACGGGAAGCCCTCGCTGATGCTGGAGAGCATCACGACGTTCCCGGCCGCGTAGGCGTCCTTGATGTCGTCCACCCGGCCCTCGAAGGCGACCGCGTCCGCGTGTCCGAGGTCGCGGGCCAGCGCCTCGCAGCGCTCGCGGTAGGCCTCGCCGCCGCGCGGCGTGCCGCCGAACAGGCGCAGCCGGGCCTCGGGGACGCGGGCGCGGACCAGGGCGAAGGCCCTGATCAGGGTCTCCAGGTCCTTGATGGGGTCGACCCGGCCGGCCCAGCTGAGGGTGGGGACGTCCGGTTCGGGCCCGGCGGGCGGGAAGGCGGCGGGGTCGACGCCGTTGTAGACCGTGCGGATGGCCTGCGGGTCGGCCCCGCCCTCCTCCTCCCACAGCCGGTTGTAGCGGTTGCCGGGGGTGACCAGGGAGGCGCGCCGGTAGCTCTCCTCCGCGAGCAGCCGGAAGAAGCCGAGGACGACGGCCTTGACCGGCCAGCGGTAGGGGGCCGTGCGGTAGCCGAGGTAGCGCTCGCGCAGGTAGACCCCGTGCTCCGTCAGCAGCAGCGGCACCCCGTGCCGTTCCAGCCCGGCCAGTCCGGGCAGGACGGCCACGCCGCCACTGACGGCGTGGGCCACTCCGTGTTCGGGGGGCGGGGCGGCCAGCGGGCGCAGGGCGTGCTCCAGGAGGGAGGTGGCGGTCAAGGCGTCGTGCAGGGTGGGCCGGGCCTCGCGCACGGTGAGCCCGGGGCGGTTCCAGACCGCCGCGAGCACCGCGATCGCGTGGTCCCCGCGGAGGAAGGGGCTCAGGGCGCCGTCGGACGCGGCCCGCGCCATCGTGGAGAGGGCGGGGGCGAACCCGTCCTCGGCGCGGGGGTCGAGCAGCGCGGTGAGGAACTGTTCGTAGGCGCCGGAGAGCCTGCGGTGGCCGCGGCCGCGCGGGGCGCGGCCCTCGGGGGGATCGCCCCACATGGGCACGGACCGGACGCCCAGGACGTGGCCGGGCAGGTCCCAGGCGAGGGATTCCCGGCCGGTGCCGGTGACGGCTATGACGTCGAAGTCGATGTCGGGCATGCCCTGGACGAGTTGGTCGCACCAGACGCTGACCCCGCCGTGACTGTGCGGATAGGTGCCTTCGGTGAGCAGGGTGACGTGCGGCGCGCCGGGGCGCCGCGCGCCGGCTTGAGCGTGCATGGGTGTGCTCCACGGCCGGTGTGTGGGGGTGGTCGGGCCGGGCCGGGCCGCGCGGAGGCGGCCGGCCCGGCGGGACGCCGGTTCAGCGCCGGTCGGTGTCCGCGGCGCCCTCGCGCACGGCGGGCGGCACGGTGGTGCCGGGTGCCGGTGCGGTGGCGGGCGCCGGTCGGGGCGCGGCCGCGGCGGCGGACGGCGCGGCGGGCGCCGAGGACGGCAGGGTCAGTTCGAGCGCGCTGCCGGTCGCGGTGGTCCACCCGGAGACCCGGCCCGCGTAGGGGCTGCCGAAGCCGGCGGTGCCCAGCCGGGTGCCGGTGGGCAGGGTGGCGGTGACGTCGAGCCCGGCCGGCGCCGCGACGGTGACGGCGTTGCCGATGCGGTAGGCGGTGACCTGGCCGGCCTGGAGGGCGCTCTTCCAGGCGCCGCGGCGCTTCAGTTCGGCGCCGATGTCCTTCATCCGCTCGTTCACCAGCGGGGTGTTGGCGTCGAACAGCGCGTCGTAGCCGTCGATGACCCCGTTCAGCACCGGGTAGGCGAGGCGCTCCTCCGCCAGGTTCGACTGGTGGATGAAGTGCGGCTTAGGGTCGTTGCCGAGGACGTGTCCGAGGGCGGTGCGGGTCTCCGCCGGCACGATCTTCTGGGCGTACCCGGTGGCCGTGTCCAGGGGTGCGGGCAGGCAGGTGGTGGTGTCCGCGTGGTCCTCGCAGATGCCGCTGCCGCCCTGGGCGCGGGAGGTGTAGATCCAGTTGTACTCGTCGACCGCCTCGGTGGCCTTGCCGACGTTGTAGTAGACGTTCATCGGGTAGCGGGCGACGGTGGAGGCCGAGCCGACCTGGCGCTGCTCGGGGTCGCGGGAGTTGTCCGAGGCGACCCACTTGACGCCGTTGCCGGTGAGGGAGGCGGCCAGGTTCGGGTTGTCCTGCGGCTGCTGGGGCAGGACGGCCATGCCGGAGTGCTCGCCGGTGACCAGCTCGTCGTTCTGCAGGGGCAGGCCGAAGCCCTGGCCCCAGAGCCGGTTGAGGACGATCTCGTTGTCGATGGTGCTGCGGCTGACCCACTTGGTGCTGCCGTCGGGGTTGGCGGCGCACCGCCAGGGCACCACGCTGACGTCCTGCTCGCAGCCCAGGAAGGCGTGCGTGTAGGTGTGGTTGATCCAGCGGAACCGGTCGCGGTCGGCCTGGAGCTTGTCGGCGAGCAGGTCGACGCCGTTGTTGTCCTCGCGCTGGTCGAGGCTGCCGGCGCCGTTGTAGACCATGTCGAGGGTGAAGTTGCGGCCCGCCTGCCAGTTCTTGGCGTACTCGGCGTCGTCGGCGGTCATGCGGATGGGGTTGGGCGTTCCCCCGCCGCCGGCGCAGTCGACGTCGCCCGGGGTGCAGTTGAGCTGCGTGTCCCAGCGGTCGTCGGCGGCGAAGACGTCGTCCACGTGGACGGAGAAGTAGTTGCGGGAGGCGCCCAGGTGGACCCCGCCGGTCATCCACTCGACGATGCCCCGGGCCAGCAGCCGGAACTGCTGCTGGTAGCGGTTGTACACGAAGGTGACGACGAGTTCGCGCCGGCCTCCGTGGCGGTACTCGCCGACGAGCGAGCCGCGCCGGGCGGTGCCGGGGATGGGCGCGTCGACGTAGGTCGTGAAGTCCGCGCCGGGGGCGGGCTGGGCGAGGTAGGCGTAGCTCTCGCCGACCGTGGGCGAGTTGTCCTCGAACGGGACGGAGCCCTCGAGGTAGTTGAAGGGGCCGGAGCGGCCGGCGGCGGTGACGCCCGCCTGGGCTCCGTCGACGCTGCCCGCGTAGCCGCCGGCGACGAAGTACTGGAGGCCGACCTGGGGGCGCGCGTAGGTGTAGGCGTCGACCTGGGGTATGTCGTAGGTCTGCTCGTAGGCGGTGAGTGCGGCCATCTCGGCCGAACCCGCGGCGAACGGGTTGTCGTTGGGCAGGACGACGGCCTGGAACTTCGCGCGGGGCCGGCCTTCTACGGTGTCGGCGAGGAAGGCGGCGTCGATCGTGGGCCGGTCGGACCGCGTGAGGTCGACCTGCGTGTACGGCGTCCCCGCCGAGTCCAGCTCCGCCGTGATGGCCTGGACGGCCGGGCCTCCGTCGGCCACGACCAGCACCCGCAGGTCCACGCGGGGCGTGGTCGTGTCGGCATGGGCCGTGCCCGCCGGCAGTCCGGCGGCTGCGATGAGCGCGCCCACCGATAAGACGGCGGTACGTATGCTTCGCTTCATGCGGTGAAAGTCCCCTCCCCGGGCAGGGGTGAGCGCGGCGCGCACGAAGCGGCGGACACCCCCTTGCGCGACGCCGGCCTCCCCCTCAGAAACCAGTCGTCAACGCATCCGTCGCGTCACATGGTGGTGCCTGTGTGTAGCTTTCGTGGGGGTGTTGCGAAAACCGACGGAAAAACGCAGGCGACCAACTGACCCCACAGCGGGCCGAGTTGTCCGCCCCTGCCCTTTCCCGCCCCTTCCGGTGCCCGGCGGGCGGACCGGTCCGCCGCCCATGAGCGCCGGTCCGGAGCGGGGCGGGGTGCTGCCGGACCGTCACGGTCCGGCAGCACCCCGCCCTAGTGGTCCAGACCAATTGTTCCGGAGGTCGGGGGCGATTTCAGGCCACCCCCGACCGGGACGGAGGCCGTCAGGCGCAGAGGACGCGCGTCTCGGGCGTGTAGACCGGGCCGCCGCTGGTGTTCGTGCTGTCGCTGAACTCGGCGTAGTAGTACGAGTAGAAGCCGATGTTGCCGTTGCAGCCGGAGTCGGCGGCCACCTGGAGGGTCAGCGTCACCGTGCGGCTCTGGCCGGGGGGTATGGTCGCGCCGTAGTTGCCGCCGAGGTCGGACGGGCCGACGCCGGAGCAGGCGGCGGCGCCGGTCGGGGTGGCCACGCTGCAGCCGGTGAAGCTGTACTTGAGGTCGGCGCGCTGGGTGGTCAGCCAGGTCGGGGAGATGGTCTGGTAGACGAACCAGACGTCGTAGGTCTTGTTGTTGGTGAGCGTCATCGAGAGGTTGACCGTCCCGCCGGGGGTGACGGTCGCGGCGTTCGTGGTGAACGCCAGGGCGGCCGGGGCGGGGTCGGCCTGGGCCGCCGGGGCGAGGCCGAACAGGGCCAGGACGAAGGCGAGGATCGCGGCGAGGCCGAGGCGGCCCTTCAGAGGTGATCGCATGGGGCGGGAGGCTAGGGCGGCGCCTCGCGCGCCGTCTGCCCCCCGGAGCGGCGCAGGGGCGCACAAAGGCCAGAAGTGTGCGCCCCGTGAAGAGCTTCTGGTGAACACGTGATGATGATCACGCAGCGTGTAGCGGCAGTCCACGGTGGGTGTCCGCACGGCTAAACCCGGCCCCTGCGGCCGGAAGGCGCCTCCGGGGCGCGAATGGCGCGTACATGACCCTGGCATGTTCCGGAGTCCCTGCCGCCACTTCCCGGACGCCGCCGCCCGGGCGCTCCGGTGACGGGTCGGGGACGGGTCAGGTACCGCGCTCGCGGCCCTCGGCCCGCTGCCAGTCGCGATAGGCGGCGACCGCCGTGGGAAGGGTGGGGTAGATGCGGTCGGGGCCCACCGCCGCCGTGAGGCCGTAGGCGTCGAGGGGGCCGCGGAGGTCCTGCTTCACCCGGGCCAGCGCGAACACGACGTCCCGCCGGACGAGTTCGCGGCGCAGGGCCTCGACCGCGTCGAGGGCGGTGATGTCGACCTCGACGTTCGCCTCCGTGTTCAGCACGAACCAGTGGACCGGTGCGCTCTGGACGTCGACGGCGGCCAGGGCCCGGCGGTGGAAGTCCTCGGCGTTGGCGAAGAACAGCGGGGAGTCGTAGCGGTAGACGAGCAGGCCGGGGATGGTGCGGGCGCTCGGGTAGTCGTCGACGTCGTGCATGCCCGCCAGACCGGGCACGATGCCCTCGACGGCGTCGTGCGGGCGGGCGACCCTGGCGAGGAGGTCGATGACGGAGAGGGCCACCGCGACGAGGACGCCGTGGAGGATCCCGAGGGCGAGCACGCCGAGGGTGCAGCCGAGGGCCAGCAGGAGTTCGCGTCGGCGGAAGGCCGCCAGACGGCGGAACTGGCCCACCTCGACCAGGCGGACGGCGGCGTAGACGACGATCGCGCCGAGGGCGGCGTCGGGGGTGTGGGCCAGCAGGGGGCCGAGGAAGAGCAGCACGGCCGCCACGCAGACGGCGCCGGCGAGGGAGTACACCTGGGTGCGGGCGCCGGCGGATTCGGCGAGGGCGGTGCGGCTGGCGCTGCTGCTGACGGGGAACCCGTGCAGGAGGCCGGCTCCGAGGTTGGCCGCGCCGAGCGCCAGCAGCTCCCGGTTGGCCTCCAGGGGGTACGGGTCGTCGTGGCGGACGAAGGCGCGGGCGGTCAGGATGACGTCGGTGTAGCCGACCACGAGGACGCCGAGGGCGGGCAGGAGCAGGTCCGGGAGGTCGCCGGGCCGGGGCAGCGCGAAGCCCGGCAGGCCGGACGGGACGGCTCCGATGACGGCGACGCCGTGCGCCTCGTCGAGGGCGAGGACCGCGACCGCCGCCGTGGCGAGGACGAGGACGACGAGGGGGCCGGGCACGGCGCGCCACACCCGGGGCAGGGTGAACAGCAGGAGCAGGCAGCCGGCCCCCAGCCAGACCGTGGCCGGGTGGACGTCGCCGAGGTGGCGGACGAAGGAGAGGAGCTGGGGGAAGAAGCCCGAGCCGCCGCCCTCGGTGCCGGTCAGCCGGGGCAGCTGGTCCACGATCATGATGAACGCGACTCCCGCCAGGTAGCCGACGAGCACGGGCCGGGACAGGAGGTCGGCGAGGAAGCCGAGCCGGGCGGCCCAGGCCGCCAGGCACAGCAGGCCGACGACGAGGGCCAGGGCCGCGGCGAGCGCCGCGTACCGGGCGGGGTCTCCGGCCGCGGCCGGGCCCACGGCCACGGCGGTCATCAGGGCGGTGGTCGACTCGGGGCCGACGGACAGCAGGCGGGAGGAGCCGCTCAGGGCGTAGAGGACCATGGCCGGCAGGACGGCCCACAGGCCGGTGACCGGCGGCAGGCCGGCCACGCCCGCGTAGGCCATGACCTGCGGGACGAGGTAGGCGGCGACGGTGATACCGGCCAGGAGGTCGCCGCCCAGCCAGGCCCTGCGGTAGCCGCGGAGGGCGTGCGGGACGGCGGAGGTCCGTCCGTGGGTCGGCATGGGGCCTCCGGGGCTCGCGGCGGGCGGCGGATCGGTGCCGCACCATCGTGCCGCGCGCCCGGCCCCGCAGCCGTCAAGCGCACGGGCCGGCCGCTACGCGCCCCACCGCGGGGCGCCGCGCGGGTCACGGCCCGGCTCGGGGGGGCGCGGGTCCCGCCGCGTTGCCGCGCAGGACCGCCAGCCGCCGCCCGTACTCCTCGTCGTCGATCTCGCCCCTGGCGTACCGCTCGGCGAGGAGCGCCTCGGCTCCCCTGGCGGGGTCGGCGCCCGCGGCGGGTACCGACCGTCCGGGGGCGGCGTCCCCCCTGGAGGTGCGGACCACCAGGACGACGGCGGCGACGATCAGGCCCCAGAACACCAGGGTCGTGAGGGACATCGCGAACCAGCCCCAGGGCCCCATGTGACCGTTCCAGTACATCGTGCACCTGCCTGGTCGACGGGGCGGACGGCCGCGGCCCGGCCGTCCGCTGCCAGCCTCCCCCGGACGGGCGGCAGCGGGGAGGGGCCGGTCGGGTCCCGGACGGGGCCACAGGGCCCCTGTGCGCAGCGGGCCGGTGCGCGGAGGATGGAGGCGGACCCGATCCCGGTGGCCGTCCGCGCGCACCCCGCCGGACCGCCCTCCGGACTCCGCTCGTCCCCGTCGCCGAGGAGCCGGTCATGCCCGCGTCCCGCTACACCGTCAGTGACGTCATGACGCACACCGCCGTCGCCATCGGCCGTGAGGCGTCCTACAAGGAGATCGTCGAGCTGATGCACGAGTGGAGGGTCAGCGCGCTCCCCGTCCTGGAGGGCGAGGGGCGGGTCGTCGGCGTGGTCTCCGAGGCGGACCTCCTGCCGAAGGAGGAGTTCCGCAGCGCGGAGCCCGCGCTGCCCGAGCAGCTGGAGGAGGCGTCCAAGGCGGGCGCGGTCCTGGCCGAGGAGCTGATGTCGAGCCCCGCGGTCACCGTCCACCCCGGCGCGCCGGTCGCCGAGGCCGCCCGGATCATGGCCCGCAGGGGCGTCAAGCGCCTGCCCGTCGTGAACGAGGTCGGCATGCTGGAGGGCGTCGTCAGCCGCAGTGACCTGCTGAAGGTGTTCCTGCGCCCGGACGGGGAGCTCGCCGAGGAGATCCGCCGGGATGTGCTCACCGACCTGGCTCCGGGCACGGGCCTGGACTTCACCGTGGAGGAGGGCGTCGTGACCCTGCGCGGTCCGCTGCGGGACCGCGCGCTGGTGCCCCTGCTCGCGCGGGCGGTCCGGGCGGTCGAGGGCGTGGTGGACGTCCGGATGGAGCTCGACGGCCCGGCCGGCGAGGCGGCCGCCTAGGGACCGTCCCGGGGTGCTCCGCGCGGCTTCCTGAGACAATGCGGGTGGAAGAACCCGGCGGGCACCGAACCAGGGGCGACCATGTCCGACGCTGCGCAGCCCTCCCCCGAGGCACCGGTCACGGTGTTCCTCCTCGACGACCACGAGGTGGTCCGGCGCGGCCTGCGGGACCTCCTGGAGGCCGAACCGGACATCACGGTGGTGGGCGAGGCCGGCACGGCCGAGCAGGCCCTGGCCCGCGGGCCGGCGCTGCGCCCCGACGTCGCCGTGCTCGACGTGCGGCTGCCCGACGGCGACGGCATCGCCGTCTGCCGGGAGCTGCGCTCGCGCATGCCGGACCTGGCCTGCCTGATGCTCACCTCGTTCGACGACGAGGACGCCCTGCTGGACGCGATCATGGCGGGGGCCGCCGGGTACGTGCTGAAGCAGATCAAGGGCTCCGACCTGGTCTCCGCCGTCCGGACCGTCGCCACCGGCCAGTCCATGCTGGACCCGGCCACGACCGCCCGCCTGATGCACTCGCTGCGCGACCCGGAGGCGGTCAAGGAGCCCCACGACGCCCGGCTGGCGGCGCTGACGGAGCGGGAGCGGGCCGTCCTGGACCTCATCGGGGACGGTCTGACCAACCGGCAGATCGCCAAACGGCTCTACCTGTCCGAGAAGACGGTGAAGAACCACATCTCGCGGCTCCTGGGCAAGCTCGGGGTGGAACGCCGGGTCCAGGCGGCCGTCATCGCCGCCCAGGTGCACGAGGACACCCCGCCCCCTCCCGCCGGTCCCGCGGGCCGCCCGTGACGACGGTGCCGTGCGGGCCCGGACCGCCGGGCCCTTCCGGTCCCCGGTCGGGGCCGTTCGGCCCTCGCTCCGCACGCCGCACCGGCGGAAGGTGAGGGTCACACCCCATCCGACACCAGCCGCCGACCCGGCAGAGCACGGCCCGGCGGAGCGGGAGGCACCGTGAACCAGATCAAAGTGGCGGACCTGATGTCCGACGAGGTCGTCTCCGCCGCCCCCGGCACCACCGTCAAGGACATCGTGAAACTGCTCGCCCAGTACGACATCAGCGGGATCCCCGTCCTGGACGAAGAGGACCGCGTCCTGGGCGTCGTCTCTCAGACGGACGTACTGGCACGCGCCGCACCGCTCTGCGCCGGAGCCCCCGGGCACGACGGGGACGGGGAGCTGCCGCCGACGGCGGGCACCATCATGTCCTCCCCCGCCGTGACCGTCCGCGCCGAGGAGACGGCCGCCGACGCCGCCCGGCTGATGACGCGGCGCGGCATCGAGCGCCTGCCCGTGGTGGACGTGGAGGACCGGCTCGTCGGCATCGTCACCCGCCGGGACCTGCTGCGCATGTTCCTGCGGCCCGACACCGAGATCCGCCGGCGGGTCCGGGAGGTCCTGGAGGACGTGCTGGACGTGCCGGCCGGGGACGTCGAGGTGCACGTGGTGGACGGGATCGTGACGCTGGAGGGCCGCCTGCCCGACCGCAGCCCGCTCCCGCTCCTGCTGGGCCTCGTCGAGCGGATCGACGGGGTGGTGGCCGTGGCCCCGCGCCTCGCCGCCCGCTCCGAGGACGCGCAGGGCAGCGGGACCGGCCGCTCCCCCCAGGCGATGCCGTGGTGACGCACCGGGACCCCCACGGACCACAGACAGGACCAGTGCCATGACCACAGCCCACGTCGACGCCGCGACGGCCGCACTGCTCGTCGGCGACGCCGTCACCGCCCCCTCCATGCACAACGCCCAGCCCTGGCGGTTTGTCCTGCGCCCGGACCGCGGCGCCCTCGCCCTTTACGGCGACCCGCGGCGGGCCATGACGCGGACCGACCCCGACCACCGCGCGCTCCACCTCGGGTGTGCCGCGGCCCTGTTCAACCTGCGCGTGTCCGCGGCCCGCCACCGGCTCGGCGCCCGGGTGGACCTGCTGCCCGACGCCTCCGACCCCTGGCTGCTGGCCACGGTCGCCTTCGACGGGACGTACGCCGACGACGAGGGCCGGGAGCTGGCCGCGCTGCACGGCGCGCTGCGGCGCCGGCACACCAGCCGGTACCCGTTCGGCGACGAGCCCGTGCCGTCCGCGATCCTGGACGGGCTCCGGGCGGCCGCCCGGCTCGAAGGCTGCCGGCTGGCCGTCCCCGACGTCTGGCACGCCGACACCGTGCTCTCCCTGGTACGCGACGCGGAGCACCGCGAGGAGCTGGACCCGGCGGTCCGGGCGGAGACGGCCGCCTGGACCGGCGCCGCGCCGGACGGGGCAGGCGTGCGCCGCGACGGCGTTCCCGCCGCGGCCTTCGGCCCGCGCGCCTCCGGCGGCCCGGCGCCCGTCCGCGACTTCGGCCGGGCCACCCCGGTGCCCGACCGCGGCTGGGCGGTGTTCGAGGAGCGGCCGCAGCTCGCCCTGCTGAGCACACCTGGCGACACCCCCGCCGACTGGCTGCGCGCCGGCCAGGCACTGGAGCGCGTCCTGCTCCAGGCCACCACCGACGGCCTGGCCACCTCGATGACCTCCCAGCCCCTCGAATGGCCGGAGCTGCGCTGGACGGTCCGCGACCCGCTGGCCGCCACGGGCCACATCCAGATGGTCCTGCGCCTCGGCTACGGCCCCGCGGGGGCCGACACCCCGCGCCGGCCGGTGGCGGAGGTCCTGGAGACCGGGTGAGGCATCCCCGCGGCCCCGCCGCGGGCGGGCGCCCGCAACGACGCCCGCCGGGCCTCCGCGAATCGATACGCTGACCGTGGTCATGCCGGAACAACGGGTGGGCAATCGGAGGTCGGACGCGTGGGTGTGGGGGATCCGTTGACTCGGGTACCGCGGATGCGGCTGGACGAGCTGCTGGACGAGCTCCAGGTGCGCATCGACGAGGTGCGCGGCACCCGGGACCGGGTGCACAGCCTGCTGGAGGCCGTCGTGTCGGTCGGGCGGCAGCTGGACCTCTCCCAGGTGCTGCGCCGGATCGTGGAGGCGGCGGCGCTGCTGGTGGACGCCGAGTACGGGGCCCTGGGCGTGATCGGCCCCGACGGCCGCACGCTGGCGCAGTTCCTGACGGTGGGGCTGAGCGACGAGGAGATCTCCGCGATCGGCCCGCTGCCGGCCGGCCACGGCCTGCTCGGCGAGGTCATCCACCACCCGGAGCCGCTGCGCCTCACCGACCTCGGGGCGCACTCCTCCTCGTACGGGTTCCCGGCCCACCACCCGCCCATGCGCACCTTCCTCGGCGTGCCGATCCGCGTCCGCGACGAGGTGTTCGGGAACCTCTACCTGACCGACAAGCGGGGCGGCGTCGACTTCGACACCGAGGACGAGACCGTGATCTCCACCCTCTCGGTGGCCGCCGGCGTGGCGATCGACAACGCGCGGCTCTACGAGGGGGCCCAGCGCCAGCAGCTGTGGCTCCGGGCGAACGCGGAGATCACCGAGAGCCTGCTGTCGGGCAGTTCGCGCCCGGCGGTGCTGGAACTCATCGCCCGCCGCGCCCAGGAGATCACCGCGGCCCGGCTGGCGCACGTCGCCGTGCCGGTCGCCGGTGTCGACGGCCTGGTCGTGGAGTTCGCGGCCGGCGCGGACGGGACCGGGTGCCAGGGACTGGTGGTCCCCTTCGAGGGCACGCTCTCCGGGGCCGCGCACCGCGCGGGCAAGCCGGTGACGGCGATGCAGGTCTCGGGGGACGGCCTCTATCCGGCGCAGGCGCGGGGGCGGGAGGCGCTGGGGCCCGCCGTGGCGGTGCCGTTGGGCACCGCGGGCGGGGAGAGCCGGGGCGTCCTGCTGCTGTCGCGGCCGGCCGGGGACCCGGCGTTCGGCGAGGGGGAGCTGGAGCCGCTCGTCGCCTTCGCGGGGCAGGCGGCGCTCGCCCTGGAGCTGGCGGAACGGCGCCGGGACGCCGAGCAGATAGCCCTGTTGGAAGAACGCGACCGGATCGCCCGCGACCTGCACGACCTGGCCATCCAGCGGCTCTTCGCCACCGGTATGACCCTGCAGAGCGCCGCCCGGCTCGTGGAGCACGAGGGGGCCGCCGAGCGGGTCGGCCGGGCGGTCGACGACCTGGACGAGACCATCAAGATCATCCGGTCCACGATCTTCGGGCTGCGCACCAAGGACCGCGAGGGCGGCCCCGGGCTGCGGGCGCGCGCCGCCCGTGCCGTCGGCGACGCGGCCGTCTCCCTCGGCCATCCGCCGCGCCTGAGCATGGAAGGGCTGCTCGACACCGACGTCCCCGCGCCGATCGCCGACCACGTGGTGGCGGCGCTGGGCGAGCTCCTGAGCAACGCGGCCCGCCACGCGCGGGCGACCCGGGTGGGGGTGACCCTCAGGGCGGGCCTGGGCGAGATCGTGCTGACCGTCTCCGACAACGGCACGGGCATCGCGCCCCAGGGCCGCAGGAGCGGTCTGCGCAACCTCGACGAGCGGGCCCGGGGCGTGGGCGGGACCTTCACCGTCGAGAACCCCGAGGAGGGGGGCAGCCGGCTCGTGTGGCGGGCGCCGCTCCCCGGCGGCGCCTGAGGTCGGAACCCGCGGCCGGACGGGCGGGTGCCAGACGCGCAGCGCCCGGCCGGACCGGGACGGCGTCAGACGCGCAGCGCCCGGCCGGACCGGGACGGCGTCAGACGGGCAGCGCGCGGGCGGCCGACGGCGCGGCCTCCAGCCGGAAGCCGGTGACCAGGTCCGGGCGGATGCGCAGGGTGCCCGCCATGGGCCGCCCCACCCACGGGCACAGCAGCTCCGCGTACCGGTCGGCTTCCTCGGGCTCGGTCACCGGACGCACGTAGCCGGTGACGACGACGCTCCAGCCCAGGTGGGTCTCGGGGTCGATGGCGTCCGCCTCGTACGCCACCACCACGCCGGGGACGTCGGCGGGGGCCGCCAGGGAGGCGAGCGCGCCGCCTCCGTGGATCCGGATGATGACGTCCCCGCCGTCGACGAGGTGGTTCACCGGCCGGACGGCCGGCAGCGCGTGCCGGGTGAAGACGATGCGGCCCAGCGACACCGTGGCGAGGAGCTCCAGGGCCTCGGCCCTGTCCAGCTCCCGCATGTGCCGGACGGCCGTCGCGCGCGTCCGGCGGGCGGGCCGGCGCAGGGCTTCCTGGTCCATGGTGCGCACCTCCGTCCGGCGCGGGCGCCGGTGGTCACGAGACGACGAGCTTCAGGTCGCGGTCGGCGCCGAGCACCCGTATGGACTTGGCGACCAGGGGCGGCACGTCGCACAGCAGGAGCCGGGTCCCCGCCACGCGGCAGCGGCAGTCCAGGTGGAGGAAGAGGTCGATGCCCGCGCTGTCGCAGAAGGAGAGGTCGCCGAGGTCCAGGACCAGGCCGCGGTGGTCGGACTCCGCGAGGGCGCACAGGCGCGGCTGCACCAGCCCGGCCGTGTGGAAGTCGAGCTCCCCGGCCAGGGCGACCCGCAGGCCGCGGGCGTCGCGCGCCACGGTCCTCAGGTCGATCAAGGCGGTCGTCATGGCATCCTCCGCGCTGCGTGCGGCCCCGGCGGGCCGTGCCGTTCCCCGTGCGCCACCAGTGCAGCCGGTGCGGTGCTCCCTCCGGAAGGCCCGGCAGGTCCCCCGGACAGGGCCGAAGGTCCCTTCCCCGGGGGTCCGGTCGGTACCGCACCGCCGTGATCAGGGCCGATCGGCCCTGGCCGTTCGGCCCGACGGCCGGGCAGGATTCCGGTGTCCGCGCGTGCGGGCGGACCCAGGCGAAGGAGTTGTGTGATGACCGGCGGCAGCGCCCCCTCCCCCGATGCGGAGCCCATCGGCGTCTTCCTCCTCGACGATCACGAGGTCGTGCGCAGGGGTGTGCACGACCTGCTGGACGCCGAACCCGACCTGACCGTGGTGGGCGAGGCGGGCACGGCCGAACAGGCCCTGGTGCGCATCCCCGCCCTCCGTCCCCGGGTCGCGATCCTGGACGTGCGGCTCCAGGACGGCGACGGGGTGAGCGTCTGCCGTGAACTGCGCTCGCGGATGCCCGACCTGGCCTGCCTGATGCTCACCTCGTTCGACGACGAGGAGGCCCTGCTGGACGCCGTGATGGCGGGCGCCTCGGGCTACGTCCTGAAGCAGATCACCGGGACCGACCTGGTGACCGCCGTGCGGACGGTGGCCGCGGGCCAGTCGATGCTCGACCCCGGCGCGACCGCACGGCTGATGGCGCGCATGCGCGGCGAGGTGCCCGAGGAGGAGCGGGTACCGGGGCTGCCCGGATTCACGGACCGGGAGAAGGAGATCCTCCTCATGGTCAGCGAGGGGCTCACCAACCGGGAGATCGGCAAGCGGCTGTACCTCGCGGAGAAGACCGTGAAGAACATCATCTCGCGGCTCTTCGTCAAGCTCGGGGTGGAGCGGCGCGTGCAGGCCGCCGTGATCGCCAGCCACGCCCTGACCCCGCCCGGCCGGCACCCGGCGCCGGCGCCGCCCGCGGAGTAGGGCCGCCCGTGGGGGCGGCGCCGGCCGGGGGAGGACCGGGCGCCGCCGGGATCCACCCTCTCCGGGTCGGGCGGGTGCGCGAAAGGGCCGACGGTCCCTCCCGGAGGGCCGGTCCTCCCCCTGCGGACCGGGCCCCGCCTGGTGCAGGGTGGGGGCATCGGCCCAGACGACGGACTCCCGGACCCTCACCCGCAGGAGCGGACATGACCGCGTTGACCGCGCACTCGATCTCGGAGCTGGACGCCCACTGGCGCGCCGCCAACTACCTGGCCGCGGGCCAGATCTACCTCATGGACAACCCCCTGCTCGCCGACCCGCTCAGGCCGGAGCACATCAAGCCGAGGCTGCTCGGCCACTGGGGCACCTCCCCCGGCCTGAACCTGGTGTACACCCACCTCAACCGGGTGATCAGGGAGCGCTCGCTGGAGGCCCTGTGCGTCTGGGGTCCCGGACACGGAGGCCCCGCCGTCCTGGCCAACTCCTGGCTGGAGGGGACCTACAGCGAGACCTACCCGGACGTGTCCCGCGACGCCGGCGGCATGGCCCGGCTGTTCCGGCAGTTCTCCTTCCCCGGCGGGGTGCCCAGCCACGTGGCGCCGCAGACACCCGGCTCCATCCACGAGGGCGGGGAGCTGGGGTACTCCCTCGCCCACGCCTACGGGGCCGCCTTCGACCGGCCGGGCCTGCTGGTCGCCTGCGTCATCGGCGACGGCGAGGCGGAGACCGGCCCGCTGGCCGCGTCCTGGCACGCGAACAAGTTCCTCGACCCCGTCCACGACGGGGCCGTCCTGCCCGTCCTGCACCTCAACGGGTACAAGATCGCCAACCCGACGGTGCTGTCCCGGATCCCCGAGTCCGAGCTCGACGCGCTGCTGCGCGGCTACGGCCACGAGCCGCTGTACGTGACGGGCAGCGACCCCGCCCTGGTCCACCGGTCCATGGCCCGCGCGATGGACCAGGCCCTGGACCGCATCGCCGTCATCCAGCGGGAGGCGCGGGCGGCGGGCACCGACCGCGGCCGGGAGTACCCGCGCTGGCCGGTGGTCGTGCTGCGCACGCCCAAGGGCTGGACGGGGCCGGCGGCCGTCGACGGCGATCCGGTCGAGGGCACGTGGCGCTCCCACCAGGTGCCGCTCGCCGGGGTGCGCGAGAACCCCGCGCACCTGCGGCAGCTGGAGGAATGGCTGCGCTCGTACCGGCCGGAGGAGCTCTTCGACTCCGCGGGCCGTCCGAAGCCGCAGGTCCTGGCGTGCGTCCCGGAGGGCGGCCGCCGCCTGGGCGCGGTGCCCTGCGCGAACGGGGGCCGGCTGCTGCGACCGCTGCCGCTGCCCGCGCCCGACGCGCACGCCGTCCCGGTCGACAAGCCGGGCCGCACCCTGCACGAGCCGACCCGGGTGCTCGGGCGCTTCCTCACGCAGGTCATGCGGGACACGGACGGGCGCAGGGACTTCCGGGTCGTCGGGCCCGACGAGACCGCCTCGAACCGGCTGGACGACCTGTACGCGGCCACCGGCAAGGCCTGGCAGGGCGCCACCGAGCCGGTGGACCGGAACCTGGCCCGGGACGGCAGGGTGATGGAGATCCTCTCGGAACACGTCTGCCAGGGCTGGCTGGAGGGATACCTGCTCACCGGCCGCCACGGCCTGTTCTCCACGTACGAGGCCTTCGCCCACATCGTCGACTCGATGGTCGGCCAGCACGTCAAATGGCTCAAGACCGCGCGCGAACTGTCCTGGCGGGCGCCCATCGCCTCCCTCAACTACCTGCTCACCTCGCACGTCTGGCGCCAGGACAACAACGGCTTCTCGCACCAGGACCCCGGGTTCGTCGACCACGTCCTCAACAAGAGCCCCGAGGTCGTACGGGTCTACCTGCCGCCGGACGCCAACACCCTCCTGGCCGTGGCGGACCACGCGCTGCGCAGCCGCGACCGGGTCAACGTGATCGTCGCCGGCAAGCAGCCGTGCTTCGACTGGCTCCCCGCCGACGAGGCCCGCACGCACGTGGCGCGCGGCGCCGGCATCTGGGCGTGGGCGGGCACCGACGACGGCTCCCGCGCGCCGGACGTGGTGCTGGCCTGCGCCGGCGACGTGCCGACCATGGAGGTGCTGGCCGCCGCGGCCCTGCTGCGCGAGCACCTGTCCTCGCTGGCCGTTCGCGTCGTCAACGTGGTCGACATCGCCCGCCTCATGCCCCACGAGGAACACCCGCACGGCATGACGGACACCGAGTACGACGCCCTCTTCACCACCGACCGGCCGGTGGTCTTCGCCTACCACGGCTATCCGTGGCTCATCCACCGGCTCGCCTACCGCCGCAGGGGCCATGCGCAGCTGCACGTCCGCGGGTACAAGGAGTCCGGGACGACCACGACCCCGTTCGACATGGTGGTCCGCAACGGCATGGACCGCTACCGGCTGGTCATGGACGTGATCGACCGGGTCCCGGGCCTCGCGGGCCGCGCCGAGCACCTGCGCCAGGCCATGGCCGACCGGCACATCCGCCACCACGACTGGATCCGCGAGCACGGCACGGACCTCCCGGAGGTCGCCGACTGGTCCTGGCCGTACTGAGCCGCTCCGCCCGCGGCGGGGCGGCCGGTCAGCCGGCGGGCCAGGTGCGCAGCAGGGCGTCGAGGGCGTCGACGATGCGCTCCCAGCTCGTCTGGCTGTCCGGGGGGCTGTGGCTGAAGCCGCCGGTCCCCTCCAGGCTGACGTAGCCGTGGAAGACGCTGCCGAGCATGCGGACGGCGTGGGTCTCCTCCGGTTCGGCCAGGTCGTAGCCGCGCAGGATGGCACGGGTCATCCGGGCGTGCCGTACGCCGGCGCTCGCCAGGGCGGTCGCGGTGTCCAGCGGGAACCGGGTCGCGGCGTAGCGGCCCGGGTGCTGTCGGGCGTAGTCCCTCAGGGCGTCGGCGTACGCCCTGAGGGCGTCCTTGCCGGAGCGTCCGGCGAGGGCGTCGGCGGCCCGGTCGGCGAGCTCCTCCAGGCAGGCCAGCGCGATGCGGGTCTTCAGGTCCTGGGAGTTGCGCAGGTGGGAGTACAGGCTCGCGACCTTGACGTCGAACCTCCGGGCGAGTTCCGAGAGCGTCACCCGCTCGAAGCCGATCTCGTCCGCCAGCTCCACCCCGGCACGTACGAGCCGGTCCGCCGTGAGCCCCGCACGCCGTGCCATGGCGCCTCCTCCTCGAAGTCCACCTAAAACGCATCGGGATTCCCTAAAGCATATAGGCGGGCTGGGCGGCCGGACGGCCGCTCCCGTCCGGGCCCCGGCGGGAGCGTCACCCCACGGGACCCGCGGGCCGTGCGGGATGCCGGCCGGAACCGGACCATGGCAGGTGTACGACCCGTTCGGTCGGACGCGCCGTTCCCCGGAGGAAGCCATGAAGGACCTCAAGTTCGAACAGAAGCGCTCGATGACCCGTGCCGAGGCCGCCGACCAGCTCGCGGGGCTCGCCCGGGCGCTGCGCGAGGGCGGGGAGGCCGAGGTCGAGCTGGGCACGGGCACGCTGAGCCTGCGGGTCCCCGACGAGCTCCGCAGCGAGGTGGAGATCGAGGTGGACGGGGACGAGATCGAGCTGGAGATCGAGCTGAAGTGGACCACGGGCCGGCCCCGCACGGCCGCCCGCACGGCCGCCGCCCGCGCGCCGGAGCCCGAGCCGGAACCGCGTCCGGCCCCCGCCGCGGCGACCGCGTCCGCCCGGACCCGGAAGACCGCCGCGACGGCCAAGCCCCGGCGCTCCACCGCCAAGCGCGCCTGAGCGGGGCCCGGCTAGTCGTCCTCGCGCAGCCTGCGCCAGACGCGGGTGCGATGCAGCACGTAGAGGCAGCCGGCGAGGACCAGCAGCTGGAGGCCGACGGCGAGCAGCCAGAACTCCTCGCGGCTCTCCATGCTGTCCGTCAGGAACGTGAAGTTCATGCCGAAGAACCCGGTCAGGAACGACAGCGGCAGGAAGACCACCGACACGATCGCCAGCCGGTTGATCACGCCGTTCTGTTCGCCGGCACTGAGCGAGGCGTGGCTGGCGAACGCCCGGCGGGTGGCCTCCTTGAGGGACTCGATGTCCGCGAGCACCAGCCGTCCCCTGGTCTGGAACTCCTGGGCGAGCCGTCGCCGCTCCTGCGGGAAGGCGGGACTCAGCATCCGCCGGGTGAGGACCTCGTCGGCCACGTCCAGGAAGGGCCGCAGGAAGTGGTGCAGCTGCGCGGACCGCCGGCGCAGCCGCGCCAGCCGGTAGAGCTGTTCGGGCCGGCGCTCCTCGAACATGGCGTCCTCGATCGCCTCGGCCTCCAGCAGGGCCTGCACGGCGGCCCGGCGGAAGGTGCCCAGCGCCTCGCCGAGCAGGAAGAAGAGCACGGCCACGGTGTCGTCCGCCTCCTGCCGCTCCAGCCTCTCGGTGAAGTCCCGCGCCTGTTCGCCCCGGCCCCGGTGCACCGTGATCAGGAAGCGCTCGGTCACCAGCACGTGGAAGTGGACGATCTGCTCCCCGCGGACCAGCGGTACGACGAGGCCCGACCGGTCGCCCAGGTACTCGGCGCGCGGCTGCTCCCCCGCCCGGCCGAACCAGTCCAGTCCCTCGAAGTCCAGGCCCAGCCGGTCGGCTACCGACTCCTCGTCCCCCGGCTCCTGCGCCGGCTCCTCCCCCACCTCCACCTCCGCCGACGCCGCCCCCTCCGGACGTTCCTCCTCCGGAAGCTCCACGTCGACGAGCAGGAAGGGGTCGGCGGCCAGCCGCGCGCGCACCTCCGCCACATCGGGGCAGGTGATGCGCATCTCGGGCATCGACACCACCGTCAGCTTCATCGCACCCGTCCTGTCCCCCGGGTCCGTCCGCTCGCCGGTCAGGTGTGGAGCCGGCCGTTGGCGCCGTCGTGGCCGTCGGCCTGCTCGTCGTCGAACCAGTAGTCACCGGCCGCCAGATAGCGGAAGGAGTGGCTCCCGCGGGTGGGCAGGGCGACCGTCGCGGCGCGGGTGCCGTCACCGCGGGGCGTGAGGGGGTGCGTGGAGGGGTTCCACTGGTTGAAGTCACCCACCACGCTGACCGGCCCGTCGGGGGCGCCCTCCGGGAGGACGAAGGTGACCTGCGTACGGCCCTCGAGCTGTTGGCGTTCCAGCACGGACGACTCCCGACGGTGAGCTGGCAGAGGCCATGCACGGTCGCACGGCCCGCCCCTCCCCGGCGCCGCACACGCCGGGAACGGACCCGCCGTCACCCGCCCGGCTGCGGGGCGTCAGGCGGCCGGGACGAACGGGTGGAGCGAGTCGTCGCCCCGGCGCACCACGCCGTAGCTGTGCTCGGGCACCTCGTTCCAGGCCCCGGGGAGGTCCCCCAGGGGCTCCGAGACCACGAGCCGGGTCTCGTCGGACAGCTCCTGGAGGAAGGACATGTCGGGGTGCAGCGCGCGCAGGGAGTCCACCCGGGTGCTGTAGTAGAGCGACCGGGCGGCGCCCCCGCTGGCGTAGCGGAACGCCCACAGCGCCTCGCCGTCCGTGACGGCGACCGTCATCTGCATCGGGTTCCCGATCCCGTGCGCGCGGCCGGTGCGCTCCACGAGGCCGACCATCCGGGCCACCGCCCCCGGGGGGTCCTCCTCCAGCCCCAGGGTCAGGGCCAGGTAGAACATCACCTCGGAGTCCGTGGTCCCCTCCATCCCGGGGAAGAGGGAGGGTTCGACCGCCAGGCAGAGTTCCCTGCGCATCTCGTGGAAGCCGGCGATGGCGCCGTTGTGCATCCACAGCCAGCGGCCGTGCCGGAAGGGGTGGCAGTTCGTCTGCTGGACGGCCGTGCCGGTCGAGGCCCTGATGTGGGCGAAGAAGAGCGGGGACGTGACGTGCTGGGCGATCTCCCGCAGGTTCCGGTTGTTCCAGGCGGGACCGACGTCCCGCATCACCGCGGGGGTGTCGATGCCGGACTCCTGCGCGTACCAGCCGATTCCGAAGCCGTCACCGTTGGTCGTCTCGACGCCCAGCCGCGCGTGCAGGCTCTGGTCGATCAGGGAGTGCGCGGGTTTGTAGAGGATGGTGTCGAGGAGCACGGGGGTTCCCGAATAGGCCAGCCACCTGCACATGGTCGATCACCTCTCCGCGGGGACGGGTCGTGGTCCCAGCATGGCCGCGCGGCCGGACGCGCACCTCACCCGCCGGGGGTGAGGTGCGCGTCCGGGACGCCGCCGGGAGCGCCGGCGCGCCGCTGCGGTCAGCCGAGGATCCTGCGCTTCTGCTCCTCGAACTCGGCCTCCGTGAGCACGCCCTGCGCCTTGAGTTCGCCGAGCTGCTTCAGCTCGTCCAGCATGTTCGACCGGTCGGAGGCTGGCGCCGCGGCCGGCTGCGGGGGCGGGGGCGGCGGGGCGGGCTCGGGCTCCGGCTGCTGGGCGGCCCACCGGCCGGCCTGCCGGCGGGACACACGGTTCGAGACCGCGGTCGCGGTTCCCGCGATGACGGCGGTGCGGGCTACGCCGCGGAGGAGTCCTGGCATGGCGGTCCTTCGGTGTCTCTCCCGCCCGCCGGGGGACGGCGGCGGGGTGTCGGCTGTCGGTGGGTGTCCTGCGCGCTCAGGAGTCGGCCTCGGTCGCCTCCAGCGAGGCGAGGATCGCCTGGACGGGGATGCGTCCCGAGGCGACCAGCTGGCCCCCGCCGCGGCGCAGGGCGGCGGCGAGCGGCGCCGCCCAGACGTTCTCGTAGACCAGCAGCCCGGCCGAGCTGCCGGGCTCGATGGCGTGGGCGGCCTCCTCCAGGTCGTCCTGGCCCAGGAGGCCCGACGACGCGCCCTCGAAGACGGCGAGGTCGAGCTCCCCGTCGGCGTCGAGGTCCGCGATCTCCAGCGCGACCACCGAGCCGTCCTGGTCCTTCCTGATGAAGACCAGGTCGAGGATGCGGATGAGACCGCGGTCCACCAGGTCGACGAGCAGGGGGAAGCCCTCACCGGTCATCCGGTTGCCGGGGAACTCCACGACGAGGTAGTCGACGGGGCCCATCTCCTCGATCGGCTCTCGCGTGTCGGCTTCTTCACTCACGGCGTCACCTACGGGTGTTGGCGGTACCCCCCTCAGGGCCATTGCACCACCGGACGCCCGCGGTCGCGACCGGCCGTCCCGGCCGCACCTCAGGCGAGGACGTTGACGGCCCGGGCGATCACGAGGCCCAGGATGACCAGGGAGATGACGGACTGGAGGGTCATGACCAGCTTGGCCCAGGGGGCGAGCGGCATGACGTCGGTGGGGCTCAGCGCGGTCGAATTGGTGAACCCGAGGTAGAAGTAGTCGACGTAGCGGGGGCGCCAGTCCCGGGCGTTCAGTTCGGGACTCAGGTGCTGGGGGAAGGCGAGTGCGGGAGTGCGGGGCATCCCGTGGGCCCGGACGGCCGGACCTCCGCTGTCGAGCTCGAAGTACAGCAGGGAGAAGGCGAGGACGGTGGAGGTCCAGACGCTGCCGCCGGCCAGCAGGAGGGAGGTGGCGGAGTTGGTCTCCTTCCCGCCGTGGAGCAGGTCGTCGATCAGCTGCACGGTGGACCAGAAGGAGCCGCACGCCAGTACGGTGACCAGGGCGATCGACACGGCGCGCAGGGCGTCCGAGCGGCGGCTGATCCGGACGGGGTCGCCGGAGACCAGCGCCACCAGGAGCAGTCCCTCGGCGACGGGGAGCGCCCAGCGGGGCCCCAGGCGCAGGTCGTCGGGCAGGAGCAGGGTCAGTACGGCGGAGGCGAGGACGGCCACGGCCATCGGCCAGCGGGCCTCGCCGTGCCCGCCGGCTTCCGGCTCCGGCTCCGGCTCGGGCGGACGGCCCGCCCGCGCCGGCCTCACTCCCCCCACGGCGTGATCCCCCAGCGGACGGTGTGGTGCGCGCCCGGCGCGAGGCGGACGAGGCCCGTGCCGCTGCGGAAGGCGTCGGGAGGGCAGGTCATGGGCTCGACGGCGACGGCGCGGCGCCGCTCCCCGGGCGGCAGGGTGTCGCCGGTGTAGAGCTGCACCCAGTCGGCGCCCGGCCCGAGCCAGACGTCCGTGCCGAGGGTGCCCGACGGATGGGCCAGGCGGACGACGGCCCGCCCGTCCGCGTCCCGCTCCAGGTCGCCGAAGGGGGTGTCCAGCCGGAGCGGCCCGAGCGCGCGCGGCGCCCGCAGGTCGTACTCCGTCCCGGCGACCGGCTCGGCGCCCACGGGCAGTCCCCGCCCGTCGGTGACCAGCCGCGTCCGTGCGGGCAGGGTCAGTACCGCCTCGTCGACGGACGCGGTGCCCGCCCTGACGTAGGGGTGCTGGCCGAAGCCGTAGGGCGCCGCGTCCGGGCCGAGGTTGCGCGCCGTGACGGCGACTTCGAGGCCGTGCCCGCCCAGGGTGTACGCGGCGCGGACGCCGAGGTGGAAGGGGTAGCCCGGCTGCGGCCGGAGTTCCACGTCGAGCACGGCCCGGTCGCCGCCCTCCTCGGCCACCCGCCAGGGGACCCAGCGGAGCAGTCCGTGGATGGCGTTGCCCGCGGCCGGCTCGGTGAGCGGCAGCCGGAGCTCCCGTCCCTCCCAGGTGTAGCGGCCGTCCCGGATCCGGTTGGGCCACGGCACGAGGATCTGGCCGCGGCCCCCGGTGACCGGCTCCTGTGCGGCGAACCCGTCGATCACGGGGCGTCCGCCGACGGTGTACGAGCGGAGCGCGGCGCCCAGCTCGACGACGACGGCCTCGTGCGCGCCGTGCCGGAGGGTCAGCTGGCGTCCGGTGCGGCTGTCCTGCACGCGTGGCCTCCTCGGTCCGCCCGGCGGCGGTCCGGTGCGCGGGCGTGGTCGTGGCCTGCGGTGGCGGCCCCGGTCAGGAGGATGCGGCCGCGCGCCGGGCCGGTCAAGCGCGACACGTCGCCGGGGGCCGGGCGGGGCCGGCGCCACCCGCCGGGCGGGTGGCCCGCTCACCGCGCCCGGTCGGCACGGCGTGGCGGGAGGGACCTGGGTGGGCGATGGTGGATCTGCGGGAACATCCGCCGATCCTCCCCGGAGTCACCATGGACCGCTACCCACCCATCGCCGAACACGGACTGGTGGGCGACCTGCAGACCGCCGCCCTCGTGTCGTCGAGGGGTGTCGTCGACTGGTTCGCCGCTCCCCGGTTCGACTCCCCCAGCATCTTCGCCGCCCTGCTCGACCACGACCGCGGCGGGTACTTCGAGCTGGCTCCCGAGCACCCGGACGTGACCTGCAAGCAGCTCTACTACACCGGCACGGCCATCCTGGTGACCCGCTTCATGTCGCCGGACGGCGTCGGCGAGGTCTTCGACTTCATGCCTCCCGACCGGACCCGCATCCCCACCGACCGGCACACCCTGGTCCGCGCGGTGCGCTGCGTGCGGGGGACCTTCGACTTCTCCCTCGTCTGCCGACCGCGTTTCGACTACGGCCGGGCCGAGCACTCCCTCGAACTGGACGGCGGCCGGGCCGTGTTCCGCTCACCGGAGATCGACGCCCACCTCCAGGCCACCTTCCCGCTGGAGCGCGACGGCCAGGACGTGCGGGGCAGGGTGAGGCTGAGCGCCGGAGAGTCCGGCGGCGCCGTGTTCACCGTCTGCGCCTCCGGCGGCGAGGCCCCGGCGGCGCCCACGGTCGCGGAGGTCACCGACCAGTTCTGGGAGGTCGCGGGGTTCTGGCAGAACTGGCTGCGCCAGTCCCGCTACCGGGGCCGCTGGCCCGAGCAGGTGCACCGCTCGGTGATCACCCTCAAGCTCCTCACCTACGCCCCCACCGGCGCCCTGGTCGCGGCGGCCACCACGGGCCTGCCCGAGCAGGTCGGCGGTGAGCGCAACTGGGACTACCGGTTCACCTGGGTGCGCGACGGCGCCCTGTCCGTGCGGGCCATGCTGGACCTCGGCTTCGCCGAGGAGGCCACGGCCTTCATCCACTGGCTGGCGGACAGGCTGCGCGAGCGCGAAGGCCGGGAGGGGGAGCCCCTCCAGACGATGTACCGGGTCGACGGGGATCCGGACCTGCCGGAGGAGACCCTCGACCACTTCGAGGGCTACCGCGGCTCCTTCCCGGTCCGCGTCGGCAACGGCGCCGCCGACCAGCTCCAGCTCGACATCTACGGCGAGGCCCTCTACGCGCTCTCCCAGGGCTACGAGATCGCCCAGCAGGCCAGCTACCGGGGGTGGAAGACGGTGGCGAAGGCGCTGGACTGGCTCACCGGCGCCTGGGACCGTCCGGACGAGGGCATCTGGGAGACCCGCGGCGGCCGGAAGGACTTCACCTACAGCAGGCTGATGTGCTGGGTCGCCTTCGACCAGGGGCTCCAGCTCGCCGAGCGCTTCCGTCGCCCGGCCGACCTGGAGGGCTGGCGCCGCGCGAGGGACGAGATCTTCGAGCAGATCATGCAGCGCGGCTGGAGCGAGAAGGACCGCTCCTTCGTCCAGCACTACGAGGGCGACGTCCTGGACGCCTCCCTCCTGCTCATGCCCAGGGTCAAGTTCATCGCCCCCAAGGACCCGGTCTGGCTGTCCACCCTGGACGCGATGGACCGCACCCTGGTCTCCGACAGCCTCGTCTACCGCTACGACCCTGCGGCCTCGCCGGACGGACTGCGCGGCTCGGAGGGCACGTTCAGCCTGTGCACCTTCCTCTACGTGGACGCGCTGGCCCGGGCGGGACGCCTGCCCCTGGCCCGGTACACCTTCGAGAAGATGCAGACGTACGCCAACCACGTCGGCCTCTACGCCGAGGAGATCGGTCCCAGCGGGGAGCAACTGGGCAACTTCCCCCAGGCGTTCACCCACCTGTCCCTCATCATGGCCGCCACCACCCTCGACCGGGCGCTCGACGCACAGCTGGATCGCTGACCATGTCCGCGCCGGCCCCTGCGGCGGGAGCGCCGCGGCTGACCGCGGCCGAGTTCGCCGCGCTCTACGCGCGCGTCCGCCGCCCGGCCGGCGCCTCCCCGCGGCGCGGCGCCCTCGACGAGCTCACGCCGGACCGGGTGCGGGCGGCGGCGGCCGAGGTGCGCTCCGGCCGGACGGTGACGATGGCGGCGCCGGTCGAGACGGAGCCGGGGCCCGACGATCCCGAGCCGTGCGAGCACGTCATGACCGGGGCCGTACGGGGTGCGATCGCCTCCACCGGGCTCCAGTTCGCCAGGGACCGCTTCACGATGAACGTCCACGGGGATGCCGACAGCCATCTCGACGCCCTGTGCCACGTGATCTACGACGGCACCCTGTACGGCGGCGTGGACGCGGACAGCGTCACGCCGGAGGGGGCCACGGCCCTGACCGTCGAGGAGGCCCGCGACGGGATCGTCGGCCGCGGCGTGCTGCTGGACATCCCTCGGCTGCGCGGGGTGCCGTGGCTGGAGCCGGGCGATCACGTGACCCCGGAGGACCTCACCGCGGCGGAGCGCGCCCAGCGGGTCCGGGTGGGCGCGGGCGACCTCCTCTTCGTCCGGGTCGGCCACCGCCGGCGCCGTACGGAGCTGGGCGCCTGGCGGGCGGCGGACCTGCGGGCCGGCCTCCATCCGTCCGCGGCGGAGTTCCTGCGGGACCGGGGGGTCGCGGTGCTCGGGGCCGACGGGAACCACGACACCGCCCCGAGCTGCACCGAGGGCGTCGACTTCCCGGTGCACGTGCTGGCCGTCCACGCCATGGGCCTGCACCTGCTGGACTACCTCCAGTTCGAGGACCTCGTGGAGGTCTGCGAGGCGGAGGGGCGCTGGTCGTTCCTCTGCGTCGTGGCCCCGCTGAGGCTGCCGGACGCCACGGGCTCGCCGGTCAATCCGATCGCCGTCTTCTGAGGCCGGTCCGGGCCGGCCGGACCAGGTTGGGGAACGTGATGGGAGCAGGGTCCCCGGTGCCGCCCGTGGTGGTCGTCATGGGTGTCTCGGGAGCGGGGAAGTCCACCGTCGGCCGGCTGCTCGCGGACCGCCTGGCGGTGCCCTTCGCGGAGGCGGACGACTTCCACTCGGCCGCGAACCGCGCCAAGATGGCCGCCGGCCGGCCCCTCGACGACGGGGACCGCCTGCCGTGGCTGCTGACCCTCGCCGACTGGATCCGGCAGGCGGAGGCCTCCGGCCGGGGCGGGGTGATGGCCTGCTCCGCGCTCAGGCGCGAGTACCGGGACCTGCTGCGCCGGGCGGGCGCGGGCGTCGTGTTCGTCCACCTCGCCCTCGACCGCACCCGCGCCGCGCGGCGGGTCGCCGGGCGCCGGGGCCATTTCATGCCCGCCCCGCTGGTGGACTCCCAGTACACCGCCCTCGAACCGCTGCGGCCCGACGAGCCCGGGGTGACCCTGGACGCGACGGCCGACCCGCGGACCATCGTCGACGCGGCGGCGCGCACGGTCCGGGCGGACGGCTGACCGGGGCCCTCCTTCGGTCGCCGCCACCGGGATTGCCGGATAGCGTCGGAAAGGTACGCAATGTCCCCTGTCTCTCCCAGAACAGGACCCCGCATGGCCGGCGATCAGCACTACGACGTCATCATCATCGGCACGGGAGCGGGCGGCGGCACGCTCGCCCACCGGCTGGCCCCCACCGGCAAGAGCGTCCTGATCCTGGAGCGCGGCGGCTACCTGCCCCGGGAGCGGGACAACTGGGACTCCACGGCCGTCTTCGTCAAGGGAAAGTACCGGGCGCCCGAGTTCTGGTACGACAAGCACGGCAACGCCTTCCCCCCGGAGGTCAACTACTACGTCGGGGGCAACACCAAGTTCTACGGCGCCGCCCTCTTCCGCCTGCGCCCCGAGGACTTCGGCGAGCTGCGCCACCACGACGGCGTCTCGCCGGCCTGGCCGATCGACTACGACGACCTGGAGCCCTACTACACCCGGGCGGAGCAGCTCTACCTCGTCCACGGGCGGCACGGCGAGGACCCGACGGAGGGGCGGGCCGGCAGCCAGTACCCGCACCCCCCGGTGGAGCACGAGCCGCGCATCCAGCAGCTCAGCGACGACCTGGAGAAGCGGGGCCTGCACCCCTTCCACCTGCCCATCGGGGTGAACCTGACCCAGGACGGGAACGGCCGGGCCACCCGTGACAGCGCCTGCATCCGCTGCGACCGGGTGGACGGCTTCCCCTGCCTGCTCGGCGCCAAGTCCGACGCCCAGGTGATCTGCGTCGACCCGGCCCTGGCGTACGACAACGTCACGATGGTGACGGGCGCCCACGTCCGGCGCCTGGAGACCGACCCGACCGGGCGCACGGTGACGCGCGTGGTCGCCGAGCTCGGCGACGGGTCCACGGAGGCGTTCGCCGCCGACATCGTCGTCGTCGCCTGCGGGGCCGTCAACTCCGCAGCCCTGCTCCTGCGTTCGGCCAACGACCGGCATCCCGGCGGCCTGGCCAACAGCTCGGACGTGGTGGGACGCCACTACATGCGGCACAACAACCTGGCACTGATGGCGGTGTCGAAGGAGCCCAACCCCACCAAGTTCCAGAAGACCCTCGCGCTCAACGACTGGTACCTCGGCGCGGACGACTGGGACTTCCCGCTCGGCGGCATCCAGATGCTGGGCAAGTCGGACGCCGACCAGATCCACGGCGAGGCACCGCGCTGGGCGGGCAGGATCTCCCCGGACATGCCCTTCGAGATGCTCGCGCACCACGCCGTCGACTTCTGGCTCTGCGGGGAGGACCTGCCGCTGCCCGACAGCCGCGTCACCCTCGACGCGAAGGGCGACATCCACCTGGCCCTCGACGAGAAGAACAACATCGCGGGCCTGGAGCGCCTCCAGCACAAGCTCCGGGGGATGCTCGGCCACCTGGGCATGCACGAGCACCACCTGCTGCCGCACAGCATCTACCTGCACAAGGGCATGCCCATCGGGGCCACGGCCCACCAGGCCGGCACCGTCCGCTTCGGCACCGACCCGCGCAGCTCGGCACTGGACGTCGACTGCAAGGCCCACGACCTCGACAACCTCTACGTCGTGGACACGAGCTTCTTCCCCAGCATCGGCGCGGTGAACCCGTCGCTGACCGCCATCGCCAACGCCCTGCGGGTCGGCGACCACCTCGTCGAGCGGATGGGCTGACGGGCCCGGCGGGGGCCGCGCGGCCCCCGCCGGGCCCCGGCTACGCGTCGTCCCCGGCGGCTCCGGCCGCCTGGGTGTCGGCGTCGGTGAGGGCCTCCAGCCGGCCCAGGGTGTCCAGCCGGTAGAGCAGCACCAGCGCGGGACCGACCAGGACGATCGCGATGCCGGTGACGATGACCAGCCAGTGCAGGGTGGCCGGGGCGCCCGCGGCGTCGGCCACGGTCAGCGTGGTGGGCAGCACGTAGGGCCGCTGCGCGAAGCCCCAGGCGCACACGGTCAGGGCCACGCTCGCCGCCGCCGTGTGGCGGGTCCAGGCGTGGGAGCGGCGCACCAGCAGGACCACCGTGGCCAGCCCGCAGACGGCGGCCAGGAGGACCAGCAGCAGTCCCGGGCCCCCGGTGAGGCCGTCCCAGACGTACCGGGCGTCGTCGTGGGTGACCGGCAGGGCGATGAGCGCGAGGACGACGATGCCCGCGAAGGCGAGCAGCGCCCGGAGGCGGAAGTAGCCGACGAGGTCGTCCGCGCCGAACCGGCGGGCGTCCGAGCAGAGGAACACCGCCCCGAGGAACGCGGCGGCCGCGACGGCCAGCAGACCGGTGAGGACCGAGGTCGGGTTGGCCCAGGCGTCCGCGGAGGCGATCGTCCCGACCTCGACCCGTCCGGAGGCGATGCCGCCGAGGACCGCCCCGAGGAAGAAGGGCGTGAGGAGCGAGGAGACGGCGAACGCGGCGCCGTAGACGCGCCGTCGGGCCAGCCGGTGGGTGGGCTTGCGCAGGGCGAACCCGGCGCCCCGCAGGACCAGGCCGACCGCCGCGAGCGCGAGCGGCAGCCACATCGCCTCGAAGACGGCCTGGAACATCGTCGGGAAGCCGGTCCACATGACGACGAGCACGAAGATCAGCCAGACGTTGTTGACCTCCCAGACCGGTGCCATCGCGTGGTCGATCAGTGCTCGGGGCCCCTTGCCGCGTTCCGGCCCGCCCGCCAGGAGGTCCCAGAAGCCCGCGCCGTAGTCGGTGCCCCCGCCGCAGGCGTAGGCCGCGATGACGGCCACCAGCACCCAGGCGATGAAGTCCGCCATCAGGACGCACCTCCCGCGTCGCGGCCGGAGTCGCCTGAGCCGCCGGCGGACGGCGGCCCGCCGACCGCGGCCCCGGGCTCGTCCCTGGGCCCGTAGGGGGTGTCGTCCTCCGGGGCCGGGGCGCCCCGCACGGCGTCCGGGTTCTCGTCGGCGGTGCGCCAGCGGGTGCGCATCGTGAGGACGACCGCGAGGAACGCGCCGAACACCAGCACGTACACGACGGCGATCAGGCCGAACATCGCCCACAGCGATCCGGCGCGGGTGGTGGTCACCGCCTCCGAGACCCTCATCTCGTTGTAGACGATCCAGGGCTGGCGGCCCACCTCGGTGGTGATCCAGCCGCACTCCACGGCGATCAGGCAGGCGGCTCCCGCGACGGCGGCGCAGCGGAAGAACCAGCGGTTGTGCGGGAGCTCCCGGTGCCGCAGCCACACCCAGCCGTACCAGAGCGCGAGCAGGACCAGCAGGCTGCCGACGGTGACCATGGTGTCGAAGGCCCAGTGGGCGATGGTCGCCTGGACGGTGGTGGGCCGGTCGGACGCGGGGACCGAGGTCAGGCCCGTCACCCGGGTGCTCGGCCGGAAGCCGGCGAGGATCGAGTCCAGCTGGGGGATCCTGATCCCGCCGGAGATGGTCCCGTCGGTGTTCAGCCGGCCGTAGAGGTACTCCGGGACGTGCGTGTCGGTCTCCCAGACCAGCTCCGTGGCGGCGAACTTGACCGGCTGCCTGTGGAAGACGGCGCGGGCGGTGGAGTCGCCGATCACGAACTGGACCGGCGTGAGGATCGCGGCCACCGTGAACGGCAGGGTGAAGCCGAGACGGTGGTACCGGTCGCGCCGCCCGCGCAGCCAGCCCACGGCGTACACCCCGGCGACCACGTACCCGGCGGTCATGAACATCGCGACCGCGAAGTGCCAGTACTCGGGACCGAACATCGGGGTGAAGATCGCCCGGCGCACCTCGACGTCGACCGGGTTGCCCTCGCTGTCGAGGCTGAACCCCCGCGGGGTGTTCATCCAGGCGTTGGCCGCGATGATCCCGAACGCCCCCATCAGGGCCGCCAGCGGCAGCGGGGCGCCCAGCCAGAAGTGGGTCCACGGCTTCAGGCGGCGCCACCCGTACAGGTAGACGGCGATCAGTACGGCCTCCAGGAAGAAGGCCCACGCCTCGACGCCGAACCCGAGCCCGAAGACGTCGCCCCAGCGCCCCAGCATGCCGGGCCACAGCAGACCGAGCTCGAAGGACAGCACCGTGCCCGTGACGACGCCGATGGCGAACTGCACGGCCATCACGGCGGACCAGCGCCGCGCCAGTTTGAGGGCGACGGGGTCCTCGCGGCGCAGCCCCCGGTAGTGCATCAGCAGCGTGAGGAACGGCAGCGCCACCCCGAAGGGGACCAGCAGGATGTGCGAACCCAGGGAGAAGGCCATCAGCTCGCGGGCCGGCAGGAGTTGCGGCGGGGCTTCCGCCAGGTGGAACACCGTGCTGGACATGTGTGCCTCGTTGGTCGTGCCCGCGGACGACGGGGCTGAGGAGCCGTGACGCGGGCGGAGGGGCGCCGTGGAGCCTTCCCCGCCCGGTGGGCGCACCGTCCGGCCGGCCGGTGCGCGCGGCGGTACGTCGCCCGGTCGCCCGGGTCCCGTACGGGCGGTCAGCCCCCGGTGGCGAAACCGGGGAAGAGCGTCATGCCCCCGTCGACGAAGAGCGTGGCGCCGACGACGTAGTCGAGGAGGTCGGAGGCGAGGGCGACGACCGCGTTGGCGATGTCCTCCGGGTCGCCCACACGGCCGTAGGGGATCAGTTGCAGGAGGGCGGCCTCGGCCTCGGGGGTGGACCAGGCGTCGCGGTTGATCGGGGTGCGGATCGCGCCGGGCCCGATCGCGTTGACCCGGATCCGATGGGGGGCCAGCTCCTGCGCGAGGGTCTGCATCAGCATGCCGACACCTCCCTTGGAGGAGGCGTAGTTGACGTGCCCCGCCCACGGGATGACCTGGTGGACCGAGCTCATGCAGATGATCTTCCCGGCCGACCGGGAGACCTCCTCCACCACACCGCGCCGCACGAACTCCTTGGCGGCCTCGCGGGCGCAGAGGAACTGGCCGGTCAGGTTGACGTCGATGACCTTCTGCCACTGGGCGAGGGTCATCTCGGTCAGCGCCGCGTCCCGCTGCAGTCCGGCGTTGGCGACCATGATGTCGATGGTGCCGAACTCCTGCACCATCCGGGCCACCATGGCGGCCACCTGCTCCTCGTCGGACACGTCGGCCTGGTGGGCGTAGGCGCGGACCCCGAAGCCCTTGATCTGCGCCACGACCTCCTCCGCCTCGTCCGCGCCGGCGACGTAGTTGACCACGACGTCGGCCCCGGCCCGGCCCAGGGCGACGGCGGTCGCCAGGCCGATGCCCGAGTTGGCACCGGTCACCAGCGCCTTCTGGCCGGCGAGCAACTGCGCGGAACCGGCACCGCGCCCCGTGTCGACTGTCGTGGCCACGCTCTCTCCTCAGGCAGGTGGGACGGAGCGCCCGCCCCCAGGAGCGGCGCCCGGTCGGCGACGCGTCGGGAGGGGCCGGCCCCGGTCGAAGGAGCGGCCACCGGCCCGGCCACCGACGAAAGCACCCCGCACCGCGGCGGACCGCCCCGGCGCGCCCCGCACCCCCCTTTCGGCCGCACCGCTCCCACGGTCGGCCCACACCCCGGGGCGCGCCTCCCCCCACTTCCGGGTTCAGGTGCCCCGGGACGACGCCCCGGGGAGCTGCGGCATCGGCCGCCCCGGCCGGGTCGGCACGCGTGACCACGCAGTGCTCGCCAACCGACCCGACCGTGAACGGCTTTTCCCGTCGTAAGCCGCTCAAGGCGACTGCGGTCGCCGGTGCCGGTGCTGTCGTCGCGCAGGGCGCCACGTCGGCCGGGGCCCACGGTGCGAACAGCAGCGACTGCCACCCCGAGCGGCTCCCCGAAGGCCCGCCCATGCTGACCATCTGCCAGCGCCACCTGGCCGCTTCCCACGCCGTACGGCGCAAGACCACGGCCGTAGACCTCGCCGCCCCGGCGTCCTGAACACCCCCGCCCCGGAAACGAGCGAGCACCGTTGTCCCACCGCCGCGCCAGCGCGACCCCCCTGTTCACCCCGAACAACATCGACCGCGCCCAGCGCCGGGCCCTGCGCAAGCAGACCGCCCGCGCCGAAGCCCGAGCCCGCACCGCCGCCGGCCCCGAAGCGGGCCAGCACGCCACCGAGGCCGCCTACCCCGACGCGGTCTATCCGCTCGCCGGACGCCCCGGCCCCACGTCCGCCCGCGGCGGCCGCCTGAAGCTGCCCGCCCACCGCATGACCACGGCCGTGGCCAGTGCCGCCTACCCCTTCCTCGCCGAAGGCGGACTCGGCGCCGACGGCATCTACATCGGCCGCGACCTCCACGCGGAAGGCAGCTTTACCTTCGACCCCTTCAGCCTCTACGGGAAAGTCGAGGGCTTCACCAACCCGAACCTGCTGCTCGCGGGGGTGATCGGGCAGGGCAAGAGCGCCCTGGCCAAGAGCCTGGCCCTGCGCAGCGTGGCGTTCGGGTACAGGGTGTACGTGCCGTGCGACCCGAAGGGTGAATGGAGCACGGTGGCCACCGCCTTGGGCGGCACGGCCATTGCGCTGGGGCCGGGGCTGCCCGGCAGGCTGAATCCCCTGGACTCGGCGCCCCGTCCACCCTCCGTACCGGAGGCGGAGTGGCAGGGCGAGGTCCGCAAACGCCGTCTGCTGCTCCTCGGCTCCCTGGCGCGCACCGTCCTGGGCCGGGACCTGCTCCCCATGGAGCACACCGTCCTCGACGTCGCGCTCGACGCCGCCGCTGCCCGCGCGGCGGCCAGTGGCCGGCCCCCGCTGCTCGGCGACATCGCCCACGCCCTGGCCGACGGACCCAGCCTCGAACTCGCTGGCGGCCTGCTGGCAGGACGACTGGGTGAGGCCGCCCGCGACCTCGCCCACGCCATGCGCCGCTTGGTCTTCGGAGACCTGGCCGGGATGTTCGACGCACCCTCCACCAGCGCCTTCAACCCGTACGCCCCGATGCTGTCCATCGATCTCTCCCGCCTCGGCGGCAGCGACGACACCGCCCTGGTCCTGGCCATGACCTGTGCATCGGCCTGGATGGAAGCCGCGCTCACCGACCCGTACGGCGGCCGACGGTGGGTGATCTACGACGAGGCGTGGAGATTGATGCGGCATCCGGCCCTCCTGATGCGCATGCAGGCGCAGTGGAAGCTCTCCCGCGGCCTGGGTATTGCCAACGCCATGGTCATCCACCGGCTGTCAGACCTGCTGACTGCGGGCGACGCCGGCAGCCAAAGCCGGGCACTGGCCGAGGGGTTGCTCGCCGACTGCAGCACCCGCGTGATCTACCGCCAGGAGACCGACCAGCTGCACGCCGCCGCCGGACTCCTCGGACTGACCAGCGTCGAGTCCGCCGCGCTGTCCCACCTCAGCCGGGGCCGCGGCCTGTGGAAGGTCGCAGGCCGGAGCTTCGTGGTTCAGCACCAGTTGCACCCCGCTGAGCTGCAACTTTTCGATACCGACGCCCGCATGCACTGACCGCAGAATCGTTCAACCAACCCGGGAGCCCATGCCCTCCGCACGCGCCGACCTGTCCCTGTTCGCCTCCGCGCTCGCCGCCCGCCTCCCCGGGCAGTGGACGAGCGACTACCAGCAGCATCCCACCTACCCGGACCAGTTCGCCGCCATCGAGCGCCTCTGGGACACCGGCCACGTCGAGTACATCGTCAGCCAGTACGTCCTGGGCCACGAGGCCGTACTCCACGGCCCGGACGGCCAGCAGCTCTACGTCACCGACAGGCCGCTGCGGCCCAGCCAGTTCGTCGTCGCCCCGCTCAGCCCCGACGTCGAACCCCACCACTTCGTGGGGGTAGAGGAACCCAACGGGATCGCGGTCCCCAATGATCCCGTCCGCGCCGCCGCCCGCATCGCGAGACGGCTGCTGCCCCGCTACGAACTCGCCCGGCACGCCGTACTCCGCAGCGTCATCGACCGGCCCGAACCCCCGCACCGCAAGGCCCCGCCGCAGGTCGACGAGACCGTCACCCTGACCTGGTAAGAGGACGGGGCACTCGGAACGCCGTACAAGGACGTCCCAGAGGAAGCCCGGGACGCGCTGTACGCCCACGGATTCCAGTACATGCCCCACCAGGCCGCATTCCTCCTCCCCGCCTCCTACGGCCAGGACGGTCGCGCCGTACGGATCCAGGCCGTCGCCCTGCGGCTCGCCGCACACGGCATCGGCGTGAACCTGCGTCACGCCACGCTCCCGCCACGCGCGCCGGCCGTGGCCCGGCCTGTGGCTGCCCTGCCCGCAGCCGCTGCCGCTGCCGCCCGCGCCCGCTGACCACCTGCACGAAGGAAACCGCCATCAGCACCCGCAGCTTCATCGCCCACCCGACCCCCAAGGACGGCTACGAGGGCATCTACTGCCATTACGACGGCTACCCCGACCACCAGCTCCCCCTTCTGCTCGCCGCCGCCCGCTACCGCTTCGGCGGTGACCTCGACGCCCTGCGCCGGCACCTGATCAACTGCCCCCACGACTGGAAGCAGCTCGGCATGGACCTCCTGGACAGGGCCCCCGATCACGTCCGGGAGCGGCCCGACCCCCACGGCGACCGCAGCCCGAGCGCACCCTTCGACAACGTGTTCAACATCGACGGCACCCCCGCGAAGCCGATCCCGGTCACCGACGACAACGCTGATGCCATGGGACTGGAGTGGGGCTACGTCCTACACGACCACGGCATCGAGGTCATCGTCCTGACCTGGTACGACATCGGCCCCATCGTGTCCTGGGACACCGACCCCCTCTCGCGGATCTCCGGAACCCCCTCTCTGTGGGATCCGTGCCGGCCCGCGCCCATCCAGGCTCCCGCCACCCCGCTGAAGATCACCAAGCCGGTCGCCCCGGCACCCGCACCCGCCCGATCGCGGGTCACCCGCTGAACGCCCCGTCCATGGACCGCACTCCGGAGAAGTCCCTGTCCGCCCCGCAGATCACCGTCGTCATCGCCACGCAGCTGCGCCCCGATCGCCTGCCCTACCTGCAGGAGATGCACGCCAGCCTCACCCGGCAGACCGTGCCCTGGGAGGCCGTCCTCGTCCTCGACGGCGCCGACCCCGCCCTCGTGCCCGCCCCGATTACCGCCGACCCTCGCATCCGGACCCTCGCCCTGCCCCGACCCGTCGGCGCCGCCTGCGCCCGCAACCTCGGCCTGAACGAGGTGCGCACCGAGTTCGTGAACTGGGCCGACGACGATGACGTCTTCCCCGACTGGAGCCTGGGCGTACGCCTGGAGACCTTCACCCACGAGCTCGGGTGGGTCGCAGGATGGAGCGAGGACCTGCTGCCGGACGGCTCCACACACCTGTGGGAATGCCCGGCCCCGCCCGGCTACCACGCCGCCGGCGACGTGGTGACGTACTGGCCCCGGCCGCAGGACACCATCCCGATCGGGCCGACGACCATCCTGGCCCGCACCCGCTTGGTCCGGGCGGCCGGCGGCATGGGCGGCCTGGTCCAGGGCGAGGACTACATGGCCGCCGTCGGCGTCACCGCGCTGGCTCCCGGCGTGCTCCTGCGGCTGCCCGTGTACCGGTACCGCAAGCACGACGGGCAGATGACCCGCGGCGAGCAGTACGAGGAGCTTGAGCTCGCCGCCCGCCGCCACGCCCACGCGTTCGGACACGGCCTGCGCAACGCCCTCACCCCCCGGGCATGAGCATGGACGACCGCGCAACGCCCAGCCCCAGGGGCCTGGCCCAGATCATCCTCGCCCTCAGCCCGGCCGATGGCCTGGTCGCCGTCCCCGTGGGCGAGCAGTACCGGTGGGCCGACACCGCCCTGCGGCTCACGCCCGGATTCGAGCGGCGCCCCGACGGCACCTACGCCCTGACCGACATAGACGCCGCAAAACCCAACCTGCTCGCCCTCGCAGAGAACGCCCGCCGACACCGCGTGCTCCTCTTCGGCGGCGCCCGCACCTACCTGGGCGACTACGCCACCGCGCTGGCCAACGGCCTGCCCGGGGACTGGACGGTGAAGGTCGAGGTCTACGCCCACCCGCTGTGGCAGGAAGACCTCGTCCCCAACCTGTGGGACGCGGGCGAACTCATCGACTCCGTGGAGCACGCCCGCATCCCGTACGGCGCGCACCTCACCAACGATGCCGGCATCGAACTCCTCCTGGTCGAACGCCCCGGCAGCGCCCACGAGTACCTGCTCGGCGCCTTCGCCAGCGCCACCTTCGACGACAACTACGCCAACCCGCACGCCCCCAGCTCGGTCGTACTACCGTCCGACGCTGCCCACGCCGCCGGTCTGGTGACCGGCACGTTCCTGCCCGCGTACGAGCAGGCCGTCCACGGACGGCTGCTAGCCGTAGTCGAATCGGCGCACGGCAGGCTCGAGGAACTCCATGCGACATGGACGGCAATCCAGCAGTCCGGCCGCTACAGCGACGGCATCCGCCTGGGCCCAGCCACGCTCGGGCACGTCGAGCAGCAGTACCTGGAAGAAGGCTCCACCGAGTGGCGCCGCCTGCGCCCCCACGCCGCCGAGCTCCTCTCACGTATGCGCCCCGCCGTGGGCACCGAGGACTCCGCCTCCTTGGACCGCCTCCGCCAGCTCCTTCACTCGGACGAGGCGGCCTCCTCGTGGCCGGCGGCGCCATCCGCCTCTGCCGCGCTGCCGCCCGGCACGGTCGAGACCCTCCGCCGGTGGCGCACCGACGCGCCAGCCCTGCTGCGGCAGGCTCGCGCCACCCGACCCGTCGGTCCTGCGACCACGGTCCGGCCCGCACTCCCCGCTGCAGGCAAGGCCGCGCCGTTCGGCCCCGAACGACCGCCGCGCAGCCGATGACCTTCCCCGACCCGTCAGGACGCCCCCATGCAACCGCACTTCCATTTCGGGCTGCACGCCGAGCACGGTGTGGTCGCCCGTCCCACCGCAGCCATCACTTCCCACCTCGCGGCCTGGTACCTGGAGCGCGAGCAGTTCGAACCAGTACCGGGCCGAGCCGATCTGTTCCGCCTGGCCCAGCCCGATCACGATCTGAGGCGCCGCGCCCGACAGGCCGTCCATGATCTCCGCCAACACGGGTTCACCGTGCAGGCGGACCTCTCCCTCGATCCAGCCCAGACCGCCCCGCCGAACGCCCCGATCCGCGTGAACTACGCGGCCGAACGGTTGGCTCGCATCGCCCGGGCCGCCGCCTCCCGGCCTCCGCAGCACCGCGTGAACGCCTCCCCGGTCGCGTCCGTGCCTGTACCCGCCCTCGGCGCCCACTCTTCGACAACCAGACGAGCCCGGTGACCTCGGCGGGCCCCTCCCTGGCCAGACGGCCACACCCCACCGCTTTCCCTCCACCACCGACAGGAGATTCGCCTTGCCCGAAGCACCAGCAGAGCCGTTCATGACAATCCGGCACGCCATCACCGGCGAGATCACCACCACCGGCTACAACGCCGCCGCCCGGCGGATCCTGCTCCAGGACGGGTTCGAAGAGACGCCAGACTGCGCTTGCCGAGCGACGGAACCCGGTACGGAGCGGACGCACGAGCCTGCTCGGCGGCTAGCGAGCTGCTCGTCGCCGACCCTCCCGTGCACCTGTACCGAACCCTCGGTCGGCCGGTGAGCGCCGATGGTGCGCCCCGGTTGGCCCGGCCGCCGATGTCGGCACAGTCCGTGATCCGCTCCGAGAGCGGCCAGCCTCTCCAGCCCATTGCCCACGCCCGCACCCGCACCCGCACCTGCTGAAGGACCCTCGTTTTGACCACACCCACCGGAACGCCTACCAGTTCAGCGCGCACCAAGGGCGGCGAGCTACGGGCCAAGGTGGCCCGACTGCTGGCGGACCGGCCGGCGGACACGCTCACCATCGGGGAGATGGCCCGACAGCTGGGCCACTCCCACGGCGCGGTCCGCAACGCCGCCCTCACCCTGGTACGACGCGGCGAGGCCGACCAAAACGGAACCGGACAACCCGAGTTCCGAGCGAACGGGAAAACCACCGCAGCCGCGCAGACTGCGGTGATCAGCCCACCGGGCACCCACTCGCCCCGCGCCCAGCCGGCCACGCCCCACACGACCAGCCCCGCAGCAGCCACGCCCAGGCAGACCGGCCCGATCCGCCGCGCGGGGGGCCAGCTCTACCACCCCCGGGAGCTGGCCGATCTGCCCGACGTCGAGGCGCTGAACCGGCTGCGCGACGCCGACGTGCCGGTGCTGCTCTACGGCCCTCCGGGCACCGGCAAGACGTCGTTGGTGGAGGCGGCGTTCCCGGACCTGCTTACCGTCGCCGGTGACGGCGACACCACGGTCGGCGACCTGATCGGCGAGTACACGCAGGCCGACGGCGGAGGTTACGTCTTCCAGTACGGTCCGCTGGTCACCGCGATGACCGAGGGCCGCGCCCTGCTGATCGACGATGCGACCCTGATCTCGCCGAAGGTCCTGGCGGCGCTGTATCCCGCGATGGACGGGCGCAGGCAGATCCAGGTCAAGGCCCACAAGGGCGAGACCATCAAGGCCGAGCCGGGCTTCTACGTGGTCGCGGGCCACAACCCCGGCGTCCACGGGGCGGTCCTGACGGAGGCGCTGTCGTCCCGGTTCAGCGTGCAGATCCAGATCGGCACGGACTATGACCTCGCCCTGGCGCTGAAGATCGACGCCCGGGTGGTCCGGGTCGCCCGACACCTCTCCCGCCAAGTCGAACTTGGTGAGCTGGGCTGGGCCCCACAGCTGCGGGAGCTGCTCAGCTACCAGAAGACCGAGGCCGTCCTCGGCACCAACGCCGCGCTCGCGAACCTGGTCGGCATCGCCCCTGAGGAGGATCGCGACGCCGTCGCCGACGCCGTCATCAAGGCCGTCGGCGTCAAGAAGATCGCGCCCCTCACCCTCGGCAAGCAGCTTTCCGCCTCGGCCCTCCGGAAGCCCCCGGGCATCACCGGCTCCGCGCACCGGGGCCGCTCGCGATGAGCGCCCACCGCCACGTCCAGTCCCCCGCCACCACACCGGAGGACGACGCCGACCTCGCGCGATGGGACGACGACGGCGCCCCGCCCGCGCAACCCCGTTCCTCCCCGGACGCGTGGCTGCGCGTGGGAGCCGAACTCGGCGATCGGCTGGTCGCCCTCTCTGGCCGCCAGGACCTCCTCGTCACCTGCCGCCCCGGCACCCGCAGCGGCGCACCGGCCGCGTTCTTCCCCACGTTGGGTGAGGTCGAGTTCGACGCCGGCCTGTTCGCTCCGCTCCAGCCCCACGAGATCCATCCGCGGATCGTGGGCGACGAGGAGCGGTATCCCGCCGCCTGGGGAGTGTTCGTCCACGAGGCCGCGCACGCGGCCCACTCCGTCTGGACGGCGCCTGCCGGAGCGAACCCCCGTCTCGTCGAGGCCGCGCTCCTGCTGGAGGAGAGCCGTGTCGAAGGCGCACACCTGATCACGCGGCCCACGGACCGCACCTACCTGCGCACCAGTGCCCGGACCCTGGTCATGCCCGACATCGCCAACCCCACCCTCCAGGGCATCGAGCACGCCGCCGCCGTCGCGGCCCTGATCCTCGGCCGCCGTGACGCCGGCATCCTGGACCCTGGCGAGACTCGGGCCGTCGCCAATCTGTGCGAAAAGGTGCTGGGCGCCGATCTGCTGGCCACGCTCACCCGGATCTGGACCGCGGCCCACCAGTGCGCCGACCACGACGCCACGACCATGCTCGCGCACGCTCAGGACTGGTGCGACGCGCTGAACATCGCGGCCCCCGCCCTGCCCGTGCCGGAGAACCTCACCGATCTACTGTCCGGCGCCGTGCAGGTCGTCATGGACAGCACGGAAGCCACCGACGCCGCCGACCTCGCGGCACAGGCCGCAGCGACCAGCGCCATCGCCGCGCAGTCCAAGGCGCAGGCTCAGGACCGCGCCCAGCGGGCCAGCCAGCGACGCCAAGCCGCCGCCACCGCCAAGTCGGTCTTCAACGCCCGCGGCACCACCGTCAACCCTGACGGCACACCGGCGCCCTACAGCAACCCGGTCACCGGCACCCGCAGACCCACCGCCGCCGAGCAGAGTGCCGCCGCCCGCCTGAGCCGCGCCCTGCGTGCCGCCGCCTACCGCGAGCGGACCGAGGAACGGACCACCAGCCCTACCCCGCCCGGCCGCCTCAACATGCGCGCGGCCCTCGCCCGCGACGCTCAACGCGCGGCCGGGTCGGTCCCCACCGCGGAACCGTTCACCCACACCCGCCGCCGGAACTCCCCCACCCCGCCGCTGCGCGTGGGTATCGCCGTCGATGTCTCCGGCTCCATGCGTGCCGCCTGCGCGCCCGTCGCGTCCGCTGCCTGGATCGTGGCACGCGCAGCAGCCATGACCGACCCCGACTCCCGTACCGCCACCATCGCCTACGACAGGCACCTGACCGCATTGACCCGACCCACCCACCGAGCACCAGAGCGCGTGACGACGTTCAATGCCACCGGCGGCAGCCACAACCTCGGCGACGCCATCGACGCACTCGACCACGGCCTCGAACTCAGCCGCCCCGGCGCCGGCCGCCTCCTCGTGATCGTCACCGACGCCCATTACGGCAGCGACGAAACCGCTCAAGCCGTCACCCGCGTCAAGCAGCTCACGACCGCCGGCTGCGCCGTACTCCAGCTCACCCTCACCGCGGAGTCCCGCCACTTGCCGGGGACCACCTTGCTGCATCTGCCCCGGCCCTCCAGCGCTCCCGCCGCCATCGCCACGGCGGCCACAGCCGCCATCCGCAGGACCCGCTGAGACGACGCAGCGGAAGCGTCCCCGAGACCACCGTCAAGCACTCCAGACCACCTCCGTCCGCCGGATGAATCGCGCATCTGATGCACGACCCTCCGCAACGACGAAGGCCACCACCCCAACCGCCAACGGAAGGCACTCGATTTGAAGCCCCAGACCAGCAGCCCGACCTCGAACGTAACGCCCATCAAACGGAACTCCCCGGGGGTCGCCACGTCATTCGAGATCGTCCACAGCTGTGGACACGGCAACACCCATGATCTGTCCAGCCGTTCGGCGGACCAGCGCGCCGGATACGCCCGCTGGCTCGCCGCCCGCCAGTGCACCGACTGCTGGCGGGCAGACCACCAGGCGGACGCCGCCAGCACGGCCGAGTGGCTGGCCGCCAAACGCGCCGAGGAACAGACCGCCGCTGCAGACTGGGCAACCCAGTTCGACATGCCTCCCCTGGAAGGACCCGAAAAGATCCTGGGCTGGGGCGAACGCACCCGCCACCAGCTGGTGACCCGCGCGTACACCGCGCTGGTCACCGAAGGCACCTGGGACGAAGCCGACTGGGCCCAGTTGGAGGAGCAGGTCCGGCTGCTGACGCGGGCAGGGTGGTGGGTCGACCAGCGCGAGGCCGAGGGGAGCGATCTGCCCGAGCTGCTGGAGGCCGCCGACGACCGCGACCGGCCCACGGAGAACCCGTACCGGTAGGCGCGCGACGCGCAATATAGCGGCGAAGTCCCGGTTTCGGAAACCGGGGATTCTCCGGACCCTTTGTCTTCCACCGCCGCCCAGCGCCTTCGTGGAGGACCCTCCGTGCCCGAGACCCGTCCCGTGTACCTGCCGCCCGACCCGCTCACCCCGACGCGGGACATCACCCACCAGCACTTCCGCCCCGGCGAGCACGTCGTGATCATCAAGGGCGCCGCCGGCGGAGAGCTGTGGGGCGACGCAATGAAGGTCGTGGTCTCCTCCTGGCACACCCTCACCGACGAAGACGGGTGGCGGCTGCTCGACCCCAACGGCGGCGACCGCTCCTACGTCACCGCCCACCCCCGCTACCTGGTGCACCTGTCCAAGCGGTGCCCGGAGTGCCTGATGCACCAGAAGGCGCTGCGGGAGTACCTGGTCAAGCGCCTCGGGGACGCCGAGGAAGTCGTGGACTGCCGCTGGTACTCACTGAACGCCCTCAACCAGCTCGTCCACGTCGCCGACGCCCGGCCCGGGCGCTGAGCACGGTCGCAGCACCCCGGAAGGACCGGCCTTCCGCCACCCCCTCGAAATGCGACCCCCGAGCGAGACCATGATCATTGCAATCCACTCCCGCGACGTGACCGCCGACGAAGCACTCGCCGAGGCGCTCGGACGGGAGACCAGCACGGCCGAAGGCCTGACCACCGAGCCCGGCGGCACGGTGGTGGCCCACTGGAACCGGCTGGACCACTACACCAGCGAGGACGAGACGTGGAGCTCGGCGGCGTGGGCCGACCATCTCGCCGACCCCTCGCTGGAGCACCCGCTCGCCTCCGGGCCTGACGGCGACCGGCGCGCAATCCTCCACGTCACCGCGCACATGCATCCGCTGGACCGGGAGCTGAGCCACACCGAGTGGTCCGAGATCGGTCACCGGATCGCCCGTGTCACCGGCATCGCGCCACCCGGCGACGACGCGGCAGGCCGGTGGATCGCCGTCCAGGGCCAGCCCGGCCGCCTGGACGTGATCGCCAACCTCATACGCCTCGATGGCACCTGGAGTGCCCAACCCCGACGCCTCCTGCAGGCCCTGGTCGCCGAGGCACGGAAGATCGAAGCTGACCTCCTTCTGCACCCCAGCCACGGGCGGGACTCCGCGCGCCCGGGCCCGGCGCCCGGAATGGAACACGTCGCCTCGCCGCGGGTGCCGACCGCGACCGGCCCGCTCGCGGGCATTCTGCGCCAGCTCGCCGCCGAGCGGTCCGGTCCGATCGCCGCCGTGCGCCAGCTCGTGGAGGAGGTCGGGCGGCAAGCAGCCGCGCTGCCCGACCACCAAACGGACGCCGCCGCACGGGACTTGTTCTGGGCGGCCCGCCGCTTGCACGGGCTGCAGGAGCAGCTGGGCGAGATCGCCTCCCGACTCCAGCCTCCTGCGGCTCCGGCCGCTCTCGCTCCGGCCCTACCGGTACAGGCGCCTGCCGCATCGCGGGGGTCGGCCCGGTGAACGAGCCGGCCACCCCGCGGAAGGCACCGCCCGGACCGCCAGCCGCACCCACCCCTACCGCCTCCGGGCGGACCCGATGACCCCCGCCCCAAGTTCGAGGAGCCCATGCCCGCCCCCCACACCCTGCCCGACGACGACAGCCGCGACGTGGAGTCGTTCGCCACCGTCCTCTCCGAGGAACTCCCCGGGACCTGGACCGTGCACCACCACCAGCACCAGCGGCACGAAGACCAGTTCCTGCACGCCGAAGAGGTCTGGGACCTCAACGACGTGGCCGCTGCCCTCGCCGAGTACGCACTGGGCGCAGACGCCCACCTCCTCCACGACGACGGCACCCGCCTGTACGTCACCCTCCATCCCCGGCACGAAGAAGAGTTCCTGGTGGCCGCCATGGCCCCGTCCGGCGTCGCCCCGGAGGCGTTCGCCGGGGTCCGCGAACCCGACGGGATCGCCGTGCCCGCCGACCCCGAGCGCGCCGCCCGCGCCATCACCGCCGACCTGCTGCCCCGCTACGACGTCGCGCTCGCCCAGGTCCGGCACAACGCGATGAACCCCCCGCAACCCCTCCCCGCCCCCGGTACTCAGCCGCAGCAGGTGGTGATGACCTGGCTCGAGAACGGTTCCCTCGCGGCCGTCACCACCGCCCGCTCGGCAGCCGAAGCCCTGGTCTCCGAAGGGTTCGTGTGGGACACCGCGGCAAACGCGTACGTGATCTCCGGGGACGACACCCGGGCCCAGGGCCACGCCGTCCAGGCGGCCGGCGCCCGCCTCGCCCGCCTCGGTATCGCCACCGTGCTGCGCGCTGCCGCCCGCCCTGCCGCCGAGGCCACGCTGCCCGCTGCGCCGCCCGGTGCCCGGAGCACCGCCCGCACCCGGTGACCCGTACGCCCCGGCCATCCACCGATATCCCCCGCACCCGGCGCCGCGTCCCACCGCTCGACGCCACCAGCCGCCCCCGGCTCGCCCGATTCCTGCTGCGCCGGTACCTGCGCGCCGCCGTAGTCAAAGCCGCAGGCAGCGACCTGCCCCGGCCCGAACGGCCACCGCGCGCCACCGCGCCGGCCGCCCTCAACCACCGCCGCACCCGCTGACCGCCGTCGCGGGTACTGCACAGCCCCCGGGACCGCCCATGACCCCACCCGCCACCGCACTCACCGACAGCATCACCCGTCAGCTCGACCAACTCTCCGCGCACCTGTCCCAGGCCGGGCCGCAGCAGGCCGCACAGATCCTCCAGCAGGTCCTGGACGCCGAGAGCGGCGTCCTGGGCAGGCTGTCGGCCCTGGTCGGCACCGGCACCTACGTCACCAAGCACCATGCCCAGAGCGGTGTCTTCCCCGCCGAGATGTGGCTGGCACTCGGGCGCACCGCCAACACCCTCCACGACCTCGCCCTCGACCTGGACGAACACCAGGGAGTGTTCGAGGAGATCGCCTCCCGCCGAGCGTTGACCACGTCCTCCCCGGCGGCCACGCAGGCCACCACCCTGGTGGCACGGGGGAGGCACCGTTGAGCAAGAGAGCCCAGTGGTCCGGCTGGGGTCAGGCCCAGCAGGCACAGCAGCACTACCTGGTCGAGCCCCGCTACCTCGCCGGCGGCGGAGACCTGCGGCACGTCGGCGAGTACATGCGCGCGTCGGGTTGGAAGGACATCACCCGCCAGTCCGGCACGATGCTCGCCTTCGACTCACCCGACCAGATGGTGCGCGTCGCCTACCAGCCTCCGGGCGGCTGGCAGGTTCACGGGGCCGCGTACGGACATCAGCCGGCCTGGCAGGTCACCCTGACCCCGCAGACCCCGGTGGAGATCGTCGCAGGCCTGACCGACGCTCTCACCAAGCCTCGCTCGGCGCACGCCCCGAACGTGTGGGCGCCGCTCACCGGGAACTCGTGGAGCGTGCATCGGGAGGACGGCCACTTCGTCGCCCAGAGCCCCGACCGGCATGCCGTCGTGCAGTACGTCAAGGCCGACGGGAACGGGAGCCAGGAGCACTGGTGAGTCGGCGCCCGCAACGAGCACGGCCCCGTGTGGAACGTCCAGGCCACCGCGAGTACGCCGCTGCACCTGATGCAGTCCCTGACCACGGCCATGGCCGACCCGGAGCCGGTGATGCGCCCGCTCGGGCACGTACCGCTCAGCAACCGCATCCGTGTCACCTCCGTGTCCGTCCTGCCCGACCAGCTCGGCGCCTGGCAGCAAGCCCGTCTCTCCGCCGCCCGCGCCGCAGCCTGGAGCCGCAACTGGGTCTCCTCCCGTGCACGCACCGCCACCAAGGCATCCGGCTACGCGAGGACCCGCTGAATCGCCGGGCTCCCTCCTCCCGGCCGCGGCCCGAATCCCCGGCGCCACTGAACCACCCTCATTCCCTGGAGCTTTCGATGACTGACGTGCACACCACCCGGCTGACCGCCGAGGACATCCGTGCTTCCGCACACACCCTGCACCGCCTCACCGCGCACCTGCGGACCGGCCCGCACCTGGACGACGCCCTCCCCTTGATCGCGGCGCTCGTCGACGCGGACACCGGCACCGCAGTCCGCCTTGGCGAAGCCCTGCGCGGCATCGCCCGCTACCTCGCACAGGAGACCACCGTCCCCCGCACCGACACCGTCGAGGCGACCCTGGGCGAGTACATCGAGGCCGCATCCGTCCTGCAGGACCTGCGCCTACTCGATCTCACCCTCGAACCCCTGCGCACCGCACCCGTCCGTACGAGCCCTGCCGAGACAGCCCCGTGGCAGTAAGCCCTGCCCAGCGGGCCTCCTACTCCAACGACCACCACACGACGATCCCCTTCGAGAAGTCACCCCGCGCCCTCGCGGGCCCCGGCGACCCCCGTCACGTCACCCACGCCCTGCTCGCCTCCGGCTGGACCCTGACCTCCGCCCCCGGCGACCCCCGGATCACCCTGACCGGCCCCGACGAGGCCCGGCACCAGATGGCGATAGATCCGTTCGCCTCTGGCTCACCGTGGCGGATCCAGGCCGCCGACTTGACCTGGTACGCCTCCTTCGACCGGATGGTGCCGGCGGAAATCACCGCCGGATTCACCGACGGCCTCCTCGACGGACCACGCCGGGACGAAACCGGCCCGTGGGAGCACATGCAGAAGGCCGGTTGGGCTGTGGAACACCAACCGGACGGCACCGGTCAGGCCCTCTCGCCCGCCCCGGGGCTACCGATCCGCGCCGAGCTGCTCCCCATCTTCAACGACTCGTCCGACCATCTCGCCTGGCGCATCATTCAGCCCGATCACGTCGGCGCCCCGGTCTGGAAGATGTGGATCAGCGGCCTGGTCCCGGACCACCTCATGGCCGGCCTGGCCGAACAGCTCGTTTCCGACGCCCCCGTCCTGCGCGGCATGTACGACCTCGATCACTACAGCCGCCCGGCAGGAGCCCAGCCCGCTCACGCCCCAGCAGGCGGTCGAGGCCCACTTCACCCGCATCGACGCCGCACAAGCCCGGGCCCGCTCCCAGCGCCGCACCCGCCTGCCGGCCCCGGCCGCCACCCCCGCAGTTCCAACCTCCTCGCGCGCAACACGGCCCTGACCTTTGCCTCGCCTCCCCAGAGCCGTCGCTGCGCGTAGAGAAGGAGAAGGCCACCTTCCTGCTCTACAGAATCGATCGCCACAGCGCCCACCGCACCGGGCAGCCCATGCCGCCCCGGCCGCCCGGCGGGCCGGTGCCGCGCCGCGCCCCCGCTGAGCATCTTCCTCCTTCCCGCACCCGCCCCTTCACGGAACAGCGCCGCCCTTGCCCCAGCCCAATTCCTCCTCATCCGACGGCTACGACATAGCCTTCAAGGTCCTCTTGGGCCTGTTCGCCGTCGCCGTCCCCCTCGCCCACCTCGCCTGGCTCAGCGGGAACCTCACCGCCCTGGCCACCGGCAACACCTGGAGCGCCTACCGGCCCGCCGACGCACTCATACGCCCCGACCAGCTCTGGCCCGGCCTTGGAGAAACGTCCCTGCTGATCGGTGCGCGAATCCTTCCCGTACTCGCCCTGATCGCCCTCGCCGCCGTCGGCGGCGTGTGGTGGAGCCGCCACAAGGGCACCTTCGGCGGGAAGAACAAGCGCCGAGTCCGGGGCACGGCAAAAGCTCGGGACATAGAGCCGCTGCTGGCCAGCGCGATCACCGCCAAGGCCCGCTCCCTTCGCCCCAGCCTGAAGGACGCCGACCGCATCGCGGCCTCCGACACCGGAATCCTCCTCGGCAACCTGCAGGGAAGTCGTACCGAAGTCCGCATGGGGTACGAGGACGTCGCGGTGGCGATCATGGCACCGCGCTCCGGGAAGACCACCTCGCTGGCAATCCCCTCCATCCTGGCCGCGCCCGGAGCCGTACTCCTGACCAGCAACAAAGCCGCCGGTGACGCATATACCACCTGCCTCGACGCCCGCAGCCGGGTGGGACGTGTGTGGTCGATGGACCCGCAGCAGATCGCCCACGCCCCCCGCACCATGTGGTGGAACCCTCTGTCGGACGCGAAGTCCCTGGAGGGCGCGAACCGGCTCGCCGGGCACTTCCTCGCCGCCGCCGTAGACGGGAGCCAGCAGGGCGACTTCTGGTCCAAGGCCGGATCCAACATCCTGGCGCAATTGCTCCTGGCGGCGGCCCTCGACAACCGCCCGATCACGGACGTGATGCAGTGGCTGGCCTTCCCTGCCGACCGGCGACCGCTCGACATCCTGCGCGACCACGGGTTCACCTCCGTCGCGTCCCAATTGAAGGGCACCGTCGAGGGGCCGCCGGAGACACGCGACGGCATCTACGAGACCGCGAGACAGTACGCGTCCGCCCTGCTCAGCGCCGACATCGCAGCCTGGGTGACCCCTCAGAAGGACGTGCCGGAGTTCCGCCCGGCCGAGTTCGTGGCCTCCACCGACACGCTGTTCCTGCTCTCCAAGGACGGCGGCGGCGGAGCCTCCGCGCTGATCGCGGCGTGTGCGGACTCGGTGATGCGTGCCGCGACCGCCCGAGCCGAACGCACCGGCGGACGTCTCGACCCGCCCATGCTCGCGATCCTCGACGAGGCCGCAAACGTGTGCAAGATCAGCGACCTCCCCGACCTGTACTCGCACCTGGGGTCGCGCGGAATCATCCCGATAACGATCTTGCAGTCCTACCGGCAGGGCCAGAAAGTGTGGGGCGACGCGGGAATGGACGCCATGTGGTCGGCGGCCACCATCAAGGTCATCGGGTCGGGAATCGACGACCCCGACTTCGCCGACAAGCTCAGCCGGCTGATCGGCGACCACGACATGGAGACGAAGTCCACCAGCATCTCCGAGTCGGGCAAATCTACCTCGATCAGCATGCGGCAGGAGCGCATCCTGCCCGCAGACCGGATCCGCGCCCTACCCAAGGGCACCGCCCTGCTCTTCGCGACCGGTCTGCGCGCCGCCATGCTCGACCTGCGTCCCTGGTATCTCGAGCCGGGCGCCGGTGAACTCGCCGCGGCGTCCAAGGCCGCCTCCGACGCCATCACCGCCCGGGCCATCGCCAAGACCGAATCAACGCGTGGCTGGGGACGACGGGGCGAAGCGCCCGAGCCGGACCGCGACGACTTCGGGCTGGCCGTATGAGAGACCTCATTGTGGACCTGTTCGCCGGCGCGGGCGGCTGGGGCCATGCCCTGCACGTCCTGGGCGTACGCGATGTCGGCCTGGAGTGGGACGAATGGGCCTGTATGACCCGCGCGGCCGCCGCGCAAACCACCATCCGCACCGACGTTGCCCTCTACCCCGTTCGGCCCTTTGTGGGCCGGACCCGCGGCCTGATAGCGAGCCCGCCCTGCCAGGCGTGGAGCATGGCCGGCAAACGTCTCGGCCTGGTCGACCAGCCCCTCGTCCACCAGGCCGTGGCGGACCTGGCCGTCGGGCGGGACACCCGCCCCCAACTCCTCGCAGCCTGCCAGGACCCGAGGTCGCTGCTGGCCGCCGAGCCAATGCGCTACCTCCACGCCTTGCACCAGGCCGGCCAGCCGGAATGGGTGCTGATGGAAGAGGTCCCCGACGTCGCACCGCTGTGGAAGCAGTACGCCGCAGTGCTGCGCACCTGGGGGTTCTCTGCCTGGAGCGGCATCCTGAACGCGGCCGACTTCGGCGTGCCGCAGACCCGGCGGCGGGCGATCCTCATCGCCTCCCGTACGCGCCGCGCGGTCCCACCCGAACCGACGCACGCCAGGTTCGTCGAACCGGAGTCGTTGTTCGGGCCGGGCCGGCACAAGTGGGTGTCCATGGCCGAAGCCCTCGGTTGGGGCCGGACCGACGGTCCGGTGCCCACCGTGTGCGCCGGCGGAGGTCCCGGCGGCGGACCGGAGCCCTTCCCCTCCGGATCCCGCAAGACGCTGTCCGATGCCCGCGACCGCGGCGCCTGGCAGAACCCCCCGCACCACCTGATGCCCAGCCGGAGCCCCACGCCATGCCGATGCGGTGCCAAGTCGTCTCCCTCGTCACCGCGCTGCGTGGAAGAGGGCGAGTGGGTCTTGCGCAGCAACAGCCAGATGAATGCGGCGGTCCGCGCCGTCACCGAGCCGGCCGCCACTCTGTTCTTCGGCAATCGGGCCAACGAGTGTGTCTGGACCACCCGGTCCACCATCCTCGCGGGCTCAGCTGCAGAAGGAGCACCGGCGGCGATCCGGATCACCGCCGAGGAGGCCGGGATCCTGCAATCCTTCCCGGCGTCCTACCCGTGGCAAGGCAACAAGGGCCAGCGCTTCTCCCAGATCGGCAACGCGGTACCCCCGCTGCTCGCGGCCCATTTGATCGCGCCCCACGTGGAACGCACGGTCAGGCGCAACGACTTCGTCCTGGCGGCATGATGGCCAACCACCCCCATGCTGAGGCAGAGGCAGAACTCCTCGATGACCCGGCGCCGACACCGGTGGTCCACTACGCCGAGCAGGCGCTGCTCGGCGCCCTGCTCCTGGTCCCCGAGCGGCTGAAGACCATTGGGCCCCTCGAGCCCGAGCACTTCGCCAACACCGCCCACAGCGCACTGTTCGCGGCAATGTGCACCGTGTCCCCGCCCGGCCCCGAGGTCCACCGCACCAGCCCCGTGTGGCCGAACCAGCTCCTTGCCGCCGCACAGCCCCAGGCCCGAGCGCTAACGGCGGCCTACCTTCACCTCCTGATCAGCGTCTGCCCCGTCGATGCCCACGCTCCGGCCTACGCTCAGATGGTCCGCTCCGGACACGCGCGCCGCCGCCTGCGTCAGCACGCCGGCTTCCTCGCCCAGGCCGCCCGTACCCCGGGGCCCGACCCGGCAGGGGTTGTCCTCGCCCGGGCCGACCAGCTAGCCGTCTACATCGACGAGCTGGCCACGACCTTTCCCTCCCATTCCGGTTCTATGCCCCGGACCTCACCTGCTCCCAAACCGGCAGCGGAGATCTCCACAGAGGCGGAAGACCAGGAGCGGATGCTGCTCGCCACGGCCACCGCCCACCCCGAGGAACTGCCCCGGATGCGGTGGCTGCACGAAAGCGACTTCACGGTCCCAGCGCATGCCGCCGTGTTCGCCTGCCTGACCACACTCGCCCGCCGGGGTGCACCGGTGGACCCCATCACCCTGCTGTGGGAAGCCCAACAGCGCGGCCTGCTCCACAAGGGGTTCGGCCCCGCCGAGTTCTTTGACCTCGTCTCTCACCCCGCCGGGACGCCCGAGCACTGGGGCCGGAAGATCCTCCAGCGCGCTCTCCTCAGCCAGGCTGCCTCCGTCGCGGCCCGCATCGAAGCGCTCACCGCGGACCAGGCCACGTCCGTCCACCAACTGGCGACCGGCAGCCGGCGCGCCCTCACCGCTTTCTCGTCCACCCGGGCCCGCTGGCACCAGGCCACCAGCGACTCCGTCGAGAAGACCCCCGTTCCTCATGCCACGCCATCGCGTACCCCATCCGTCCGCAGCCCGACCGCACGAGCCGGCCCCGCCTCGCTCACCCCGGCCCGTCCCGGCCGATGACCAATCACCCAACTCGACCCAGCTTCGATCGGATCCGCGGGGGCACGAGCTCGGCGACCGCCCTCCGACACCACTCGGTCGCGGCCGGGCTCCGGGTCGGCTCGAACACAGCCACTAACGAAGTCTCTGAGAACGGGGCTGAATCAGAACAGCGCCAACCTATCGCCGGCATCCCGAGCTGACTCCGGCACGTCCAGCTCGAGCTCCTCCTGCCATGCGGTCGCGTTCGCAAGAGGGGTAGGAGTTGGGGATGTCAACGATGTGACGGACCGGGCAATCGCGGCTCGCGCCGCGTTCTTCGGATGAAAGCGCTCACCCTTCACTGCTCCGGCTACGGCGTCGGGCTGGACGATACATACCGCACGATCCCCGGTTTCCGAAACCGGGGATCGTGCGGAAGATGGAGAACTCCACCGCCACGTCGAAAGGAGCCCGGCGACAACCCTCACACCAGCCCGTCGTTCACGCACGCACCACTCCAGTGTCCCAAAACGACCTCGGCGTCCAGTCGACCACCCGCTACGCCGCCGCGTAGGACAGCCGGAACAGCTCCAGCGCTCGCTCGACGTCCTCCTCGCAGCGCAGCTGAACCTCTAGGTCCCCGGTGCCGTGGTGCCCCAGCCCGGTCACGTCCCTGGTGAAGCCCGGCACGAGGTCAACCGCCGAGGGGGCGGCTTTGAGGTACACGAGGACCTTGTCCTGCCGTGGCGTCACGCAGGCGAAGTTACGGAGCCGCTGGTAGGCGTCGTACTGCTGGCGCCTGACCTTCTTGACGTCCTCCCCCAGCCCCAGAAGCAGCTCGTCCACCGCCGACGCCACGTACGCGATGGCCGCAGACGACGGCTGGGCGGGGTGCGAAGTGCCGGCAGCATCGATCCGGCGAAGACGCTTGGGCGCTTTGGCCCGGGCGGCGACCGAAGCGGCGACCGTCTCCATCGCGATGTGGTGTTCGCCGTATAGGCGATAGCGGACCAGGTCGATCGACCGGCGATGCTCACGGACCGCGTGAAGATCGTAGCGAGTGAAGTCGCCCGCGATGCAGATCAACCGAGGCGCACTCCACAGCACCTGCGAGGCCGCGGTCGCCCCGAGACGATCACCCACCAGCGTTTGGAACTCAGTCCGGTGGTCCATCAGCCACCCCATATAGAACAGGCCCTGGTTGATAACCCCCGGGTCCGTCGCGCGCTTGTACTCGACGATCACCGGGGCACCGTTCTCATCGAGCCCCAGCGAGTCGATGCGCCCGCCATGGACAGAGCCGGTGCTGTACTCGGAGGCGAGGAATCGAACCCCGAGCATCGCCTCCATCGCTCCCTCAACCAGGCCCTGCACATCAGCCTCAGCCTCAGCCAATCGCGGCGTGACCTCGGTCGCGCCGTTTCTCGTGTAGAACAGCTTCAGGCTTGCCACCCCCCTTGTCGCATGTGCCGAGAGGTAACACCTGCGGACCGAGGGGTATTTCCGCCGGTCAGGGCGGACCAAGATCCGAACCAATCCCGGACCAGACAGCGAGCGACGGCCGATCCCGTGAACAGGACCGTAGGAAGATCGAATTACGGTCCGTGACACGTCAGGAGCCTCCGGGGCTACACCCCCCGCACACGGCCGGCCCGCCCCCTGTGAGGCGGCAACGAGTTGCCGTCGTACGGCTGGTGGGATCCATCGGGGCGGGCGGGCGCAGAGCCGCCCGGATATCCTCTGCCGATGATCATTCCCAGCGCGCGCACCACGGTCTTCGACATAGACGGCACCCTCTGCTTCGACGGGCGGTCCATCGACCGTCGGATCCTCGACGCCATCGAGGCGATCGAGCGCGCCGGGCAGCACCTGGTCTTCGCGTCCGCCCGGCCGGTACGCGACCTCCTGCCCGTCCTCGACGGTGCCTTCCCGTCCGCCACGCTCATCGGGGGGAACGGGAGTCTCGTCTCCGTCGGCGGCGAAGTGCGGGCGCGGGCCGCGTTCGAAGCCGGCGTCCTCGGGGAGCTGCTGGCGGAGGCCGAAGGGTACCGGGCCGGCTACCTCGCCGACGGCCCCTGGGACTACGCCTATACCGGGCCGGCCGACCACCCCATCCTCGGCCGCGTCGACCAGGCAGGACTGGCCCGCAAGGTGCTGCTCGCCGAGCTTCCCGAGGTCGTGAAGTTCCTGGTCGTCGAGGCGACCGACATGGCGGCCGTCGCCGATGCCGGTCGTGCGCTCGGGATGACCGTCAACCACCACCTCGACGAGGCGATCATCGACTTCGCTCCGGGCACCACGACCAAGTGGGAGGCGCTGACCGACTTGGGGATCGACGAGTACAACGCCTTCGGCAACGACATCAACGATCTGGACATGCTGCGCAATGCCCGGCACGCTGTACGGGTCGGCACGCATCCGGGCCTCGACGGCGTCGCGCACGTCACCGTGGCCGCGGAGCCGGGCGCCGTCGCTGCCGAGATCTCCCGGCTGGCCACGGCGATACCCGCGGGGCTCTCGTAGGGCTGACCAGCGCTGGTGTCCGGTCCCGGCCGAGCGCTGGTTGATCGTCCGGTGATGTCGGGCGCCGGCCGCTGTTACGTTCAACGGGCAGGCTGAGGACTCTCCTCCGCTCCTGGCCGGCTCCACATCGCATCCCCGGCTCGGGCCCGTCGCCCGGACGCCGACAGGCCTTGCGGGCCTGGCAGCCGGTGTGACACGAGCAACGACTGACCGCAAGGACGCACGATGGCGACGCTGGACCGGATGGACATACGACTGCGAGCCCTGCACCTGCTGGAAGGCCAGCGCATGGCGCAGCGTCTGTTCGCCCGCGTCATCTCCGCCCGTGTGATCGCGCCGGGGCGCAGCGAGGGGGAGGTCGACGACCGGATCGCTCTGATCGCGCAGGAGGAGTTCGGCCTACGGGCGGGCCTGGTGGGGCGGCGGTTCGTGCGATCGGGGCCGAACACCGTGGTGGGCGGCCGGTGGCCGGACCGGGTGATCGGCGCGCAGGACGTGGTCGTGCTGGACTTCGAGTCGCTGCTGGCCCCGTACGAGACGGGCTTCGCCCGGACCGTTGCGCTCGGGGAGGGCCTGGCGCGCCGTCGTCTCGTGCAGGACCTGGCGGTGGTGGCCGCCGGAGCCCGGGAGGTCTTCCGCGTCAACGAGGCCGTCACCGGGCGGGAACTCCACGCGGAGGTCCTTGCCTTGGCCGCCAAGGCCGAGCGGGCCCTGGGCGCCTGGCATGCCGGACGGCTGACCGGCACCGCGCCCGCCACGCACGCGGATGCGGTACGGCAGGAGGCGTTCATCTGCCCGGAGAACGACCGGCCACTGCGCCGCACACTGGAGGAGGGCTGGAGGGCCCATTGGATCCTGGAGATCCGCCTCGTCGACGAGTTCCTCGGGCACGCCGGAGTCCACACGGAGCTGCTCGACCTCCACTGACCCCGCACCCGCAAGGTCTTCGGGCCCAGTCCTCGGGTCCGCCGAAAGCTTGCTCCGTGCGGGCCACGCCACGCTCCCACGTGGCTATCGGGTGCGCTGACGGGGCACGTGTGGGGCCGTGACAGAACACAGGAACCACCGGTACGCGGTCGCCGTCGTCCACCGCGACGGCCGCCGGCAGTGCACTCGACTGGACCGCACCGCGCTCACGGGCCTCGACGAAGCGATCGCCGCGGTACGCGGCGAGGGGACCTCGGACACGGTGTACGGGTTCCTCAACGCGGACGAGTCGTTCTTCCTGATCCTGCGCTCCACACCGGCCGGGACGGCTCTGCTGCTGTCGGACGCAGGGGCCGCGCTCCGGCACACGCTCGCCGCCCAGGCCCTGGACGCCATGAACGCCGGCCCTCCCGACCAGGACGCACCGAGCGGGGGTCCCGCCGGGGATCTGGGCATCGTCGCCGATCTGGGGCTCACTGCCGACGGCATGGCCGCCATGCTGGCCCGGTCGGGCGGCTTGCCGGACGACAGCTGCGGATGATCGCGGAGCAGTGCGGATTCGCCGACGAGTTCGACCGCGTGAAGACACAGCCGGGAAATGGCCGTCGGCCGATCCGCCGCGAAGGGCATCGGACCGGCCGACGGCGCAGTCATCGGGCGCGGGAGGAACCGCGCCTGATGAAGAGAAGTGGATCAGGCGGCGGCGAGGGAGATCTCGGTCGCCTTGATCAGGGCGACGACGGAGGAACCGGCGGCCAGGCCGAGGTCCTGCACGGCATCGGCGGTGATCGCGGCGGTCAGGCCGCCGCCGTTGACGTCGACCTTCACGGAGGCCATGGCCGGGCCCGCGGCGACGTCGACGACCGTGCCGGGGATCTGGTTGCGGATGGACACACCCTGGACGGCGGCGGTGGCGAGGGAGACCTCCGTGGCCTTCACCAGGGCCTTGACCGCGGTGCCCTCAGCCAGGCCCAGCTCCTTGGCAGCGTCGGTGGTGATCGCTGCGGTGATCTCCTGGCCGCCCTCCAGGCGGACCTTCACCGACGACATGGCCTCGCCGGCCGTGATCGAGGTGACGGTGCCGGCGATCTGGTTACGGATGGACAGGGTCATGAAAACCACGCCTCACTGAAGAAGAAATGGGGGAGGAAATATGCGGGTCCGATGTGACCTGCGTTACGACCGACATTACAGGAGCGGGAAACGTCCCAGGACGCGCCCCGTCTCATTCGCCAGCCGAATAGCCGCATCCCCCTGGCTTATTCGAGAAGGTCCACTGCCCCGACTTTTACAGGCCCCACGCTCCTCCGACCTGGGACTTCTGCCCCCTGTGCCAAACGGGCACCATGTAGCACACGTACCGAGTGAATCAGCAGATGCGGCGGATATGGATACCCTGGCATGGCAAAAACCGCGCCACCTCCCCGGCATTCTCGAAATTGCGGGGATCCCCTCATCTCGCGTCGAAAAGAGAGAATCGGCCATGCCCCTCCGTCCCACCGGCTTCCTCCGCCGCCATCGCGCCGCGACCTCCATCGCAGTCGGCTCTCTGCTCCTGCCCGCCCTCGCCGCCTGCGGCAGCGGCGACACCGGCTCCGCCTCGCCGTCGGCGTCGACTTCGGGGGAGGTACCCGCGGCGAAGCTGACCGTGCTCGCGGCGGCCTCCCTGACGGACGTGTTCAAGCAGGCGGGCGCGGCCTACGAGAAGGAGCACCCCGGGACGAAGGTGACCTTCTCCTTCGCCGGGTCGCAGGAACTGGCCGCCCAGGTCAAGCAGGGCGCCCCCGCCGACGCACTGGTGACCGCCGACACGAAGACGATGGACGGGCTGAAGGACCAGACCAACGATCCGACGGTCATCGCGAAGAACCGCCTCGTGATCGCCACCGCGCCCGGCAACCCGCACAAGATCGGCTCCCTGAAGGACCTGGCCGACACCAAGATCAAGGTGGTCCTGGCGGCTCCCGAGGTGCCGGCCGGCCGCTACAGCAAGGAGGTCCTCGACAAGCAGGGCATCAAGGTCACCCCCGTCTCGCAGGAGCCCAACGTGCGGGCTGCCCTGTCCAAGGTCGAGCTCGGCGAGGCCGATGCCGCCCTCGTCTACAAGACCGACGCCGAAGCCTCCAAGGGCAAGGTCGATGCCGTCGAGATCCCGGACGACCAAAACGCCATCGCCTCCTACCCGGCAGCCACCCTCAAGGCCACGAAGAACACCGCTGCCGCAGACGCCTTCGTGAAGTGGCTCTCCTCAGCCCAGGCCCAGCAGATCCTCCAGCAGGCCGGCTTCCAGCAGCCCTGACCGCGGCGCCCGCCGGCCCTGGGCGGGGCGACCGCACGCCCCGGGCCGCCGGGCGGTGCCCGTCCCCGCTCCGCCCCCTTTCGAAACCCGGACGTGTCGATGACCCGCCGTACCTCCCGGCCCCGCCCGCCCGTAGCGCTGGCCGTGCCCGCGATCCTCGCGGTCGCCTTCCTGATGATCCCGCTCGCTGGGATCCTCGTACGTACCGAATGGGGTGAGCTGGGCGCCCACCTGACCTCGCCCGGCTCGCTGGAGGCACTGCGCCTGTCGCTGGTCGTGTCGTTCTGGGCGTTGGGCATCTCGCTGCTGCTGGGCGTGCCCCTGGCATGGCTGCTGGCCCGCGTCAAGTTCCGGGGGAAGGCCCTCGTCAGGTCGCTGGTGCTGCTGCCGATGGTGCTGCCGCCGACCGTCGGCGGTGTCGCCCTGCTGCTCGGGTTCGGGCGCCGCGGGCTGCTGGGCCCGTTCCTGGACGAGGCGTTCGGGATCACGCTGCCGTTCCACACCTCCGGGGCGGTCGTGGCGGCCACCTTCGTCGCCATGCCCTTCCTCGTCATCAGCCTGGAGGGCGCGCTGGGCGGCCTGCGGCCCGGCTACGAGGAGACCGCCGCCTCGCTGGGAGCATCCCCGTTGCGGGTGTTCCTCACCGTCACCGTGCCCATGGTCGCCCCGGGCCTGATCGCCGGGGCCGCCCTCACCTGGGCGCGGGCCCTGGGCGAGTTCGGCGCCACGATCACCTTCGCCGGGAACCTGCCGGGCGTCACCCAGACCCTGCCGCTCCAGGTCTACCTCCTCCTCCAGGGCTCCCCCGAAGCCGCCACCTCCCTCTCCCTCCTGCTCCTGGCCATCGCCATGGCGGTCCTCATCGCGCTGCGCGGCCGGTGGACGTCCGGGCACTCCGTCCGCGTCGCCCACTACACCGCCCCGACCGAGGATCCCGTGGTCGATGCGCCGGAACCCGAGGCGGGAGTGGTGCGGGCGCCGGAAGGGCGCTGGGCGCTGCACGCCGAGGTCACCGGCTTCAACCAGCTCACCCTCGACGCCGAACCGGGCACCACGATCGCGGTGGTCGGCGAGAACGGCGCCGGCAAGACCACCCTGCTGCGCGCCCTCCTTGGCCTCACCCCGCGCGCCCACGCCGAACTCCGGCTCGGCGACGACGACGTCACGGCCATGCCGCCCCACCGCCGGGGGGTGGCATGGGTGCCGCAGGACGGCGCCCTGTTCCCCCACCTGACGGCCCTGGGCAACACCGCCTACGGGCTGCGCACGCAAGGCATCTCCCGGGCCGAAGCCCGCACCCGCGCGAAGGCCTGGCTGGACCGGCTCGGCGTCGGCCACCTCGCCGGACGCAAGCCCGCTCAGCTCTCCGGCGGCCAGGCCCAACGGGTCGCCCTGGCCCGGGCGCTGGCCGCCCAGCCCCGCCTGCTGCTCCTGGACGAACCCCTCGCCGCCCTCGACCAGACCACCCGCGCCCGCGTACGCCACACCCTGCGCGCCCACCTCGCCTCCTTCGGCGGGGTCTGCCTGATCGTCACCCACGACCCCGTCGAGGCCGTCTCCTTGGCCGACCGGGTCCTCGTACTGGCCCATGGCCGTGCCCTCCAGGACGCCCCGCCGGCGGAGGTCACCCGCAATCCGCGCTCCCCGTGGGTGGCGCGGATGCTGGGCCGCAACGCCTGGCAGGGAACCACCACGCCGGACGGCCTCAAGCTCGCCGAGGGCGGCGCCGTGACGGTCGCCGACCCTGTTCCGGAAGGCGCCGAGGCCCTGGCGATCGTCGCGCCCGAGGCCGTCTCCCTGCACCGCGAGCAGCCGACCGGCAGCCCCCGCAACGTTTGGCCCGGCACGGTCCGCGAGGTCACCGCGGCCGGCAGCCGGCTGCGCGTGCTGGTCACGTCGGCGGCTGCGGCCGACGTGGTCGCGGAGATCACCCCTCAGTCGGCTGCCGAGCTGGGCATCGCGGACGGCACTCCGGTGTGGTGCAGCGTGAAGGCCACCGAGATCACCCTCGTCACACTCTGAACCACGTCCTGCCGAAGCCTGTGCCCATCAGCGGGGGAGGCATCCGGCAGCTCAGTCGTGACGGGCGAGTTTGGCTGCGGAGACGAGCAGGATCACGGCCAGCGCCGGGATGAGCACCAGCTCCGGAAACACGCCGAGGAGCAGTCCTCCGAGCACGGCACCGGCGACCGAGCCGGCGGCCATGACCGCCGTGAAGCCGAGGTTGGTGTTGAGGACGGCGAAGCTGCCGTCGCGGCTGTAGCGGGCGAACGCAACCAGCATGGTCGGCAGGGAGACCAGCAAGGACAGGCTGCCGGCGGCCTTGATGTCCTGGCCGAACAGCAGCACGATCGTCGGGATCAGCAACTCGCCGCCGGCCACTCCCATGATCGCTGCGACGACGCCGATGCCGAACCCGGCGGCGACGCCGGCGGGAATCTGCGCCCAGGGCGGCAGCGTGAGGGTGTCCAGGGTGGTGGTGTGGGTGACCACGAGCGCGGCGGCCATGAGGAGCATCAGGGCGGCCAGCACCTTGTACAGGGTGGTGCTGCGCATGCGCACTGCCCAGGAAGCGCCGGCCCACGCGCCGAAGAGGCTGCCGGCCAGCAGGTTGACCGCGACGGGCCAGCGGGCGGCGACCTCGGCGGCCGGGACCGTGGCCAGCCGGGCGGGCAGCGCCACGAGGACCACGACCAGGCTCATCGCCTTGTTCAGGATGACGGCCGAGAGCGCAGCGAACCCGAAGAGGCCGATCAGCAGCGGCAGGCGGAATTCGGCCCCGCCCAGCCCGATCATCCCGCCCAGAACGCCGATCGCCGCTCCCGCACCGAACGCCGCAGGTGCCGAGCGCTTCGGCTGGAGGGGATGGAGGGGATGGAGGGCCTGGTCCGTGCTCATATCGGGCATCCTCGCCGGTGGGCTGCCTCCGCTGCTACGCCTGGCTCCCACCTTCGGGGCAAGCCACCGGGCGGCCACTTCCGATTCGTTCGGACCTCCGAGAACCGGCCGCCCTACTGCTCCCCCGACGCGAACACATCCTCACGGTGTGCGGACCAGCATCACGGTCAGCACCAGGCACAGCAGGGCGACGTACGCCCGGGCGTGAAGGCGGTCCGCGAGGCCCGGTGGGCTTCGGCGCAGGAGGACCACGACCGGGAGGGCTCCCACGAGAAGCAGGGCGGCGGCGCCGAGGTCGACGGGCCCGACGGCCGACACCAGGGCCCGGGTGTCCGTTCCGTGGGTACCTGCGAGGAAGACCGCGCACGCGGGGGCGCTGATGCAGGCGGTGAGGGGGTTGGCCAGGGCCGCGGCGGCATCCATCGGAAGTCCCGAACGCCGCAGCAGCGGTACGGTCATGACGCTGCCTCCGACGCCGAGGAACGAGGCGACCGCGCCGATGGGGAGCCCGAGCACGGCCGGTACCGCGAACCCCTCGCGTCCGTCGGCGTCCTCGGCGGCGGCGGAAGGGGGGCGTAGGAACCCCGGGCGGGCGAGGACGTCCAAAACCGTGACCGCCAGATAGGCCACGAACCCCCAGTGGATCAGCCCAGCCGATGCGAAGCTCGCGGCGGCGGCGCCGACGAGCCCTCCGGCCCCGAGCAGGAGCAGCAGCGGGGCGGTGCCCCGCAGCCGGCGCAGCACCGGCCGGGGCGTGGCGGCGGTGGCCACGCCCGAGCTCACGACCATGGCCAGCGACGAGGTCGCCACCGCGACGGTCGCCGCCGCCGGGCCCGCGGCGGCGTCCACCCAGACGATGACGGGGACGGTCACGAAACCTCCGCCGAAGCCGAACAGCACGGTCGTCAGTCCGGTCAGGACACCGACGACGACAAGGAGAACCACAACGCTCATGGACCCAGTCCAGTCGAGACAGCGCCGTGCCGACGATCGAATGCCGGTCCGACCCTTTCGAGTTCCAGCCATAGGCTGCCGCCATGCGCAACGTGCCCCTCGCGCGGGTCGACCACCTCCCCGCCGAGGTGCTGCCGATCGCGACCGACTACCCGCCGGACACCCTCCTGGCCTGGCACGAGCACCGCCGGGCGCAGTTCCTGTACGCCGCGACCGGCACGATGCTCGTGGAGACCGACGACGGAGCGTGGACCGTCCCGGGTGAACGGGCGGTCCTCATCCCGCCCCGGGTCCGGCACCAGGTGCGGATGCTGGACACGCAGACGTCCAGCCTCTACGTCGACCCGTCCGCCGTGCCGTGGTGGCCCACCGCCTGCCGGGTCGTGGCAGTACCGCCCCTGCTGCGAGAACTGCTGCTCGCCGCCGCCGACCTGGACGCGGACTACGCGGCGGACCGCCGCGACAGCGCGGTGATCGCGCTGATCCTGCTGGAGACGGCCGCACTGTCCGAGGTGCCGCTGCACGTCGCCCTCCCGCACGAGCAGCCGTTCGCCCGGCTGTGCCGCGGCTACCTCGCCGACCCCGACCTAGCGGTGACCAACACCGACTGGGCACGCGCCGCCGCGATGAGCGAACGCATGTTCACCCGCCGCTTTCGGGACCTGACGGGGACCAGCCCCGCGGCCTGGCGGTCCCGGGCCCGGCTGCTCGCCTCGATCCCGCTGCTGCGCCACCGGAGCGTGACCGAGGTTGCGACGGTGCTCGGATACGCCTCCCCGGCGGCCTTCTCGTACGCGTTCACCCGCGCTTTCGACGTGCCGCCCTCCTCCATGAGGCACCGCTGACGGGCAGCTCGAGGAGTCAGGCGAGGTCGAGGAGCTGCTCGTAGAAGCCGCCGTAGGCGCGGTCGCGGTCCACCAGATGAAGTTCGAGGATCCAGTGGCAGGTCCGGCCTGCACGGTCGGTACGGCGGAGCGGGGTGTGATTGTCGGGTGTGATGTAGGACTCGGCCTTGGAGCCCTCATTCGTCTCGTGTGGGAACTCGCCGACGAGGTGGCCGGCGTGCCAGATCCCGAGGGTCCAGCCCGCTTCGGCAGCCAAGCGTTCGACCTCGGCGTGGAGTTGGCGGCCGGTGATGTCCGGGTGGGCGGCGAAGAAGGCTCTGCCGGCGTCGAAGATGCGGGGCAGGTCCGCCTGAAGACGGTGCTTGTGCGGGTCGTCGCCGAAGACGTAGGTGCGGCCGAAGTCCGCCTCGTACTCCTCGAAGATCGGGCCGAAGTCGGCGAAGGCCACGTCGTCGGTGCCGATGACGCGGTCCGGCGGGTTCTCCCGGTACGGCAGGAGCGTGTTGGCGCCGGAACGGATGATCCGCTTGTGCCAGTGCTTGGTGGTTCCGAACATCTCATTGGCCAGATCTCGGATCAGGTCGCTGACCTCGCGTTCACCCCGGCCCGGTGCCACCAGCCCCAGCTCCTGAACCGCGGCGAACAGCGCGACCGCCTTCTCCTGGGCCGCCACCAGCCCGGCGGTCCGCCGAGCCTCCTGCTCGTCCGGTGCCACTGCAGTCATCAGGCCTTCCCCTCCCACGTAGCAGCGAGTGACCCCAGTTCGCAGCTCACTGAGGGGCATGCGCTCGGACTTGTGACAATCTCCCAATTCCTCCCACTCAGGCACGGCCATATTTGGGCAATAGGCCAAGCATTTGCCAGGAGATTGTCGAATATTAGCCGCAGATGCAGGATGGAGCATCAACCTGTTCCGACCGGGAGGTGTCAGGTGAGCAGCAGAGAGCGGAGCATCAATGACGTCCGCGGGTGGCTCCGTGGCCTGGAGGTCTTCTCGGGGTCGCTCCCCGAGTTCGCACCCGAGGACGCTCCGGAGGATCCGGTCCGCCTGTTCCTGTCCTGGCTGTCGGACGCGGTCGCGGACGGGCTGCGCGATCCGCACGCCATGACGCTGTCCACGGTCGACGAGGCCGGCGACCCGGACGCCCGGGTGCTGATCCTCAAGGGCGTGGACACCTCCGGATGGCAGTTCGCCGGCCACGCTTTCAGCCCCAAGGGCCACCAGCTGTCCGTCCACCCACGGGCCGCGCTCACCTTCTACTGGCCCGAGCATGGTCGGCAGGTCCGCCTCCGCGGGCCCGTCACGCCGGGATCGACGACGGACAATGCCGAGGACTTCCTCGCCCGGTCAGCCACCGCCCGCGCGGAGGCCCTGCTCGGCCGGCAGAGCCAGTACCTGGCCGACACCGCCGAACGCGACCAGGCCCTGGAGAAGGCCCTGGCCATGGTCGGGAAGGAGCCCTCGCTCGTCGACTCCGCCTGGACGCTCTACACCCTCGCGCCGACGGTGGTCGAGTTCTGGCAGGCGGCGGCGAGCCGCGTCCACTCACGTCTGCGCTACGAGCGCACCGCGACCGGCTGGGGACGGTTCCCGCTCTGGTCGTGACATCCCCACCCGGATCACATCCATCCCCTTGCCCGGGCGGCACAACCGCAGGGCGTGCGGGAGTCCACACGTCCCTGCTCACGAAGCGAGGCAACCCCCATGACGACACGCACCCAGGACGGCAGCGCGGGCGACGTCGACTACGGCACGATCGGCTCCGGCTACTCCTCATTCCGCCGCCCGGACGAGAGGATCGCCCGGTTCATCGCCCAGGCGCTGGGGGACGCGCGGACCGTGCTCAATGTCGGCGCCGGCGCCGGATCGTACGAGAGCGCGGCCCGCAGCGTGACGGCCGTCGAGCCGTCCGGAGCGATGCGGGCGCAGCGCCCGGCGCGACTCGCCGACGCCGTGGACGCGGTTGCGGAGAACCTGCCCTTCGCGGACGGGGAGTTCGATGCCTCGATGACGCTGTTCAGCGTGCACCAGTGGTCCGACGTACGGGCCGGGCTGCGCGAGATGCGGCGTGTGACCCGGGGACCTGTCGTCATCCTCACCTGTGACCCCGCGCTGGTCCGCGACTTCTGGCTCTACCGCTATGCGCCGGAGGTCCTCGAAACCGAGGCGCGGCGCTACCCGAGCGTCGAGGAACTGGCCGCCGCGCTGGGCGGCACCGGCACCGTCACGACCGTGCCGATTCCGCTGGATTGCTCCGACGGTTTCAACGAGGCCTACTACGGCCGACCCGAGATACTGCTCGACCCGGCGGCCCGCCAGGCCTGTTCGGCGTGGAGCTTCGTCGACGACCGGGTCCGCGAACACTTCGACGAGACCCTGCGGCACGACCTGCAATCCGGCGCCTGGGACGCGGAGTTCGGGCATTTGCGCAGCCATGACTCGTACGAAGGGTCGCTCGTCATCGTGCGCGCGACCCCGTAGCAACGCAAGACGAGAAAGAGAACGAACGCGATGGCGATACCCGACCGGATGGACGAGCGGCTGCGGGCCCTTGGCCTGGTGGAGGCCCAGCGGAAGGCCGAGGCCCTGTTCGCCGAGGTCGTCCGGCGCGGGCTGATCGCGGCAGGCAGCAGCGAGTACGAGGCCACCGACCGGATCGGGGACCTCGCCAGGGAGCTGCTCGGCACCCGCGTACGGTGGCCCGGGCGGATCGTCCGCTCCGGGCCGCACACGCTGCTGCCGTGCGGTGACGAGCCGCCCGCCGACCGTGTCATCGGCGCCGCCGACACCGTCACCGTGCACTTCGGTCCGCTGTTCGCGGGCCAGGGGACCGACTTCGCCCGCACCGTCGTCCTCGGCGACGACCCGGCACGGCTGAAGCTCTGCGAAGACCTGCCGAGGATCTTCGCCGCGGGCCGGGAGACGTTCCACGCGGACCGGCACATCACCGGCGGCCGGCTGTTTGGCGAACTCCAGGCCCTCGCAGGCAAGGCGGGCTGGACCCTCGGCGGATGGCACGCCGGCCACGTGATCGGTGAGACTCCGGCCGCCAACCCGATGTGCGCGCAGGCGGACGCATACATCGGGCCGGACAACGGCGAGCCGCTGCGCCGTACGACGCCGGGCGGCTGGCAGGCCCACTGGCTCCTCGAGATCCACCTGGTCGACGAGCACACCGGCTTCGGCGGCACGCACAAGGCCCTCCTCGACCTTTTCTGAGGCCGGTCGGCCGCGCACCTCACCCTTCCATGAGCGCCTGAGCCACGTACCCGCCCGGGCGGATGCCCCCGGGTACGGCGAACAGGGCGGAGGTCTCGTGGACCAGGTAGCGGGTGAGCGCGTCGCCCCGCGACAGCCGCTGCTGGACGGGGATGAAGCCGGTGCGCGGGTCGGGCTGCCAGGCCAGGAAGAGGAGTCCGGCGTCCGGGGTGCCGTCGGCGCGCAGGCCGTCGTGGTACGACCAGCTTCGCCGGACCATGGTGGCCCCGTTGTTGGAGGCGGGGGCTGCGAGCCGGATGTGGGCGTTGGTGGCGATGACGGGGACCCCGTCGGCGCGGGCTGCGTTGAGGTCGACGGGTGTGCGTTCGCTGCCGCCGGTCAGCGGGGCGCCGTCGGCGGTGCGCCGGCCGAGGGCCTGTTCGCGGTGGGTGGGCGGCAGGGTGTCCCAGTGGTCGAGGAGCATGCGGATGCGCCGGATCACCACGTACGAGCCGCCCGTGAGCCAGGCCGGGGCGTCCGGCGCCGTGACCAGGGCCTTGGCGGGGTCGGGGTTGTTGGTGCCGTCGACCTGGCCCATCAGGTTGCGCCGGCCGTCGGCGGCCGTGAACCCGGTCATGGTCCAGCGCAGCTTGGCCTCCCCGCGGGCCAGCCGCTGCAGGGCGCGCAGGACGTGGGCGGCGACGAAGGCATCGTCGGCGCCGATCTGGACCAGCAGGTCGCCGTCGCTGCGGGCGGCGTCGAGCTGGTCCTCGCCGAAGGCGGGCAGAGGGGCCAGTGCTTCGGGGCGAGCGGCGGTCAGGCCGGTGCGGTCGAAGAAGGTCGGGCCGAGTCCGAAGGTGAGGGTGAGCCGGGCCGGGGCGGTGCCGGCCAGCGCCCCGGTCTCGGCGGCCCGGGAGCCGGGCGGCTCCAGCTCGGGCGGCACGGCCTCACCCCGTACGAGGTGCTCCGCGGCGGAGGTCCAGCGCAGCAGCAGCGCCGCAGCCCGGCCCCGGTCCGCACGGGCCCCGAAGTCGAAGGCGGCCAGCCGGACGTACTGCTGGCGGGGCGTCAGGATTCCGGCCTGCTGTCGCCCGTGGAACGGGATGAGAGCGGAGGCACCAGTCCCGTCCCCGCCCCGGAGGGCCGCCGCGGTGGCGGCCCCTCCCCCCGCCGTGACCGCGAGACCGCCGGCGGTGAGCAGGGCCCGGCGGGACACCCGCCGACGGGAACCGGCGGCCGGACCGGCCTGCGCCGGCGGCTCTTCGTCAGTGGCCGGCACCGGAGGCTCCGCCGGTCCCGTCGACGGTGGCGTCCACGGTGCCCACCCACAGCTGGTTCAGCTCCGAGACGTACCGGCCGCCCTTCGTGTCCTGCGGGACCACCAGCTTCGGGCCGGCGGCGTCGTCGAAGGGCTTTCCGTCCTCGGAGACGGCGAGCAGGATCTGCGACTTGGCGAAGCCGGGGTCCAGTTCAGCCCAGGCGAAGACCGCACGGTAGTCGCCACCGCCGGTCGCCGCCACCACGCCGCGCAGCTGGCCGTTCTTCTTCGAGGCGTCGAAGCGCGGCTGCGCGTCCTTGAGCACGTCGTGCACCAGGACTCCCTGGTAGGTGTGCTTCTGCTGCCCTTTGGCGCTGGTGTACTCCACCTCGACCGATATCTGCGGGAGACCTCGCAGCGAGACCAGCGTCACGGTGTACGGCTTGTCCACCTGGCCCGCGACCCTCACCTCACCGGGTTTCAGCGCCGGCGCCGGGGCGGCCGCGTTCGAGGAGCCCGCACCGGGGGCGGGCGACGACGGAGCCGGAGAACCGGTGGCCTTCACCGGGGCGTTGCCGCCACAGCCGGCGAGCACCAGAACAGCGACGGCGGCCACAGCGGGCAGCGATGCGCGACGGACCACGACGGGACTCCTCTCTCGGGCTGGGCCGTCCCGACGCGTTTGCGGGCATGATCACCCAACCAGCTGGCAAATGCAGGGAGAAAGATATCGAACAAATCTCAAGTGCCAGCCGTTACGCGAAAGTTCTGCGGAATCTCCAATCCCGATGCGCGGCGGTGGTCCAATCCCACATCCCGACCATGCTCGCTCACCTACGCGCCGCCGTCCTCCTGGTACGAGTGGCGCTGCTCGGTCCACGGGTCGGCGATGGTGTGGTACCCGCGCTCCTCCCAGAAGCCGCGTCGGTCCTGGGTCATGTACTCGATGCCGCGCAGCCACTTCGGCCCCTTGTAGCCGTAGAGGTGCGGGACGACCAGGCGCAACGGGAAGCCGTGCTCGGCGGTGAGCGTCTCGCCGTTGTGGTGTGTTGCCAGGAGCGTCCGGTCGGAGGCGAAGTCCGCGAGGCGGAGGTTGGCGCTGTATCCGTACTCGGCCCACGCCATGACATGGGTGACGTCCGGAGCCGGCGGCGCCAGATCCAGCAGGACGGACGCCGGTACCCCGAAGAACTCGTGGCCGACGGTGGTGGTACCGGAGGCACAGTGCAGATCGGTGGCGATCGTCACCGAGGGAAGGGCCAGGACCTCGTCGAAGACCCAGGCGTACTTCTCGCCCGTCGCGGTGGCGCCGAAAACCTGCAGGTTCCAGCGGTCGGCACGGAACCTGGGGACCGGTCCGTAGTGCGAAACCGGCCAGCCCTTGACCGTGCGCTGCCCAGGAGGAAGGGGGCTGCTGCGCACTGCGCACCTCGTCTCGACTCATACACGCCTAATGGGCAGTGGCGAAGCCGAGTGGGCGATTGACCTCGCAGATGCTGTCCATTCTGGCAGATTCACCTCTTGGATGATTGACCCGAGACACTGAGGTAGCGCAGGCTTGTTTCCGTGTCCGAATCCAGTCGCCCCTCCGGGGTTGGCCTTGATTGACTGACACGCATCGGCCCGGGGCGGAAGAGCGGCTCTCCCCGCCACGGGACCGCCTGCAGGAGACCCTGTGCGCCGATCGCGGTGTTCGGCGCACAGGGGTCCTGCGACCCCCACGAGGGGGACGGCTCACATCTCACAGACGAAGATGGTCTGGCATATGCGGCCTGAATGAGCGCATCCTTGCTTGAATGCCACCTGATGTCGCCAGACCGGCTCGAATGTGAGGAGTGAGAGATGGCGGTCGTCGTCGTACAGCCCGTTCCCGCGGAGACTCCACCCGCGGTGCAGAGGGTGCTCGCCTCGGCGGGCTTGGCCACCCGCACACTCATGATCTCCGACGACGAAGATCCGTTCGCCGACCTCAGCGGGGTCGACGGCCTCCTCATCCTGGGCGGACCGCGATCCGCTCCATCGGACACCGGCCTCTTCGCCGACACCCCTCATTCAGCACTCATTCGGGACGCCCTGGCCGCCGAGGTACCCGTCCTGGCCTTCGGCGCCGGAGCCCGGTTCCTCGCGAAGGACAGGGGGCGAGCAACGCACACCGGCTCCGGAGGCACCCCCGGTGCCGAAGGGACGGTCCGGTTCACGGCGGCCGCCGGCGCCGATCCGGTCTTCGGCGGGACGGCCCGGCCCTCCCCTGGCCTCAGGCCTGCCCTCGACACCCTGGAGCTGCCCGCCGGCGCGGTCGTGCTGGCCTGCAGCGAGGGGTATCCGGAGCAGGCGTTCCGGGTCGGCGCCAGTGCGTGGGGCGTACGGTTCCTCCCGCCGGCCACCACGTGGGCGGAAGAGTCACCATCCGACCTCGCCCTCGACCCGTGGGGCGAGGAGCTCCTGGGCCGATTCGCCGCACTCGTCGTCGCCCGCGCCGAGCACACCGCCACCCGTGCCTTCTTCACGCGCCGGGCCGACGCCTGGGAGGAGCGGTTCGCCTATCAGACCCCGGCCTACGAGGCGGGGGTCAGCCGCATGCGGCTCGCCCCCGGCGGCTTGGCCCTGGACCTCGGCTGCGGTACGGGCCGGGCCATGGCCGCGCTCCGCGCCCAGGTCGGGCCCGAAGGCCGCGTCCTCGGCATCGACGTTACTCCTGCCATGCTCGCGGCCGCCGCACGCCACGGCCGTACCCGTGACGGCCAGCTCCTCGCCGCCGACTGCACGCAGCTCCCCCTGCCCCGCGCATCCGTACGCGGAATCTTCTCCGCCGGCCTCCTCGACCACCTCCCCGACCCGCACGCCGCCCTCGGCGAATGGGCTCGCGTCACCGCGCCTGAGGGCGTCCTGGTCCTGTTCCACCCCTCGGGCCGCGCAGAACGCGCCGCCCGACACGGCCGCACCCTCGACCCCGACGACCTCCTCGCCGAAGACAACCTCCGCACCGCCTTGGAGGCGACGGGCTGGCAACTGGAAGAGTACGAGGACGCCGCCGGCCACTTCCTGGCACGTGCCGTTCCCCGGGCTGCCGTACGACCACACCGCATGACGCTCTGAGAACAGCTCAGACCGCCGCCTTGCCCGGCGCCGCGTGGCGGGCCGTCTTGATCGCTGAGCCACAAGGATGACCGCAAGCGCCGGAATGAGGACCACGTCGGGAACGGCCCCCAGGAGGATCCCGCCCAGAAGGGCGCCCACGGTCGAGCCGGCCACGAGGAGCAGGGCGAAAGGAAGGGTCGCCCGCAACACGGCGAAGCTGCCGTCACGCTGTAGCGGGCGAACGCGACCAGCATGGTCGGCAGCGGCACCAGCAGGGACAGCCTTCCGGCGATCTTGATGTCGACGCCCTACAGCAGCACGAGGGTCGGAATCAACAACTCGCCACCTGCGACGCCCATGATCGCGGCCACCACTCCGATCCGGAAGCCGCCAACGCCCCCGACCGCGGTTCCCGACACGACCTGACTGCCCCGTTCCATCACTCCCCCGGTCGGCTATCCATCAGATGACCCCCAGGTCGTGGGAGATGAAGAGGTAGCTCAGGCCCATCTACTGATGGTTGTTTCCACGCCCCCGCACAACACTTTCTGCGACGACATCAACAGCTCGTACGTGCGGCGCAGTTGTTGTTGCGGGCGGTTGCCCTCGTACGGCGAACCAAGGACGGCGGCCGCAACCCGCCGAGCGCTGGATGATCGACCGGTGATGCCACGCTGCGGACGCTGTTAGGTTCGGCCACGTGGTCAGGGCTCCTCCATCGCCCCAATCGATCACCACCCCCTTTGGGACCGCTCCGGCGCGCCACGGCCGGTTTGGGTGCTGGCCCAAGCGCCGGCCGGCCCGGCAGCAAGCGGCGGGGGTACGGCTGACAGCAAGGACTCACGATGGCGACGTTGGACCGGATGGACATAGGGCTGCGCGGCCTGCACCTGCTGGGAGGCCAGCACATGGCGCAGCGCCTGTTCGCGCAGGTGGCCGGCACTGAGGTGATCAAGCCCGGGCGCAGCGAGGAGGAAGTCGACAACCGGATCGCCCTGATCGCCCGGGACGTGTTCGGCGTCCGAGCGGGCCGGGTCCCCCGTCGGTTCGTGCGGTCCGGCTCGAACACCGTGGTAGGCGGGCGATGGCCGGAACGGGTCATCGGCACGCGGGACCTGGTCGTGCTGGACTTCGAGTCGCTGTTGGCCCCGTACGAGACGGGCTTCGCCCGGACCGTGGCCCTCGGTGACGACCTCGTGCGCCGGCGCCTCGTGCACGACCTGGCCGCCTTGGCCACCGATGCCCGGCATGCCTTTCAGGCCGACGATTCCCTCACTGGTCGCGAGCTCTACGCGCAGGTCCACAGCCTGGCGGTCAAGGCCGGCCGGAGTCTGGGCGCCTGGCATTGCGGTCGGTTGACCGGCACCCCGCCCACGGCGCATGCGCGGGCGGCACGGCCGGAGGCCTACATCAGCCCGGACAACGACCGGCCCCTGCGCCGGACACTGGCGGACGGGTCCCGAGCCCACTGGATCCTTCACATCCACCTCGTCGACGAGCACCGCGGCCACACCGCCGTGCAAACGGAGCTGCTCGACCTCGTCTGACCCGGCCATTGGTCCTCGCGGACCCGCGCACGACCCACATAGGGCGACCCGACCAGGTGCGCCATGCCCGGCCGTGCGCGTCGGTGAAGACGCCGTGCCGAGCATGACGCACTGCTGCTACGTCGCCGATGGTTTGATCGGCTCGATGATCGGTGCACCGTCCACGTCGGTCATGAAGTCACGGCGGACCGGCTTCTTGTCCGTCGGCTTGGGCAGGTTCGGGCACGCGATGCCGTCGCCGTCCCGGTCGAGTCCGTTCGGGTCCAATGCGTTCGCCCGCAGCACCGCTTGCGCGTCCGCCTGGGCCTTGAACGCGCCGCAGTCGACCACGTGCCCCTTGTGCACGTACGGACCGACGTCGAACGTGCGCTCCGGGGCTTCGCTGCCCGCGCACCCGGTCAGTGTGATCGCCGCGATCACACCGACCACCGCGATGGAGGTGACACGACCCGGCCTTGGCCGGTTGTCCCGGCCCTGGTGGATGTTGCGTGACTGGTCTGGCATGGTCCTAGTCCGATCCTGTCCGGAACACCGCGACCTTTTCGTTCACGGGATCGATCGCGTACAGCTTCGCCGTCGTGTCGTTCACGGCCAGCGCGCCGTATTGGAGGGGCGTGCCGAGCGGAGCCTGCGTCAGCAGCGTGGTTCCGTCGACCACCCCGAGGCCGCCCGGCGCCTTGTCGGTCTTCTGTTGTGTGACGAAGAGCCTGTTGAATTTCTTCAGCACGGCGAGCCTGTGCGCGGCGTTCACTGCGGTTCCGCCGGCATTGGACAGTCCGCAGACCGTTACCTGCCGCGTCGCCTTCGTGCCTACGATCTGGTCGATGCGGCCCCCGGAACCACCGCACTGCGCACCACCCGATCCACCGACGGAGTAGACGTAGACCGAGGCTGCCGCGGGGCTGTAGACCGCGGTCTGGGGACCGAACGCCGGTCCCACCGGGTCGTCGATCGCCGTTGACGTACCGTCGGCCGGGTTGACGGCGATCGTCGTCGCGACGGTCTTCCACGTGCCCGGAGCCGCCGGGTCCTGCACGCACCTCCTGGCAAGGAGGTAGACGAGGTTGCGGTTCGGATCGACGACGGTCCTGCCTCGAGCGGAGTTGGCGAGGAGTCCGTCCTCGGTGCCGGTGCTGCAGGCCGCCTTCGTGGAGAAGCGCGCCACGAGCGTGACTCTGTGGGTTTGCGACGAGATGGCGAGGAGACCGGTGTCGGGGCTCACGCCCGCGCCGTTGCCCGCCTTCGTGAGGTACACCGCATGGCGCGCGGGGTCGAACGAAAAGTCCATGCCGAAGCTCGCGCCGGCAGTTCCCACCACGTCCTGTGGGAAGGGAATCGGTGTCGCCGTCGAGCTTCCGGCCGCGATCACGGCGACCCCCGAGATGCTCGGACCACCGGAGCCGACGTAGACCTCACCGTTCTCGGGAGAGACGGCCAGGCCGGCGACGGGCGTCGTGAAGCCGTCGACGCGGGTCACTCGATTGGCGTTGGCCGTGTCGATGACCGCGATGCCGTTCGCACCTCCGACGTAGACCTGCCCCGTGCCGGAGTTGACCGCGATCCGAGTCGGGCTCGACACTGCGCCGGCGACGTCGATCGGAGCACCGATCGGTTTGTCGGTCTTGCCATCGATCACGGTCACGGTGCCGGTTCCGCCGCCTCCGGCCACGACGTACACGCGATCGGCCTTCTCGTCGACCGCAAGGTCGGTCGGAGCCTTACCCACCGTGACCGGGGCCACCGCGCCATCCATTGGAGACGTGTCGTACAGCGTGAACGACGACTTCTCGCCTCGACCACACTTGTTCTCCTCGCCGACCGCCACCATGTTGTAGACCGGTTCGCTGGTCAGCAGCCCGTCGGCTTTGAGATCGTCGACCGTCCCGTAATGCCCGTGCTTCGCGCAGTAGGACTCCTCCGCTGTCCGCAGGGTGGCCGCGTCCGCGGCAACCGCGTTCTTGCGCCCCCTGTCGCCGATGCCCCTGACGGAGAACACCACGATGGCGGAGAGGACGCCCAGGATCACGATCACCACGAGCAGCTCGATGAGCGTGAAGCCGTCCTGGCGTCTGGTGCCCAGGGGGAACAGGCGATGGTCCGGTGTCATGGCAGTCGGGGCTTCTTTCGATCGATGGGTCACGTCCGGCCCAGGCGCACGCGCGGGCCCTTGCCGTGTCACGGCGTTCCCCGTCGCACGGGCTTGGCGTCCTTGGGCGCCGACAGGTCCGGGCATGCGATGCCGTTCCCGTCTGCGTCGAGGTGGTTCGGGTCGGCCGGCGCGAAGCGCAGGACGGCCTGCGCGTCCGCCTGGCTGGCGAAGTCCGGGCAGTCGTAGGCGTCATTGCCGTAGCGCAGGAAGTAGCGGGCGTCGAAGGCCCGGTCCGGCTGCGGGCAGAGCGCGCTGCGGGCGTCGCCGGGACCGCACGGCGCGGGGCGGGGAACCGGTTTGGTGTCGCGGGGTTCCGGCAATCCGCGACACGCGACGCCACCTCCGTCGTCGAGGTGGTTCGGATCGCCGGGATCGGCCCGCAGGACCGCCTGGGCGTCCGCCTGGCTGGCGAACTGGACGCACTCGAAGGCGTCGCCGTGGGTGGCGTATTCCTTCGCATCGAACACCTTGTTGTTCGGGCAGAGGGCGGAGCGCGGGGTGCCCGGCGTGCACCACTCGCGGTCGGGCTTCTTGGCTTGGGCAGCCGTTCCCGACCCACCGCGCGCAAGCACCACGACGACCAGCGCTACCGCCACCACCGCGAGGACAAGCGCACCCCGCTTGATCGCGCGCGAGCCCGACAATCTGCTCAACAGTGCCATACCACGCCTCTGCCCATCATGCCGCCGGCCCCTCCGGTACGTGCCGATGCGGGCCGGCGGCATTCACCCGCCGACCCGCATCGGGCTTGATGCGGGCATTACATCCGCAGCAAGCGCGGTTGTCAACGATTGACTACCGAGTTGACGCGTGAGCACCATCTAGGCAGGTGCGGCACCGCCATGCCGAAAACCTGGCAGATGCCCAGGAGCTCTCGGACATCACCTGATCGCACCCAAAGGGTGCCGGTGCAGCGGCCGTCGCGAACCGGATCACGAGGAGTAGCAGATGCAACAAGAGTTCAGACGCACTCAGAGCGCCCCGACCTCCGTCCGCGCCGCGATGCGCCGGGTACGGAACGTGTTCGCGGCGGGTGCGCTTGCCACGGCGCTGATCGCCGCCGCGGCGCCGGCGGCGTTCGCCACGACGGATTCGCAGGTCGGTGTCGCGAACAACATGTACCCCGCCCTGAAGGACATGAAGGGGCAGATCGCGTCGCTTGAGGGGTTCACCGCGTTCACGGCGAACACCGCCTCGCAGGTCGGCGGGTTCTGGAACAAGCCCGCGATCGACACGTCGACGATGCGGGGGATCACCTCGGGAAATCTGCGCCAGCAGCTGAAGAGCGCCGGACCCTACACGACGTGCAACCCCTCTTCCTCGAACAACTGCCAGGACGGACCGCTGCACATCGACGCGTTCCTGTCGGCGGACGCGACCAACGTGGACGCGGTCATCCCGACAGCGGACGGCGGGACGTGCACGGCGAGCGGGAGCGTGGAGTGCAACGGTGACGCCCTCACCAAGCACGCCGTGGCCATCGGGCGCCTGGCGATCTACAGCTGTAACGGCAGCTGGGCGGGATCGACCAAGGGTGACGACCCGTCCAACGCGGGAAGTCCGCCGCTGGCGTTCGGGGCGGACGCCAATGGCAGCGGCAACGGCAAGGCGCAGTCGCCTCGGTGTGACGCGTCGCCGGTCTCCGGCGGCGCGCCCACGACGATGTCGGGGGTGGTGAGCTGGCTGGGGACGAGCGGGCACCGGATCGCGGTGGCGGACCCGGCCTCCGCGCCCTTCGGTGCAGCGTCCAAGCAGGCGCTGACGCAGAACGGGTTCACCTGGACCGACAGCGGACCGGGGCAGAACGTGTTCCGGGGCAGCGCGTGCGACAGCGCCGGCACGGCCTGCAAGGTGCGCCTGGAATCAGGGATCAGCCAGGTGCGCGGCGCGGTGACGGCGAACGCCGGCGGGAACACCCAGCTGGGTCTCGTCGCGAAGTCAAACGTCGCGAACGTGAGCTGGACGTCGAGTTCGCTGAACGGCACCACGAGCAATGACCCCAACACGTGGACCGAGGTCAACCCGAGCGCGTACTCCGGCTACGGAGCCATCCAGCAGTTCGGCGTCGCCCTGACCGGCGGCAACACCGGCGCGGCGGCTGCCTGGGACGACCTGTTCAACAACCAGTGGGACTTCGACAGCACCATCCAGTCGACCCTCTCCGCCTACGGCTACTAGGCGATCCGGAACACCGGGCAACGGACCGTCGGCCGGGTACCAGCACCGCCCGCCGACGGTCCCGCCACGTGATGCGCACCGACCGCGCCTCCAAGTTGTCACTGACTGACTAGCGGAGTCGATCACCCGTCGTCATGTCGGAGCGCGCCATCCATGCCTATGCATCGGGCCCTGAGGAGGGGCCTCATCCATGAACAGATCATCCCGCCGGCGAATTCCGGCGCTCGTCTTCGCGGTGGCGACCGTCGTGATGGCCGCCACCCCGGTCTCAGCGGCCGGCGCCGACACGACCGGCTTCGGTACCGCGGCGAACCTCGACGACAACGGCCGCGGCAGCGCCGCCGTCGCGATCGGCGATCTCAATGACGACGGCAAGCCGGACCTCGTGACGGCGATCCGCACCGAGGGCCTCGGCGTCTTCCTCGGCTCGGGCGGCGGCTTCGGCGCCGTGACGAAGTACGCGGCACCGCTCACCTCGTCGAGCCTCTTCATCAATTCGGCCCTGATCCAGGACGTCAACGGCGACGGCCACAAGGATGTCGTCAGCCAGGACTCGCGCGGCAACGTCGCCCTGGTCTGGCTCGGCGACGGTTCCGGCGCTCTCGGCGCGGGGGCGGCGGTGGAACTCAACCCGACGCCCGGATGCGACACCACGGGCGACAACCCGTGTGTCGCGCGCTTCCCGGCCAGCGTCGGCGTGGGCGACTTCGACGAGGACGGCAAGCCGGACCTCGCGACGGCCAACACGAACACGAACAACGTCGCGGTGGTGCTCGGCAACGGCGACGGCACGTTCGGTGCGGCGACCCGCTTCGGGCTGGCCGGCGGCACCGGCCCGCAGGGCATCGCGGCCGCGGATCTCAACGGCGACGGCCACCTGGATCTCGTCACGTCGAACTCCTCGACCGGCACCCTTTCCGTGCTGCTGGGCGACGGCGACGGGGGCTTCGGGACGGCGTCGAGCGTCCCGGCGGGCCTGACGCTGCCGTCCAAGCTCACGCTCTCCGACGTCAATGAGGACGGCAAGCAGGACGCCGTCATCGTGGCGCCGGGCACGCCGGGGCACGTCGCCGTCCTGCTCGGCGACGGTGCCGGCGGGTTCGCCGCCGCGAGCGTCCTGTCGGCGGGATCGAACCTCACCTCCGCGTCGGTCTCCGACCTGAACGGCGACGGCCACGCCGACCTGGTCGTCTCCAGCTCCAGCTCGCACCAGGTCATCGTGCTCGAGGGCGACGGTACGGGTGCGTTCGGCAGCCCGCTCGCCTTTGGTCTGAACGGCGCTACCAACCCGCAGGCCGCGGCGGTGGCCGACCTCGACGGCGACGGGCGTCCCGATGTCGTGACGGCCAACAGCAACAGCTCGGCCACGTACGTCAAGGACGCGTCGGTGCTGCTCAACACGACGAACCGGCCGCCGACGGCGGCGAGTGAGTCGTACACCCACGTCGGCGCGGACACCCCGCTCGTCGTCGGCGCTCCCGGCGTCCTCGGCAACGACACGGATCCTGACGGCAACACGCTGACGGCGTCAGTCGTGACCGGCCCGACGCACGGCACCCTCACCCTCAACCCGGACGGCTCGTTCAGCTACCAGTCCGCGAGCGCCTACGTCGGGAGCGACAGCTTCACGTACAAGGCCTCCGACGGCGCGGACGACACCAACGTCGCCACCGTGACGATCAACGTCTCGGCCGGCTGCAACGGTCTCGCCGCAACGATCACCGGCAACGGGATCGTGAACGGGACGAGCGGCGACGACGTGATCGTGACGGGCAACGGGAACGACACCGTCAGCGGGAACGGCGGCAACGACACGATCTGCACGTTCGACGGCAACGACACCGTGTCGGGCGGCAGTGGAAACGACTACGCCGACGGTGGGGACGGCAACGACCTCATCAGCGGCGGCAGCGGCAACGACGTCGTCCGTGGCGGGGCCGGCGATGATGCACTCTCCGGTGGCTCCGGCAACGACACCGTGGTCGGTGGCGCCGACAGCGACAGTCTCTCCGGCGGTAGCGACACGGACGTCTGCGCCGGCGACGCCAACGGCGGCCCGACGCTCTCGGGCACGGATTCGATCGCGGCCGGAGGCTCCTGCGAGACCGTCGTAGAGGTGCCGTAGCCGACCGGCTGATTCCGGCGGCTGCCCATTGGGCCGACGGGCTCGGCGATTGCGAAGACGCGATCGCCGGGCCCGTCCGTCGTGGTCGTTGCCGGCCGGTGCCGGCGGCCGGACCGAGCCGTACGCAAGCCCGCAGCGGTGATGCGGATACCGAGAGGCGGACGCGTACAAGCGTGACGTCAGCCGGTCTTGATGGCCGACCGCGTCGAGTCGACGTCAACGGCGTCGAGAAACCGGCGCGCGGCGCGGACGTCTTCCAGCCGCAAGGCATAGCTCGCGCGGGCGATGTGGTCGCCCGCGGCCTCCTCCTTGGCGCGCAGCGACTCCTCGATCTCGTCCATGACGACCCGTTGACGCTCGACCAGCCGGGCCGGGCTGGTGCCGCGGCGCTGGAGCAGCAGAAGCTTGCACGTGAGCTCGGCGCGGACGTCGAACAGTTCGGTCACGGGCTCGCTGAGCCACCGGGTGACCGTCGCCTTCGCCGAGCGGGTGGCGGCGTAGATGATGCGCTGCGGTCCGCGATTGCCTTCCTCAGCACCGACCGCCGTGATCAGCTCGCGTTCGACCAGCCGCGTGATCGACCGGTAGACCATGGGTCGCGAGATGTACCAGAACTCACCGATCTCTGCGCCCTCCGCGGTCAGGGCCGCGATGGCGAAGCCGTGGCTGGATCGTTCGGCCACGAGCGCAAGTACGATCCACTCGGCGAGTGGCAGATCAGGTTGCTCCATGGTGACCAGAGTAACTGCTAGGTAACCTCGGTAAGGGGCGTCAATGGTGCTCTGTGATGTCGACCGAGCCTGGAGCCGGTGACCGGCCCGGCGCCTGACGTCCTAGCCCGGGTGTTCGTGTCAGGGGCGGCCCGTTGTCAGCGGCGCACCCGTCGCGTTCAGGTCACTCACGGTCTCGTACCAATGGACGACAGGAGCGCCGATGAGGGTCGCGGCGATGGCGCCGGCCACGAGGAACACGCCGAAGGGGAGGCGGGTGTGGCGGGTCGCCCGCCCCATGGCCATGAGAGCGGTGCCCACCAGCAACCCGGCGCCGCTGCCGGCCAGCACCGCGAAGACGACGTACGACGGACCGAGCCAGCCGAGCCCGGTGCCGAGCAGGCCGGCCAGGCGCACGTCGCCGAATCCGAGCCAGGTCGGCCGGACCCAGTGCAGGGCGAAGAAAGCAGCGAATCCGCCCACTCCGCAGGCCGCGGTCACGCCGAGCCGATGCCACTGGCCGGTGGCCGCCGCGGCTACGAGCAGACAAGCGGCGGTAAGCGCGAGGGTCGGGTAGATCAGCCGCCTGGGGAGCAGGAACTGTTCGGCGTCACAGGCAGCGAGAGCCAGCAGCCCTGCGGTGAAGACCAGGGCGGCCGGTAGCGTTTCCGACCTGCCGAAGCGCAGCGCCATGGCGACGAACAGGAGCGCGGTGAGCGCTTCGATGAGCGGGTAACGCGCGGGGATCGGAACCCGGCAGGCCCGGCAGCGTCGGCCCAGCAGGAACCAGGACACGATGGGGATGTTGTCCCGGAGCGCGATCGGCGTGGCGCATCGCGGACAGGCGGAGCGGGGCCGCGCGACCGAAAGGCCGGCGGGCACTCGCGATACGGCGACGTTGAGGAACGACCCCACCGCGAGTCCCAGCAGACCAATGACCACAAAAAGTGCAATTCGCATGGGCGCAATGGTGCCTTAGCGGGCGTAGCGGCCGCTATGGGCACGATGAGAGCGGTCCATGCCGGCGCTCCATGCGCCCGTGAATCTCGCTGCGGCCGACCTCACCAGCCGCACGCTGGTCCATGCCCACGGCGATTCCGGCGATTCCGCTACCGCGGGCCGCTGAACACGGTTCGCCAGGCGGCACTTCCGATGCCACCTGGCGAACCCGACCGTCGGGCGCCGCCGACAGCCGACGTATCGGGCCAGAACTCCCCTGTCAGGTGCAGGGGCTCGGGTTCTTCGGCGTGATCTCGTACGTGGCGTTAGGTGCGGCTGAAGTGGCGTCGTACCAGGCGGAGGCGCTGGACAGGAATCCACCGTCCACCAGCTGTTGCATGGAGCCGTACTTGCCGCTGTTGGCGAAGAGCGCCTCTTCCGCGGTCTGGATCGTGGACTTGTCGGTCTTACACGCCGAACCCTGCCCCTTGTCGTTGATGCCGCGGACGGAGAAGACGACGATGGCGGACAGGATGCCGAGGATCACGATGACCACGAGAAGCTCGATGAGCGTGAAGCCGGCTTCCGTCGTCTCGCTCTGTGCACGCATTCGCCGGCGCAACTTGCCTTGCAGGTTTGTGAACATCTCTCTCCATCTACAGCGACCGGCACAAGCACGCCGAGCACTAGTAACGACGTGAATAATCAGCGGCAGACTACTGAGCGAGCGATGGGCCCACAAGGGTCGCCTCGGCAGGCATCGGCACATCCGGAGGCTTGAATGGCCGTGGAGTGGCATGCTGTAGTCTGCCGCTGACTAATCAGTAGCTGACAGTTATGCGGATGTGCCCGCGCCGGATGATCGGCCGCTGCTCTGGGTGCGCGAAGGGGTGGGTTTCCTTGGAGAATCGCCGGTTTCTCCGGCGCCGCGCGGCGCCGACAAGCCCTGCGGTCGAGGACGTCACCCCGCCCGGCGGAATGCGGGACCCGGCGCCGTCTGCGGTCCCGGCGGGCGAACCGATCCGGGAGGCAACGGCCGACGCGGCGCACTCGTCGCCCGCGGGGCAGAAGAGTCCGCGCATCGGTGAACTGTTGGTGCAGCGCGGACTACTCACCCCGGCGCAGGTGGACGAGACGCTTCTGCAGCAGTCGGCCTCGGGCAAGCGACTCGGCGTGCTGCTGGTCGAACTCGGCATGGTCGAGGAGCGGTCGCTGATCGAGGCGCTCTCGGTCCAGTTGGAGGTCCCCGTCGCCGACCTGCGCCAGAGCGAACCCGATCCCGAGGCCGCCGCTCGTGTGCCGGAGGCGCTGGCCCGCTCCCTCGGCGTCGTCGCGGTGCGGCGGTCCGAGGGCACGCTGCTGATCGCGGCGGGCGACCCGGGAGACCCGCGCGTGCTCGACGAGGTCGGCCGGGCCGTCGCACCGGACCGGGTGCAGGTGGCGATCGCAGCTCCCTCTGACATCCGGCGCTCGATCGACAGCGCCTACCGGGCGCTGGCCGGCGTCAGCAGCCTGGTCGAGGCTTTCGAGGCGACCGAGACCGGCCGCAGCGCCGCTTCCGGGGCCAGGGTGGTGAGCGAGGACGCGCCGGTCGTTCACCTGGTCAACCTCATGCTGACCCAGGGCCTGCGCGACCGGGCGTCGGACATCCACGTCGAACCGCACGGCGACCGGGTCCGGGTCCGGTACCGCATCGATGGGGCACTGCACGACGTGCTGAGCCTTCCGGAGAACATGGGCCCGGCCGTGGTCAGCCGGATCAAGATCATGGCCAACATGAACATCGTCGACCGGCGGCGCCCACAGGACGGGCAGATCGCCACCGAGATCGACGGCAGGTCGGTCGACATCCGGGTCGCGACCACCCCCACCATCTGGGGTGAGAAGGCGGTGCTGCGGCTGCTCGACAGCAACCGCGTACTGCTCCGCCTGGCCGACCTCGGCATGCCCGCAGCGACCTACGAACGGTTCTCGTCCCTGCTGCGCTCCCCCCACGGCATGGTCGCCTGCGGCGGGCCGACCGGCAGCGGCAAGACGACGACCCTGTACGCCACGCTCGGTGAGCTGAACCAGAGCGAGCGCAACATCACCACCATCGAAGACCCGGTGGAGTACGTGTTCCCGTCGGTCAACCAGATCCAGATCAACGACCAGGCGGGCATCACGTTCGCGACCGGGCTGCGCTCGATCCTCCGGCAGGACCCCGACGTCATCCTGGTCGGCGAGATCCGGGACGCCGAGACGGCACGGATCGCGGTCGAGTCCGCCCTCACCGGCCACTTCGTACTGTCCTCCATCCACGCCGCCGACGCCTGCTCCGCGCTGCACCGGTTCACCGACATGGGCATCGAGCCGTTCCTCATCACCTCGACCGTCTCCGGCGTGGTCAGCCAGCGCCTGGTGCGGCGGATCTGCGACCAGTGCCGCGAGCCGTACCAACCGGGCGTGGACGAACTGGCCTTCTTCGCAAAGGCCGGCGGGTCGACCGACACCGAGTTCTGGCAGGGCCGGGGCTGCAACTTCTGCTCCCGGACCGGCTACCAGGAGCGGATCGGCGTCTTCGAACTGCTCGTGATGAGCGACGCGGTCAAGCGGCTGCTCGTCGAGAAGGCGTCGATCGGAAGCCTCCGCAAGGCCGCCCGCGAGCAGGGCATGGACAGCCTCCTGGACGGAGGCGTCCGTCTCGTGGAAGAGGGGACCACGACCATCGCCGAGATCATGTCCAGCGTGTACGTGGTCTAGTGCCCGGCCCGCTGCACGCGGCACCCACACCCTCACGACGCGAAACCCCGACACCAGAAACCAGGAAGGTACAGGCATGGCCAGCTTCAAGTACGTCGCGGTCGGCCCCGACGGGAAGCAGGTCACCGGCGTACTCACCGGCTCCAGTGTCGACGGCGTGACCGACAGCCTGTCCCGGCAGGGCTACGACGTGCAGTCGGTGAAGGACGCGGGCCGCAACCTGCTCCAGCTCGAACTGACCGCGGAGAAGGTGAACCTGGTCGAGCTGAGCAACTTCTCCCGCCAGATGGCCGCCTTCATCAAGGCTGGAGTGCCCATCCTGGACGCCCTGGAGATCATCCGCGCCGAGACCAAGGACAAGAAGCTGGCCAAGGTGCTCGTCGACGTCATGGACTCGCTGCGGTTCGGCGAGAGCTTCGCGGGCGCGATGGCCGTCCACACCAAGGCGCTCCCCCCGTTCTACATCTCCGTCCTCCGCTCGGCGGAGGCGACCGGTGAGCTCGACGTCGTCATGGCCCAGTTGGGCCGCTACATCGAGCGCGACGTCGAGGCCCGGCGCAATATCCGCTCCTCCCTGACGTATCCGAGCCTGGTGATGGTCCTGGCTATCGCCGTCGTCCTCGTCCTCGTCATCTTCGTGCTGCCCCGCTTCAAGCTGTTCTTCGAGTCCTTCAACGCGGAGCTGCCGCTGCCGACCCGGATCCTGCTGGGCTTCACGGACTTCGTCACAGCCTGGTATCCGGTCATCGCCGGTGTGCTCGTCGCACTCGTCGTGGCACTGATCGCCGGTTTGCGAACCGAGCGGGGACGGGCACTGCGCGACCGCTTCCTGCTGGCGATGCCGGTGCTCGGCGACGTGGTCCGCTTCATGGTCATCGAACGGTTCTGCCGCATCCTCACCTCGATGATCAAGGCCGGTGTGCCCATCCCGGAGGCGCTCAGCCTGGCCTCCTCGGGTGCCAACAACCTGGTGTACGAACGGTCCATCGGGACGGCCCAGAAGGAGATGCTTGAAGGCGGCGGCATCTCCGGGCCCATGGCCCGCACCAAGCTGTTCCCCGGGGCGGTCACCCAGATGATGCGTGTCGGGGAAGAGACCGGGACCCTCGACGACCAGCTCGACAACGTGTCGGAGTTCTACGAGAAGGAGCTGCAGCACAAGCTCAAGCGGCTGACCAGCTTGTTCGAACCGGCCGTGGTGGTCATGGTCGGGGTCGTCGTGGGATTCGTGGCCGTCGCCCTCCTCTCGGCGATCTACGGCGTCTACAACCAGGTCGACGTCCCGTGACCGGCCCGGTCCGTCGCCCGCGGCGCCGGCGCGGCGAAGAGGGCGAGACCCTGGTCGAGGTCCTCGTGGCCGTGGTGCTCATCGGCGTCGCCTTCGTGGCCATCCTCGGGGGCATGGGCACCGCGATCATCAGCTCGGCCAAGCAACAGCAGGTGACCGGCGCCGACGCGGTCATCCGCAGCGCCGCCGAGAAGGTCGTCAGTGCCCCGTACGTGTCCTGCGCCCGTGGTTACGAGACTCCGACGCCGCCGACCGGGTACACCGTGGCCGTCGAGATCGAGTACTGGGACGGGGTGGGCGCGTTCGGCCGGTCCTGCCCGACGGCCGATACCGGAGTGCAGAAGGTGACGCTCACCGTGCGCTCGACCGGCCCACGCCCTGTCAGGGACGCGACGCTCGAGGTGGTCAAGCGGGAGTCGATGCTGTCATGACGAAACGACGGCCGACCGCGGGCTCGGAGTCGGGGTTCACCCTGACCGAGATGCTGGTCACGATCGTCATCGTGGGCATCATCGCGACCCTGCTGCCCACGGCGATCATTCTCGGACTGCGGTTCACGGCCGACACCGAGAAGCGGGTGTCCGCCACCAGCGCGGTCGGCACGCTGGGCCGCTACTTCTCCGGCGATGTGCAGAGCGCGTTCCGGGTCACAACCGATCCCGCATGCGGCGTGACCGGCGTGATCGTCCACCTGAGCGGATCCGGCACCGACGTCGTCTACACCTACGACCAGCCGACCGGTGCCCTCACCCGCGTGAAGTGTACGGACGGAGACACCGTCACCACCTTGCTGGGCCGCTTCGACCACGCCGCGCCGACCCGTCCAGTGACTCTGACCTGCGGTGCCGAGAACCCGTGCACCTCGTCCATGGAGGTAACGCTGACCGTGCGGAGCGACCCCGCCGCGCCCCCGACTACCCTGACCGCCGTCCGACGATCGAGTGCCTCATGACCGGCCGCCTGGATCCACGTCGCCTGCGCGACGACGAAGAGGGCGGGACGCTGATCCTCGCACTGGCCTTCGTCGTCGTCTTCAGCCTGGTCACCGTGTCGGTCCTGTCCTTCGTCGGTACGGGACTGAAGACGGCGAGCGTGTACGTCGACCAGGGCAAGCGGAGCTACAGCGCGGACGGTGCCACGCAGCTCGCGATCAAGAACTTCTCGCAGGGCAACCCGTGCGCCCCCTACACCGCCCCGCCGATCAACGGCCGTCAGATGATCGTCCACTGCGACCCCCTCAACGCGTCTCCTATAGCCTCGCGCTCGACCCAACCGCAGGACGCGCTACGCAGCCTGGGCCAGACTCCCAGCGACGGCATCAACGTGACCACGCCCGGCCTGCGCGTGCAGGGCAGCGTCTTCTCCCACTCGAACGTCACCACCGGCGCAGGCGCCTCAATGGTGGTGTCGGGCGATGTCTCCGCCGTCGGTGACTGCTCCAGGGCCGTGTCACAGCCCCAGCTGGCCGCGAACCAGGCGCCATACACGCACGGCTGCGCCAACGACACTCCGTCGGCCCCCGCCGACAGGGTCGTGGGCGCCGACCCGGACTACACTCCGCCCGCAACGGCCGTCCCCGTCCGGCAGACGGTGCCGGCCTGCCCCGGCCCCGGTGCCTGGCTGGTGAGGTTGCAGCCGGGCTACTACGACGACGCCCGCGCCCTCACGCGCCTCACCGGTGGTGACTGCCCGGGGGTCGTCGTGTGGCTACAGCCGGGTGTCTACTACTTCGACTTCACCTTCACCGGCGGCACCGCGGTCTGGACGGTCAACGACCCGACGGTCAGCGTGGTCGGCGGCACGCAGGCGGGCTGGGATCCCGGGGCGTCCACCCGCCCGGCCATTCCCGTCCCCGGCGGTTGCGACACGACGCGGCGCGAAGGCGTCGAGGTCATGATGGGCGGCGGCAGCCAGTTCCAGGTCGACCGCGGGCACGCCGAACTGTGCGCCCCGGTGCCCCCGGACACCCAGCAGGTGGCGGTGTTCGGGGTCCAGCCGCCGAGGCCGTCACACATGCTGAAGCCGACAGCGGTGCTCACGAACACCGGCTTCACCAACCCGGCCCATGCCCTGACCAGTGGCGAACGGCCGACCCTGCCGGGATGTGCGCAGCCGACGGGCCCCGCGAGCTGCACGGCCGACGCCGCCCTCGACCCGACCAATCGCCGGTCGGCCTCGATGCAGCTCGCCGGCTTCACCCCCCAGGTGCCGCCGGGCTCGGTCATCACCAGCGCGACGCTGCATGTCAGGCACGAGGACGCCGGCAACCTGACCGGCCCCGGCGCGGTGGCAGTCACCGCCGCGGTCGGCGGGGACATCTGCCGCACCGACAACCTGCCCCGGCACGCGACGCTCGCCGAAGATCCCCCGATCGACCTCCTGGGCGCATGCGGGCTCACCGACCCGGCCCGGCTCAACGGCCTGGAGGTGACCTACGCCGCCACCCTGGACCCCGACGGCACCACCGCCACGGAACGCCTGGACGGCATCTGGATGGAGGTCGCCTACCGCACGCCGACCACGTTCAAGCCGACCGCCGTGACCGCATCGACCGGGTTCGCCGCCAAGGGCACCGCTCCCGACAACGCCTTGGAGATCGGCGAACAGCCGACAGCTCTGGTGGCCGGCGCCGATCTGACCACGGCGGCCCCGTCCGCGTCGATCACCCTGGCCGGGTTCGGCCAGCCTCCCGTGCCGCCGGGGTCGACGATCGACTCTGCCGTGCTGCGGGTGGCCCATCAGGAGACCGGCGACGCGGCGGCGCCCGGCATCAACGTGACTCCCGCGGGTGGCGGCGGCCGTTGTGCCAACCTGCCGCTCACCGCGCGGGCCGGCCTGGGCGACGACCGCATCGACCTGAAGGCGTGCGGCATCACCGACCCAGCACAGCTGACCGGTCTGGCCGCGACCTACACCGTCGGGCTGAAGGCGGACGGTACCGCAGGCGGCAGCACTCTGGACGGCATCTGGCTCGAAGTCGTGTACGACCCGCCACCGCCACGGCCGGCGATGAGCGCGGAGTCGACGACGTTCATCCGCGCGACCAACGCCCAGGCGATCGACGGCGCCAACACGGCCCACGCCACACTCGACTCGGTCACGACACCGACCGCCACCATCGACCTCGGTGGTTACGACACCCCTGCGGTGGCTTCCGGCTCCGTCCTGGACAGGGCCCTGCTGCACGTCGCGCACCGCGAGGATCCCGGAGCGACCGGAGGACAGCCGCCTGCGGCCTCGGTCACCCTGACCGGGCCCGGCGTACCCCCGTCCTGCACCGCCCCGCAGAAGCTCGCCGCGCGCCAGGGCGCCCTGGCCACCGACACCCTGGACCTGGTCGCCCTCTGCAGGCTGACCGACCCGGCCCAGCTGACCGGCCTGGTCGTGACCTACTCCGCCACCCTCGGCGACGGCAGCACCACCGCCACTGATCAGCTCGATGGCATCACCCTGGAACTGGCCTACCGCCCCCCAGTCTCGGTACGGCCCACTCAGGCGACCAGCACCGCGACGCCCACCTCAGCGGCATTCCTCAGTCCGAAGAACGCGGAGGCGATCGACACCACCAGCTCGACGGCGACGCTCGCCACGGCCACCCCGTCGGCGTCGATCCGTCTCGGCGCGTTCGCGATGCTCCCGCTGCCGGCGGGAGCGGTGATCGACAAGGTCGTGCTGCGCGTATCGCACCAGGACGACGACACCACCACGGCACCACCCTCGCCGACGGAGCCCCCCACGACCGCGCTGACCGTCTCCGGCACCGGTACCGCCTGCGACGCGAACCACGCCCTTCCTGCCCATAAGGGAACGCTCGGTGTCGACATAGTCGACCTCGGCGCCTGCGGGGTCACGAAGGCCGACCAGTTGTCCAAGCTCGCTGTCGACTACGCGGCGAGGTTGGGCGCGGGCAGTACCGGCGCCACCGTCCAGCTGGACGGCGTCGCATTGGACACCGTGTTCCGAGCCCCGTCCATCCGGCCCGTGTCAGGCTGCCTCACCGAGGGCAACCGCTGCGCGGTGCTGAAGTCGACCGATGCCGCCGACACGACCACCGCTCACACGCGCCTGGTGATCAATGGCACCGTCTACGCACCGACCGCTGCTGTGGACCTGTCGATGAGCCAGGTCAGCTCGCAGGTCGTCGCCCGCGGCATCATCGCCCGGACGATCGGCCTCGGCATCAGGCCGGCCGCCGGATACCTCCGCCCGGTCATCGGGATCCCACCGGAGCCGGTGCTGTTCACGACCTATCCGGCCGTGATCGCGAAACCGGCGTCGGTCACCGCGATCACCGGGTTCACGCCCCCTGCTCCCGGCGCGCCCGTCGACGTCACGGACGCCACCATCCCTGGCGGTGGCCAGGCCTCGGTCACGTTCCGCGGCTACGCCCAGCCAGCACCGGCCACGTCCGGACCACTCGACCACGCCGTCCTGCAGGTGGCGCACCACGAGGACGGCGACGTGACGTCAGTGGAGATGTCGGTCGACTTCCCTGGCAGCACCTGCACCGGTGCCGGCAACTCACTCGACGTGCCGGTCCGTCTCGGCTCCGGCGGCCCAGTAACCGACCAGATCGACCTGGCGCGGTGCGGCCTGACCAGGGCCTCCCAGCTTGCGAGCCTGACCGTCACCCGCACCGTCACCGCCGGGAGCGGCGGTGCGACCGAGCGCCTCGCCGGCATCCGGATCGCCCTGCTGTCCGGCCCGCTCGTCCAGGCCGCCGTGTCCTTCGACGGCCACACCAGCACCGTCAAGCAGTGGAAGGTCCTGCCATGAGCAAGCACGCCACCTTGGAGTCCTCCGTGTCCGGGCCAAGCTCCGCGATCATTGACCGCCTTCTCGACGAGCTGTGGGAGCGAGGCGGCAGCGACCTGCTGCTCACCTCCGGCTCTGCGCCGTTTCTCCGCGTCGACGGCGCCCTGCGACCGGTTGAGGGGGCCGCGCTGACCGAGCCGGAGGTCGACCGCCTCGTGACCGGGGTGCTGGGTGAGGAGCTCACGGAACGGTTCCGCCGGGAGAAGCAGGTCGATTTCGCGTTCAGCTGGGGGGAGAAGGCCCGGTTGCGCGGAAACGCATTCGTGCAGCGCGGCGCGTCGGCGCTGGCGCTGCGGATCATCCCCTTCAACGTGCCGTCGTCCGAGCAGCTCGGCCTTCCCCCGGCCGTCCTGGGGTGGGCGGGCATGCCACGCGGGTTTGTGCTGGTCACCGGGCCGACCGGGTCGGGGAAGTCGACGAGCCTGGCGGCGCTGGTCGACCACGTCAACACGCACCGGTCAGTGCACATCCTCACCATCGAGGACCCGATCGAGTACCTTCACCAGCACAAGCGCTCGGCGGTCAGCCAGCGCGAGGTCGGCACCGACACGGACTCGTTCCCCGCCGCGCTGCGTGCGGCCCTGCGCGAGGATCCCGACGTCCTGCTCCTCGGCGAGATGCGCGACCCGGAGAGCATCTCCGCGGCCCTGACCATCGCCGAGACCGGCCACCTGGTGTTCGCCACCCTGCACACCAACGACACGTCACAGACGCTGGACCGCATCGTCGACGTGTTCCCGGCCGAGCAGCAGCCACAGATCCGGCTGCAACTGGCGCACACCCTGGTCGGCATCCTCAACCAGACCCTCATCCCCCGGCTCGGCGGGGGCCGGGCGGCCGCCTTCGAGGTGCTGGTCGGAACGTCGGCGATCCGCAACCTGATCCGCGAGGGCAAGACCCGCCAGATCCGCAACATGATCTCGACCGGCCACCGGGAGGGCATGCAGACCCTGGAGACCGGCATCAACGCCCTCGTCGCGGCCGGCACCATCGCCTACGAGGAAGCTGTGCGGCACACGGCCCACCCGGAAGACATCCAACGCCCCGTCGCCCCGGTCGCCCGCATTTGACGCCCCATGGGTCCCCCCGGTGCCGCGGTGTCGGCGACACGTCCCGCTGGTAGTCGTCGAGCTATCAGGGACGATCAAGCTGTGAATCGTGGTGTCAAGCAAGCCACTTTGGCTGGATGATTGCTCTCCGCCCGCGACTCTTAGTCGCCGATGGACCAGGAGTGCATGATGGCCGGAACGAACCATCGGTTCTCGTTGTCGTTCGCCTTGATCGAATGCCGTACGTGCAACGCCCAGCGAATACGTGGTGTGCGCTGCCCTGACTGTGGCGAGTCTCCGGCGCACTGGGAGGTCGACCAGCGCACCGCCGCACGCAGTCGAGCGGTCCAAGCCGCACAACGGGCCCTCAACGACCCCGCGCACCCGGCGCCGGCTTCACCCTTCGCTCTCGACGAAGCCCAGCAGCTTCTTCTCCGTCTCGAAGGCTGGTTGCCTTCGTTTTTTGATGCGCTCAGAGCAGTGAGCAAGGGTTCGGAGGACTCAGCGGAGCTGCTTCGACGGGCGGTCACGGCAATCCTCAACGAAGGTGCTCGCGCGACTGCAGTGCCTCGGCGGCGCCCGTGGATTCCCGTCATCGATGGCCTCGTGGTGTGCATCCAGCAGATGAAAGACATGGTCCGTTCCTACCTGTGCGCCATGGCAGCGGAGACACCGCTCGCGGCACAAGAACGGGCAGCAGAAGCGCAGGTCCACTTGGATGCCGCTGGCCGCACTCTGCTGGAACTCAGCGAGACCCTGGAAGCGGCAACGCGTTTGCTGGGAGCGGCAACCGCCAAGGAACAACTGCAGGTGCTGCTCTACCAGGCGATACAGCGGCATGGCGCCAACGACATTATGCAGTTGGACAACGCAGCGGGAGGTGTTCTGGGGCGATTGACAGGTACGGAACCAGCACCTGGTCATGGAGCAGGGCTCCAATTCGCGGTCCAGGACACCGGAGTCCGCGCCTGGGGCGATGTCATCCGCTTCCGCCGCATCGTCGCCGACAGCTTTCGGGTGTTCGGCGCGGACCCCGGCCTCCTCGCGGCTCTGGCGGCGGCGCCCGACTTCCTGCCTGATGTCCAGGCAAGCCTTCTCGATCTCTTCGACTCGTCCACCCAGGCATTCCAAGCCGTGCAGACGTCGACGATCACGCGGCAGGTGGGGCGCGCCCTTCTCGACCTCACTGCAAGCCAGGTCGAAGGAACTGGTCGAGTCATTGCCACCGCGCTCCTCGTGGCAGCCGGCCACAAATCACGCCCGTACGACAAACTGCGGCAGGACAACGCCACTGACCTGATCCGGAACGCACGGGGCCATGACGCGTTGGCGCCACTGCTCGACGGGTTCGACGTGAACCTACGCACGGCCCAGGCACACCGCATGGCGCGCATTGACGACGAGGGTGTCGCATACGAGACGAGGAACGGTGCAGGGCATCAGGGCTGGGCGGAACTCGCGGACGGCATCCTGACGGCTTGCGAAAGCTCGATGGGGTGCCTCGTTGGCATGCTGCATGCGCTGGCCCTGCTCGATGTGGGATTCGGTGACACCAACGACTACCAGGCTCTCGGTATCAGCCCTGCTGAGATGACGGCTGCCTGGCTGACACTCCAGGGATGCGAGGACGTCGTCATCTCTGAACGCGACGACTCGTGGGAGATATCGCTCGCGGCAACTCCGTCCCAGCAGCTGACAGACCTCCTCACCGCACCGGCCGTCTTGATGCCGGACACGGTCGAATCACTCACCTTGCGAGCGATGAGGGAACAGACACTCCACGTCCTGTCAGGACCGACGTCCTGCCTCAAGCCTTTCGCCCAGGGCGACGTCAATGGCGATGGACACGGTATGACGAGCATCCGCATGCAGCGGTTCTGGACCCACAACGGAGTCCCCTGTATCGACGAAGCCGTGATGCGAAAGTGGTTCGCGGACCAGGTGACCCGGGCGGAACGCGAAGCCCCCAGCAACCCCATTCCACGGCTACGGGCCCTGAGGTCCCTCGCGCTAGAGCTCGGCGATGCACAACTGGCTGCGGTACTCACTGCCGCTATGCGATGCGCACGGCTTGGAGAGGAAGTCGACCGACAAACCGTCGAATGCCTGAGCCTCCTGCCTGTATGGGGCGTCGCGCCGGTTACCTACGCACCGGTGTGACGTGCGACCTGCCGCCCGATCCTGCAGCCAGGGATGACGTGCTCCGATCTACTTGCCGAGGCGAAAGCGCCGACGCGTCCGAAACCGTCATGGTGGTCTCGGCAACCGAGCGAGTTGTCGCCTATCCACAAGTCCGCCGGGTACCAGCGCAGACCTTTCAGTGACGGATCACGCGCCTCGGCCGGATCTCCGTCGAAGCCGTGGGACCTGGCGGCGTGACGGCTGCCAGTGCCGGCGTTTGCCAGCGAGCCGACTCCGCCGCGACCCTGGACGACTCCAGGCCCGATCTAACTACTCGTCAGTAAAGTCAGCAAAAGGTCAGCATGCGTCCGACCACAGTTGGTCACAGCCTGCCACAGGTGAGACTCGACCACCGGCTCCGGACGTCGCCACGCCATGCCCCACAGGTTCTCCAGCGAAGGAAGAAACGGAGGGCTGGATGCAAGCGCTGCACCCAGCCAGGCCCACCGCGAACCAGCAGGTCAGCGGACCCTTCCCCTGGGCTTCAGGTGGGTGGGAGGCAGCTCCGGGGCAGGAATCGGAGGGCCGTCGTAGCCTTTCACCTCACCGAATCGCGACCCGTTCATCCAGTCCTCGCGGGCCTCTGCGATATCATTGTGTGACCGTCCGATCCAGTTCCAGAACATGACGATCTCCTCCTCGAACGGCTCGCCGCCCAGCAGCATCAGGCCCGCGTCCGAGGACGCGCGCAGCGGGAGTTCGGTGCGACCGCAGCCCAGGTAGAGCATCGAGCCCGGGAGGAGGGGGACGCCGTCGGCGTGGGCCTCGCCGGACATGGAGAGGACCGCGTACTCGAAGTCCGGGTCGAGCGGGAGGCGGGTCTCGGTGCCGGCGGCCAGGGCGAGGTCGGCGCCGACGATGGGGGTGTACGCCGTGCCCGGGGAGGTCGCGGTGTCCAGGGTGCCGAGGATGACCGTCGCGTTCAGCCCGGGGGCCGTGACCTGCGGGAGGTCCGCGTGGTGCTGGAAGTGCGGGGCGACGTCGCGGTGGGCGTCGGGCAGGGCCACCCACAGCTGCGCGCCGTGCAGGAAGCGGGCGTGGGGGCGCGGGCTCTCCTCGGAGTGGCTGATGCCCCGGCCGGAGGTCATCAGGCCCAGCTCGCGCGGGCGGATCGTGGCGAGGCTGCCGACGCTGTCGCGGTGCAGCACCTCGCCCTCGTGCAGCCAGCTCACGGTCTGCAGGCCGGCGTGGGGGTGGGGCGCGACCTGCATGCCGGGCTCGTCGGCGATGTCGTCGGGGCCGTAGTGGTCGACGAAGCACCAGGCGCCCACCATGCGGCGGCCCAGGTTCGGCAGGAGTCGGCGGACCTCGGTGGACTCCCCCAGCCTGACCGTGCGCGGGCTGAGGAGCTCCCGTACCGGTTCGGCGACGACGAAGCCGCGGCCGCCGCAGGAGGAGAGCGCGGGCTGGCGATCGAGATTGCTCATACGGGACAAGGTAGTCCCGCGGGGTGCCGTTGCCCCGTTCCTTTCCGCGGAATGACGCGGCGTGCGGGGGCCGGCGGCCGCCTCGGCTAGCCTGGGTCCGATATGAACCGCCTGACCACGCCTTTCGGCTCCTACGAACTCACCCGCTTCCCCGCCGACCCGCGCGACCGGCTCCGCGCCTGGGACGCAGCCGACGAGTACCTGCTGCGCCACCTCGACGCCGGTACCGGCGAGCGCGGCCCGGTGGACCTGGCCGGCGCCGGGCAGATCACCGTCGTCGGCGACCGCTGGGGTGCGCTGACGACGGCCCTGGCCGCCCACCACCCGGCCCAGATCACCGACTCCGCGCTGGCCCGGGCGGCCACCGAGGCCAACCTGGACCGGGCCGGCATCGGCACGGCCAAGTCCACGGTGACCCTGCTGACCACGCGGGACGAGCCGCCCGCACGGATCGACGTCCTGCTCGTCCGGGTACCCAAGAGCCTGGCGCTGCTGGAGGACCAGCTCCTGCGCCTGGCCCCGCACCTGCACGAGGGCACGGTGGTCGTGGGCGCCGGCATGGTCAAGGAGATCCACACCTCCACGCTGGACCTCTTCGAGCGCATCGTCGGGCCGACGCGCACCTCCCTCGCGGAGAAGAAGGCCCGGCTGATCTTCTGCACCCCGGACCCCGCGCTCCTGGCCGCCGCCGGCGCCTCGCCGTGGCCGCTGACGTACACGGTGGACCAGGACGGGGGCTCGGGCGCCGGGCTGACCGTGGTCAACCACGCCGGGATCTTCTGCGCCGACCGGCTGGACGTCGGCACCCGCTTCTTCCTCCAGAGCATCCCCACCAACACCGACGGGGCCCGGGTCGTGGACCTCGGCTGCGGCAACGGGGTCGTCGGCACCGCCGTCCAGGTGGCCGACCCCGACGCCGAGGTCGTGTTCACGGACGAGTCGTACCAGGCCGTCGCCTCCGCGCGGGCCACCTACGAGGCCAACGTCCGCCCGGGCCGGCGGACGGCGGAGTTCCTCGTCGGCGACGGGGTGGCCATGCTGCCGCCCTCCTCGGTGGACCTGATCCTCAACAACCCGCCCTTCCACTCGCACCAGGCGACCACGGACGCGACGGCGCTGCGCATGTTCGCGCAGTCGCGCAAGGCGCTGCGCCCGGGCGGGGAGCTGTGGGTGGTCGCCAACCGGCACATGGGCTACCACACCCACCTGCGCCGGCTCTTCGGCAACAGCGAGGTCGTGGCGAGCGAGCCGCGGTTCGTGGTGCTGCGGGCCGTCAAGCGCGAGGCGCGGCAGCACGGCAGGTGACGCACCGGCGGCCCGCCCCGTGCCCCGGCCGCCGTCCCGCCGTGTGACGCCGTCCCGCCATGTGACCTGCCGGTACACCCGCCGGTAGGTCCTACACTCGGCCGCGTGAGCACTGGGGCGGGGACGTACGGCGGGGACGGGCGGCGGCGCTGGCGCCGGGAGGAGGTGGCCCGGGAGGCCGGGGTCAAGGTGCGCAACCTGCGCTACTACCAGGAGCGCGGGCTGCTGCCCCCGCCGCGCCGGGAGGGCCGGATCGGCTGGTACTCCGACGACCACCTGACCCGGCTGCGGCTGATCAGCGACCTGCTGGGGCGCGGCTACACGGTCAACGGCATCGGCGAGCTGCTGGCCGCCTGGGAGCAGGGCGGCGGGCTCTCCCAGCTCCTGGGCCTGGAGCGGGAGATGACCCGGGACTGGGTGCGCGAGGAGCCGGTGACGATGACCCGGGCCGAGCTGCGCGAGCTGTTCGGGCCGGGGGCGACGGCCGAGCACACCCGGCGGGCGGCCGAGCTGGGGTACGTACGGGTCGACGGGGACCGGGTGACGTATCCGAGCCGGCAGCTGCTGGAGGCAACGGTGGCGCTGGTGCGGCAGGGGATGCCGCCGGCGGAGATCCTGGACGCCGGGGAGTTCGTGCAGGACCAGGCGGCCGCGCTGGCGGACCGGTTCGTCGGCCTGTTCCGCAGGCATGTGATCGGCCCGGAGGGGCTGGGTCGACTTTCGGCCACCCAGCTGGATCACGTCCGGGAGGCGGTGGCGGCGCTGCGGCCGGTGGCCGGCGAGGTGGTGGCCACGGAGTTCGCCCGGGCGATGGGGCGGCGGGTGGAGGCGGAGGTCGCCGAACTGCTGCGTACGGAGCAGTAGGAGTCGGCCTAAAGGGTGCGCTCGCACAACCTTGCCAACCACCATTGGCACTCTTACATTCAACTCGTCGGTAACAAAGGTGCACAGCCGAGATAAGGGACGATCTCATGGCAGATTCACCGTCCTTACCCGTTTTCGATTCCGATGACGAGTCCGCCGGCAGAGTGGAGGGCCGGGTCCGCTGGCGCAAGTTCGCGCTGCTGACCGTGCCGGCCGTGGCGGTGACCGCGGGACTGGGCATCGCCCTCGCGCAGGGCGCGCTCGCCGCCTCCTTCGCGGTGTCGGGCCAGCAGTTCAAGGTGTCGGCGACGAGCCTGGAGGGCGAGGGCTTCGCCCAGTACGGCAGCGTCGACGTCAACGCCCGCCAGGAGCTGATCCCGGTGGCGGTCACCGCCATCAAGGAGGCCAAGCTGCACAGCCTCTGCCAGTCGGTGGTCACCACTCTCCCGGTCATCGGGGACATCTCCCTGAACCTGACCGCCGGTCAAAAGGCCCCGGTCGAGGCCTCCAACCTGTTCGTGGACGCCACCCAGCTCGCCGGCGACGCGGAGTTCACGAACATCGAGATCGGGCGCGACGCCTCCACCCTGGACAAGGGCCCGGCCGAGGCGCAGGGCATGCAGGACCTGTTCGCCCAGCAGGCGGACAAGGTCAGCATCAGCAGCCTCCAGCAGACGGCGTGGGCGACCAACGCGGGCACCTTCAAGCTCTCCGGGCTGAGCATGGACATCAGCAAGGGCAAGAAGGAATGCTTCTGAGCCGCTGGCGGCGGTGGCGGCGCGGCCGGCCCTTCTGGGGCGGCCTCTTCGCCGTCCTGGCCGGGGCGTGGATCTGCGTCCTTCCGCTGGCACCACTGAAGATCATGCTCCAGCAGGGCATCGCGGGGATCCCGTCCGTCCTGATGGGCATCATCATGATCGTCCTCGGTCTCACCGCCTGGCTCTCGCCCCGCCAGCGCGCCCTCGCCGGGGTCCTCACCACCCTGATCGCCACCGCCGCGCTGGTCCTGTCGAACCTCGGCGGGTTCCTGATCGGCACCCTGCTCGGCATCCTCGGCGGCGGGCTGATGTTCGCCTGGCAGCCGTACGCCGCCCCACGCGCCGGGGGCTCCGCCGCCCCCGCCCGGCCCTCCCCCGCCGGGAGCTCCCCCACTCCGCACCCCGATCCCCAAGGAGCACAGCCATGAGCCGTACGCGTACCGCGCTCGCCCTCGGCATGGCGGCCGCGGCCGCCCTGACGGTGGCCTCCGCCACCGCCACCGCCGCTCCCTTACCGGCGGCCGGGTCGACCACCGTCACTCCGGCCGGGCACGCCTTCAAGGCGGCCCTCAGCGGGAAGGCCACCCTGAAGGCCGGTTCGGTCACGGTGACCTGCTCGGTCTCCGTCTCCACCGGCTCGGTGCCCGCCGCCCCCGGCAACCAGAACCCCTCGGGGGCGGTGTCCTCGCCCATCTCCCCGCCCACGTACAGCTCCTGCACGTCCAGCATGCCGGGCGTGACGCCGACGGTGACCACGACCGGCGCCTGGTCGGTGTCCATGCAGAACGGCTCGCCGATCACGGCCACCATGACGGTGCCCACCGGCGGCCTGGTCGTGCACACCACGGGCCTGGCCACCTGTACGGTCACCGCGGCCCCCGCCGGCCCGGCGAGCGTCCCGGGCACCTGGGCCAACGGCGCCCCGTCGAGCCTGACCTTCTCGGGCGCGTCCGTCCCGGTGACGGTGTCCGGCGGCTTCGGCTGCCCGACCAGCGCGACCTCGTCCACCTTCAACGCGGTCTACCTGGTCTCCGACACCACGAACCCCGCCCAGCAGATCACCGTCACGCCCTGACGGCGGTCCGGTCCGCCGCCGCCTCCCGGTCCGGGGGGCGGCGGCGGATATTGCGTTGCCCGGGGCCGCCGGGCCGGGCGAAGCTCGGGGGATGTCACAGAGCACCGACCGGCAGACCACCGATCAGCGGGGCGCCGACGCGCGCGAGCCGTCCGTCCCCCAGGGCCCGCGCGGGGTGTCCGACCTGTTCTCCGGCGGCCGCCTCGTCGCCGTCCCGCGCAAGGCCGCGCGCCGCGAGCAGCTGCTCGCGCACCTCGCCGAGACCCTCTTCGCCCCGGATCGCGCCTACTCCGAGCCCGAGGTCAACGACGCGCTGCGGACCGTGCACGAGGACTGCTCCGCGCTGCGGCGCTACCTGATCACCTCGGGGCACCTCACCCGGACCCGGGACGGCGCCAGCTACCGGCGGTCGACGACCACCCGGTAGTGGGTCGTCAGCCGGCCGTCCCCACCGATGACGTGGAAGGCGACGGCCGGCGGCTCGTCGAGGTGCACGTGCGGGTCGCCCGTCGGCTCCTCCCAGGGCAGCCGCAGGGTGGAGACCACCCCGGGCGCGACGAGCAGGGGCCGGCCCGCGAAGGTGGTCGCCGCCGCCGTGTGCGCGTGGCCGCACAGGAAGGCGAGCAGGTGGGGGTGGCGGGCGGCCAGCGCCGCGAGCCGCTCCTCGCCGAACTGCCGGATCTCGTCCACGTACGGGGTGTGCAGCGGGACCGGCGGGTGGTGGAAGGCGACCAGGACCGGCACGTCGTGCGGGGTCCCGGCGAGGATCCCGTCGAGCCAGTCGAGGGTGGACTCCTCCAGGCGGCCGTGGTGCTCGCCGGGGACGGAGGAGTCGCACACCGCGAGGACGAAGCCCTCGCCGCGCAGCACCCGGTCGACCGGCCCGGCGGACGGCTCCTCCTCGCCCAGCAGGACGCGCCGGAAGGCGGTGCGCTCGTCGTGGTTGCCGGGGCAGACGACCAGCGGGTGCCGCGACACGAGCCCCTTGCGGGCCTGCTCGTACTCGGCCGGGGTCCCGTTGTCGGCGACGTCCCCGCTGACCAGGACCGCGTCCAGGTCGTACGGGAGGCCGTCCAGGTACTCCATGACGACGCGGGTGCGCTCGGCGGCCCGGGGGCCCCCGTCGAAGTGGACGTCACTGAGCTGCGCTATCACGATCACGGACGGTGGCTCCTTCGTCGCCGATGGGGGCACGCCCCCGGCCCGGTTCCCGACGACCGGTCAGTTGCCGTCCAGGGGGCAGGGGTTCGACCTGATCGTTCAACCTACCCGACCGGGTCGGCGGCCGGCGGGGGGCGCCCGGGGCCCCGCCCCCGGGTCCCCGGGTTGCGGAAACGCCCCGGACGGTGTTCGTTCGAAGGGGGTACCCGGGACGGGGGTGAGCCGTCATGTCCTCCACCGGCCGGTTCTTCACCGACCGCGCGGACGCGGGGCGCGCGCTGGCCGACGCACTGCGTCACCTGGCGGGAGCGGACGCCGTCGTCCTCGGGCTGCCCCGGGGCGGCGTGCCCGTGGCGTACGAGGTGGCGCGGGCGCTCGGTGCCCCGCTCGACGTGATCGTGGTCCGCAAGCTCGGCGTCCCCGGCCACCGGGAGCTGGGGTTCGGGGCCATCGGCGAGGGCGGGGTGCGGATCGTCAACGAGGACGTCGTCCGCGGCAGCCGGGCCTCCCGGGAGGACCTCGCATCCGTCGAGCGCGCCGAGGAGGCGGAGCTCGAACGTCGGGCCCGGCGCTACCGGGAGGGCCGGGCCCGGGTGCCGCTCGCCGACCGGACGGTGGTCGTCGTGGACGACGGGATCGCGACCGGGGCCACGGCCGCGGCCGCCTGCGAGATCGCCCGCGCCTCGGGGGCGGCGCGGGTGGTGCTGGCCGCCCCGGTGGCGCCGCCGGAGGCGGTCGACCGGCTGCGCGGGGCGGCCGACGAGGTGGTCTGCCTCTCCGCGCCGCCCGCGTTCCGCGCCGTCGGCGAGTGGTACCGGGACTTCTCCCAGACCCCGGACGAGGAGGTCGTGGCGGTACTGGCGCGGGCGGCGGGCGGGCCGGGCGCCGGCCCGTGACCGTGCCCGGCCGGAATCCGGGTGGGATCCGGGGCCCGTTCATGATCAGATGGCCGGGTCAGCCGACCGCCGGCCCGTCCCGGGCCGGCCACCGGGCCGTCCACCGAAGGAGTCCCGATGCCCGAGCCCGCTATCCCCTCCGCCCCGACGGCCGCCGCCGCGGCCCCGGAGCGTGCCGCATGAGCCGGGGCGTCCTGGTCACCGGCGCCTCCCGCGGCATCGGCCGGGCCGTCGCCGCCGCGTTCGCCCGCCAGGGCGACCGGGTCGCCGTCCACGCCTCCGCGCCGCACTCCGACGCCCGGGAGACCCTGGCCGCCCTGGAGGGGGAGGGCCACGCCCTGGTCACCGGCGACCTCGGGGATCCGGCGCGCGTCGAGGAGCTGGTCGCCGAGGCCGCCGACGCGCTCGGCGGGGTGGACGTGCTGGTGAACAACGCCGCCGCGATGGTCGCGCACCCGCTGCCCACGACCTCGTACGCGGACTGGCAGGAGGCCTGGCAGCGTACGGCGTCGGTGAACCTCTTCGGGGCGGTCAACGCCGGCTACTGCGTGGCCCGGCGGATGATCGACGAGGGCCGGCCGGGGCACATCGTCAACGTCGGATCGCGCGGCGCGTTCCGGGGCGAGCCCGACCATCCCGCGTACGGGGCCACCAAGGCGGCCCTGCACGCCTTCGGCCAGTCCCTGGCCGTCTCCCTGGCGCCCCACGGCATCACGGTGGCCTCGGTGGCCCCGGGCTTCGTCGCCACCGAGCGGGTCTCCGGCCGGCTCCGGGGCGAGGAGGGCGAGCGGATCCGCGCGCAGAGCCCCTTCGGCCGGGTGGCCGAGCCCGAGGAGATCGCCTCCGCCGTGCTGTACCTCGCCTCGCCCGCGGCCAGGTGGAGCTCGGGCGCGGTGCTGGACGTCAACGGCGCTTCGTACCTGCGGACCTGAGGGTCAGCCCCGGTAGGCCTCCAGCAGCCGCAGCCAGACCTCGCTGATGGTCGGGAAGGCCGGCACCGCGTGCCACAGCCGGCCGACCGGGACCTCCCCGACGACGGCGATCGTCGCCGCGTGCAGCAGCTCGGCGGCGCCGGGTCCCACGAAGGTGGCACCGAGGAGCACCTCGCGGTCGAGGTCGACGACCATCCGGGCCCGGCCCCGGTAGCCGTCGGCGTACAGGCCCGCGCCGGAGACCTTGCCGAGGTCGTGGTCGACGGCGCGCACCCGGCGCCCGGACCGCTCGGCCTCCGCCAGGGTCAGGCCGACGGACGCGGCCTCGGGGTCGGTGAAGACGGCCTGCGGGACGGCCCCGGTGTCGGCGGTGGCGGCGTACGGGCTCCAGGGGCCGGTGTCGGGGGCCGGGGCGCCGTTGCCCCGGGCCGCGCGGGCGGCGATGGCGGCCCCGGCGATCCGGGCCTGGTACTTGCCCTGGTGGGTCAGGAGCGCCCGGTGGTTGACGTCCCCGACGGCGTACAGCCAGTCGTGGCCCTCGACCCGGCAGCTCTCGTCGACGCCGATCCAGTCGCCGGGGGTCAGGCCGACCGTGTCGAGCCCGATGTCCTCGGTGCGGGGCGCGCGGCCGGTGGCCATCAGCAGCTCGTCGCCCTCCAGTAGCTCGCCGCCCTCCAGGACCACGGTGACGGGGCCCGTCGGCCCGTCCCGGACGACCGCCTCGACGGCCACCCCGGTGCGGACGACCGCGCCGGCGGCGGTCAGGGCCTCGGCGACCAGCTCCCCGGCGAAGGGCTCCATCCTCGGGAGCAGCCCGGAGCCGCGGGCCAGGACGGTCACCCGCGCGCCCAGCGCCTGCCAGGCGGTGGCCATCTCGCAGGCCACGACGGAGCCGCCGACGATCAGCAGCCGGCCGGGGACCTGCCGGGCGGAGGTGGCTTCGCGGCTGGTCCACGCCCCGGCCCCGTGCAGCCCGGGGAGGTTCGGGACGACGGGCCTGGTGCCGGTGGCGACGACCACGGCGTGCCGGGCGGAGAGGACGTGGTGCACGCCTTCGGGGCTGGTCACGGCGACCTTGCGGATGCCGTAGAGCCTGCCGTGGCCCCGGTAGAGGTGCGCGCCGATGGAGTCGAGCCAGTCGACCTGGCCGCCGTCCTTCCAGTCACCCGTCCAGTAGTCGCGGTGCGCGAACACCGCCTCGGCGTCGAGCGGCCCGGAGGCGGCCGCGGCCAGGCCGGGCACCCGGCGGGCGTCGGCGCGGGCCAGCGCGGGGCGCAGCAGGGCCTTGCTGGGGACGCAGGCCCAGTACGAGCACTCCCCGCCCACGAGTTCGCTCTCCACCAGGGCCGTGCTCAGCCCGGCGGCACGGGTCCGGTCGACGATGTTCTCGCCTGCCGGGCCCCCGCCGAGCACCACGACGTCGTACTCCACCGCTTCGGTCATGGCGCCCAGTCTCCCCGCGGGACGGGGGCCGCGTCCGGCAACCTCAGCCCTCCGGCGTGCCGGGGGCCTCTCCGGGCGCCGCCTTCTGCTGCGCGGCGATCTTCTCGCGGACCTCGTCCATGTCCAGGGCGCGGGCCTGCCCGATGAGATCGGTGAGCGCGGCCTCCGGCAGGGCGCCGGGCTGGGCGAAGATGGCCACCTGGTCCCGGACGATCATCAGTGTGGGGATCGAGGTGATCTGGAAGGCCGCCGCCAGCTCCTGCTGGGCCTCGGTGTCCACCTTGGCGAACACCAGGTCCGGGTTGGCCTCCGAGGCCTTCTCGTAGACCGGGGCGAACTGGAGGCAGGGGCGGCACCAGCCCGCCCAGAAGTCGATCAGCACGAACGGGTTCTCGCTGACCGTCCGGTCGAAGTTCTCCTTGGTGAGCTCGACTGTAGCCACGGTTTCCTGACCTCCTGATCGCTGCGTCGCCGCGTGTCCTGCGCGTGTCGCCTGTCCTGTGCGTGTCCTGCGCGCGTTGTGCGCGCGTTGTGCGCGTGTCCTGCTTGAACGAACGGCCGCCCCATGGCATTCCGCCCCGCGCCGGACGTCCCTAGAACGGGTGACCGGGCGGGGTCCGGCGGACCGTGGTCCAGCGCAGTTCGGTGAAGGCGTCGAGGTTGGCCTCGCCGCCGAAGCGGGCGCCCGTGCCGGAGACCCCGACGCCGCCGAAGGGGGCCACCGCCTCGTCGTTGACGGTCTGGTCGTTGACGTGCGCGATCCCGGTCGGTATGCGCCCGGCCAGCTCCAGGCCGCGGGCCGCGTCGCGGGTGACGATGCCCAGGGAGAGCCCGTACGGGCCGGCGGCGGCCAGCTCGACGGCCTCGTCCTCAGTCGCGAAGGAGCGGACGGGCGCCACCGGGCCGAAGACCTCCTCGGTGTAGGCGGGGGTGTCGTCGGAGACCGCCGCGAGTACGGTCGGCCGGTAGAACAGCCCCTCGTGGGTGCCCCCGGCGACCAGCTTGGCGCCCCGCTCCACGCTCTCCTCGACCAGGCCGTGGACGCGTTCCAGCTGCGCCCCGTCGAGCAGCGGGCCCAGGTGGACGCGCTCGCGGTACGGGTCCCCGACGGCGAGCGCCTCGGCGCGGGCGGCGAGCCGCTCCACGTACTCGTCGTAGAGCGAGGCGTGGACGAGGTGGCGCCCCGCGGTCATGCAGATCTGGCCCTGGTGGAAGAAGGAGCCCCAGGAGGCCTGCGCGACGGCGGCCTCGACGTCGGCGTCGGCGAGCACGACGAGCGCCGAGTTCCCGCCCAGCTCCAGGTGGGCGCGCTTGAGGTGGCGCCCCGCCAGTTCGCCGACGGCCCGGCCGGCGGTGGTGGACCCGGTGAAGGAGACGACGCGGACGAGGGGGTCGGCCACCACCGCGGCGCCCGTCCCGGCGCCGCCGGGCAGGACCTGGAGCAGCCCGGCCGGGAGTCCGGCGGCGGCGAACACGGCGGCCGGCGCCAGGCCTCCGCAGACGGCGGTCCGGCGGTCCGGCTTGAGGAGGACCGCGTTGCCGAGGGCGAGGGCGGGCGCGACGGAGCGGATGGAGAGGATCAGCGGGGCGTTGAAGGGCGCCACCACCCCGACCACCCCCGCCGGGACGCGGCGGGTGTACGAGAGCCGGGGCGCCTCGCTGGGCAGGACCTGCCCGGCCGGGCGGGAGGCCAGCGCGGCGGCCTCGTAGCACTCCTGGGCGGCGACGTGCAGCTCGAAGTCGGCCTTGCCGGGGATGGAGCCCGACTCCCGGACCAGCCAGTCCCGCAGTTCGTCGGCGTGCGCCGCGAAGAGGTCCCCGGCCCGGCGCAGTACGGCCGCCCGCTCCGGGTGGGTGGCCCGCGCCCAGTCGCGCTGCGCGGCCCGCGCCCGTACGGCCGCCTCCGACACGTCGGCGGGGGCGGCCAGGTCGAGCGTGGCGAGGGTACGGCCGGTCGCGGGTTCGACGACCGGGGCCGTACCGCCGGTGAGGGTGGGTCCGTCCTGCCAGAGTGTCGGGTCGAGCAGCGGCATGGCGCGGGGCCTCCGGAGGGGTGGGCGGGGCGGGGGGCGGCGGTGGCAGGCGCCATCGTGCCAGACCCCGGTCTCCGGATTCTGTTCAGTTATTGGGCAGTTGACCCGCGGCCCTGTCCGGAAACGATCGCCGTCCGGTCGGCGCGCGCTCCGGCGGGGCGGCCGGTCAGCGTTCCAGGACCAGGGCGATCCCCTGGCCGACGCCGATGCACAGCGCCGCCATGCCGGTACCGGAGCCCGCCGCCGCCAGCTGGTGCGCGACGGAGCCCGCGAGCCGCGCCCCCGAGGCGCCCAGGGGGTGCCCGATCGCGATGGCGCCGCCGCGCGGGTTGACCACGGCGGGGTCCAGCTCCGGCCAGGCCGCCAGACAGCCCAGCGCCTGCGCCGCGAACGCCTCGTTGAGCTCGAAGGCGGCCAGGTCGGAGAGGTCGCGGCCGGCCTTGGCGAGGGCCCGTTGGACGGCGTCGACCGGGCCGAGGCCGAAGAGCTGCGGCTCGATGCCGGTGACGGCGGAGGCGCTGATCCGGGCGAGCGGTTCGCGGCCGGTGGCGGCCAGGCCCGCCTCGTCGGTGAGGAGGAGGGCGGCGGCGCCGTCGTTGAGGGGGGAGGCGTTGCCGGCCGTGACGGTGCCGGAACCGTCCGTCCGGAAGGCCGGCTTGAGCCGGGCCAGCGCCTCGGGGGTGGAGCCCTCGCGGATGCACTCGTCCCGCAGCAGGTCCACGCCGGGGTACGGGACGACCTCGTCGTCGTACAGGCCGGCCGTCCACGCCGCGGCGGCCTTGCGGTGGCTGTCGAGGGCGAAGGCGTCCTGGGCCTCGCGGGTGATGCCGTGCTTCTCGGCGATGAGCTCGGCGCCCTCGCCGAGCGAGCCGGTCCACTCCGCGGGCATGCGGGGGTTGGTCATCCGCCAGCCGAGGGTGGTCGACCACATCTGCTGGTGCCCGGCGGGGTGCGCGCGCTCGGGCTTCTGCACCACCCAGGGGGCGCGGGTCATCGACTCGACGCCGCCGGCGATGGCCACGGAGGCGTCGCCGAGGGCGATGGCGCGGGCCGCCTGGATCACGGCTTCGAGGCCGGAGCCGCAGAGGCGGTTGACGGTGGCGCCGGGGACGCTGACCGGCAGCCCGGCCAGGAGCACCGCCATGCGGGCCACGTCGCGGTTGTCCTCGCCCGCGCCGTTGGCGTCTCCGAAGACCACGTCGTCGATGCGGGCCGGGTCGAGGTCGGGGGTCCGGTCGACGAGGGCGCGGACGACGTGCGCCGCGAGGTCGTCGGGGCGGACTCCGGCGAGGGCGCCGCCGAACTTGCCGATCGGGGTGCGGACGGCGTCGACGACGTAGACGTCGCGGACGGTGCGGATGCTCATGGGGGCTCTCCTGGGCGACTCCGTACGGTCGGCGGCGCGCCGGCGCCGATGTGGGCACCGGGCCGCACCACCGGGCACGCCCGGTGGGGCGCGCCCGCAGTCTCCGCCGCGGCGTCACCGCGTGTCAACGGGGTGCCGCGCCACCTCCGCCCTGTCCGGACGGGATCGGGGCGGCCGCGTGCGGCCCCGGCGGCGCGTGCTCGGGGAGCGGGGGAAGGGCGGGGCGGGGGGCGGCCCCGCGCAGCGGGACCCCGGGGCGGTCAGGTCGAGTCGCGGGGAACGGCGGCCGCGCCCATCAGGTCGTGCCGTTCCGCGAGGGCCGACGGCACCCGCACGGCCCGGTCCACCAGCCCCGCCAGCCGCTCCCCGCTCGGCATCTCGATCCGCACCGAGCTCAGCCGCGGCCGCACCAGCCGCGCGATCAGCAGGTCGTCGGCCCCCATCACGGCGACGTCCTGCGGCACCCTCAGCCCCGCGTCCAGCAGCGCCCGCAGCAGCAGCACCGCGTACTCGTCGTTGTACGCGAACACCGCGTCCAGCCCCAGCTCGCCCCACCGTGCGGCCAGCGCCGCCGCCGACTCCTCGGTGTAGGCCAGGCCCAGCGGCACCACCTGCGCGTGCGGCGTCGAGCGGGCCCCCGCCAGCCTCGGCCCGGAGAACAGGTCCAGGCCCGGCTCCTCCGGTACGACCACCCCGATGCGGCGGCGGCCCCGTGCGACCAGGTGGGCGGCGGCCCGGGCGCCGACCTCGGCCTGGTCCATCAGCAGCGCGTGGGCCCCCGCCACCCGCTGTGGCCCGAGGGTGACCACGGCGCGCGCACCGGCCCGCCTGAGGGTGTCGACGTGGTGCGGGGAGAGGGCGACCTCGCCGAGGGAGATCACGGCGACGGGCCGCAGCTCGGCCCACGCGCGGACGGCCTCGTCGCCGCCGAGCCCGAGGCTGCCGTACTGCACGACGGTGTAGTCCAGGCGGCGCAGGGCCCGTTGGAGATCGTCGAGGAAGGCGCTGTACAGGGGGCCGGCCGGGACGTGCGAGGTGGGCAGCAGCACGATGCGGGTGTGTCCGGCGCGCAGGCTGCGGGCGGCGGCGTGCGGGACGTAGCCCAGTTCCTCGGCGGCCGCACGGACCTTGCGGCGCGTCGGCTCGCTGATCCGTACGGCCTCCGCGTTGTTGAGGACGTACGAGACCGTGGCGCGCGAGACGCCCGCGAGCCGGGCCACGTCGGCGCTCGTCGGCGGGGGCGTGGGGGTCGTGGGGGTCGTCGGGGCCGGAGGGTTCGTCGAGTCAGACATGGCCGTCGCATCCTTCCAGACCGGCCGGGCCGGGGCTGCGGCGGTTGGCCTGAAACGGGCCCGCTTCAGACGGGGCCGGCCGGCCCGGCGTTGAGGCGGGCCGCCTGCCGGGTGAGGTGGGCGCGTTCGGCCAGGGTCGGGGCCCGGTGGGCGGCCTCCGCGTAGAGCCGGGCGGCGCCGGCCCGGTCCCCGTCGCGCTCGTGCAGCCAGGCGGCGACGGCGGTGTGGCGGGGCAGTTCGGGGTCGAGCCCGGCCAGCGCGGCGAGGCCGGCGCGCGGTCCGTCGGCCTCCCCCACGGCCACGGCCCGGTTGAGGCGGGCGACGGGGCTGTCGGTGAGGCGGACGAGCTCGTCGTACCACTCGACGATCTGCGGCCAGTCGGTCTCCGCGGCCGTGGGCGCGTCGGCGTGCAGGGCGGCGACGGCGGCCTGGGCCTGGTACTCGCCGAGCCGGTCGCGGGCCAGCGCGCCGTGCAGGATCCCGATGCCCTCGGCGATGGCCGCCGTGTCCCAGCGGCCGCGGTCCTGTTCGGCGAGCGGGATCAGGCTGCCGTCGGGGGCGGTCCGGGCGGCGCGGCGGGCGTGGTGGAGGAGCATCAGCGCGAGCAGTCCGGCCGGTTCGGGGTGGTCGACGACGGCGGCGAGCCGGCGGGTGAGGCGGATGGCCTCGGCGGCGAGGTCGACGTCCCCCGAGTACCCCTCGTTGAAGACGAGGTACAGGACGCGCAGGACGGTGCCGACGTCGCCAGGCCGGTCGAGCCGGACGCCGGAGACGGTCCGTTTGGCGCGGCTGATGCGCTGGGCCATGGTCGCCTCGGGCACGAGGTAGGCACGGGCGATCTGGCGGGTGGTGAGGCCGCCGACGGCCCGCAGCGTGAGGGCGACGGCCGAGGACGGGGAGAGCGCGGGGTGCGCGCACAGGAAGTAGAGGCCGAGGGTGTCGTCGGTGTCGGACGCCGGGCCGGGCTCCGGTTCGCGGTCGACGAGGTCCTCGCGGCGCCGGCGGGCCGCGTCCGCGCGGGTCGCGTCGAGGAAGCGGCGCCAGGCGGCGGTGACGAGCCAGCCGCGCGGGTCGCGGGGCGGGTCGGCGGGCCAGGCGCGGACGGCGTCGAGGAGGGCCTCCTGCAGGGCGTCCTCGGCCGTCGCGAAGTCGGCGCCGCGCCGGACGAGGACGCCGAGGACGGCCGGGGTGAGCTCCCGCAGCAGGGCCTCGTCGACGGGGTGCGGCGGGACCCCGCCCCGGACGGCGGGGTCCGGGGCGGGGCGGGGGCGGGGGGCGGTCATCGGGGGCCGGTCACTCCGTGATCGTGGGCGGCTCGGACATGAAGGGGCGCAGCTCCAGCCACTCGTGGATCGGCCGGCCGCCCGCGCCGGGGGCCGCCGAGAGCTCGGCCGCGAGTTCCAGGGCCCGGTCGTGGGTGTCCACGTCGATCACCATCCAGCCGGCGATCAGGTCCTTGGTCTCGGCGAACGGGCCGTCGGTGACGGGCGGGCGCCCCTCGCCGTCGTAGCGGACCCAGGTGCCCTCCGGGGCGAGGGCCTGGGCGTCGACGAACTCGCCGGTCTCCTCCAGCTTCGCGGCGAAGTCGCGCATGTACTGGATGTGTGCGGAGACCTCCTGCGGGGTCCAGCGGTCCATGGGGACGTCGTTGTTCGGGGCCGGGGCGCCGCGGTAGTGCTTGAGCAGCAGGTACTTGGCCATGACGGTTCTCCTCGATGCGGTCCGACGCGTCCATTCTGGCCGCGCTCACCCCGGGGACGGAGCCGGCGCCGCGTTCTCGACACGCCCGCCGAAGATTTTTTCCGGATCGGGGAGGACACCCCGGGCGTACGCGGGCGGGGCCGGGCCTGGTCTTGGCGGACCCTTTCCCCTTACCGTCGGTATTACCGGTCGGTATGACCGGGCGACAGGGGGAGGCCGCCGGTGGGGGACGTCGTGTCGGGGCTCGGGGAGATGGCGGTCGCGCTGGCCGAAGGGCACGTGACGGCACGGCAGTTGACGGAGCGCTCGCTCGCGCGGATCGCGGCCTCGCAGTCCTCCCTCAACGCCTTCCGGATCGTCCGCGCCGAGGCCGCGCTGGCCGAGGCCGAGGCCGCCGACCGGCGGCTGGCCCGCGGGGAGCGGCTGCCGCTGCTGGGCGTCCCCGTCGCCGTCAAGGACGACATGGACGTGGCCGGGGAACCGACGGCGTTCGGCTGCGCGGGGGACTTCCCGCCGAAGCGGGCCGACGGCGAGGCGGTGCGCCGGCTGCGTGCGGCGGGGGCGGTCGTCGTGGGCAAGACGCAGACGCCCGAGCTGGGCCAGTGGCCCTTCACCGAGGGGCCCGCCTTCGGCGCGACCCGCAATCCGTGGGACACGGCGTACACCCCGGGCGGCTCCTCGGGCGGTTCGGCGGCGGCCGTGGCGGCGGGGCTGGTGCCGGCGGCGCTCGGGTCCGACGGGGCGGGGTCGGTGCGGATCCCCGCGGCCTGGACGCACCTGGTCGGGGTGAAGCCGCAGCGGGGGCGGATCTCGACGTGGCCGGAGCCGGAGGCCTTCCACGGCCTCACGGTCAACGGCGTACTGGCCCGTACGGTCGCGGACGCGGCGCTGCTGCTGGACGCGGCGAGCGGTCCGGCCCCGGGGGACCTGCACCGCCCCGCGCCGGTGTCGGCGGTCGAGGCGGCCGGGCGGCCGCCGGGCCGGATGCGGATCGCACTGTCCTTCGGGACGGCCTTCACCGCCACGGCGGGCGCGTCCCCGGACCCCGTGGTGCGCTCGGCCGTGGAGCGGCTGGCCGGGCGGCTGGAGGAGCTGGGGCACGAGGTGGTGCCGGAGGACCCCCGCTACGGCCCCATCGGCCTCACCTTCGCCCCGCGCGCCACCGCCGGTGTACGGCAGCTGGCGGAGCGGGCGCCCGACCCCCGCCTGCTGGACCCGCGCACGCACGGGGCGGTGCGCGCGGGACGGCTGCTCGGCGGGGCGGCGCTGCGGGTCTCGCGGTGGGCCGAGGCGGCGCTGCGCCGCCGGGTCGGGGAGCTGTTCGGCCGCTTCGACGCGGTGCTCACGCCGACGACGGCCACGGGGCCCCTGCGGATCGGGGCCCTGGCGGGGCTGGGGGCGCTGGCCACGGACCGGGCGATGATCGCGGCCTGCCCGTACGCCTGGACGTGGAACGTCCTGGGCTGGCCGGGCATCAGCGTCCCGGCGGGCTTCGCCCCGGACGGGCTGCCGGTCGGCGCCCAGCTGCTGGGCCCGGCGGACTCGGAGCCGCGGCTGCTGTCGCTGGCGGCGCAACTGGAGGCGGCGGAGGGCTGGGCGGCGCACTGGCCTCCGGCGGCGACCGGCGCGAACCGGCCCACCGGGCCGGTATTTGACCGCAGTTGACACGGTCTTGACCGTCCGCATACCCGATCCGCCTATGCTCACGGCGACTTGATCCACAGCATGGCGACAGGGGGTGCACGCGGTGAGCGTGCAGGACGACAACAAGCGGGCGGTACTGGGCTTCTTCACCGCCGTCAACGAGCGGCGCACCGAGGACCTGCCCGCGTACATGGCGCAGGACGTGGTCGACCACAACCAGATCATCCACGGCGAGCCCGACGAGCCGGGCGCTGCCTTCGAGGGCCTGCGCCAGCAGCTGGCGGCCTTCGATCCGCTGGCCATCCGGGTGGAGGAGCTGGTGGTGGAGGACGACCGCGTCGTCGCCCGCGTGATCCAGTCCGGTACGCACGGCGGGACCCACCCGCGCATGCCGGAGCCGACCGGCCGGTCCTTCGAGAACGAGGCCATCTGGTGGTTCACCCTGGACGGGGGCAAGATCGCCCAGATCCGCGGGGTCAGCGACCGGCTCGGCCTGTTCCTCCAGCTGGGCTGGGACTGGCCCACGGTGGACTGACCCGCCCCGGGTTCCACCGGGAGGGCCCCGGCCGTACGCGGCCGGGGCCCTTCCGCGTCCACGGCGGTCCGCGGGGCCGCCCGGGCGTACTCCCGGACCCCGCACCCGCTGTGTAATGTCACACGGCATGATGCTCTTACGCCGCGCGGCGCTCGCCGCCGCCCTCCTCGGGGTCACCACCCTCCTGCCGGCCACCGCCGCCCGCGCGGACACCCCGCCCGGCTGCCCCGCCGCCCCCGGCGCACCGGCACCCGCCTCACCCGACGCCGAGCAGGGCCGCCTGTCCGACCCCCGGGCCGCCGCCTTCCCGGAGCACGCCGGGCTCGACGGCTTCGTCCGCCGCTTCCCCGCCGCGCTGTGCGGCGTACGCGACGCCGCCGGGGCGCAGCGGCTGGTCGGGGCGTGGGGCGAGGCCCTGTGGCAGGCCGCCGCGGACCGGGCGCAGGGGCGCAGGCCGGGCGGTGACCTGCCCGACCGCGACGACCGGCCGCTGTACTGGACCCGGCTCGCGATGACCGTCCGGCTCGACGCCTGGCGGCCCGGGTTCGCGGTGGACCGGGCGGCGCTGAAGTCCCGGTTCGAGGACGCCTCGCGCGGCCTGACCGGCAACGGGTTCCGCGGCACCCGGGGCGTACGGCGGATCTTCGTGAGCGGGTTCGACCCCTTCGGCCTGGACACCGAGCCGCGCCGGGCCAACCCCTCCGGCTCGGCCGCCCTCCAGCTCAACGGACGCCGCGTCACCCTGACCGACGGCACCACCGCCGAGATCCGGGCCGTCGTCCTGCCGGTCCGCTACGCCGACTTCGACGCCGGGATCGTCGAACGGGCCTACGGGCCCCGGCTGGCGGCGGGCCCGCGCTCCGCCGACATGATCACCAGCATCAGCCAGGGCTACCCCGGCCTCTTCACCCTGGAGGCCTGGGCGGGTCGCAACCGCTCCGCCGACCCGTACCCGGACAACGTCCGGGCCCTGTCGGGCGGCACCCGCGAGAACCCGGCCACCGCGCCGGGACTCGGCCCCGGGGCGGAGTTCCTGCGCACCAGCCTGCCCACGGACGCCATGACCGCGGTCCAGGCGCCCTACCCCGTACGGCTCAACACCACCGTGACCGAGATACCGGCCGGGGCGGCGGCGCCGGTGGACCGCGAGGACGGTCCGACGCCCGGCTCCCGCGCCGTCGCGGGCGGGGGCGGCGGCTACCTCTCCAACGAGGTCGCCTACCGCTCCAACCGGCTCCGGCTGGAACTGCGCCCCGGGCTGCCCGGCGGCCACCTCCACACCCCCGTCCTGACCGGCCTGCCCGCCGAGGCGGACCGGCTGACGGGGCCGGAGTTCGAGCGGAACGAGGCGGCGATCACGGCGCAGGTGCTGGAGGTCCTCAGGTCCTCCGGCGGCCCCGCTAGCGCAGGGCGCCGAACGCCTTGGTGAAGGCCAGCGGCTGCTGGAGGACCGAGCTGCACGTGGCGTCCGCGTGGTCCAGGGTGCCCGCGGGGCACTGCTTGTCGCGGGCGGCGGACCACATGGCCAGCCGGCCGATGCCCTTCGCCGAGGCGAACTCGACGAGCTGCGTCGCGTCGGAGACCGAGAAGACCTCCGACGCGACGTCGTTGACGCCGATCATCGGGGTGACGGCCACGGCCTTCCAGGCCGCCTGGTCGGACAGTCCGAGGACTCCCTTCAACTGGGCCTGGGTCGCCGTCGCGGCCTGGACGGCGTACTGCCCCATGTCCCCGGCGTACGCCGGGCCGTAGTCCATCGCCATGATGTTGACCGAGTCGATCCGCACGCCGTTCTCACGGGCGTCGGCGAGCAGGGCCACGCCCGGCTGGGTGAGGCCCTCGGGCATCACGGGCAGGGTGAACGCCACGTCCAGGCCCGGGTGGGACTTCTGCAGCCGGGCTATGGCCTGGGCCCGGCGGGCGTTGGCGGCGGTGTCGGGCAGGGCCGCGCCCTCGATGTCGAAGTCGACCTTGGTGAGCCGGTACTGGTCCACGACCTTGCCGTACGCCGCCGCGAGCTCGTCGGCTCCCGCGCAGTTGAGCGCCAGCTCGCGGCCGGCGGCCCCGCCGAACGACACCCGGACGTCCCCGCCCTTGGCGCGCAGCGCCCCGATCTGCCCGGCCACCTTGTCGCCCGCCAGGTCGGTGACCCCGCCCCACATCGGGGTGCAGCCGGCACCTGCGGTGACGAAGGCGAGGTGGAACTCCTTGACGCCGGTGCGGGTCGCGGTGTCGAGCAGGTCGTAGGCCGGGTAGAGGGAGGTGTCCACGTACGGGGCGAAGCGCGCGCCGCCGCCGGGCGCGGGCGCCGGCGCGGTCGCGGTGGGCTTGCCGGTGGGGGCGGCCGTCGGGGACGCAGAGGCGGTCGCCGTCGCCGTGGGGGCCGCCGAGGCGGTCGGGGCCGCGGTCGGGAGGGTGGTGGGCCGGCCGCTGGGCTGCGGGGTGGCGCTCTGGTCGACGGAGCACTTGACCCCGTTGATCAGGCACCCCTTCGGGCTGCCGGGACCGCCGGCCCCGCTCGCGACGAACCCGACGGTGACGGAGGCCCCGGGCGCGAGCTCCCCGTTCCAGGCCGCGGGCTTCACGGTGACGCGCTGCCCGTCGACGGTGTGGGTGCCGTTCCACAGGGAGTCGATCCTGGTGCCGGCGGGCAGCTCGAACTGGAGGGTCCAGTCGGCCTGGGCCCGGTCGGTGCCGTTGGTGATGACGTACTGGCCGGTGTAACCGCCGCTCCAGGAGCTGGAGGTGGTGTACACGGCGCCGACGGCGGTGGCCTGCGCGGTTCCGGTGAACGCGAGGGCCGCGCCACCGATCACCGCCGCCACCACGATCGCGCCCGCCGCCTTCGCCTTGCCGCTGGCCTTGCGACGGTGACCGGTCGTGCTGCCCATGGCGTGCCTGCCTCTGTTACTGGGGAGTTGGTATGCGGCAGCACGCTAGCCGCCCCGAAACAGACAATCCCCCCTTCCGGGACACCATCAACGAACCTTAGGTTCCGCTTAAGGCGGGCATAGGGAAGGGCTCAGACGGCTCGTGCCGAACGACCCGGCTACTTCGAGGCCTGTGAGGCGCGGTGCTTCCATCTCGCCACCACCGGATCGGTGTTGGCGATATGTTTGCCTCACTGGCGAGGTACGGGGGAGCCGATGAGTGCACGATCAGAGCGTTCCGACGCCCGGCTGGGATGGCGCCTTGGCAAGGCGGGAACGACCGTCCGGCTGGTCGCGGCGACCCTTGTCGGCGCGCTGGCGGGGCTTGCTGTCTTCAACCTCACCGAGGTGACCGGCCGCATCCTGTTCGTGGTCACCGGCGGCGTCGCGGGGGCGCTGACCGTCCTCGTCCTGCACTGGTACCAGCGCACCGCTCGCCTCACCGAGGTGAAGGTGACCATCCCGCAGCTGAGCGAACTCACCTTCGCCGTCAACAACGACGCCCGCCAGGTCGCCTGGCAGATGTTCGTGGAGACCGTGACGCGGGTGTCCACCCAGCCGCTGGCCAGCGACCAGGGAGTGCTCCGGGAGGCACTGACCTCCCTGTACGGACTCTTCGCCACGACACGCGAGACCCTGAAGACCTCCCGCCCTTCGGCTCCCGTGCCGGGCGGGCAGACGGTCGAGTACCTCGCCATCACCATGCTCAACCGCGAGCTGAGGCCCTTCCTCTCACAGTGGCATCCCCGACTGAGGGAATTCGAACTGGCCCACCCCGAGCGCCCCGACTCCTCGTGGGAGCAGAGCACCGCCTGCCGCACCGAGCTGCAGCGGGTGCAGAGCGAACTCCACTCGTACGCAGTGGGCTTCGCCCGCCTGGCCGGCGTGCGGGATGCGGAGTCGTTGATCCGGCCCGTCCCCGGACCGCGGCCCCCCGCAGACCCGCCGGGAGGCGTCGCCGGGTCGGCGACCGGCCCGGCCCGCGAGGCGCGCTGAGCATCGCGAGGGGGGAGGCGCTGCGGTGAGCCGACGTCGGGACGCAGCAATCGAATACGACGCTTTCATCTCGTACAGCCATGCCTGGGACAAGGACCTGGCGAAAGCCTTCCAGAGCCGATTACAGACCTTCGACCGCCCGTGGTACCGGCCCAGAAGCCTGAAGCTCTTCCGTGACGAGACCAACCTCGCGGCAAGTCCCCACCTGTGGGCGGAGATCGAGCGGGGGCTGACCCGGTCGCGGTGGCTCGTACTCATGGCCAGTCCGGCCGCTGCGGCCTCTCCCTGGGTCCGTGCCGAGATCCGCTGGTGGCTCACCCACCGCTCGGTGGACACCCTGCTCATCGCCTGGACCGAGGGCACGCTCGTCTGGGACCCGGGGCGCAGGGCCTTCGACTGGTCACGGTCCGACGCCCTCCCGCACGAGGAGCTGGCGCACGCGTTCACCGACGAGCCGCGCTGGGTGGACCTGCGCTGGCTCCGGCATCGGGGCGGCGCTACGGCGGCCGACCCGAGGCTGATCGAATGCGCCGCGGAGTTCGTCGCTCCCCTGACCGGGAAGTCGAAGGACGAGCTGATCGGCGACCACGTGCGCCAGCACCGCCGGACCATCCGTACGGTCCGGGCCACGATCGCGGTCCTCACCGCGTTGCTGCTCACGGCGGTAGCCGGCGGGATCGCCGCCTACGAGCAGCGCAACGAGGCCCTGACCCAGACGCTGGTGGCACAGTCCCGGCAGCTCGCGGCGGAAGCCCGCTCGATCCAGGACACCCAGCCCGACCTGGCGCGCCAACTGCTTGTGCAGGCCTACCGGCTCGCACCGACCGCCGAGGCAACCGGGGCGCTGGTCGAAAGCGGAACCCTGCCCCGTGTCATCCATGCCCACGGCTACGCCCGCTCAGCCGCGTACAGCAGTCAAGGGCTTCTGGCGGTGGCGGACGACGACGTCCGGTTGCTCGAACCGGCCACCGGAGGTCCTCCCACGCCTCTGGACGCACCGCAGAAGAAGCCGACCGCGGTCGCCTTCAGCGCAGACGGACATCTACTGGCGGTGGGGACGGGCCAGGGCGAGGTGCGGCTCCTCGACGTGACCTCAAGCCGTCGGCCCAGATCCGTGGCAGTGACCTCCGCGGTGGCCAGTCCCGTCACGAGCCTCGTCTTCGCCGCGGACGGACGGCTGTTCGTCATGGCGGACAAGGGAGGTACCATCCTCGACGCGAAGGACCCGTCCCATCCGGTTCCGCTCGGGCCCCTGCCCGGCACCACTGTCGCCGCGAGCCCTGCGGGCAACCTGATCGCCACCCAACAGGAGGAGGGAGCGCTGAGCCTGTGGGTGGTGTCGGCCACCGCGCAACTGCGCTTGACGGCCACCCTCACCTCCCCTCCCGTCCAGCTGGTGTTTCCCCAGCCCCAGCACGTGATGTTCAGCGCGAACGGTCAAGTCCTCGCCCTGGGCAGCCAGGACAACCGGGTACGTCTGTGGGATGTCGCGGACCCCGCGCATCCGGTCGTCCGGCCGGACATACAGGTGACAAGCACGCTCGGAGTCGTATCGGTCGCGTTCTCACCCGACGGGACGACGCTGGCCACGGCCGGCCACTCGGGGGTGGTCTGGCTTTGGGACATCTCCGACCCCACCCGCCCCCGCTCCGGCGCCCGTCTCAGCGGACACACGTCTGAAGTGGGCGCCCTCGCCTTCGGTCCGGACGGGCGGACCCTGGCTTCAGTCAGTTCCGACGGAACCCGGCCGTCCGACGGCCTCCCGCCGACCAATCAGACGGTGCGTCTGTGGCCCTTGTCGGGCCATGAGCGGAGCTCGTCCCTCGCCGACCTGCCGCTGGCGGGAGGGTACCCGCCTGCCTTCAGCCCCGACAGCAGCCTGTTGGCCTCCGGCATGCCCACGGAGGTGTGGCGGCTGAACGCCCGCAACGGGCCCCGCCACGAGTCCACCTTGGAGACGTACAGAGTCGGCGGCCAGGCCGTGGCCTTCGGTCCGGACGGGCACACAGTGGTCTCCGGCATCCCGGCCATCACCTGGGACACGACCGACCCCGCACACCCGAACCTCCTGACCCCGGGGGTTTCGCGGTCCGACGGGGCAGAGTCCATCGCCTTCAACCCCTCGCTCCCGCTGGTGGCCATGAGCTCGCTCGGCGGCCCAGTGCAACTGTGGGACATCACGGACCGGGCTCGACCGGCCCTGCTGGCGACGCTCGACAATGCCCCCCTGGATCACCATGCCCTCGCGTTCAGCGCAGACGGCGTGCTCCTCGCGGCTCTGGGCCACAGCGGCTCCGTCCGGCTCTGGCGCGTTCGGGAGCACGCCCAGCCCACGGCCGAAGGAATGATCGAGCCCACCGGAACAGCAGCAAGGTCCTTGGCCTTCAGCCCCCACGGCCGCACCCTGCTCGTCGGGGACGACCGCGGCTCGCTCACCTCGTGGAACCTCGACCGCCCTGGCCGGCCGAGGCGCATGGGCACCTCCGACCGTCACACCGGAGCGGTGGAAGGGCTGGCCTACCACCCCGACGGCACACTCGCGGCCAGCGCGGGTGAGGACGGCCTCATCCGGCTCTGGGCGGTCGGCGATCCGGCACGGCTCGTCGAGGTCACCTCGCTCAGCGACGGAAACAGCCTGCCTGCGGCCGTGTCGCTCGCCTTCAGCCCGGACGGACGGCTCCTGGCCGGCAGCGGAACCCGGGGCGTGCAGTTGTGGACGGTGGACCCGGGCGCCATCCTGCGACGTTTGTGCGCGGAGTCCATCCCCATCACACGCGACCAGTGGGCGCAGTACCTGCCCGGCCGCGACTACGACCCTCCCTGCGCCTGAGCGCCGGGGGACGGAGGGCACACCATGACCCACGGCCGAGGACGCACTGCCCGGCTCCTCTCACTCATCGCATTGCCGGTACTGCTCCTCGTGATCGGCGCTTGCGATACCCCGAGCCCAGGGGCCCGGATCGTGCCCGCCGCTCAGTCACCCGACATCCGCCCACCCGGCACCCAGGACCCACCGACGCCCCTGCCGGGCGCTTCCCCGGCGGCCGGCGGAACCATCGGCCCGGCCCCCGAGGACCTTCACACGGTCGACTGGGCGCACACGCCCATCCCCGGCGACGTCTGCGCCGTCCCGGGGCTCGTGCGGTTCGACGACAAGGGGGAGGCCTGGGGCACGTCCCGGACGTGGGGGCCGGTGCTGGTCAATCTCGAACGGGACGTCGCGTACGGCGACATCGACGGCGACGGCCGGGACGAAGCCGGCGTCACCATCGGCTGCCACAACGGAGGCGGTACCGCTGCCGGCCGACTGGCCTGGGGCGGGGTCGTCTTCGGCCGCAGAGGAAGCGACCTCACCGTCATCGGCACGCTCACACCCCGACAGCAGCTGCCGGAGGCGATGCCCACCCAGGTCGCCAGGATCCAGATCGCCCTGCACCAGGTCGTCGTGTACGAGAACTGGTTCCGCGACGGGGACTCGACCTGCTGCCCCAGCGGGGGCGCCACCACTGTCTGGGCCCACGAGGGCAACCGGCTCACCCCGGGAGCCCCCCGGATCACATCCTGAGGCCGAGCCCGGCCCCGAGGACGGGACCCCGCGCCTTCCGTGGGAACCTACCTGTGGCGCCGCTCACACATGCCAAGAGACCTTGCCGGGGAGCCGCATGGAACCAATGTACGACGCATTCATCTCCTACAGTCAGCAGCGTGACGAACCGCTGGCCGACGGGCTCCAGGAGGGCCTGGAGAAGATTTTGCGCAAGGGGTGGCTACGGCGTCGGACGCTGAAGGTGTTCCGGGACCGCACCTCCCTCGCCGCAAGCAGTGACTTACCGGGGAACATCCGCGCCGCACTCGGTCGGTCCCGCTACCTCGTACTCGTCGGCTCGCCCGAGGCCGCCGCCTCCCCCTGGGTCCGCCAGGAGCTGTCCCTGTGGCGGGCCGACCGCTCCATGGACCATCTCCTGCTGGCCTACACCGCGGGGGAGATCGCCTGGGATCGTGCGCGGGGGGACTTCGACTGGGCGCGGACCACCGCGATCCCCAGGGAGCTGAGCGGAGCGTTCGCCGCCGAGCCCCTCTGGGTGGACCTTCGGCCCTTCCGGGACTCCGCCGATCTCTCGTACGCGCCGGGACTCCCCTTCCGCGACAAGGTCGTGACCCTCGCCGCGCCGATCCACAACGTCCCCAAGGACGTGCTGGACAGCCGGGGGCGTCAGGAGGAGCAGAAGGCCAGGCGCCGGCTCCGTGCGGCCTGGGCCGTCTTCCTCGTGCTCCTCTTAGGGCTGGGGACCACCTGGACCGTCGCCTGGCGGAAGTCCGGAGAGGCATCGGCCCGCGCGCGGACGGCCGCGTCCCGCTCGCTCGCCGCCCGGGCGTTGGAAGTCGCTCCCAGTGACCCGCGCAAGGCCGCCCAGTTCGCGCTGTACGCCTACGCCGTCGAGCCCACCGGTCAGGCGGCTCAGGCCCTGGGCCGGGCGATCGCCGCGAACGACAGCGCCACGCAGCACCTTCAGCGGGGGAACGAAAGCGTGGCTCGTTTCCAGGGCGCCGGGCACTCCCCGGCCACCAAGGTGGCGATGAGCCGCGATGGTACGGTCCTGGCCTACTATTCGGGCCTCGATCCCGCCGTCATGAGCGATTCCAAGTACGCCGTCCACCTCTACGACATCCGGTCCCGAACACGGCTGCCCGACCTGGTCGGCAAGGCATGGCCGCAAGACGGCGGCGGCTTCGCGTTCAGCTGGGACGGGCGCCTGCTGGCGGTGGAAACCCCTTTCAACGAGATCGAGTTGTGGGACGTCCCCCAAAGCAAGCTGCTGCGCAGGATCACCGCCAGCAACGGCCAGGAGCTGGCCGGTGGATACATGAACCTCCGCTCCTTCGCCCTTTCGGGTGATGGCACGAGAGTCGCCGCAGCGTTCTTCACGCCCACCGGTGAGTCCTCGGCCGCCTATCACCTGGCGGTCTGGGACACGGCCACAGGCAGGCAGATCCTCGAAGAGGGTGCTGCCGAGGACAGCGTGAAGCTGGCCTTCGACGGTACGCACCGACTCGTGGCCCTGGACTCGTCGGTGGGGACCGTACGCTTCCTCGCCCCCGGCTCCGGGACCTGGAGCGCTCCCCGTACCCTCGACAGCTACCCCCGGCTCGACCGGGACGCCCGCTTCGGCGTGACCCTCTCACCGGACGGCTCCCGGGTCTCCGTCACCACGAGCGGCGGGACGCACACGGACCTCTGGGACGTGGGCGGCGGAAGGCGGCTGACCCCCGCGGAGGCGGCCACGGCCGATGGGCGGCCCGGATTCACGGCCGACGGCCAGTCGGTCATCGCGCAGGACGCTGCGAACCGCAGGCGGGTCCTCGGCTCCTTCACCTACCCCGTGGTGTCCCTCGCAGGATCGGGTGACGGCACGCGGGTGGCGGCCGCATCGAACGACGGCGCCGTCTCCCTGTTCTCGACCACCAGCTTCCAGGCAGGTACGACGCTCCCCAACGAACAGCGGATCAAGTCCACCGAGCTCACTCCGGACCGGCGGCTCGCCGTCCGGCCCACAGCGGAGGGCTCGGAGCTGTGGAGCGTGGACGGTGACGGCATCAAACGGCTCGGACGGATCGGACAGCGCGGGGCGGACGGGCGGAGCCGGACCATCTCCTCCTCCGACCGGGCGCGCGTGGTGACCGTCGACGGGGAGGGATCCCTCAGTCTGTGGGACCCACGAGACGGGCGCCGGACGGGCGCTCCCTGGCGCCCTCAGAGCCCTACGGAGCCGGTGGCATTCCTCCCCGACCACGTCAGGTTCCTCGGGATCACGGAGCACGCGCTCCAGGTCATCGACCCGCGCACCTGGCAGGTAGTGCAGTCCCTGCCCCTCGGGACGGGGCCGGACGCGTCGCGGGCCACCAGTGGGGACGGCACGGCGGTCGCCCTGGTGGACCGGGACGAGCTGAAAGTGTGGCGCTGGACGGACGGGAAGGGGCTGCAGCAGGTGTACCAGGGGGAGATCCCGGGCGGATCCGACTTCCGGATGTCGGTGGCACTCAGCCGGCACGGCGAGAAGGCCGTGGTGCTCAACGGCGACCACCGCCTCATCGTCTTCGACGTCGCCTCGAAGCAGGTCGTCCAGGGAGCCGCAGTGGCCCCGGAGGGTCAGGACGGCGTCGCCTTCAGTACCGACAACACCCTGCTCGTCCACGCGTACGGCGCGGGAAGCGAATCGGGCCTGCAGTTCTGGGACGCCGGCACGGGCGAGGCACGCGGGAGCTGGGCGATGGCAGGACACGGTGAAGGTGGTGTGACCACCTTCAACGGCACGGACGGCTCCGTGCTGACCATGGGGGCGGACGGCTCACTCGTACGACGCACCGTGGACCTCGCCGCTTGGCGCACGACCTTGTGCTCGCTGGCCCCCGAACCCCTCCCGCCGGCCGAGTACGACCGCTACCTGAAGGGTATGAATGTCTCTCCCCCCTGCCGGGCGGCAACTGCCCGCCCCTGATCTGGGGTGACCGGCCGCCTGTGGCACGGGGAGCACCATGGCAGACGGCCGGGGCAGCCGCTCAGCCCGGTCTGGCGGGACGATTGCGTGCAGAGGCCGGCGAGCGGCTTCCTCAGCGCCGTGCCCGGGCACGCTACGGGGCCTCACAGCCTAGTAATCTCCGCGAAGTGACGGCACTTTCACATCACGGCAGCGGTTACGCCGAGCAGCCCGGGCGGGACGGCTTCGCGGCCACCGTCGAGGCCGATCCGGTCGCGATCGGGCCCGTCCGCACCGAGTACGCGCCCGATCCGGACGGGGATCCCGACCCCGGCGAGATCGTGTGGACCTGGGTCCCCTTCGAGGAGAACGACGGGCGGGGCAAGGACCGCCCGGTGCTGGTGGTCGCGCGGGAGGCGGGCGGGGCGACCCTGCTCGCCGTGCAGCTGTCCAGCAAGCGGCACGACGCCGACCGGGAGTGGGTCCCGATCGGCGCCGGCCCGTGGGACTCCGCGGGGCGGGAGTCGTGGGTGGACCTGGACCGGGTGCTGCGGGTCCACGAGGCGGGGATGCGGCGCGAGGCGTGCGCGCTGGACCGGGGCCGCTTCGGGCTGGTGGCGGACCGGCTGCGCGAGCGGTACGGCTGGCAGTAGCCGGACGGGCCCGGCCCCGCCCCCTCAGGTCCGGGCGAAGGCCCTGGCGAAGGCTTCGCGGGGGGCGGGGTCGCGGTCCAGGACGGCGAAGACGACCCGGTCGAAGGTTCCGGCGAAGCGGCCCGTCAGCCCGCGCCGGAAGGCCTGCGCCACCTCCGCCGGGTCGTTGCGGAACACCCCGCACCCCCAGGCCCCCAGGACCAGCTGCCGGTAGCCGTGCAGCGCGGCCACCTCCAGGACCCGCCCGGCCCGCCGGGCCAGGGCCGCCGGGATCTCGGGGGCGCGCTCCGGCTCCTGGCGGCGGATCGTGCCCGCGTTCGGGGCGGGGGAGGTGAGGAACCCGACCCGCAAGGGGGTCTCCAGCAGCTCGCCCCGGTCGTCGCGGAACACCGGAACCCCGGGCGAGTGGATCACCCGGTCGGTGTAGAAGGTGCTCTTCCCCGCGCGGTGGACCCCGTAGTACTCCGGGGCCTCCAGCAGGGTCTCGTAGAGCGCCGACGCCCGGCAGAGCGCCTCCTCCTGCGCCTTCGCCCCGCGGACGTACCCGCCCCCGGGGTTGCGCGCCGAGGCGAAGTTCAGCACCGCGACCGCGCCCCGGCCGCAGTCCCCCGCCAGGCGACGCGCCGCGACCGTGCTGCTCTCCCCCGTGACCTCGAAAGCCGTCGGGCGGCTCCCCCTGACGGACTCCCCGTCTGGAATGACCTGGTTTGGCCCATATATTCTGGTTCCGGCCTTGGCTTCCGCCAGGTCGGCGGCGAGGGAGACCTGCCGCCCCGACCGCGTCCGGTATCCGCCGGCCGCCACGATCAGCGCGTTCTCCCGCGCGATCTCGCGCAATCTGCTGCTCACGCCGCAATCCTCCGGTGCGGGCCCGGCAGCGGCAAAGGAATTACCGCCCCGAGGACGGGTAGGGCACGGATGACGTCACGGCCGACTACAGGAGACGAGGTTCCGGTCATGCCCGAGAACTCACCCGCTCCATACGTCCACGATCCGGCGGACACCGCCCCCACCCCCCTCGACGAGACCGCCGCCGAGGACCTGATCCACGGCATCTGCTTCAAGACCGGCCCGCCCCGGACCCTCGGGGCCGAGCTCGAATGGCTGGTCCTGGACGCGGAGCGGCCCTGGCTGCCGCTCCCTCCCGACCGCCTCACCGCGGCCCACGCCGCCGCCCGGGACCTGCCCCTGCGCTCCCGGGTCACCGTCGAGCCCGGCGGCCAGCTGGAGCTCAGCTCCGCCCCCGCGGACTCCCTCACCGCCTGCGTCGACGGCCTCCGGGCCGACCTCACCGCCGTACGGGGCGCCCTGCGCGAGCGGGGCCTGGTCCTCCACGGCCTCGGCGAGGACCCCCGCAGGCCCCTGCGCCGCCTGCTGGCCAGCCCGCGCTACGACGCGATGGAGGCCTACTTCGACCGCACCGGCCCCGCGGGCCGGGCCATGATGCGCGCCTCCGCCTCCGTACAGGTCTGCGTGGACGCGGGCCACGAGGAGCCGGGCCCGCTCGGGCACGGCCGGCGCTGGCGGCTCGCCCACCTGCTGGGCGCCGTGCTCGTGGCCTCCTTCGCCAACTCCCCCGGGCGCGAGGGCCCGTACGAGGGCTGGCGGTGCGCGCGGCAGGGGATCTGGAGCGACATCGACGCGCGCCGCGCCCTCGCCCCGCCGCTGGACGCCGAGCCCCGCTCCGCCTGGGTCCGGCACGCGCTGGACACCGAGGTGATGTGCGTGCGGTGCCCCGACGACGGGCCCTGGGCGGTGCCGCGCGGACTGACCTTCCGCGACTGGCTGCGCACGGGCGGCAACGGGGCGGGCCCGACCCGGCGGCCCACCGCCGAGGACCTGGAGTACCACCTCACCACCCTCTTCCCGCCCGTGCGGCCGCGCGGCCACCTGGAGCTGCGGATGATCGACGCGCAGCCCGGCGAGGACGGCTGGATCGTCCCGGTGGCCGTGGTGCACGCGCTGTTCGACGACCCGGAGGCCGCCGAGACGGCCTACCGGGTGGTGAAGGCGCTGGCCGACGCCCACGGGACCGGCTCCGCGCCGCGCAACCCCCTGTGGCGGGCCGCGGCACGCGGCGCCCTGGCCGATCCGGACCTGCGGGCGGCGGCCACGGCCTGCTTCGCGGCGGCCGGGGAGGCGCTGCCCCGGCTCGGGGCGGAGCCGTACGTCCAGGAGGCGGTCGCCGCCTTCGCCGACCGCTACGTACGGCGCGGCCGCTGCCCGGCGGACGACGTGGACGACGCCCTGGTCGCCGGGCGCACCCGGGCCGCCCCGGGTACCGGCCCGGCGGCCGTCGAGCACACCGGCCCCGCGGCGCACCGCCGACGGCCGCCCGTCGCGAAGGGACCGCGCCCGTGACCACCGAGACCCCTGCCGAGATCCGCCCCGCGCAGCTGCGCGAGCACGCCGCGGCGGCCCTGGCCGCCGCCCGGGCGCGTACCGCCGCGCTGACCGACGTCGTCGACGACCGGGACCTGACCGCGCAGCACTCGCCCCTGATGTCCCCGCTGGTCTGGGACCTGGCGCACATCGGGAACCAGGAGGAGCTGTGGCTGCTGCGCAACGTGGCCGGCCGGGAGTTCCTGCGGCCCGAGATCAACTCCCTGTACGACGCCTTCCAGCACCCCCGGGCCGAACGGCCGAAGCTGCCCCTGCTCGGGCCGCAGGAGGCCCGCCGGTACGCGGCCGAGGTCCGCGGGCGGGTGTTCGACCTGCTGGACCGCACCCCGCTGGAGGGGACGGCCCTGCTCGACCGGGGGTTCGCCTTCGGGATGATCGCCCAGCACGAACAGCAGCACGACGAGACCATGCTGATCACCCACCAGCTGAGGGCGGGCGCGCCCGTCCTGACGGCGCCCGACCCGGACCCGCCGCAGGGGCCGCCCCCGGCCGCGGCCGAAGTCCTGGTTCCCGGCGGCCCGTTCACCATGGGGACCTCGGCCGAACCGTGGGCGCTGGACAACGAACGGCCCGCGCACGTCCGGGAGGTGGAGCCCTTCTGGATCGACACGGCGCCGGTGACCAACGCCGCCTACCGGGCCTTCATCGCGGACGGCGGGTACACGGATCCCCGGTGGTGGGCCGCCGAGGGCTGGGAGCAGATCCGCGCCCATGACATCGGCGCCCCGCTGTTCTGGCGGCGCGAGGCCGGCCAGTGGCTGCGCCGCCGGTTCGGGGTGACCGAGCCGGTGCCCGATGAAGAACCGGTTCTGCACGTCAGCTGGTACGAGGCGGACGCCTACGCCCGCTGGGCGGGGCGCCGGCTGCCGACCGAGGCGGAGTGGGAGAAGGCGGCACGCCACGACCCGGCCACGGGCCGTTCCCGCCGCTACCCCTGGGGCGACGACGGACCCCGCCCCGAGCACGCCAACCTGGGCCAGCGCCACCTGCGCCCGGCCCCCGCGGGCGGCTACCCGGCGGGCGCCTCGCCGCTGGGGGTGCGCCAGCTCATCGGCGACGTGTGGGAGTGGACGGCCTCGGACTTCCTGCCGTACCCGGGGTTCCGCGCCTTCCCGTACCGGGAGTACTCGCAGGTGTTCTTCGGCCCGGAGCACAAGGTGCTGCGCGGCGGCTCGTTCGCCGTGGACCCGGTGGCCTGCCGGGGCACCTTCCGCAACTGGGACCTCCCCGTGCGCCGGCAGATCTTCGCCGGCTTCCGCACCGCGAGGGACGTCTGATGTGCCGCCACCTCGCCTACCTGGGCCCGGAGATACCCCTGGGCCGGCTGCTGAGCGATCCGGAGCACTCGCTCGTGCGGCAGTCCTGGGCACCGCGCCGGCAGCGGTACGGCACCGTCAACGCGGACGGCTTCGGCGTGGGCTGGTACGCGGACGGGGACCCGGTCCCGGCCCGCTACCGGCGCGCCGGACCCGTCTGGGGCGACGAGGGCTTCGCCGACCTGTGCCGCGTGGTGCGCAGCGGGGCCGTGCTGGCCGCCGTCCGCGACGCCACCCTCGCGGGGCCGGACGGGGAGGCCGCGGCGGCGCCGTTCGCGTCGGGGCCCTGGCTGTTCAGCCACAACGGCGCGGTCCGGGGCTGGCCCGACGCGGCCGCCCCGCTCGCCGCGGCCCTGCCGGCCCGGGAACTGCTGGAGCTGGCCGCACGCACCGACGCGGCCCTGGTGTGGGCGCTGGTCCTGCACCGGCTGCGGCAGGGGGACGACCCGGGCACGGCCCTGGCGGAGGCGGTCCGCGAACTGGCCGCCGCCGCACCCGGCTCCCGGCTCAACCTGCTGCTCACCGACGGCGCCTCGATCGCCGCCACCGCCTGGGGCGATTCCCTCTGGTACCTGCCCGAGCACCCGTCGGGGCGCGTGGTGGTGGCATCGGAGCCCTACGACGACGACACCGGCTGGCGCGAGGTGCCCGACCGGACCCTGCTGACCGCCACCCGGACGCGGGTCGCCCTGATCCCCCTCAAGGAGAGCACCCCGTGAGCGAATTCCAGTTGACCCGGACCCTCGACGAGCACGCCGCCGACAGGGCGCTCAGGAAGGACGTCCTGCGCGGGATGACCCGCGTCCCCAAGGAACTGCCGCCGAAGTGGTTCTACGACGCCCGGGGCAGTGAGCTCTTCGAGGAGATCACCCGGCTGCCCGAGTACTACCCGACGCGCGCCGAGCGGGAGATCCTGCTGGAGCGGGCCCGGGAGATCGCGGCGGTGAGCGGCGCCCGCACGCTGGTGGAGCTGGGCTCCGGCTCCTCGGAGAAGACCCGGCACCTGATCGAGGCGCTGCCGGCGCTGGAGACGTACATCCCGGTGGACGTGAGCGAGAGCGCCCTGACGGGGGCGGCCGAGGCCCTGCTGGAGGCGCACCCGGGGCTGGGGGTGCACGCGCTGCTGGCCGACTTCACCGCACCGCTGCACCTTCCCGAGTCCCCCGGGCCGCGGCTGGTGGTGTTCCTGGGCGGCACGATCGGGAACCTGCTGCCGGCGGAGCGGGCCGTGTTCCTGGCGTCCGTACGGGCGATGCTCTCGCCCGGGGACGCGCTGCTGATGGGCACGGACCTGGTGAAGGACGAGGCCGTGCTGGTGGCGGCGTACGACGACGCACAGGGGGTGACGGCGGAGTTCGACAAGAACGTGCTGGCCGTGATCGACCGCGAGCTGGGCGCGGACTTCCACACCGCCGACTTCGACCATGTGGCGGTGTGGAACCGGGAGCACGAGTGGATCGAGATGCGGCTGCGGGCCCGGTCGGCGGTGACGGTGAAGATCCGGGCGCTGGACCTGGTGGTGCCGTTCGAGGAGGGTGAGGAGATCCTCACGGAGATCTCGGCGAAGTTCCGTCAGGAGGGCGTGCGCAAGGAACTCGCGGAGGCCGGGTTGGAGCTGTCCCACTGGTGGACGGACGCCGCGGGCCGCTTCGCCCTGTCGTTCTCGGTGGCGGACGGCTCGGTGGACTCGGTCGCCGTGGACTGAGCCGGCGCGTGCGGGGCCGGTGTGTGTGGTGGGCGCTGCTGGGCGGGTATGCCGGCCAGCAGCGCCCGCTGCGGTTCCCGGGTCCCCAGTACGGCCCGCTGCGCCGCCGCGGCGAGCGCGCGCCGGTCGGCGTGGCGGCCGTCCGGGATCCGGGACAGCAGCCGCACCTCGGCGCGCACCCCGCGGGCCCGGGCGATCCGCCACAGGGAGGCGGTCAGCGTGTCGTCCCCGACGAAGGCGGGCGCCCCGGCGCGTCCCCCGTCCGCCAGCCGGTAGGCGATCCGCACGGGCTGTACGGGTACCCGCGCGTCCAGTGCGGCCTGGAAGGCGGCCCGCCGGAAGGGCCCCTGGCCGCGCCCGCACCAGGTGCAGCCCTCGGGGAAGACGGTGATCCGGTCCCCCGCCCGCAGGGCCCGGGCGATGCTCCCCACGGTCCGGGGCAGGGCCCGGATCCGGTCGCGCTCGATGAACAGGGTCCCCGCCTGGGCGGCGAGCCGGCCGAGCACCGGCCAGGTGCCGATCTCGCTCTTGGCCAGCATCCGGCTGGGCAGGGCGGCGGCGACGAGCGGGATGTCGACCCAAGAGATGTGGTTGGCGACGACCAGGCCGCCCCCGTCGGGCCCCGGGGTGCCGCGCACGGTGATCCGTATCCCCAGGGAGCGCAGCAGCGCCGTGGACCAGGCCCGGATCAGCGCGCGCCGGGGCCGGGCCGGGAGCAGCCGCACCGGCGGGGCGGCCGGGACGGCCAGGAGGACCAGCACGAGGGCGCCGGCGAGCCGGAGCACCGCCTGCGGGACGCTCGCGGCCGGCCCCGGGTGGCCGGCGCAGTCCTGCGGGGTGCAGGGCGCGGTGGGCAGCAGCCAGTTGCTCATGCCGACGGGGCGAGCGAGAGGAAGTGGTTGAGGTAGCGCGGGTTGGTCCGGCGCAGGGAGAGCAGGACGTAGAGGTCGGCGCAGCCGAACTCGGCGTCGAGGGCGGGCTCCCCGCAGACCCAGGCGCCCAGGCGGATGTAGCCGCGCAGCAGGGGCGGCAGCTCCAGGCGGGTGGCGGGGAGGGTGACGCCCTCCGGGCTCCACGGCAGGTGCGGGGTGACGCGGTACTCCTGCGGGGCGAGGTTGCGGGCCAGGACGGTCTCGCGGGTGGCCGCGGCCAGCACCCCGCCGTCGGCGAGCGGTATCGAGCAGCAGCCGGCGAGCCAGTTGTGGCCGGTGCGCTCCATGTAGCGGGCGAGGCCGGCCCAGATCAGGGCGATGACGGCGCCGTTGCGGTGGTCGGGGTGGACGCAGGAGCGGCCGACCTCGACCAGGTCGGGGCGGATCGGGGCGAGGGCGGAGAGGTCGAACTCGCCCTCGGAGTAGAGGCGTCCGGCGACGGCGGCGCGCTCGGGGGGCAGCAGCCGGTAGGTGCCGACGACCTGGCCGGTCTCCTCGTCGAGCACCAGGAGGTGGTCGCAGTAGGCGTCGAAGGCGTCGGAGTCCAGGCCCGGCTCGGGGCCGTCCAGGCGGGCGCCGAGCTCTCCGGCGAAGACCTGGTGGCGCAGCCGCTGGGCGGCGCGCACCTCGTCCTCGTCGCGGGCGAGGCGGACGGTGTACCGGGGGGCGGCGGAGGGTGCGGCGGGGGCCGGGGTGGGGACGACCGGGGCCGCGGGTGCGAGGGGGGACGGGGACAGGGGTGCGATGGTCATGGCTGCTCCTGATCCGGGCACGGGGAGCCGGGCCGCGGGTGGCGGACCCGGCTCCTTTACTTCTTCCGTGACCGGCTGGATTCGACATGACCGCGCAGCGGCCCCCGGATGTGCGGAGGCTGAACTCGACGGACCGGAGCGGGCCGGGCGCCCAGCTCAGCGGCTCGGAGGACCGACGGATCATCGGATCGACGGACCGACGGACCGACGGACCGACGGACCGACGGATCGACGGACCGGCCGACCTGCCGACCTGCCGACCTGCCGACCTGCCGACCGGGCTCAGCGGTCGGAGCTGAGGACCTGGCTCATGGCCTCCGAGGCCGTCTTGGCCGCCTGCCGCGGGTCCTGGCCGGTGAGCACGGCCGTCATGTACGGCTTGATCGGGTTCTTGGCCTCGACCTCGGCCCACCGCGCCGACTTCGGCGTGGCGCGGCCCTGGGCGGCTCCGGCGGCCATCGCGACGGCGCCCTCGTTGCCCTCGACCACGCGGGCGAGGGTGGTCTTGTTGGGGACGTAGCTCATCGTGCGGGCCAGCTCCGTCTGCCACTTCTCGCTGACCAGGGCGGTGATCAGGTCGACGGCACCGGCGCGGTTCGCGGTCTTCGCCGGGATCACCAGGTCGGAGCCCCCGGTGAGGACGGAGCCGGCCTTCTCGGAGGTCTTGCCCGGTATGGGGAAGAAGCCGAGCTTGCCCTTCAGCGCGGGGTTGGCCGCCTCGATCTGGGCCGCCTGCCCGGGCGGGGCGATGATCTGGGCGACCTGGCCGCGGGCGAAGACCTCGGACTGCGGGGGCGTCTCCTCATCGGCGTTCCTGGGCCCTTTGCCGAGGGCCTGGAGCTGCTTGTAGAAGTCCATCCCGGCCAGGGCCTTCTCGTCGTCGAGGGCGCCGACCCACTGGCCGCCCGTCTCGACGGCGAGCTCCCCGCCCTCGTCCCAGACGAACCCGGCGAGCACGTACCAGTTCTGGCCGGGGAGGTAGATGCCCTGCTGGTCGCCCTTGTCGAGCTTCTGGGTGGCCGAGATCCACTCCTGGCGGTTGCGCGGCGGGGCCTTGATCCCGGCGTTCGCGAAGAGGTCCTTGTTGTAGATCACCACCCGGTTGGCGGCGTACCACGGGACTCCGTACTGGGCCCCGTTCACGCTGCCCGGGTCGGCGAGGCCCTTGAGCCAGTCCTTGCTGCCCCAGCTGCGCAGGCCCTCCAGGGTGAGTTCGGAGAGGCCGCCGGTCTCGACGTACTGGGCCACCTGGGTGTTGCCGACCTCGATGACGTCGGCGTGCTCCCCGCCCTTGCCGGCGAGGACGGCGTTGACCTTGTCGCCGATGCCCTTCCACTCCTGGATCCTCACGTCCAGGTCGATGCCGGGGTGCTGCTTCTCGAAGTCGGCGGTGAACTTCCCGACGAACTCCTGCGACGCACTGCCCTTCATCAGCCACAGCGTCACCTTCTCGGAGCCGCCGTCCGATCCGGCCAGACCGCCGCAGCCGGCGGTCAGGGCGGTCGCGGCCGCGAGGGCCGTGCACACGGCGAGGAAGCGCTTCTTCACGAGGGTCACCTTCTGGACTGGATCTCAGATGGCTTGAAATTGGCATAGACCAATGGGCGGGTCAAGGGGCTCGGCAGCGGGATTGTCCGCGCAAAGTTCGCGGAGGCGGACTTACTGGGGCACCGTGGAACAAGGCACAAGCGACGACTGGCGGGAGACCCCCATGTCCAACCACACGTACCGGGTGACCGAGATCGTCGGCACCTCGCACGAGGGCATCGATCAAGCCATCCGGAACGGGATCACCCGCGCCGGGCAGACCCTGCGCAATCTGGACTGGTTCGAGGTCACGCAGGTGCGCGGACACATCGAGGACGGGCAGATCGCGCACTACCAGGTCGGGCTGAAGGTGGGCTTCCGCCTCGACGGCGAGGACTGACGGCACGCGGCGGGCGCCGCGGGCAGGGCGGGCGCCGCGGGCAGGGCGGGCGCCGCGGGCAGGGCGGGCAGGGCGGGCAGGGCGGGCAGGGCGGGCAGGGCGGGCAGGGCGGGGCCGGACGCCCGGCCCCGCCTCTCCCCGCCCCGACCTGCCTCTCCCCGCCCCGACCTGCCCCGACCTGCCCTGCCCGGGCCGAAGGGCACGGCCTAGGCTGGCGGCCATGACCGAGAGCACCGCACCGCGCCGTCCGCTGGCCGTCTTCGACATCGACAACACCCTGGCCGACACCGGCCACCGCCAGCACTTCCTGGAGGGCCGCCCCCGCGACTGGGACGGCTTCTTCGGCGCGGCCCCGGCCGATCCGCCGCTCGCGCGCGGGGTGGCCCTGGCGGTGGAGAGCGCGGCCGACTGCGAGGTGGTCTACCTGACCGGCCGGCCCGAGCGCTGCCGGGCGGACACCACCGACTGGCTGGCCCGGCACGGGCTGCCCGAGGGCCGGGTGTGGATGCGCGGCGACCGCGACCGGCGGCCGGCCCGGCAGACGAAGCTGGAGGTGCTCCAGCGGATCGCGCGCAGCCGCGAGGTGCGGGTGCTGGTCGACGACGACCAGCTCGTCTGCCAGGCCGCCCGCGCCGCGGGCTTCACGGTGCTCCTCGCGGACTGGGCGGCGCCGTCGCCGGAGCTCAAGAGCGCCCAGGAGAGCGAGGGCGGCAGCCGCACCTGAGGGCGGGCGACCCCGACCCGGGAATCCCCGCCGGCGCCAGGCGTTGAAGACGGGTGTGATCCAGAAAATCTCCGTCCTCGACCGGTCCCGCGTCCGCGAGGGGCACCCCGCCGCCGAGGCCCTGCGCGACAGCGTGGAGCTCGCCCGCACGGCGGAGGAGCTGGGCTACCACCGCTTCTGGGTGTCGGAGCACCACAGCGTGCCCGGGGTCGCCGGCTCCGCCCCCACCGTCCTCGCGGCGGCCGTCGCGGCCGCCACCCGGCGGATCCGGGTCGGCACGGGCGGCGTGATGCTGCCCAACCACCAGCCGCTGGTGGTCGCCGAGCAGTTCGGGGTGCTGGAGGCGCTGTTCCCCGGCCGGATCGACATGGGCCTCGGCCGCTCGGTCGGCTTCACGGGCGGCATCCGGCGCGCGCTGGGCCGCGACACCGGCGACGCCGACCGGTTCGAGGAGCAGCTGGCCGAGCTGCTGGGCTGGATCGACGGCACCCAGCGCGCCCATCCCGAGGTGCACGCCCGCCCGGCGGAGGGGCTGCGGATCCCGCCCTTCGTCCTGGCCACCGGCTCGGGCGCCTCGATCGCCGCCCGGGCCGGGCTGCCCGTGGTGGTGGGGGACCTGCGGGCCCGCGCCCGGGTGGCCGAGGCCGTCGCGGCGTACCGCAGGGAGTTCCGACCGTCGGCGTGGGGTGGCGAGCCGTACGTGGTGGTCTCGGGGACGGTGGCGGTCGCGGAGACCGAGGAGGCCGCACGGCGGATCCTGCTCCCGGAGGCCTGGTCCCTCGCCCACTCCCGCACCCGCGGCAGCTTCCCGCCCCTGCGGCCGGCCGAGGAGGTCGAGGGGCTGGAGCTCGGGCCCAGGGAGCGGGAGCTGTACGAGGGCGCCCTCACCGGGCACATCGCCGGGACGGAGGAGCAGGTCGCGGCCGAGCTGGCCGGCCTCGCGGAGGCCACCGGAGCGGACGAGCTGCTGGTCACCACCTCCACGTACGACCGGACGGCCCTGCTGGACTCCTTCCGCAGGCTGTCACGGATCGCCGGGCTCACCCGGGGACTTCCGGACCAGGCGGGGCCGCCGTCCTCCGTACGCCACTAAACTGGGGCGAATGCACCAGCCTTCCACCGATGCCCCGGCCGTCCCCCGGGACGCCCCCGATGCCTGCGTACGCGTCCGCGGCGCCCGGGAGCACAACCTGCGCGGGGTGGACGTGGACATCCCGCGCGACACCCTGACCGTCTTCACCGGGGTCTCCGGCTCCGGGAAGAGCTCCCTGGCCTTCGGCACGCTCTACGCCGAGGCCCAGCGGCGGTACTTCGAGTCCGTGGCCCCCTACGCCCGGCGGCTGATCCACCAGATCGGCGCCCCGAAGGTGGACTCGGTGACCGGGCTGCCGCCCGCCGTCTCCCTGGAGCAGCGCCGCTCCTCCCCGGGCTCGCGCTCCTCGGTGGGGACGGTGACCCTGCTCTCCAACTCCCTGCGGATGCTGTTCTCCCGGGCCGGCGACTACCCGCCGGGGGCCGGGCGGCTGGACTCCGACTGCTTCTCCCCCAACACGGCCTCCGGCGCCTGCCCGTCCTGCCACGGCCTGGGGCGGATCCACCGCACCAGCGAGGAACTCCTCGTCCCGGAGCAGAGCCTGACGATCCGCCAGGGCGCCATCGCCGCCTGGCCCGGCGCCTGGCAGGGCAAGAACCTCAGGGACATCCTGGAGGTGCTCGGCCACGACGTGGACCGGCCCTGGCGGGAGCTGCCGGCAGCGGACCGGGAGTGGATCCTGTTCACCGAGGAGCAGCCGGTGGTGACCGTGCACCCGGTGCGGGAGGCGGACCGGATCCAACGGCCCTACCAGGGCACGTACATGAGCGCCCACCGCTATGTGATGCGGACCTTCTCGGACACCAAGAGCGCCACCCTGCGGGCGCGCGCCGAGAAGTTCCTGACCGACGCCCCCTGCCCGGCGTGCGAGGGGCGGCGGCTGCGGCCCGAGGCCCTGGCGGTCACCTTCGCGGGCCGGACGATCGCGGAGCTGGCGGCGCTGCCGCTGGGCGAGCTGGACGGCGTACTGGACGCTGCGGCGCCGGCCACGGAGGCGGCGCGGGTGCTGGCGGCGGACCTGCGGGCGAGGATCGCGCCGGTCACGGAGCTGGGCCTGGGCTACCTGAGCCTGGACCGGACCGCGCCCAGCCTGTCGGCGGGGGAACTCCAGCGGCTGCGGCTGGCGACCCAGCTGCGGTCGGGGCTGTTCGGCGTGGTGTACGTGCTGGACGAGCCGTCGGCGGGGCTGCACCCGGCCGACACCGAGGCGCTGCTGGGCGTGCTGGAGCGGCTCAAGGCGGCCGGGAACACCGTCTTCGTGGTGGAGCACCACCTGGACGTGGTGCGGCGCGCCGACTGGCTGGTGGACGTCGGCCCGCTGGCCGGGGAACACGGTGGGCGGGTGCTCTACAGCGGACCGCCCGGGGGTCTGGCCGGGGTCGCGGAGTCGGCGACCGCGCGGCACCTGTTCCCGCCGTCCCCGTCCGAGGCCTCCACCGGAGGCCGGCCGGTGCGCAGGGCCACGGGTTCCGTCCGGCTGACCGGTGTGGAGCGGCACAACCTCCGTGACGTGACGGTCGAGTTCCCGCTCGGGGTCTTCACCGCCGTCACCGGGGTGTCGGGGTCCGGGAAGTCCACCCTGGTGGGGCAGGTGCTCGCGCAGGAGGTGGGCGGGCGGCTGGCCGACCCGGACTTCCCGGTGCGCCGGCTGGTGGAGGTGGACCAGAAGCCGATCGGCCGGACGCCGCGCTCCAACCTGGCCACGTACACGGGGCTGTTCGACGTCGTGCGCAAGCTGTTCACGGCGGCGCCCCAGGCGCGCGAGCGCGGCTGGAAGGCGGGCCGGTTCTCCTTCAACGTGCCGGGCGGCCGCTGCGAGACCTGTCAGGGCGAGGGCTTCGTCTCGGTGGAGCTGCTGTTCCTGCCCAGTACGTACGCGCCGTGCCCGGAGTGCGCCGGCGCCCGGTACAACGCCGAGACCCTGGAGGTCCGTTACGAGGGGCTGGACATCGCGCAGGTGCTGGGGCTGACGGTGGAGGCGGCGGCCGTCTTCTTCGCCGAGGTTCCGGCGGCGGCGCGCAGCCTGCGGGCGCTGGAGGAGATCGGTCTGGGCTACCTGCGGCTGGGGCAGCCGGCCACCGAGCTGTCGGGCGGCGAGGCGCAGCGGATCAAGCTGGCGACGGAGCTCCAGCGGCTGCGCCGCGACCACACCCTGTACCTGCTGGACGAGCCGACGACGGGCCTGCATCCGGCCGATGTGCGGGTGCTGCTGCGGCAGTTGCACGGGCTGGTGGACGCGGGGCACTCGGTGGTGGTCGTGGAGCACGACATGGAGGTGGTGGCGGGAGCCGACTGGGTGGTCGACCTGGGTCCGGGCGGCGGCGCGGAGGGCGGCAGGGTCACGGCCTGCGGCCCGCCGGCCGAGGTGGCCGCGTCCACGGCCGGCCGCACGGCCCCCTACCTAGCCCGGGCGCTGGGGCGGTAGGGCTACGCGTCCCCGGGCAGGAGGCGCTGCGGCAGTTCGCGGAAGGTCCAGGTCCCGCGGCTGCGGGTGAGGGTCCAGACGAGGTCGCTGCGGTCGGGCCAGGACGCGGGGAGGCCCGGGGTCCGGTGGGCGCCGAGGGCCCGGACCAGGCGGGGGATCCCGGCGGGCTCCCAGCACAGCAGTACGGGCGCCGGCGCGGCCAGGGCGGCCCGGGCCAGGTCCGCCTCGCCGCCGAGCGCGAACCGGTCCTGTACGGGGACCCGCAGGGCGGTGGCGAGGGGCGCGAGGGTCTGGCGGCACCGGGCGGGGGCGGACTGCGGTCCCCCGGTCGCGAACAGCGCGGCGGGCCGGGGCAGCGGGGCGCCGTGGGCCGGGCCGAAGAGGCGGAGCAGCTCCTCGGCGCGGCGGCGGCCCCGCCGGGCGAGGAAGCCGGCGTCCTCGTTGCCCTCGTCGTCCTCGCCGGCGGCTCCGGCGAAGGGCTTCTCCGCGTGCGGGATCACCATGACGAGGGCGTCCTTGACGGGCTGCGGCCGCGGTCCGGGCGCGGGTGCGCGGTGTTCCCGCCCGGCGCACCCGGCCACCGCCAGGGGCGCCAGGGCCGCCAGGGCGGCGAGCACGGTGCGGCGGTGCGGTGCGGGGCCGGCGGGGGCTGCTGGCATGGGCCCACTGTGCCCGGCCGGGGGGACCCTCCGGGCGTACGGCGCGGCGCGGCGCCCCTCGGTGCGCCCGGTCGGCGGAGCGGGTCGGCCGATCGCACGCACGCGGGGGGCGCGGGGGGGGCCGCTTGCGGAGCGCCGCCCGGGGAGGGGAGGCGCCGCGTGCGGAGCGGGGTCACCGCTTGCGGAGCGCCCGCAGCCATTCCTTGTTCATCGCGGCGATCGACGGCAGCGGAATGCCCTTCGGGCAGGCGGTGGCGCATTCGCCGGTCAGGGTGCAGCCGCCGAAGCCCTCGTCGTCCATCTGCGCCACCATGTCCAGCACCCGCGTCTCGCGCTCGGGCGCGCCCTGCGGGAGCACGTTCAGGTGGTTGACCTTGGCGGAGGTGAACAGCATCGCGGAGCCGTTGGGGCAGGCCGCCACGCAGGCGCCGCAGCCTATGCACTCGGCGTGCTCGAAGGCCGAGTCGGCGGCGGGCTTGGGCACGGCGGTGGCGTGCGCCTCGGGCGCGGAGCCGGTCGGGGCCGTGATGTAGCCGCCGGCCTGGATGATCCGGTCGAAGGCGCTGCGGTCCACGACGAGGTCCTTGACCACGGGGAAGGCCGAGGCCCGCCAGGGTTCGACGTCGATGGTGTCGCCGTCGGCGAAGGACCGCATGTGGAGCTGGCAGGTGGTGGTGCGCTCGGGGCCGTGGGCGTCGCCGTTGATGACCAGGCTGCAGGCGCCGCAGATGCCCTCGCGGCAGTCGTGGTCGAAGGCGACGGGGTCCTCGCCGCGCAGGATGAGGTCCTCGTTGAGGGTGTCGAGCATCTCCAGGAAGGACATGTCCTTCGAGATGCCGTCGACCTCGTAGGAGGCCATGGCGCCGGGGGCGCCGGCGCTTCGCTGGCGCCAGACGCGCAGGGTGAGCTTCATGCGTAGCTCCGCTGGGTGGGGTGGACGTACTCGAAGACGAGGTCTTCCTTGTGCAGGACGGGTGCGGCGCCGGTGCCGCGGTACTCCCAGGCGGCCGCGTAGGCGAACTCCTCGTCGCGGCGGGCCGCTTCGCCGTCCGGGGTCTGGGACTCCTCGCGGAAGTGGCCGCCGCAGGACTCGGCGCGGTGGAGGGCGTCGAGGCACATCAGCTCGGCGAGTTCGAGGTAGTCGACGATGCGGTTGGCCTTCTCCAGCGACTGGTTGAACTCCTCCCCGCTGCCGGGAACCTTGATGCGCCGCCAGAACTCCTCGCGGATCTCCGGGATGCGGGCGAGCGCCTTGCGCAGGCCCTCCGCGGTGCGGGACATGCCGCAGTACTCCCACATGAGTTCGCCGATCTCGCGGTGGAAGGAGTCGGGGGTGCGGTCCCCGTCCACGGCCAGCAGCTTGGCGAGGCAGTCGCGGGTCTCGCGGACGGCCGCCGCCGCCTCGGGGTGGCCGTCGTCGACCGCCTCCCGGTGCGGGTGGCGGGCGAGGTAGTCGTTGATGGTGGAGGGGAGGACGAAGTAGCCGTCGCCGAGTCCCTGCATCAGCGCGGAGGCGCCGAGGCGGTTGGCGCCGTGGTCGGAGAAGTTGGCCTCGCCGATCGCGAACAGGCCGGGGACGGTGGTCTGGAGGTCGTAGTCGACCCACAGTCCGCCCATCGTGTAGTGGACGGCCGGGTAGATCCGCATGGGGACCTCGTACGGGTCCTCCGCCGTGATCCGCTCGTACATCTCGAAGAGGTTGCCGTACTTCTCGGCGACCTCGTCCCGGCCCATGCGGCGGATGGCGTCGGCGAAGTCGAGGTAGACGCCCTGGCCGCCGGGGCCGACGCCGCGGCCCTCGTCGCAGACGTTCTTCGCGGCGCGGGAGGCGATGTCGCGGGGGACGAGGTTGCCGAAGGAGGGGTAGATCCGCTCCAGGTAGTAGTCGCGCTCGTCCTCGGGGATCTCGGCGGCGGGGCGGGTGTCGCCCTTGGCCTTGGGCACCCAGATGCGGCCGTCGTTGCGCAGGGACTCGCTCATCAGGGTGAGCTTGGACTGGTGGTCGCCGGTGCGCGGGATGCAGGTGGGGTGGATCTGGGTGAAGCAGGGGTTGGCGAAGTACGCGCCGCGCCGGTGCGCCCGCCAGACGGCGGTCGCGTTGGAGTTCATGGCGTTGGTGGAGAGGTAGAAGACGTTGCCGTAACCGCCGCTGGCCAGGACCACGGCGTCGGCGTAGTGGGTGTCGATGCGGCCGGTGACCAGGTCGCGGGCGACGATGCCGCGGGCGACGCCGTCGACGGTGATCAGGTCGAGCATCTCGGTGCGGGCGTGCAGTTCGACGTTGCCGGCGGCCATCTGCCGGGACAGCGCCTGGTAGGCGCCGAGGAGCAGCTGCTGGCCGGTCTGGCCGCGGGCGTAGAAGGTGCGGGAGACCTGGACGCCGCCGAAGGAGCGGGTGTCGAGGAGGCCGCCGTACTCGCGGGCGAAGGGGACGCCTTGGGCCACGCACTGGTCGATGATCTCGACGGATATCTGGGCCAGGCGGTGGACGTTCGACTCGCGGGCGCGGAAGTCGCCGCCCTTGACGGTGTCGTAGAAGAGCCGGTGTACGGAGTCCCCGTCGTTGCGGTAGTTCTTGGCGGCGTTGATGCCGCCCTGGGCGGCGATGGAATGGGCGCGGCGCGGGGAGTCGCTGTAGCAGAACTGGACCACGTGGTAGCCCTGCTCGGCGAGGGTCGCGCCGGCGGCACCGCCCGCCAGGCCGGTGCCGACGACGATCACGGTGTGCTTGCGGCGGTTGGCCGGGTTGACCAGCTTCGCCTCGAAGCGGCGGCGGTCCCAGCGCTCGGCGATGGGGCCGGCGGGGGCCTTGGCGTCGGCGACGGGGTCGCCGGTGGTGTAGGCGGCGTACTCGGTGCTCATGGTCAGCTCACCACTCCGGTCATGACGGCGACGGGGACGGACACGAAGCCCGCGAAGAGGACGAGGGCCAGGGCGTCGGCCAGGAACTTCAGGGCCCGCTCGCGCCGGGCGCTGCCCGCGCCGAGGGTCTGGGCGGCGCTCCAGAAGCCGTGGCGGACGTGGAGGCCGAGGGCGGCCATGGCCACGATGTAGATCGTGTTGCCGTACCAGGTGGAGAAGGTCGCGAGGACGTTCTCGTAGGGGTGGCCGGCCCAGGCGCGCTCGTTGACGGTGAGGGTGGTGAGGTCGAGGAGGTGCCAGACGATGAAGAGGGCGAGGATGATCCCGCCCCAGCGCATGGTGCGGGTGGCGTAGCTCGCGCGGCGCCGCTTGTGGGCGTACTTGACCGGGCGCGCCTTGAGGTCGCGGCGGCTGAGCTGGTAGGCGCAGACGGCGTGGGCGACGACGGCGGCGACCAGGACCACGCGGACGATCCACAGGGCCCACTCGTAGTGCAGGAACGGTTCGCCGAGGGTGCGCAGGGCGTGGGCGTAGCCGTTGAACTCGTCGGGGCCGAAGAAGATCTTGAGGTTGCCGAACATGTGCGCGACGAGGTAGCCGAGCATGACCAGGCCGGAGACGGCCATCACGGACTTCTTGCCGACGGTGGAGTCCCAGAGCGTGCGCGGGGTGGACGGCCGTCGATCCGTCCGCGTTGCCAGAGCCATGCGTAGACCGTAGGGACGAAGGTCCCGAAAGGTCCAAGACATGGTGGAGCTGATCACGATAGGCAATCACTATGAAAGGCCGCCTCGGAGGCTAGCCTGGGGGGCATGCAGTTCCAGCAGCTGGTGTACTTCGTCGCCGTCGCCGAGACCCGGCACTTCACCCGGGCCGCCGAGCGGGAGCACGTGGCCCAGCCCTCGCTGTCGCAGCAGATCAAGGCGCTCGAACGGGAGCTCGGCGCCGAGCTGTTCAACCGGGCGCGGGGGAACATCGCGCTGACCGACGCGGGCGAGGCGCTGCTGCCCCTGGCCCGGCGGATCCTGGCGGACGCGGACACGGCGCGGCTGGAGGTGCAGGAGCTGCTCCAGCTGCGGCGCGGCCGGGTGCGGCTGGGGGCGACGCCGAGCGTGTGCACGGGGCTGCTGCCGGAGGTGCTGCGCGCCTTCCACACGGCGCATCCGGGCATCGAGCTGCTGATCGAGGAGGGCGGCTCGCTGGACCTGGTACGGGAACTCGCGCGCGGGGTCCTGGACCTGGCACTGATCGTGCTGCCGCTGCCGCCGTCGGCTCCCCCGCTGACCACGGTGGAGCTGCTGACGGAGGACCTGGTCGTCGTCTCGTCCCGCGAACTGCCGCCGCCGGGCGGTGGCGGGGAGCTGGCCATCGCCGACCTGCGCGAGGAGCCCATGGTCATGTTCCGGCACGGCTACGACCTGCGGGACCTGACGGTGGGGGCCTGCCGGGCCGCGGGGTTCGAGCCGGTGTTCACCGTGGAGGGCGGCGAGATGGACGCCGTCCTCGGCTTCGTACGGGCGGGGCTGGGCGTCGCGGTGGTCCCGGCGATGGTCGTGGAACACGGCGGCCCGGGCCTGCGCGCCACCCCCCTCGCGGGCTCCCCGCTCCGCCGCACGATCGCCCTGGCCCACCGCACGGACGTCGCCCCGCCCCGCGCGGCCCGCGAACTGAAACGCATCCTGACCACCTGACCCGCCCCGAACCCCGGCCGGCCACCCCCGAGCCCCGGCACCCCGCCCCCAGGCCTGGACCGAGCCCGCCTGGGCCCGGGCACCACCGCCCCCAGGCCTGGACCGAGCCCGCATGGGCCCGGGCACCACCGGCCCCGGGGCGGGCCGAGCCCGTCCCCGCCCCGGCACCACCGGCCCCAGACCCGGGACTGGACCTGGGCATCGTCGCGACCGGGGTAGGGCCCGGGGAGGCCGGGGCGCTGTCCGGCCGTGGGGCGGCACGGAGCACGTTCCCGTTTTCGGGACCCCGTACGAGTCAGCGGCCGGTGGCGGGTGCGGCCGCCGCGCGGGTGCGCAGGCGGCGTTTGTCGGGCTTGCCGCGGTCCGTGAGCGGGATGTCCGCCTCCCAGAAGACCGCCGTCGGGCGGTGCGCCGGGGCGAGCTCGCGTTCCACCAGGTCGCACGCTTCGGCGGCCGCCGTGTCGCTGGGGGTGTGGCCGGCGGCCGGTACGAGGAAGGCGCAGACCTCCTCGCCTGTCGCTGCACCGGGCCGGCCCACCACGACGGCCTCGGCGACGGCCGGGTGCCGGGCGAGCGCCGCCTCGACCGGCAGGCTGTAGATGTTGACCCCGTCGACGATCACCACGTCCTTGCTCCGGTCGTCCAGGTACAGGTACCCGCCGCCGTCGACATGGCCGAGGTCCCCGGTGCGCAGCCATCCGTCCCGCAGCACCTCGGCGGTCAGCTCCGGCTGGTTCCAGTAGCCGGTCATCATCGCCGCCGACCGGACCCACAGCTCGCCGGTACGCCCCGCGGGCAGCACCGCGTCCCGCCCGTCGCGCACCTGGACCTCCACCCCCGCGGCCGGGCGCCCCGCGGACGCCAGCAGCTCGGGCCGGCCGGCCACCGCCTCGTCGTGGTCGGCCGGGGTGAGGCGGGCGATCACGGCTGCCTCGTTCATCCCGTAGCCCTGCCGCCAGCGCCCGCCCCAGCGGGTCACCGCCTCGCGGAGCCGCTCGGGAAGGATCGGCGAGGCGCCGTACGAGACGGCTTCCAGCCCGGGAATGCCCCCGGCGGTCGCGGGGTCGTCCAGCAGCCGGTACACCATCGGGGCCGTCAGGTACGTGGACACCCGCCCGAGCCGTCGGCAGGCCGCCGCGAACTCCCCCGGTGCGAAGGGGTCGAGGATCTCCACCCTGCCGCCGGCCCGCAGCTGCTCCAGGCACCTCCCGCCGGCCCGCTGGGCGAGGCTGGTGACCGACAGGTGCACCGTCTCGGTCCAGGCGGCCCCGCGCCGGCCGTCCCGCGCGGCCATCGCCCCGAACGTGGACGCCACCCCCTTGGGCCGACCGGTGGTCCCGCCGGTGTACGTCACCCGGGCCACGTCCTCCTCCCGCGCCCGCACCCTGACTTCGGCCGGCTCCCGCGCGGCCGCCCTCGCCATCAGCTCGTCGAGGGCCAGCAGCGGCACCCCCGTCGCCGGTACCGGAACGTCGTGCACCACCAGGTCCGGCAGGCAGTCCCGCAGGATGAACTCCAGGCCGTGCACCGCCGGGCCGGTCACCACCTGCGTCAGCCGGACCCCCAGCAGATGCGCGGCGATCCGCACCAGCAGGGCCTCCGGCAGGTTGCCGCCCGTCACACAGGCCAGCCCCGCTCCCCGCCCGACCCCCGCCTCCGTAAGCGCCCCGGCCAGCCGGTGGACGGCGTCCAGCACCTCGGAGAACCGCAGGACCCGGGGTCCGGCCCCGATCGCAGGCCGCTCCCCGTACCGCTCCAACGCCCCGACCAGCTCGGTCACATACCGCGCGGCCATCCGCACACCACCTCTCCGGCCCGCTGCCCGGCGGGCTCCCGCCGGGCACCCTGCAGGACCCGGCGGCCCGACCGCTCAGGCCCGGGATATCAGGGGGTCCAGGGTCCGGTCGAGACCGTCGGCCAGCATGCCGAAGGCCCGGTCGGCGTCGGCGACGGCCGCCGGGTAGGCCTCGTCCGCCGTACTGCCCGCGTCGATGCGACGCCAGTTCTCCCGACCCAGCCCCTGACGGACCGCCACCAGGTGTGTCGCTGCGAGGCGGGCGGACAGCGGCTCGACCTGCTCCCCCTCCAGGACGGCGGCGAGCAGTTCCACCTCGCGGGACGTGTAGTGGGCGATCCGGCCCTCCAGGCTCGCCGTGGAGTACAGCAGGCCCTGGAAGGCGAGCACGTTCGGATGGTCGCAGAGCCCGGTGATGGGGTCGCGCTCCGCGAGGGCGGCCAGGAAGTGGTCGTGGAGCGCGCCCACCGGGCTCCGGCCCGCCGGCCGCTCCCGCACGATCCGCGCCGCCTCGTCCTGGTGGTCGGCGAAGCGGTCGAGGACCAGGTCCTCCTTGCTCGGGAAGTACCGGAACAGGGTGGGCTTGGAGACTTCGGCCGCCGCGGCCACATCGGCCACGGACACGGCGTCGAAGCCCCGTTCCAGGAACAGTTCCAGCGCCGTGGCCGCCAACTGGCGACGCGTACGCAGTTTCTTGCTCTCGCGCAGACCCGTCGTGTTCTCCATGGCACCACCCTAGAACCAAATCGCAACCAAGTCAATTTCTTAACCCGGTTGCATTTTTCGTCGGGGCGCGCTTTCCTTGGTTCAGCGACGACGAGACGACAAGAGAGGACCCCTCCGATGGCTGACACGACGACCCGCGCGACGACCGACGTCCTGATCGTGGGCTCCGGCCCCACCGGACTCACCCTGGCCTGCGCCCTGACCCTGCGCGGCGCCTCCGTCCGCGTCCTCGACGGGCGTACAGGCCCGCACCGCGAATCCCGGGGCAAGGGACTCACCCCGGACAGCCAGGAAGTCCTCGGCCGACTCGGGGTCGCGGACCGGATGGCCGCCACCGGCTCCCGGGGCGTGGTCCTGCGCAAGTACTTCGACGGCGCCCACGTCAAAGACACCCCGGTCGACGGGGGCGGCCTGCTGATCGGCCAGTGGCAGGTCGAGGAGATCCTCCGGGAGCGGCTCGCCGGCCTCGGCGTCCGCGTCGAGTACGGGGCCCGGGTGACCGGCCTCGCCCAGGACCCGGCCGGGGTCACCGTCCGCCTGGCCGACGGCGGTTCGGCCCGCGCCGCTTACGCCGCCGGGTGCGACGGCGGCCGCAGCACCACCCGCGAGCTCCTCGGCATCCCCTTCGAGGGGTACACCGAGGAGAAGCCGACGATGGTCGTCGGGGACGTGCGGGCCCCCGGGCTCAGTCGCGCGTACTGGCACCAGTGGTTCACCACCGAGGGCGGCGGGATCATGCTCTGCCCGATGCCGGGCACGGACACCTTCCAGCTCCAGGCCTCCCCGGAGACCGGTGAGGACGGAGAGCCCCTGCCGCCGACCCCGGACGGCTTCCAGCGACTCTTCGACCGGCACGCCGGGATGGCGGGCATACGGCTGACGGAGGCCACCTGGCTCTCCAGTTGGCGGGTCAACGTCCGCCGGGCCGCCCGGATGCGCGAAGGCCGGGTCCTCCTCGCCGGGGACGCCGCCCATGTCCACCCCATCGCCGGAGGACTCGGCATGAACACGGGCATCCAGGACGCGGCGGCCCTCGCCCGCACCCTGGCCGCCGCCCTCACGGACCCGGAGGCGGCCGGCACCCTCGACGGATACGAGGCCGAGCGCCTGCCGGTGGCCGAGCGGCTGCTGGCCGACACCTCCGAACGCCACCGGCGGGTGCTCGCCGCGGTCCGCGAGCCCGGCCGGGGAACGGAGGCGGGGATGAACTGACGGCCGCCCGCAGGGCAGGCAATCCCTCCCCCACGGCGACCCCGCCCGACTCGCCCGCACGGCGAACCCGCCGGGGCCGGCCGTCGCGCCACGGCGGCCGCCCCTGAGCCGGCCCGACACACCGGGCCAGAGGCTCCGGGCCGGGCGGGCCAGGGCTGGCACTCCGAGCCCGCTCCGGGCCAGACGCTCCAGGGCGGTGCGGCGGGCCGGGGCGGCCGGGGCGCACGCCCGGGGCCCGGGGCCCGCCTAGCTCATCGGGTGGGGACCGCGTCGCAGAGCGAGAGGGTGTGGATGCGGTCCGGGGACCCCGGGCGGGCGTAGTACCAGCCCTGGGCCGTGTCGCAGCCGAGGGCGCGGAGCTGGGCCGCCTGGGCTCCGGTCTCCACCCCCTCGACCGTCACCGCGAGCTCCAGGCTGTGGGCCAGGGCGACGATCCCCTCCACGATCTTGACGTCGACGGGGTCGGCCGGCTCCTGCTGCATGCCCTGGGTGAAGGAGCGGTCCAGCTTCAGGACGCTGACCGGCAGCCTGCGCAGGTTGGCCAGGTTCGAGTAGCCGGTGCCGAAGTCGTCGAGGGCGATGTCCACGCCGAGCGCGGCGAGTCGGCGCAGCGGTTCGAGGAGTTCGTCGTCGGCGCCGATGAGGGCGGACTCGGTGACCTCCAGGCACAGCGCGCCGGGGGCCAGGCCGGAGGACTCCAGGACGCGCAGGGTGTCGGCGACCAGCCCGGGGTGGGTCAGCTGGGTGGGCGAGAGGTTGACGTTGACGCGCAGGGGCGCACCGCCGTGCTGGCGCTGCCAGTTGCGGGCCTGGCGGACGGACTCCTCCAGGACCCAGCGGCCGAGGGGGACGATCAGGCCGGTCCGCTCGGCCAGCGGGATGAAGCGGTCCGGGCCGAGCACCCCGTACTGGGGGTGCGACCAGCGCACCAGCGCCTCCGCGCCGCGCACGCTTCCGTCGTGCAGGTGCACCAGGGGCTGGTACTCGATGAAGAACTCGCCGCGTTCCAGCGCCGCCGGCAGGGCGTTGGTCAGGCCGTGGCGGGTGATGGCCCGGGCGTCGGCCTCGGCGTCGGCGAACTCGAAGCGGTTGCCGCCGGCCGCCTTGGCCCGGTACATGGTGATGTCGGCGCTGCGCAGCACCTCCGCCGGGGTGCGCTCGCCCGAGGCGCCCTCGACGATGCCGATGCTGCCGCGCACGGACAGCTCCCGGCCCTCCAGCCGGATGGGCGTGGACAGCGCGGTGAGGATGCGGACGGCGAGGTCGGTGACCTTCTCCTCGGTCTGGGCTCCGGGGCCGGTGGTGAGGGCCACGAACTCGTCGCCGCCCAGCCGGGCGACGACCTCGCCCGGCCCGGTGGCGCAGCTCTGCAGGCGGTCGGCGACCTCCACGAGGAGGCGGTCGCCGGCGGAGTGGCCGAGGCTGTCGTTGACGGTCTTGAACCCGTCGAGGTCGAGGTAGCACAGGCCGAAGCGGCTGCCGGGGGCGGCGTTCAGGGCCTTCTCCAGCCGTTCGAAGAACAGCGTGCGGTTGGGGAGCCCGGTCAGCGCGTCGTGCGTGGCCTCGTAGCGCAGGCGCAGGTTCAGCAGCCGGCGTTCGGTGGTGTCCTCCATCAGGGCCAGCTGGTACTGCGGGGCGCCGTCGGCGTCGCGCAGCAGGGACACCGTCAGGTTGGTCCAGAGCACGGTGCCGTCGTGCCGGTAGTAGGGCTTCTCCACGCGGTAGTGCTCGCGTTCGCCGCGTACGAGTTCCCCGTACATCTTCCAGACGTGCGGGGTGTCGTCGGGGTGGCCCCACTCGCTGACGTTGCGGCTGCGGACGTGTCCTTCCAGGCCGCCGAACATCTTGAGGAGGGTGTCATTGACCTCCAGGATGTTGCCGTCGAGGTCGGCGATGCCGATGCCGACGGCCGCGCCCTCGAAGACGGCACGGAAGCGCTCCTCGCTGGCGTGCAGGGCCTGCTGGGCGTCGATGCGGGCGGTCAGGGCGGAGCGGGCGATGGCCTCCTGCTCCCTGAGGGTCCGCTCGCGCAGCGCGCGGGCGAATCCGGCGGCGATGCCGTGCTGGAGGCGGGCGCAGCGGGAGCGGTACTCCTCGGTGCTCTCGCTGCCGTCGGCGGCGGTGCCGTCCGGGCCGCAGTACAGGACGAGGTAGGACTCGACGACGCCGAGGGTGCCTGCGAGGGCCTCGGGGTCGGTGCAGTGGACGGCGACGAGTTCGGCGCCCACGGCCTGGGCGACGCCCGCGTCGAAGGGGCGGGCGTGCAGGGCCTGGGCGAGGGTCCGGGCGAGCGGGACGAGGTGCTGTTCGAACTCGGGACGGGTCAGGGAGGTGGCCGTGACCGGGAAGATGGCCCTCCCCCAGATGGTGGCGAAGCGCGCGATCCGGTCCTCGAGCCCGATGAGCGGCTCGTGCAGCGGTGCCCGGCCGGCGTGCGGGACGGGCGCAGCCGCGCCGGCCGCGGGCGCCTGCGCGGACGCGGACCCGGCGCCCCCCGCCGGGTGGGCCTGGCCGGGGGTCGCGGGCGGGGGCGTCGGAGCGGGGAGTCTCACGCCTTGCGTCCCACGCCGCCGAAGCCCGAGAAGGCGTACGGATCCTCCGGGGTCTCGCCCTCCGCGAGCGGCCCGGTGCGCTCGGGGTGCCAGTCGGGCATGGAGACGAGCCCCGGCTCCAGCAGCTCGAAGCCGTCGAAGAAGCCGGCGATCTCCTCGTGGCCGCGCATGACCAGCGGGTTGCGGATGTCGCGGTAGACGCCGACGGTCCCGGCGGCGACCTCCTCGCTGAGCGGGATGCCCTCGTAGGAGGCGTGGGTGAGGATCAGCACGCTGCCCGGGGCCAGGGCGTCGCGCAGCTCCGCGACGGCGGCGTACGGCTCGTCGGCGTCCTCCAGGAAGTGCAGGACGGCGACCAGCATCAGGGCGACGGGCCGCTCCAGGTCCAGCAGCCGGCGGACCTCGGGGGCGGCCAGGATGTCCTGGGGCTTGCGCAGATCGGCGGCGACCACACCGGTCCGGTCGTCGCCGGCCAGGACGGCCCGGCTGTGCGCGACGGCGACCGGGTCGTGGTCGACGTAGACGACGCGGGCCTCGGGGGTGGCGGCGCGGGCGATCTCGTGGACGTTGCCGAAGGTGGGGATGCCGGAGCCGATGTCGAGGAACTGGGTGATGCCCTCGGCGACGGCGTGGCGGACGGTGCGGCGCATGAAGGCCCGGTTGGCCTGCATGATCTTGGGGAGGCCCGGCATGAATTCCATGGCCCGGCGGGCGGCCTGCCGGTCGACCTCGAAATTGTGGGAGCCGCCCAGGTAGTAATCGTAGATACGGGACACGCTCGGCACCGATATGTCGATGCCTGGCGGGGCCCAGGCGGGGCGTTCCATCGGGGTCTCCAAGCCGTTGTCGTGTCGTGTTCGTACCTGGTCCGCCCGGGGGTCGGACTCCTGTCCGAGCCGAATGTACTGATCATTGCCCAACAGGGCGAGCAAAAGCGGAAATTGCCGGTCCGTTCTTGGTCACACACCAAAGGTGACCGGGACCGCCGCCGACGCCGCGGAAACCGACAAATGCCTTTTGAGAATTGACCGGCGTTCAATCACAAGCGATCAGAATCTGTCTCAAACCTCACCGGTCCAGGATCCGCCCGTTCGGGCGAACCGGTCCCGGGTCCCGCGTGCGCGGGCGCGCGCGACCCCATGCTCGCCGGGTGAACAGAGCCTTAGCCAGACGCCTGCTGGCGGCCCCGGTCCTGCTGTGGGCGACCCTGTCGACCACTCCGGCCGTGGCCGATAGCTGCGCCTACGCGTCGATCGCCGCCGGGGACGGATCGATCTCCGTCGAGGTGTACGCGTACGCCGGCAGCGGCGGGAGCGCGGTCTCCGCGGGTGGCGGACATCACGACGGCGGACCCGGAAAGGGCCGCGGCCACGACAAGGGACGCGGCCACGGGCACGAGCACCACTGCCCGCCGCCCCCTCCCCCGCCGTGTCCGCCGAAGCCCACCCCCACGCCCACCCCGACCCCCACCCCGACCCCGCCCAAGCCGACGCCGCCGCCGCCGCCCAAGCCCACCCCGCCACCCCCTCCTCCGCCACCGGCCCCGGAGCCGCCGAAGCCCGCGCCTCCCGCGCCCCGGCCGCCCGCACCGCAGCCGCCCGCACCCCGGGTCCAGGCGGCGCCCGCACCTCCTCCGCCACGGCCCGCGCCCCCTCCGCCGCCCGCCCCCGCACCGAAGCCGCCCGCACCGAAGGCCAAGGTGCCGCGGCCCGCATACCACACCGCCGCGCGCAAACCGCTCGAACACCACATCTCACCGGTCACGTTCACCCTCATGACCGCCGCCCCCGCCGTGCTCGCGATCGTCGCGCTGCGCCCGCGCTAGTCCGCGCCCGCCGCCCACCCCCGTGCCGCCCGCCGCCCGCCGCCCACCGCGCGGCGGCCCGCCGGTGTCCACCGATCGCCACCGCCCACCGATTGGGAGTCGTCTTGTCGGAATGGCTCGTCCTGTCCCTCGCGATGGCCGCGGCCTGCGCCGTGGTGCTGTCCATCGCCTTCTTCAACCACCGCAGGATCACCGAGGACGACGATCCGAACGAGACCCCGGACGTCATCGAGTACATGACGATGATGATCGGGGTGATCTACGCGATCGTCCTGGGCCTCGCGATCGCCGGCGTCTGGGAGGGCCGCGGGGCCGCCCAGGAGTACGTGCGCCAGGAGTCCCAGGCCCTGCACGAGATCAGCGTCCGCTCCGAGGTCTACCCGGCCGAGGTGCGAAAGAGGATCCGCTCCGACGTCGACGCGTACGTGACCTACGTGGTCGACACGGAGTGGGCGCACATGTCCAAGGAGAACGAGCTCACCGACCGGAGCGCGGAGCTGCTGGAGAAGATCCGCCGCGACGTGACCGACTACGAGCCGCAGACCGACCACGAGGGACAGGCCTACCAGCCCCTGGTCGACCAGGTCGCGCTGGTGGACGACGCCCGCAACGCGCGGGGCGAGAGCGCCGGGGCCACCATGCCCGGGGTGGTGTGGTTCGGACTGATCGCCGGGGCCCTGGTGACCGTCGGGCTGATCTTCACCCTGCAGATCCGCCGCTCCTTCCGCGAGCTGCTGCTCGCCGGCCTGTTCAGTGCGCTGATCGCCTTCCTGCTGTTCCTGATCTGGGACTTCGACGCACCCTTCGGACGAGGGGTCGCGGCCACCGCCGAACCCTTCCTCTCCCAGTTCCCGCACCTCGGCCTGAAGAGCTGAGCGGACGGGGCACGGCCGGGCCGCCCGCCAAACCGCGGGAGGGGGTCCCCTCCCCGGTTCGGCCTACGGCCGTGCCCCATTCGCCCGTCCCTGATCGCGGGTCACCCGGCCGGGACCTAGCGTGGCGGACATCGAGGCGCACGACCCCACCCGTGCGGAAACGCTGCGCGACTGCGCCTCGGAGATCCGGAGGAACGCGACCATGGGTGCGATACGCAGCTCCGCCACCACCCTGCTGAGCGCCGGCGCCGCGGGCCTCGCCCTCGCGCTCGGCGCCTTCGGCGCGCCCGTCGCCCTCGCGGCCGAGGCGGCGCCCGCCACCTCCTTCGCCTTCGCCGTCACCCCCTCGACGGTCGCACCGGGCGGCACGGTCACCCTCTCCGTCAGCAACTGCGCCGCCGCCTTCGCCACCGCCTCGTCCGGGGTCTTCGACACCGTGACCATCGAACGGGGCAAGACCGTCAAGGTCCGGGTCGACCGCGACGCCCGGCCGGGAGCCCTCTACTCGGTCACCTTCACCTGCAACGGGGAGAACGGCTCCGCCGACCTCACCATCTCCGGCGGGACGACGCGGCCCAGCACCAGCTCCACCTCCGGCCCCCGGCGCACCCCCTCCCCGACCGCCACGACCGGCACGGGCCTGAGGCCGCCGCCCTTCACCACACCGCCGACGCGCACCCCCGCGCCCGCGCGCACCACACCGCCGGCCCGCACCACCCAGCCCGCCCGCCCCATCCAGCCCGCCCGGACCACACCGCCGGCCCGCGCGGCCACACCGCCGGCCCGCGCGACCGCCGCCCCCCGCGCGACCACCGCCACGCTCGGCGTCCGCGGCGGGCTCGGCGGCAGCATCGCCGGGGCCGATCCGGTCGAACTCGCCGCGGGCGCCGTCCTCTTCGCCGCCGCCGCGGGCGGCACCACGTACGCCCTGCGCCGGCGCCGCGCGACCCGCGGCCACTGACCCCGCCCGGGCCCCCGCGGACGCGGCCGGGCCCGGGGGGGGGCGGCGCCGTGCACCACGGAGCGCGTCAGCTGCGGGCGGCGGCGGCCGGACGGCGGCGGCGCACCACGTGCACGCCCGCGCCGAGCGCCGCGGCACCGACCAGGCCCGCCCCGATGGCCGTCTCGGCGGTGGACGGGCCGAAGGAGCCGCCGAGGCCGCCCTGGGCTCCGTTGCCCGCCAGGATCGTGAAGCGGTGCGTGGCGACGAGGCTGTTGTCGTGGCACTTGACCGACAGGGTGTGGTGGCCGGGAGAGGCGTGGTTGAAGATCCGGACGGTCGCGAAGCCGATGGAGCCGGCCGACAGGTTGGTCTGCGGAAAGTTGCCGTGGGACCAGACCGTGCCGCCGTGGCCGCAGCCGGCCGCGCTGACCTGCATCGAGGCGCCCTGGTGGACGGAGTACGGGTTGACCGTGACGTTGCTCGGCCCGTTGCCGCCGCCGTTCGGGTTGTTCGCGGCGGCGAACGGGGCACTGAGCCCGAGCGCGGCGCAGGCGGCCGCGGTCACGGTGAGAGCGCGGAAAGCACGCATGGTGGAACCTCCAGCGGGAGAGCGCCCCGGAGCGGTGGCCCGGGCAGATCGACGAGAACGCCTCCCATCACGAACCCTCCCGGCGGGGCGCAACCAGCGCATTTCCGCCCTTGGGCCGCCCGGTTGAGCGACACGCCGAAGCACGCCCGGCGCATCTGACGGATCCGCAGGTCACGAGCCGTCAGGCATTTATGTGATGATTACCTGGATGGCCGCACCCCGTCCGGCGGCACCACCCGTTCGCCCCTCCCCGATCGCCGTCCCGCCCTTCCGCCCTTAGCGTGCGGGAAGAAGGGCGTACAGGGGAGGGACTGGAACGCGGGTCGGGACCCCCGCGTCGGGAAGGGAGAGCCATGCTCGAGGACGAGACCGGGCAGCGGCCGAGGAGACGTTCCCCTTGGGGCGTGCTCGCACTGGCACTGCTCAGCGGCCTCGCCATGATGCGGAACGGGGCGAACGTGGAGGACGGGCCGCCGCAGCCGACCGCCGCCGCGGCCGTGGCCGCACGGGCCGACCGGCAGCCGGCCGACGCGCCCGCGCCGCCCGCGGACATGGAGGTGCTGGACCACTCGTCGGTGCAGCGCATCCGGATTCCGACGATCAACGTGGACGCGCCGGTGATGACGGTCGGCCTGGACGCGCAGGGCTGGATCGACGCCCCGCCGCCGCAGGACCGCAACCTGGCGGGCTGGTACCTCAACGGCATCTCGCCGGGCCAGCAGGGGTCGGCGGTGATCGTGGGCCACGTGGACAACGCGCAGGGCCCGGCGGTCTTCTACGGCCTGGGCTCGCTCAAGCCGGGCAACCACATCGAGGTGGAGCGCTACGACGGCCGGACGGCCGTCTTCGAGGTGTACGGGGTGGAGGTGTTCGCGAAGGACGCCTTCCCCGGGGCGCGGGTGTACGGGGACACCGGGCACCCGGAGCTGCGGGTCATCACCTGCGGCGGCGGCTACTCGAAGGCCAAGGGCTACGACGGCAACGTGGTCGTCTTCGCGCGGATGGTGGAAGCCCGCTGAACAAACGTTTCACCTGGTCCGTCCGGCGGGCCGCCGCCCTCCCGCGCGGCGGCCCGCCGGCGGCCCCCGGCCCGCGCGCGGGCCCCGGCCTCAGCGCGGCGGCAGGACCGGGAGGGTCATCCGGTAGCCGCGGGCCAGCAGCTGGGGCAGGTACGTCTCCAGCGCCCGGACGCTCTGCGACCGGTTGCCGCCGGCGTCGTGGTTCAGCACGATCACGCCCGGGGCGGCCCCGTCCAGGACCCGGGAGACGATGCTGGTGGTGCCCGGCTCCGTCCAGTCGAGGCTGTCCACCGTCCAGGCCAGCGGCTCCATCCCCAGGTCGGCCCCGATCTCGAAGGCGGCCCGGTTCCACGCCCCGTAGGGGGCCCGGAACCACAGCGGGGGCTGTCCCACGGCCTGTTCGACGACCTCGCTGGTGCGCCCGATCTCCGACTCCAGCGCGGACCGGCCGAGCTTGGGGATCAGCGGGTGGGTCCAGGTGTGGTTGCCGATGACGTGCCCCTCGGCGGCCATCCGGCGCAGGAGGTCGCGGTTGTCGGTGGCCATCTCCCCGCAGACGAAGAACATCGCGCGGACCCCGTACCGGGCGAGGGTGTCCAGGATGGACGGGGTGTAGCGCGGGTCGGGGCCGTCGTCGAAGGTGAGCACCATGGCCCTGGGGCCCGCGGCCGCCCCCTGGGGCAGCTCCAGGATGGGCCGGGTACGGACGGCGGGCTTCACGGCGGGCGGCTTCGCGGGGGCCTCGGCCGTCATCGGCTTGAGCCGGTAGGGCGCGTCGGGCAGCCCCTCCGGGCGCAGGCCCGGTGCCCCGGCGGCCCCGGCGCCCGGTCCGGCGGCCGGCGCGGGGGTGCCGGTGGCGGGTCCGCCGGGCGCAGCGGCCGGTGGGCCGTCCTCGCCCCTGCCGAGCAGACCGGAGGAGGCGGCGGCGATTCCGAGGAAGACGGCGGTGCGCAGGAGCACGCGCCGCCCTACTGTCGGCTCGTCATTTGTCATTATTACTACGTATCAACGACATCGCCGAAGATGTCGAGGGGCGCGGACGCGCCCCGTTCCCGTCACCCGCTCGGACCAGCAGCCCGCCGGGCCGCCCGGTCAGCTCTGGCGCACGAGCGGGAACGGCAGCGTCTCGCGGATCGTCAGACCCGTGAGGAACATGACCAGCCGGTCGACCCCGATGCCCAGCCCTCCGGTGGGCGGCATGGCGTACTCCAGGGCGTCGAGGAAGTCGTTGTCGAGTTCCATCGCCTCCGGGTCGCCGCCGACCGCCAGCAGGGACTGGGCGGTGAGCCGCCGGCGCTGTTCCACGGGGTCGGTGAGCTCGGAATAGGCGGTGCCCAGTTCGGTGCCGAAGGCGACGAGGTCCCAGCGTTCGGCGAGCCGGGGGTCCCTGCGGTGCTGCCGGGTGAGCGGGGAGACGTCGGTGGGGAAGTCCTTGTAGAAGGTGGGGAGTTTGGTCCGCTCCTCCACGAGGCGCTCGTACATCTCCAGGACCACGTCGCCCCGGGTGTCCTCCGGTCCGTGCGGGACGCCGGCCCGGTCGCACAGGACGCGCAGCCGGTGTTCCTCGGTGTCGGCGTCGACCTCCTCGCCGAGGGCTTCGCCGATGGCCCCGTACATGGTCTTGACCGGCCAGGGCCCGGAGATGTCGTGCACGACGAGCTTGCCGTCGGGGCCCGCCTTGTGGGCAATGGGCGAGCCGAAGGCGGCGGTGGCGGCGCCCTGGATCAGCTCGCGGGTGAGGTCGAGCATCACGTCGTAGTCGGCGAAGGCCTGGTAGGCCTCCAGCATCGTGAACTCGGGGTTGTGCTTGTAGGAGACGCCCTCGTTGCGGAAGGTGCGGCCCATCTCGAAGACCTTCTCCATGCCGCCGACGCACAGCCGCTTGAGGTAGAGCTCGGGTGCGATGCGCAGGTACAGGTCGAGGTCGTAGGCGTTGATGTGGGTGCGGAAGGGGCGGGCGTTGGCGCCGCCGTGGATCTGCTGGAGCATCGGGGTCTCGACCTCCAGGTAGCCGCGGTCCAGGAGTCCCTGGCGCAGCGCCTGCACGGCGCTGGAGCGGGCCCGTACGACGTCGCGCGCGTCGGGGCTGGCGACCAGGTCGAGGTAGCGGCGGCGGACCCGGGCCTCCGGGTCGGCCAGGCCCTTGCGCTTGTCGGGGAGGGGGCGCAGGCACTTGCCGGTGAGCTGCCAGGAGTCGACGAGGACGGACAGCTCCCCGCTGCGGCTGGCGGCGGCGGTCCCGGCGGCGACCACGTGGTCGCCGAAGTCGACCTGGGAGGTGAAGGAGTCCAGTACGGCCGGCCCGGACTCGTCGCGGGTGAACATCAGCTGGACGTCGCCGGTCCAGTCGCGCAGGACGGCGAAGACCGCTCCGCCGAGGTCGCGCACGACCATCACCCGGCCGGCGAGGACGACCGGTTCGCCGGTGCGGGCGCCGGCGGGGAGCCGGCCGGGGTGGTCGGCCTTGAGCCGGGCGGCGGTGTGGGTGCGCTGCCGGATCCCGACGGGGTAGGGGTCGGTGCCGGCCGCGCGGATCCGCTCCAGCTTGGCGTGGCGGACCCGGACCTGCTCGGGCAGCCGCTCGGCGGGCGCGCGCTCCCCCTCCTGCACGAACTCCAGGCCGAGGGAGTCGATGGAGGGCAGCCCGGCGGTGTCGGCGGGGGCGGTGAGGCCGCGGGGCTGGTGGCCCTTGCCCCACAGTTTGCGCAGGCTGGGCACGGAGACGAAGCCCTCGGCGATGCCGGAGGCGAGGCTGACCCGGGCGAGCGAGCCGGCGTCCTGGTAGCAGAGGAAGCGGGGGTACCACTCGGGCCCGTACTTGACGTTGGAGCGGTAGAGGGCCTCCAGCTGCCACCAGCGGGAGAAGAACAGCAGCAGCCTGCGCCAGAGCTTGAGCACCGGCCCGGCGCCGATCCGCCCGCCCTCCTCGAAGGCGGAGCGGAAGACGGCGAAGTTGAGGGAGATCCGGCGCACGCCGAGGCCGGGGGCGGCCGCGCAGAGCTCGGCCACCATGAACTCCATGACGCCGTTGGGGGCGGCGCGGTCGCGGCGCATCAGGTCGAGGGAGATGCCGTCCTTGCCCCAGGGGACGAAGGAGAGCAGGGCGATCAGCTCGCCCTGGGCGTCGAAGGCCTCCACGAGCAGGCAGTCCCCGTCCGCGGGGTCGCCGAGCCGGTCCAGGGCCATGGAGAAGCCGCGTTCGGTCTCGGTGTCGCGCCAGTGGTCGGCCCGGTCGACGATCTTCTGCATCTCCTCGTCGGTCAGGGCCGAGTGGCGGCGGATCAGGGTGGTGGCGCCGGCGCGCCTGACCCGGTTGACGGCCTGCCGGGTGACGCGCATGTCGCGGCCGTCGAGGTCGAAGTGGGCGACGTGCAGGATGGCCTCGTCGCCGAGCTGGAGGGCGCTGAGCCCGGAGCGGGCGTAGGCGGTCGCGCCGTCCTCGGAGGCGCCCATGACGGCGGGCTGCCAGCCGTAGCGGCGGGCCACGGCGAGCCAGGCGTCGATGGCGGGGGTCCAGGCGCCGGGGTCGCCGACCGGGTCGCCGCTGGCGAGGCAGACGCCGGCCTCGACGCGGTAGGTGACGCCGGCCTTGCCGTTGGGGGCGAAGACGACGGCCTTGTCGCGCCGGGTGGCGAAGTAGCCGAGGGAGTCGGCGCGGCCGTAGGCGCCGAGCAGGGCGCGGATGCGGGGTTCCTCGTCCCCGTGCAGGGCGGCGGTCAGGCGCTGGGAGCGGAAGAGGGTCGCGGCGGCGTTCAGCAGGGCGAGGGCGCCGAAGAGGCCGAGGAGGAAGTAGAGGAAGCGGGGCGGGCGGCCGTCGAACTGCCGGGCGGAGAAGAGTCCGCCGAAGACCTGTTTGGCGGCCCAGTCCAGCCATTGTTCCTTGGGCAGGGTGCCGGGGAACAGCGCCACGAGGGCCCAGCCGAGGAGGACGGCGGCGAGCAGCCCTAGGCCCAGGACGAGCAGGGCGCGCCAGACGGCGCCGGGGCGGGAGGCGGCGTAGAACTCCTTGCGGGCGGCGATGAGCACGATGAGGGCGGCGACCGCGAGGGCCATGGACAGGCCGCCGACCCAGAGGTCCCCGCCCGCGATGATCAGGACGTCGACGAGGATCAGCAGGGCCAGATAGGTGACGACGATCCACCAGGCGATCTTCTTGCGGATGCCGAGGGCGGCGGCGAGCAGGAAGAGGAAGACGGCGTACGCGAGGTTCTCGCTGACCGGTACGACGAAGTCGTCGAGGAAGTGCACCACGGGCCGCAGCAGTCCCCGCAGCACCGGGGAGAGCGCCAGCAGCGCGCACAGCAGGCCGAGCGTTCCGAAGAACGCCCCGAAGGCGTCCGGGACCCGGTTGAGGAACCTGCCGCGGGCACCGCGGGTCTGCTCCAGCGTGGCACTCATGCCATGCACTGTAGGGAGGGCCGCGCCGCGGCGCGCGCCGAACGGGATAGCCTCGGCAGCGTGACGGAGCACGCAGGTACGGCATTCGAACGGGGCACGGACGGGCCGAAGGTCATCCTCGCGGGGGTGGACGGCTCGGAGTCCTCCCTGCGGGCGGCGGCCTACGCGGCGGGCCTGGCCCGGCGGCAGAACGCGCTGCTGGCGCTGGTGTACGTGCAGCCGGTGCTGGCGGCGGGTGCCTCCCTGGGCGCGCCGGTGGCGGAGGCGACGGGGGAGGTGGCGGAGGAGATCGTGGCCGAGATCCGCGCCTCGGCGGAGCGGCTCAGGGGGGTCTTCGAGGTGCGGTGGGAGTTCCACACCTTCCGCGGCGACCCGTTCGCCGGGCTGGTGGACGCCGCGGACGAGCTGAAGGCGGACGCGGTGGTGGTCGGCGCCTCGGAGCGGGCCGGCCACCGCCTCGTCGGCTCGGTGGCGGTGCGGCTGGTGAAGGCGGGCCGCTGGCCCGTCACGGTGGTCCCGTAGGGGCGGCCGGCGTCACCGGGCGCGCGTGAGGCCGTCCTGCGCGGCGTCGCGGCTGAGGACGGCCTCGGTGACGGCGTCCTGGGCGCTCTCGTACTCGGCGTTGCCGGGGTCCTGGGCGAGGGCGGCGGGGAGGTTGACGATCCGGCCGGTGGAGAGGTCCATCATCTGCGGGACGAACTCGGCCCGGGTGACCCGCCAGCGCTGTCCGGGTGCGGCGGGCGGGGCGAAGGTGAAACGGCCGATGGAGCCGTAGTTGCCGCGCATGTCGCGGTCGCCGGTGTGGTTGAACATCTCGCCGGCGACCTGGTCGCCCATCCCGTAGACGATCCAGGTCCCGTTGACCTTCTCGTAGGCCTGCGGGATGTGGGCGTGGGTGCCCAGGATCATGTCGATGTCGGGGCGGCCGGCGGTCTGCGAGGCGGTGAGGGCCTTGCCGAGCGAGAGCTGGGTCTCGTCGGGTTCGGTCTGCCACTCGGTGCCCCAGTGGAGGCTGACGAGGACCACGTCCGCGCCCGCCTTCCGGGCGGCCCGCGCGTCCGCGACGATCTTGTCCTGGCGCATCAGGGCGACCGCCCACGGCTGGCCGTCGGGCATCGGGTAGCCGTTGGTGTCGTAGGTGTAGGCGAGGTGGGCGACCTTGGCGGAGCCGGCCGCGTAGAGGGTGGTCCGGGCGGCCTCCGCGGCCGTGCGGGCGGAGCCGGCGTGGCCGAGGCCGACCTTGTCGAAGCGGTCGAGGGTGCGCTTCAGGCCTTCGGCGCCGTCGTCCAGGGTGTGGTTGGAGGCGGTGGAGCAGCCGTCGTACCCGGCGTCCTTGAGGGCGTCGGCCACCGTGGGCGGGGAGACGAAGGCGGGGTAGCCGCTGAAGGGGCCGTCGTCGTCCCCGTAGATGGTCTCCATGTGGCACAGGGCCAGGTCGGCCGCCGAGACGAGCGGTTTGACCGCGGAGAACATCGGCCGGAAGTCGTACCCCTCGCCGCCCGCGTCGGCCGCCGCCCGCTGGATGATCGAGGTGTGCGGGAGGACGTCGCCGCTGGCGACCAGGGTGAAGCCGCGGGCGGGGGCGGCGGGCGGGGCGGATCGGGCCGCCGCCGCGGGCGCGCCGGCGGCGCTGGATCCGAGCCGGGCGGGGGCGGGGTGGCCGCTGCCGGAGCAGCCGGCGGCCGCGGCGGACAGCAGGGCGGCCGACAGCAGGGCCAGTCCCCTGCGGGTGCGCTTGGTCATCTGACCCGGCTCTCCTTGAGTGGATTATCGGATTATCTGTAATCCCTACGAATCCATAAGAGAGGGCGCCGCAAGTCAAGGAACGGCGCCGTCCGCCCGCCCCCGCCTCACTCCGACGGCCCCGGCCGTTCGGCGCGCCGTTCAACCGTTCGTCGTCCGGCGCGGCCGCCCACCGGACCACGCGGGTGCTTGGGCGCAACGCCGGCGCCGGACGGTTCCCGGGCGGCCCGGCGCAGGTGAGGGTGGGTGCAGACGGACCGTGAAGACGCCCGCGGACCCCTCCCCGAAGCCCCGTCGCCCGCCCCGCGGATCCGGAAGGAGCCACTGACGTGCCGCCCTCCCCCACTCTCCAGCGCACGGAACCCGCTGCGCTCGCCGCACTCCAGCGCGAGCACGGGCGGGCCCTGTTCGGCTTCCTGCTCGGCCTCACCGCCGGCGACGCGCAGCGCGCCGAGGACCTCGTACAGGAGACCCTCGTCCGGGTCTGGCAGCACCCCGAGGTGCTGGCGACCGGGCACGAGTCCATGCGGCCCTGGCTGTTCACCGTGGCCCGGCGGCTGGCGATCGACGCCCGGCGGGCCCGGCTGTCACGGCCCCAGGAGGTCGAACCCGACGGCCTGGAGCAGGCGCCCGCGCCGGAGGACGCGGTGGCCGGGTCGGTCACGGCGATCGACGTGCGCCGGGCGGTCGGCAGCCTGGGGCAGGAGCACCGCGAGGTGCTGATGCAGGTCTACTTCCAGGACCGCTCGGTCGCCGAGGCCGCGGCGGAGCTGGGCATTCCGGCCGGCACGGTCAAATCCCGCACGCACTACGCCCTGCGCGCCCTGCGCAAGGGGCTCCAGGGGTACGGGCTGGGAGCCTGAACCGGGGCGGGAGACGGGGAACGCCCCGGCCCCGCCGGAGGAACACTCAAGGAACGCCCTCCACGCGCACGAACCGGACACAATCCACGCCGAAATCGGCATCAGTCCGTTCAAGTTGAGTAAACATCCCCCGCCCCGCGAGCCCTCCGGTGAAGGCTCGGGGATGACGGTGGCAGGCTCAACGCGCGGGAGAGGTGGAACGGTGCAGCCCGAGGGTTCGAACGGCACCAGTGACGGCGGACTGGCAGTGCCCATGGCCTGGCTCTACGCGGAGTACATCGCGGACGAGCTGCTGCGCACGGGCAGGCTGATCCCGGTCAGCACCCTGGAGTTCCGTGCCGGGCGGGACACGCTCGCGCTGACGATCTACCTCTCGGACGCGGCCGGCGAGCTCTCCGGGATCCGCGTCGTCTCGCAGCTCGACGAATGGCTGTCCCTGACGGCGTACGGGCACCCCTGGCGCGACTGGGTCGAGACCCGGTTCCTCACCCTGGGCGAGGAGGCCCGCGAGCGGGGCCGCGACGAGGACCCCGACCTGGAGCTGGCCCGGGCGGCCTGGCGCTGGCTGGACCACACCGAGCTGTTCGCCACCAACCTCGACCCGGACCGGCCCGAACAGTCCGGCCCCCCGCCCGGCCTGGACGAGAACGCCCGCGTCTGGACCCCGGCCTGGCAACTGGGACTCCCGCTGGGCCACCTGGCGATGCACCTGTTCTGACGCCCCGCCAGGGCCCGTCCGCCGGATCACGACCGGGGCCGCCGTGTCCGGCCCCGGGCCGCCAGGCAGGCCCTGGCTAGACCATGTCCGCGGGGTCGGTCACCAGCCCCGTGAAGTCCGCCTCGTTGCGCTCGGCCCGCGCCACGTACCGGCGGGCTATCAGCCACATCGCGGGGTACGCCACAAGTCCGAGCGCCACCCACACCGCCGGGCCCGCGACCGCCCGGGGCAGCAGGAAGCCCAGCGGGAGGAGCCCGAGCAGCAGGAACAGCAGCGCCACCGCGGCCAGCCCAGCGCGCAGCTGGCTGCGCATCAGGGCGCGTACGTAGGTGGCGCCGAGGGTGGTCTGCTCGGAGATCTCCGAGCGGGCGGGGGCGTGCGCGGGCGGCCTGCGCCGCGCGGCGCGCGGGACTCCGGTGACGACCTCCCGCCGGGGCGGTGGCTGCTGCTGCTCGGCCATGGTGCCGGAGTCTACGCAGCGGCCCCCTACTTGAGGAGGCGGGAGAGCCTGCGGTCGGCGAGCGGCTTGCCGCCGGTCTGGCAGGTGGGGCAGTACTGGAGCGAGGAGTCGGCGAACGACACCGAGCGGACGGTGTCCCCGCACACCGGGCACGGCTCCCCGTCCCGGCCGTGCACGCGCAGCCCGCTCTTCTTCTCCGCCTTCAGCCGGCCGGCGGCCAGGCCGCGGGCCCGTTCTACGGCGGTCCGCAGGGTCTCGCGCACGGCCTCGTAGAGGTGGGTGACCTGCTCGTCGTCGAAGGAGGCGGCCGGTTTGAAGGGCGAGACGCGGGCGGCGTGCAGGATCTCGTCGCTGTAGGCGTTGCCGATGCCGGCGATCACGCTCTGGTCGCGCAGCAGCCCCTTGATCTGGCGCCGCTCCCCGTCGAGGAGGGCGGCGAAGGCGTCCCGGTCGAAGTCCGCGGCGAGCGGGTCGGGGCCGAGGCGGGCGATGCCGGGGACCTCACGGGGGTCGCGCACGACGTACACGGCGAGGCGTTTTTGCGTGCCCGCCTCCGTGAGGTCGAAGCCGGCGCCGCCGTCGAGCACGAGGCGCAGCGCGAGCGGTCCCTTGCCGGGGCGCGGGGGCTGCGCGGGGAAGGCGTCCTGCCAGCGCAGCCAGCCGGCGCGGGCGAGGTGGGTGACGAGGTGGAGCTCGCCGACGCGGAGGTCGAGGAACTTGCCGTGGCGGGCGACGGGGCCGGTCGCCCGCCCCTCCAGGGCGGTCAGCGGCGGGTCGTAGGTCTTGAGCACGCTGACGGCGAGCGGGAGGGCGCGCGCGACCACCTGCCCGGCGAGCTGTGTTTCGAGGAACTCCCTCAGCGCCTCGACCTCCGGCAACTCCGGCATCCTCCCAGCCTGACGCGCACCTCCGGACGGCGCGAGTCGGGCGGGACGGGCGGGACGGGCGGGACGGGCGGGACGGGCGGGACGGGCGGGACGGGGTCACGAGACCACGAACTCGCACCACACGCACTTGCCGCCGCCCCTCGGCTCCACCCCCCACACGTCCGCCAGCCGGTCCACCAGCATCAGCCCCCTCCCCGACACCCCCGCCTCCCCCGCCTCCCGCCGGCGCGGGAGGGCGCTGGAGCGGTCCTCCACCTCCACCCTGAGGCGCCGCTGCGGCCCGCTCAGGGCGCGCAGCGTCACGATCGCCGGGCCGTCCGTGTGCATCAGGGCGTTCACGATCAGCTCGTCCGCGACCAGCTCGATCTCGTCGGCCCGGCTCCGCGCGCCCCACGCCCGCACCGCCGTTCCGATCATGTGCCGGGCCGCGACGAGGGCCTCGGGGTCCCCGGGGGCGACGTGCTGCTGGAGCCGGCCGCCGCCGGCCTCGCCCGCCTCGTCGCCCTCGCGGTGCAGCAGCAGGAGGGCCATGTCGTCGTCCCCGCCCCGCTCGTCGGCCACCTCGCACAGCCGGTCGGCGAGCAGCTGGAGGTCGTCCGGTCCCTCGCGGACCAGGCCCGTCAGCACGCGGACGCCGTCGTCCAGGTCGGCTCCCGGCTGTTCCACCAGCCCGTCGGTGCACAGCAGAAGCGTTTCCCCGGGGTCCAGTTCCACCGTCGTCACCGGGTACTCCAGCCGCCCGAACTCCGCCGACAGCCCGAGCGGCATCCCGCCCTCCACCGGCAGGCGCCGGCACTCCCCGTCCCGGGTCCGCAGCAGTGGGTCGATATGGCCGGCGCGGACCACCTGGAGCACGCCCGTGGACAGGTCGGCCTCGACATAGGTGCAGGTCGCGAAGCGGTCGGTGTCCAGTTCGTGCAGGAAGACCGAGGCCCGGGCCATCACCGTGCCCGGGGAGTGCCCCTCCGCGGCGTAGGCGCGCAGGACGATGCGCAGCTGTCCCATCACGGCCGCGGCGTGCGTGTCGTGGCCCTGGACGTCCCCGATGACGGCCCCGACGCGGCCGCCCGGCAGCGGGATGACGTCGTACCAGTCGCCGCCGATGTCCTGCCCCATCCGCGCGGACCGGTAGCGGACCGCGATCTCGGCCCCGGGCACGGCGGGTATCCGGCGGGGCAGCATGGCCTGCTGGAGGCCTTCGGCGAGGTCGTGCTCCTGCTCCAGCAGCATCGCCCGCTGGAGGCTCTGCGCGATGCTGCTGCCCAGGGCGACCAGGAGGTTGCGTTCCTCCTGGGTGAAGCCGTCCTTGTCCTCGTAGAGCAGCCCGATGGCGCCGATCGGCCGGGCCTGGGCGATCAGCGGCAGGTAGGCGGCGGCCGAGATGCGCATGTACGAGATCCTCGACCAGAGCGCCGGATAGCCTTCGGCGAACTCCTCGGCCGACTCCAGGAACCGGGGCTGGAGCGAGCGGACGACCTCGCTCATCGGGTACTGCTCGTCGACGCGCGTGTAGCGCGTGCCGGGGACGAAGCTGCCCTCCGGGCCTTCCGCCACCAGGTGGATCCGGCCCGCCTCGACCAGGCCCATCACCATGCCCATCGAGCCGAGCCGCTCCAGCCCGTGGGCGTCGCCGATGACGTCGATGACGTCCTTGACGGTACGGGCGTGGGCGAGCGCGGCGGTGGTGGACTCGACGACGGAGGTCTGGCGGCGGCGCTCCTCGTCCAGGCCGAGGCGTTCGGCGGAGTGGCTCAGCTCCTCGGTGGCGTCGCGGACGATGCCGATGATCCGGTACGGGCGGCCGTCGGGGTCGCGCATGACGCGGCCCTGGGTGTGCGTCCAGCGCATCCGCCCGTCACGGCAGCGGATGCGGAAGTACGCCCCGTAGCTGTCCGAGCCGCTCTTCAGGGCGCTGGAGACCATCGCGTCGAGGCGGGTGGCCTCGGCGGCCGGGACGCGCCGGCCCAGCGACTCCGGCCGCCCGTCGTACTCCTCGGGGGGCGTGTCGAAGACGTCGAGGGCCGCCGTGTCCAGGTGCATGAGCCCGGTGACCAGGTCCCAGTCGAAACTGCCCATCCGGTTCAGTGACAGGGACCGGTCCGGGTGTGCGGGCCAGTCCTCCGGCAGCGATACGGTGCTCGGCACCGATCCACCATGACACAGCCCGGGGTCAGGCGCTCTCCAGATAGGGGGCCTGGTCGGCGCCCTGATCGGAGCCCGGCTGCCGGTCGGGGGAGGCGTACGGGTCGGCGGGCGCGGTGGGGCCGGTGGTGGGTACGTCCTCCGGGTCCGGGGTCAGACCCGGATCGGCGGGGAGGAGCGAGCCGGGGGCGTCCGAGAAGGGGTCGGAGGGCGTGGCGGGCGGCATCCCGGGGGTCGTGGCGCCGCCCGGGAGGTTCCCGGGCGGGGTGGAGGGCGGCGTCCGCGGGGAGGTGGGCCGTCCGGGCGTGGTGGCGCCGCCGGCGGTGTCGGAGGGGCAGGGGGCGGGGCCGGTGGCGGACGGCGGTCCCTGGGGGCCGGCCTCCGCCGGAAGGCCGGGGGCTCCGGGGACCGGCAGCTGCTCGTCCAGGGGCCCTGCCTGTCCCGCGGCCGGCGCTCCGGGCGGGCCGGCGGGCGGTGCGTCCAGCGGGGCGGTCGCGGCGGGCGCGCCCATGGGGACCTGCCCGGGAGGGGCCGGCGGCGCGGTCTCCGGCAGGTTCGGCCCTCCGGCGGCCGGGGATCCGCCCTGCCCGGGCACGTCGAGCGGAGGGTCCGTCTCCGCCAGGCTCCGCCCACCGGCGGCCGGGGATCCGCCCTGCCCGGGCACGTCGAGCGGAGGGTCCGTCTCCGCCAGGCTCCGCCCACCGGCGGCCGGGGATCCGCCCTGCCCGGGCACGTCGAGCGGAGGGTCCGTCTCCGCCAGGCTCCGCCC
>NZ_JBIWFZ010000001.1:0-104563 GCF_044763325.1 Streptomyces sp. NPDC096136 | reverse complement strand
CCACCGGCGGCCGGGGGCTGCTCCGCGAGCGGACCGGAGGGGGCCGCGGGCGGGACGGCGCGGGCCGGGCCGTGCGGGTCCGCGGGGGCGCAGGGGTCGGAGGGGTCGTCCGGCGGGGTCGCGGGCGCGTTGGGGATGCCGTCGGCCGGGTCGTAGGGGGGCACCACCTTGGGCGCCTTGTCCTGGGCGCCGTCGTCACCGGCCTTCCGTTCGATCCAGGTGTTGTCGGCCACGTTGACGATGACCAGCTTCTTGATCGGCTGGATGGTGGGCTCGATGACGATGACCTGGTTGGGCCGGTAGCCGTTCCACTGGTCCCCCTTGAGCACCGGGTTCCCCTTGGCGGAGCGGGGCGCGCCGAGCGGGTTCCCGCAGCCGCAGCGGACCCTCGGCATGCCGTGGTCGTCGACGAGGACGGCCGTTCCGGCCTGGAGGACGGCCTGGTAGGTGTCGGCGCGGCCGTCGCGGAAGCCGTGGCCGGTCATCCGGGTGTCGGCGCGCAGCACCACGGGGGTCAGGCCCCGCAGGAATTCGGGGATCTTCTCCTGCTCGACGCCGGTGGCCTGGGCGAAGGCGCGGGCCTTGGCGTCGTCGGAGGTCAGGTAGGCCGCCTGGCGCTCGACGTCGCAGCTGCCGAGCCGGTTCGTGCCGCCGTACAGGCCGGGGGTGGCGGCGCCGACCGTGCGGATGCCCTGGCCGCTCGGGTTCGGCAGCGGCGGCTGTACGGGTGCCGATTCGGCCGTCGAGGTGGAGGCGGTGAAGGGGTCGGGTCCGGCGGCGCCCACCGGCTGGAGGGTGAGTTCCATGCTCTCGGCCGCCGCGCCCTTGGTCGGCTCGGGCTCCTGGGCCCCGCAGCCCGCGGCGATCAGGCCGAGGAGCGCCAAGACGGCGGCTCCGGCCGGTACATGACGGCGCGGCGCCTGACGGGGTGTCGGTGCGGGCACGTCGTTCACGTCGTTCACGCTGGCTCTCCCTTTTCGCCCCGGTTGCTCCCTCTTGTCTGCCGCATCCTCCCCGGGGCCGCAACCGGAGTTCCGGCAGATGCGCGCCGCGCACGCATTGAACACGTTCAAGAAAACGCCTAGAGTGACGTGGCCGCACTTGAACACGTTCAAAGGAGTGGCACGTGACCGTGCTCGTGAACCTGATCGTCGCCCTGGGGATGCTCTACGCCGTCCCCGCCGGCCTGCGCCTGATCGACCCGGCCGGGCTGGGCACGGCGGCCCGGCTGTGGCCGTGGGCGGCAGCCCCGGGCGCCCTGTCGCCGTGGCTGCCGCGCGGAGGCACCGCCACCGTGCTCGCCGCCCTGTACGCGGCCGCCGCCCTGGCCCTGCTGGGCGCGGCGGGGGCCAGGCTGCTCCGCCACCTCCGCCGGTCCGGGGGCGGCCGCCTCCCCGACCCGTCCGAGGTGGCGGTGCTGACCGCCCTGGCCTCACCCTCGGTCGCCGCGACCGCCCTGGTCGCCGAGCGGGCCGGGTACCGGCTCTTCGGCTTCGACCTCGACGTCCTGGCCCTGACCGTCCCGCACTTCCACTTCGCCGGGTTCACGGCCGCCCTCGTCGCCGGCCTGGTGTGCCGGTCGGCGGCCACCGGCCACCGGGCGCGCTGGGCGGCGTACAGCGTGCCGGCGGGGACCCTGCTCGTGCTGGCCGGGTACTTCGTGGACGACTGGGCCGAACTGCTGGGCGCCGTCGTGCTGACCGGGGGCATGTGGACGGTGGCGCTGGTGACCTACCGCGAGCTGCGGCCCGCCGCCCGCGACCGGCCGACCGGCGCGATGCTGGCGGCGTCGGCGGTCGTCCTGGTGGCCACCATGCTGCTCGCCCTGTGGTGGGCCGCCGGGGAGGCCACCGGGATCCCCCACCCGACCCTGACCTGGATGGCCGCCACCCACGGCCTCGGCAACGCGCTCGGCTTCGCCCTGTGCTCGCTGCTGGCCTGGCGGCGGCTCGGCGCCGGCCCGGCCCCGGCCCCCCGGCCGGCCCCGGCCCTCACCTGACCCGGACCCCGCCCCCGACCCCCGACCCCCGACCGCAGCCACCCGAACGGAGACCCCGTGAGCCGCCTCATCAGCACCGGCCGACGCGTCCTCAGCTACCCCGAACACGGCGCCAGCCTCCGGCGGCCGCTGCCCGACGGGTACCGCCACCTGCACCACCGCACCCGTATCGGACACGGCCGGGAGGTGTTCGAGGCCGCCGGCGCCGCGGTCCGCTGCTTCCGCATGCATCGCGCCGCCGGGGCGAGCGTCCGGGCGGACGGACCGGCCGCCCCCGGGGCGCGGGTGGAGATCGGCCTCGGACCCGGCCCCCTGCGGATCAGCGTCCCGTGCGAGGTGCTCCGCACCTCGGACACCCCCGACCTGGCCGGATTCACCTACGGAACCCTCACCGGGCACCCCGCGAGCGGGGAGGAGTCCTTCCTGGTGGAACTGGCCGCCGACGGCACCGTGTGGTTCGAGGTGACGGCCTTCAGCCGCCCCGCCGCCTGGTACGCGCGCCTCGCGGGACCGCTGCTGCCGGTCCTCCAGCGGGCCTTCGTCCACCGCCTCGGCCGCCGCCTGCGCGCGCTGGCCGCCGCCGTCTGATACTGGAGTCGATGGACTGGTTCACGGCGCCCGGTTACTGGCTGGGCCGGCTGGTCTTCCAGCGGGCCCTCGTCGGCGTCTACCTCTTCGCCTTCCTCGGGGCCGCCCTCCAGTTCCGGGCCCTGATCGGCGCGCACGGCATGCTGCCCGTCCCGCGCCACGTCCGGTACGTGCGCTTCCGGGACGCCCCGAGCCTGTTCCAACTGCGGTACTCCGACGGGCTCTTCGCCGGCTGCGCCTGGACCGGCGCCGCCCTGTCGGCGGCGCTCGTCGCCGGGGTCGGGGACCTGGTGCCGCTGGGCGCGGCGATGGGGATGTGGGCGGTGCTGTGGCTGCTCTACCTGTCCATCGTCAACGTGGGCCAGACCTGGTACTCGTTCGGCTGGGAGTCGCTGCTGCTGGAGGTGGGGTTCCTCGCCGTCTTCCTGGGCAACGCGCGGACCGGGCCGCCGGTGCTGGTGCTGTGGCTGCTGCGGTGGGTGCTGTTCCGGGTGGAGTTCGGCGCCGGACTGATCAAGATGCGCGGGGACGCCTGCTGGCGGCGGCTGACCTGCCTCTACTACCACCACGAGACCCAGCCGATGCCGGGGCCGCTGAGCTGGTTCTTCCACCACCTGCCGAAACCGCTGCACCGGGTGGAGTGCGCGGCGAACCACGTCACGCAACTGGCCGTTCCGGTGCTGCTGTTCACCCCGCAGCCGGTGGCCTCGTACGCGGCCTGGATCATGGTGGCCACCCAGCTGTGGCTGGTGCTCTCGGGGAACTTCGCCTGGCTGAACTGGCTGACGATCACGCTGGCCCTGTCGGCCGTCGACTTCACGGGGCTCGCCGGTCCGCCGCCCGCCGGCGCCTCGCGCGGGGCGCCCGTCTGGTACGTGGTCCTGGTGTGCGCGCTGACCGTGCTGGTGCTGGTGCTGAGCCGGCACCCGGTGCTCAACATGGTCTCGCGGCGCCAGGTGATGAACCGCTCCTTCGACTCCCTGCACCTGGTCAACACCTACGGGGCCTTCGGCACGGTCGGCCGGATCCGCGACGAGGTCGTGGTCGAGGGCACCTCGGACCGCACCCCCAGGGAGGACGGCGACTGGCGGGAGTACGGGTTCAAGGGGAAGCCGGGCGACCTGCGGCGGATCCCCCGCCAGTTCGCCCCCTACCACCTGCGGCTCGACTGGCTCATGTGGTTCGCGGCGCTCTCCCCCGGCTACGCCCGGGACTGGTTCGGACCCTTCGTCGAGCGCCTGCTGGCGGGCGACCGGGACACGCTGCGGCTGCTGCGCCACAACCCGTTCCCGGACGCCCCGCCGCGTTTCGTGCGGGCCAGGCTGTACCGCTACCGGTTCACCACCTGGCGGGAGCTGCGCGAGACCGGCGCCTGGTGGCACCGCAGGCCGGTACGGGAGTTCATGCCGCCGACCCACCTCGCGCGGGCCTCATCGGCCGAGCCCGAGTAGCGCCGCCTCCCGCTCGGGGTCGAGGCCCTTGGAAGAGCGGTCGGGGCGCAGCGGGGCCGTGCCGCCGATCGACCGGAGCCAGGCCCAGGTGTCGGCGACGGTCTCCTCGACCGGACGGCACTCCAGGCCGGCGGCGAAGGCCTTGGAGACGTCGCCGCGGAACATGTGGTCGTGCAGTTCGCCCGGCGGCAGCCAGCACGGCAGCTCGGTCCAGGGCTCCACGCCGGCCCCGGCGATGCGCTCCGGGTCGGTCCAGCGGAGCTCGGCGGTGCCCCCCGTGGCGGCCGCGCAGGCCTCGAGGAAGGCTCCGAAGGTGGTGTGCCCGGGAGCGGAGGCCACGTCGTACGGGCCGCCGAGCCCGGCCTCCGCGGCGTCCAGGGTCCAGTGCGCGAGGTCGCGCACGTCGACGTACTGCATCGGCAGGTCGCGCGGGCCGGGGGCGAGGGTGGGCCCGCCGCGCGCGGTCCGGTCCAGCCACCAGGGCAGCCGGCCGACGTTCTCGTACGGGCCGAGGACCAGGCCGGCGCGCACCAGCAGGGCGCGGTCGCCGAAGGCGGCGAGCGCCGCGAGTTCGCCGCCGCGCTTGTCCTCGGCGTAGGCGGTGGCGTCGGCGTCGGGCGAGCCCCCGACCAGCGGGCCGTCCTCGGCCTGGCCGGCGGGTGCCGGGTAGGCGTACACGGAGCGGCTGGAGACGTACGCGTAGTGGCCGGCGCGGCCGGCGAGCAGGCGGGCGGCGTCGCGCACGGCGGTGGGGGCGCCGCTCCAGGTGTCGGCGACGAGGTCCCAGGTGCCTTCGGCGAGGGCGGCCAGGCCCCCGGGCGCGGTGCGGTCGCCGTGCACCGCGCGGACGCCGGGCGGCGGGGCGTGGCGGCCCCGGTGGAAGACGGTGACCTCCCAGCCCCGCTCCAGGGCGTCCTCGGTGATCGCGCGGCCGACGAATTCGGTCCCGCCCAGCATCAGCAGCTTCTTCATGCCGGTCAGCCTGCCCGGGCGGGCGGGGCGGCGGAAGCCGTGATCGCCGGCAGCGATGACGCTCAGGGCGTAGGGGGATCGGGAACCCGGGGCGGGGTCCGGCCGGTCGTGCCGCGCCCCCGTCACCGTGGGGTGCGGGGGCGTGGGGCGTGGGGCGCGCCGGGGGCCGGTGGCTCTGGCGGATCCGGCCCCGGCGGGTGCGGACCCTAGTCGATGCCGGGCAGGATGTGCGGCTCCGCGAGGTCGTCCTCGTAGCCGGCCAGCCTGATGGGGGCGGACCGGGCCCAGACTTCGAGGCTGCCGAGTTCGTCGGACCGGGTGTTCGCCCGGCCCGTCAGCTCCATGGTCGGGTTGGGCTTGGTCGTCTCAGTCACCGCGCACTCCCTTGTGTCGCGTAACCCGGCAGGCTCGACCGCATGCCGGATAGGGAAATTAAAAGGTCTTCCGGACGCGGTGGCGCCTTGGTGGAGCGGAGCCCGGGTGGGGTTCCTTGCGCTTCAGGGTACACATATGAGCGGGGGCCCGCTCGATGGAACGGTAAAATCCACGCTGGACCGCTTGTTTTTGCCGCGAGTTCAGGAAGTCGCACTCCGGCGTGTCCGCCGGTGGTGATCTGCTCGGCGGTGGCGGCGGCGTGCGTGCGCGGACGACGGAGGGAACGGCGATGGCCTGGTCAGGGGTGCCCGCGATCGGCAGTGTCGACGAGCTGATGGAGCTGCTGCACGCCCGTCACGGCGGCCCCGACACGCCCGACCGGGACCTCGGGCTGCGGACCGCGGCCCTGCTGCGCCGCTCGCACCCCTACGACAAGGAGCTCCAGGTCGCCGGGCTGGTCCAGGGCCTGGGAGGGCCGGCGCACGCCCCGGGGAACGGGGCGGCCGAGGCGGTCCGCGGGCTGCTGGGCCCGCGCGTGGCCAGGCTGCTGGAGGGCAGCGCGGCCGGCTCCGGTACGGACGAGGAGGCCCTGCACCAGGCCGCCCGGGCGGGGCGGGGCACAGGGCTGGACGCCGGGGTCGTGGAGGACTGGCGCCCGGTGCTCGAACTCGTCGCGGCCGGAGCCTTCCGAATCTGACGCCGGGGTTGACCCGAAAGGATGACGGGCCGGCCCCGTCCCCCTCGGACGGGGGGACGGGGCCGGCCCGCGGGCGCCGCTACCAGTTGGCGGGCGAGTAGTCCTTGAGGAAGATCCCGTAGAGGTCCTCGCCGGCCTCGCCGCGGACGACGGGGTCGTAGACCCGGGCCGCGCCGTCGACCAGGTCGAGGGGCGCGTGGAAGCCCTCCTCGGCCAGCCGCAGCTTGTCGAAGTGCGGGCGCTCGTCGGTGATCCATCCGGTGTCGACCGAGGTCATCAGGATGCGGTCGGCCTCGAACATCTCCTGGCCGCTGGTCCGCGTCACCATGTTCATCGCGGCCTTGGCGGCGTTGGTGTTCGGGTGCCCCGCGCCCTTGTAGCCGCGGCTGAACACGCCCTCCATCGCCGAGACGTTCACCACGTACGCACGACCGCTGGACGCCTTGCGGGCGGCCTCGGCCATCGACGGCCGCAGCGCGCTGATCAGGATGAACGGGGAGGTGTAGTTGCACAGCTGGGTCTCGAGCAGCTCCACCGGGGAGATCTGGTCGATGGTCTGCACCCAGGTGTTGCTGTCGACGACGTCCGGCAGCAGGCCGCCCGCGTCGATGGCGGTCCCGGCGAGGTGCCGCTCCAGGCTGGCGTTGCCCGCGACGAGGGCGAGGTCGGCGACCTTCTGCGCCTCCAGGCCGCTCACCCCGACGGGCAGCGCCGCCAGGCCGTCGACCGCGCCGGAGTTGAAGGCGCCGATGACGTGGTGGGCGGGCAGCTCGCCGGCCGGAAGCGGGGCGCTCTCGCCCTCGACCAGCGCGGCGTAGGCGGTGGGCAGGCGGCGCACGGTCTGCGTCGCGTTGTTGATCAGGATGTCCAGCGGACCGGCCGCCGCGACCTGCTCGGCGAGCGCCACGGACTGGGCCGGGTCGCGCAGGTCGATGCCGACGACCTCCAGGCGGTGCATCCAGTCCGCCGAGTCCTCCATCGCCTTGAAGCGGCGGATGGCGTCCTTGGGGAAGCGGGTGGTGATCGTCGTGTGGGCCCCGTCGCGCAGCAGCCGCAGCGCGATGTACATGCCGATCTTGGCCCGGCCGCCGGTGAGCAGGGCGCGCTTGCCGGAGAGGTCGGCGCTCGCCTCGCGCTTGGCGCGGTTCACGGCGGCGCAGTCCGGGCAGAGCTGGTGGTAGAAGTAGTCGACCTCGACGTACCGCGTCTTGCAGACGTAGCAGGAGCGCGGGCGCTGGAGTATCCCGGCGATCCGGCCGGCCTCGGTGACCGAGGAGGGCAGGATGCCCTCGGTCTCGTCGTCGATGCGCTGGGCGGAGCCGGTGGCGGTCGCCTCGGTGACGGCCTTGTCGTTGGCGGTCTTGGCGGCGCGGCGCTCCTGGCGGCGGCGCTGCTTTACCGTCCGGTAGATGCCGGCGGTGGCGCGGCGTACGGTGATGGCGTCCGGGTGGTCGACGTCGATCGTGTCGAGCTCGTCGAGCACGCTGAGGCAGACGGCGAGGCGCTCGGGGTCGATGCCCGGCCCGTATGCCTGGTTGTCTTCGGTATCGGTCACCGTCATGGCCGCTGCCGTTCCTTGCTCGCTCGTCCGCGTCCGCCTGCTGCGGAAGTCCCCAAAACGGAAACTGTACGGAGCCGACACGCCCGGGACCAAACCCGTTCGCGTGACCCTCACCGACCGCGAGCGGCCTGTCACGGTATGGAGGGGATCAAGGGCGTTCGTCCCCGCGGGTGCCGCTTGCGCCTACTCCCTCTGGTGTATGCCAGGAGGATGACTCGGCCCGCGATCAAGGGGTCCGCGGACGGATGTACCGGCGGCCGGGGTGGGGCATGGTGGATCCATGAGTGCCCTGGCCCTGTCGGTTCTGCTCTGCCTGGTGTCGGCCGTCGCCTACGCGGGCGGCGCGATCGTCCAGGAACGCGTCGCGGTGAGCTCCCCGGACCGCCGCGCGCTGGCCCCGCTGCGCCGCCCCGGCTGGTGGGCCGCGGTCGCGCTGAACGGCCTGGGCGCGCTGCTGCACGTGGTGGCGCTGGCCTACGGACCGCTGAGCCTGGTCCAGCCGCTCGGGGCGCTGACCATCGTCTTCGCGCTCCCGATGGCGGCCGTGCTCGTCCGGCGCCGGGCGGGCGCGGCGGCCTGGCGGGGGGCGGTGCTGGCCACGGTCGGCCTGGCCGGCCTGCTGGCCCTGACGGGCGGAGAGGGCCGGGGGCGCCAGGCGCTGGCGGGCGGCGAGCGGGGCCTGCTGCTGACCGCGACGGCGGTGGGGGCGGCGGTGCTCGTGCTGGCGGCGGGGCGGATGCGGCGGCCGGTACTGCGCAGCGTGCTGCTCGCGGCGGCGGCCGGTACGGCCTTCGGGATGGCCTCGGTGTTCACGAAGTCGGTGGCCGAGAGCGTCACCCGGCCCACGCCGGGCGGGCCGGGCGGGCTGTGGCCGGACCTGGCGGCGATCGCCGTACTGGCGGCGGGCGGCCTGCTGCTGTCCCAGGCCGCCTACCGGGGGGCGGGGCTGACGGCGCCGCTGGCCACGGTGACGGTGGTGAACCCGGTGGTGGCGGCCGCCGTGGGCATCTCCCTGTTCGACGAGGGCTTCCGGTACGGGACCGCCGGGGCGGCGGCGGCGCTGGCCAGCGGCGCCGTGGCGGCGGCCGGCCTGGTCCTGCTCACGGCCGTGCCTGCGCACGTGCGGGGGTCAGATGTCGACCCCCTTGCCGCGGAGGTACCTCAGCGGGTCGATGTCGGAGCCGTATCCGGGCCCGGTGCGCATCTCGAAGTGCAGGTGGGGCCCGGAGGTGTTGCCGGTCGAGCCGGAGCGGCCGATGCGCTGCCCTCCGGAGACCTGCTGGCCGGCCTTGACCCCGAGCGCCGAGAGGTGGGCGTACTGGGAGTAGCGGCCGTCGGCGTGCTTGATGACGACCTGGTAGCCGTAGGCCCCGGCCCAGCCGGCCGACTCGACGGTGCCGGGTCCGACGGCCTTGATGCCGGTACCGGTCGCCACCGGGAAGTCGACGCCCGTGTGGTAGCCGCTCGACCAGGAGGAGCCGGCGACGTGGTAGGCGGTGCCGAGGCCGGCGTCGACGGGGGCGGTGAACCCGCCCGAGGCGGGCTTCTGCTCCGCTGAGCCGGGCTTCTCGGCCGGCTTGGGCTTCTCGGCGGGCTTGGCGGCCTGCTCGGGCTTGGGCTTCTCGGCGGGCTTGGACTGTTCGGGCGCGGGCTTGGACTGCTCGGGCTTGGGCTTCGCCTCGGGCTTGGCCTCGTCCTGCTGCTGCTTGTTCGGCTCGACGGGCTTGACCGGCTCGGCGGTGCGCGGCGGCTTCTCCGGGTTCTGCGCGGGTGGCGCGACGGTGACGCGGAGGGTGAGCCGCTGCCCGGGGAAGATCAGGTTCGGGTTGCCGCCGACGGTGTCCCGGTTGGTCTCGTACAGGGCCTGCCAACCGCCTTCGACGTGCTGCCGGCCGGCGATCGAGGACAGCGAGTCCCCGGGTGCGACGACGTACGGGTTCGGCAGGACGGTGGTCCCGGTCGGGGTGGGCATGCTGACGGGGGTGCCGGTGGTGGCCTTGGTCGGCTGGATCCGGTCCATGGGGGCCTGCGTCTGCGGCTTCGCGGAGGGTGTGGAAGGCTGCGCGGAGGGCTTCGCGGACGGCTTGGCGTCGCCGGCCGGTGCGGCGGCGCTCCGGCTGAGACCGGCCTGGGGTCCGCAGGCGGGCCAGGCGTCGGGCCCCTGCCCCCTGAGGACCTTCTCCGCGACGGCGATCTGCTGGTCCTTGGTGGCCAGGTCGGCGCGCGGGGCGTAGGCGGTGCCGCCGAATGCGCGCCAGGTGCTCTGGCTGAACTGGAGCCCGCCGTAATACCCGTTCCCGGTGTTGGTCTGCCAGTTGCCGGTCGACTCGCAGGCGGCGACCTTGCTCCAGGCGTCCACGGAGGCGGCCTGGGCGTCCCCGGCGCCGATGAGGGGGAGCGCGATACCGGCTCCACCTGCGGTGACGACGAGCGAGGCCCGGTTGATGCTGCTCGGCTGATACCGGCGGTGCCGGCCCCGTACACCCATGGGAGCCCCCCTGGAAGACATCAGGAACCGCACAACCTAACGGCGCCCAGATGTCCTGACAAGGGCCACAACAGGCCGTTCGAAAACCGGAGTTGACGTCAGCTCAGCGGACCCGGCTGGGGGATCGGCGCGGGACCCGGCGGCGGGGGGACGGGGTCCGGCTCGGGGAACGGTGGCGGTACGGGCGGCACCGGCCGCGGCACCGGCGCGGGGCCCGGCAGCGGCGGCTCCGGCGAGGGGACGGGGTCCGGCTCGGGGACCGGAGGCTGCGTCTGTTCTGCGTTTCGCACCATAATCCCCACCTTCCCCCGATCTCAGCCCGTACGCCCCCCGAGCAGCGCGGCCGCCAGGCCCGGGGCGGGGCTGGACAGCACGGGCAGGCCGGTCCGTACGAGGTGGGCGGCCCCGGCCATGGAGGCCTGGGCCAAAACGATCACGTCGGCGCCCCCGACCGCGTCCGCGGCCCGGGCCACCGCCTCCAGGTACCCGCGCCGGTCCCCGGCCTCGAACCGCTCCCAGGCCCCTTCGACGACCTCGCTCCGGACGCTGACGTCCCGCCCGCGGGCCTCCTCGGCCAGCAGTTCCAGGGTGGGCCCGACCGTCGACGCGAGCGCGGCCAGCACCACGATGCGGGGCCCTCTCCGTACGGCCTCGGCCGCCATGGGCCGGTCCACCCGCAGCACGGGCACGCCGAGCCGGGGCCCCAGCGACTCCGCGACCGCGCCCACCGTCGAACAGGTGACGAGCACGGGCCCGCGGACTCCCTCCAGCACCTCGCGCATCTGTGCCGCCACGGCTGCGGGGCCGGCCTCCCGCGCCCGGTCGAGCAGCTGCGGCACCACGAGGTGCCGCAGCACGGCCCCCGGATGGCGCTCGTCCCGCAAGCCGTCGAAGACGGGCACGTGCACCGGCGAGGTGTGGAGCAGGGTCAGCCCGGCCGGCGGCACGGGCGCCATGGTCCCCGACTCCCCTCAGACAGCCGCCACCGCGTGGGGGCTGCGCTCCTGGTCCGTACCGGGCACGGGAGCGGACGGGTCCGCCCCCAGCTCGATGATCCTGTTGTCCCCGTCGACGTGCACGACCCGCGGCTTGAGCGCCCGCGCCTCGGCGTCCTCGACCTGCGCGTAGCTGATGAGGATGACCAGGTCCCCGGGGTGCACGAGGTGCGCGGCGGCCCCGTTGATCCCGATGACCCCGGACCCCCGCTCCCCCTCGATGACGTACGTCTCGAGCCGCGCGCCGTTGGTGATGTCCACGATGTGGACGAGCTCCCCCGGCAGCAGGTCGGCGGCGTCGAGCAGGTCGGCGTCGATGGTCACGGAACCGACGTAGTGCAGGTCGGCCTGGGTGACGGTGGCCCGGTGGATCTTGGACTTGAACATGGTACGAAGCATGCGAATACTCCCGATATGTCTGCTCCCTGCCTGCTTCGCGCAGGTCAAGGGCGGTCGCCGCAGCCTACAACCGTTCACAGGATCGGTCAGCTCTCCCCCAACCTTCTGGACTCACGCCGACGCGTTGCCCGGCCGAGGGATGCGGTCGATTCCATGCATTTTCAGCGTGCGTCATGACGGTGATCGATCGACTATGAGCCCAATTTGATCAACGAAGATTTCCGTACCGGTCAAGGCCACCTGGCGTACCCGAACTGACTATGCTCGCCCCGCGTGTTGCGCTGCGATCACCGCGCGCCGAACGTCGCATTGCGCGCAGATGAAGCGATGAAGCCTGGCCACAGAGAGGCGTGACCACCGATGCGATCTCGAACCGACCCGTCGGGCGCACTCATTGGAACATCTTTGCTCGGCCGGGCAAAGATCCGATTGTTCCTGTCGGCACACCGCATCACGCCCAACCGACCAATTCCAGAAGTTTTAGGGACCCTTCGATGGCTCGTGCAGGTTCAACCCCCAGAGCGCTGTCACGTGCAGTGGCTCCGGCATGGCTAATCCCCACTGGCGTCCTGGCCGGGGCCTGCGTCGTGGCACTGATCTGCGTTTCCGCAGAGATACGCACGCCGGTTGCCTGGTGCGGCCTCGGCGCGGTCGTCCTGACGGCCGTCACCTCGGCTGATACGGCACGCCGGGCGCGCTCGGCGGAGGCGGCCCGCTCCGCGCGGGCGAATGCCGAGGTACAGCGGTACTACGCCCAACGCGAGACCGCTCTGCTCGCGCGCCTGTCCGACCAGCGGGCCACCACCGTATGGCTCGCCGAAGAGCTCCTCCCCGCGGCCGTCGCCCGCCTGCACAAGGGCGAGACCGCTTCGGAGATCCTGCAGTCCGTCCCGTTCGGGGACCATCTCGACGGCGAGTTCGCCGAAGCGCTCCGGGCGGCGCTGCGGACGCTCCTGGAAGCCGTGGACGCCGAGGAACGCACCCGGGACTCGTCGCAGCGGGCGCTGGTGGCGATCGCGCGGCGGGTACAGGCGATCGTGCACCAACTCGCCAAGGACCTGCGCGACATGCAGATCCTCCACGGTACGGATGTGGTGGTCTCCCACGGCCTGCAGGACATCGACCACCGCAACGCCCTGATCGGACGCCTCGCGGCCAGCATCGCCGTACTCGGTGACGCCCGGCCCGGGCGCCAGTGGTCGAAGCCGATCCCGCTCTACGACGTCGTGCGCGGAGCCATGTCACGCATCGTCGACTACCCCCGCGTGAAGCTGCAGTCGGTGACGGAGGTGGCGGTGATCGGCCAGGGAGCCGAGCCGCTGATCCACCTGCTCGCCGAGTTGCTCGACAACGCCACGACCTTCTCGCCGCCGCACGCCCCGGTCGAGGTGACCGCGCACGAGGTGCCCTCCGGCATCGCGATCGAGATCGAGGACCGCGGGGTCGGGCTCACCGAGGAGGTCCGCCAGCGCATCGACCGCGTCATGGCCCGGGCATCGTCGGGCATCGGCCTGGCCGACCTGGGCGAGGCGACGCAGCTCGGCCTGCCCGTCGTCAGCAGGCTGGCCCGTGAGAACGGCCTCGACGTCGACCTGCGCACCTCCGCCTACGGAGGAGTGCGGGCCGTCGTCCTCGTTCCCCGGCGGCTGATCACCACGGTCCAGCCTGCCGCCCGGAAGATCCAGCAGTTCACGCCGAGGCCCACGGGCGCACCGACCGCGCCCCGGCCGCCGGTGGCGCGTGTGGCCGCAGCGGATTCCGCCGAGGCCGGACAGGCCGTCGGCGGACTGCCGCAGCGGCGACGCGAGTCGCCCGTCCCGACACCGGTCGTCCGCACGGCCCCCCATCCCCCCGCCGCTCCGGCCGCCACCCCGGGAACGGCCGGCGCACCCCGGCAGCCGGGTCTGATGTGGGAGGCGTTCAACGGCGAGAAGAGACCGGTCATGGGCCCTTCCAACCCAACCAGCGAGTCATTAGACGAGGGTGAGTAACCGTGCCGCCACTGCCCAACATGGACTGGATGCTCAAGGAGCTCGCGTCCGGCGTCCCGTACGTGCGACACGTGGTCGTGCTGTCGTCGGACGGCCTGTGCATCGGTCAAGCGAACACGGAGCCCGACACCGCCGACGCGATCGCCGCCGCCTGCTCGGGTCTCCAAAGCCTGGCGAAGGCCATCGCCCAGAAGTTCCCGCACGGAAACGGCTCGACCCACATGGTCGGGATCGAGGTCGACGGCGGATACTTCTCCCTCATGGCGGCCGGACCCGGGGCCTACCTCTCGGTGCTGGCGGACGCGGAAGTGGACGCGGGGTTGCTGGGCGACCGCATGCGCACGCTCGTGTTCCGGATCGGCCAGCACATGACCAGCCCGCCTCGTGACGACATCGGGCAGGCGATGTGACGTCACGGAACCAGGACGCATGGGACGAAGGAAGTCCCGTGCCGCTCTACGTCATCTCGGGTGGCCCGGGTTCCTCGGCCAAAGCCTTCAACCTGGTCACCCTCATCGCATCGAGGTCCGCACCCGAACCCGGTATGCAGCCCGAACAGGCGGCCATTCTCGCCATGTGCCAGTACCCGCTGTCGGTGGCCGAGATCTCCGCGTACCTCAGCCTGCCGTTCAGCGTCATCACGGTGCTGCTCTCCAAGCTCGTGGACCACGAGCGGGTCGAGGCCACCGCTCCCGTTCCCGTTGCGGCGGTCCCCGAACTCGGCCTTCTGGAGGCGGTGATCCATGGATTACGCAGGCTCTGACGCACCCGCCACCGGCCCCCGCCGCTCGGACGTGCTGCTGCCGCACGGCGCCAGGGGCGTCAAGGTCGTGGTCGTCGGCGGCTTCGGCGTGGGCAAGACGACCATGGTCGGGGCGGTGAGCGAGATCCCGCCCCTGACCACCGAGGAGACCATGACCCAGGCCGGCGTCGGGATCGACCACAATCCCGGCGCGGAAGGCAAAAACACCACGACCGTCGCCCTGGACTTCGGCCGCATCAGCATCAACGAGGAGCTGATCCTCTATCTCTTCGGCACACCGGGACAGGAGCGCTTCTGGTTCCTTTGGAACGGCATCTTCGAAGGCGCGCTCGGTGCCGTGGTCCTCGTCGACACCCGGAGGCTCGAAGTCTGTTTCGAGATCATCACCCGGCTGGAAGACCGCCGCGTCCCCTTCGTCGTGGCCGTCAACGCCTTCCCCGAGGCGCCGCAGCACCCGATGCCAGCCCTGCGCACCGCTCTGGCGCTCAACGAATCGGTGCCCATCATCACCTGTGACGCACGCGACCGGTCGTCCAGCCGCGACGCGCTGCTCTCGCTGATGGGCTACCTGTGCACCCTCGCCGCCGCTCAGGAGTCCGTATGACCCTCCCACCCGCCGACCGCGCCACCACGGAACCGGGGCTCAGCCCGCCCCCGGGCTGCCCGGCCCACAACGCCACGGGACTCGACGCGGCGACCCGGCTCTGGGGTGCCGCCGCCGAGACCGACCCCATGGGCCTGTACGAGGAGTTGCGGGCCGTCCACGGCCCGGTGGCCCCCGTCCTGCTCGACGGGGACGTACGGGCCTGGCTCGTCCTGGGGTACCTCGAAAACCGCGACGTGGCCAGCCGCGCCACCCAGTTCTCCCGCGATCCCCGCATCTGGCACGGCTGGAGGAGCGGCGAGATCGACGCCACCACCTCGCCGCTGGTGCCGATGATCGGCTGGCGGCCCGACTGCGTCTGTGCGGACGGCGAGGAGCACCAGCGCCTGCGCGGCGCGGTCACCGCCGGCCTCGACCAGTTCGACCAACGCGGAATCCGCCGCCGCATCACCCGCTTCGCGCACCAGCTGGTCGACGAGTTCTGCGAACGGGGCAGCGCGGAGCTGGTCGGTCAGTTCACCGAGCACCTGCCCATGCTCGTGCTCACCCACCTGCTCGGCATGCCGGACGAGTACGGCCCCAAGCTCGTGCACGCCGCCCGGGACCTCTTCAAGGGCACCGAGACGTCGCTCGCGAGCAACGCCTACGTGCTGGAGACCCTCGAGCAGCTCGTCGCCGCCAAGCGCGTCCTGCCCGGACACGACATCGCGTCCGTGCTGATGGCCCACCCGGCCGGCCTCACGGACGAGGAGGTGCAGCACCACCTGCGCCTGATCCTGCTCGCGGGCTACGAGACGACCGCCAACCTCATGTCCAACGTGCTGCGCATGGTGGTCACCGACCCGCGGTTCCGCGGATCGCTGGCGGGCGGGCAGATGACCCTGCCGGAAGCGGTGGAGCAAGTGCTGTGGGACGAGCCTCCGCTGATGGTGTGTCCGGGTCGCTGGGCCACCGGTGACACCTCCCTCGGAGGACAGGAGATCAAGGCGGGAGACATGCTCCTGCTGGGCCTGGCCGCCGGGAACGTCGACCAGGGGGTCCGCCGGGACCCCTCGACCCGCGTGCACCACAACCGCGCGCACCTGTCCTTCAGCGCCGGCGCGCACGAGTGCCCCGGCCAGGACATCGGCCGTGTCATCGCCGACGCCGGCATCGACATCCTGCTCACCCGGCTTCCCGACATCGGCCTGGCCGTGCCCGAGGAGGAGCTCACCTGGCGCTCCTCGACCTGGTCGCGGCATCTGACGGCGCTGCCCGTGACGTTCGCGCCCCGCAGTCCACAGGCCCCCGATGTGCTGCCTCCGCTGCCGGCCGCGCCCGCGCCGAGTACCGGCATGCCGGCGGCGCCCCCACGGCCGCCCTACGGACCGGAGCCGTCGCGCCCGGTCGAGCCCCGCACCACGTGGCGGGCACGGCTGGGGCGGCTCCTGCGCAGACGGTAGGCCTCGCGGCTCACTGCAGAGCCGAGCGCCACAGCCGAGGGGGCTGCCGAGCGGCACGGGTCGGCAGCCCCCGCTGCTCCTGGAACGGACCGTCCGCGGGAGCGTAGCGGGGCGCCCCGGTGTACCACGCGTGCAGGCCGGACAGGAAGCCGCGTGCTCCCCGGAGCCACGCCTCCAGCTCGATCCGCTCGCCCGGGCCCAGCCCGGCCCGCTCCACGACCGGGGGCAGTTCGCTCCGGGTGAGGTGCTCGAAGTGGCGCAGTCGGGCGGTCACCAGATCGGCGGCCGCGCGCATCGCCTCCTGGACGGTGATGCGCAGGGATGCCTCGAGGACCGTGACGAGGTTGTTGACGTCGTGTTCGTCATGGACTTCCCGGTGGTAGGAGGCGATGTCGTTCGCCATACCCATGTAGTCCATGAAGGCGTCGAGCACGGCGCGGAAGACGCGGTCGTGCCGGATCCGCTCGGGGATCCGTGCGCCGGTGGAGAGTTCGACGGAGTACGGGGCGGTAGGGGCGGCGAAGCTGTCGCGGCGGAACTGGGCGTACTCGATGAGGTCCGGGACACGGCCGGCGCGGCTGTTGGCCAGTTCCTGGACCCCCGCGTCGACGTACCGCGCCAGGGCGCGGTTGAAGCCCTGCTGCCAGTGCGCCCTCCTCGGGGGGAACAGCTGTCGCTGGAGGTCGGCCAGGCCCCTTTCGACGGCATTGACCGGCTCCGGCAAACGGGGGCCGGGCGCCGCCGGCAGGAAGGTGTGGAGGCGGGCCGTGAAGGCCTTCGCGCCGGTGAGGTCGCCCGTCCGTTTGAAGGCGGCGGCGAAGTGGTCGTCCCAGGCCAGCGCCCAGAGGTTGAACCGGTGGTTGAGCCGCAGGTCGGCGAGTGAGGCGTCGGGAAGGGCCCAGGCGGTCAGCTGGTCGACGGCCATGGCGTGGAACTGGGACGGGGTCCATATCGCCCGGTGGGCCGACGGCGCTCCGTCCCCGCCCAGCATGCCCGTCTCGCGCGCCCACGTCTCGCTCTCCTCGCGCAGGGCGGCGAGGTGCGGATTCACCCGCAGCGGGTACGGCATCCGCGGCATGGGCACCTTGACGGCCTGCACTGTCATGAGATCCCTGCTTCCCTTTCGGCGCCCTTCGGTGTCCCGTGTCGCCCCGGCACGACAGCAGGAACTTCCCACCCTCTGGTGCTCCAGAACGTGCGCCCGCCCCAGCCGATCCGCAACCCCCCGCACCTGCCCCGGCCCCGGGGTTGAGGACGGTTTGCGAGGAATGAAGCGATCCATCTGGGTCAACTTGGCTCGAATCCGATCCCAAAGCCAGCCATGATCACCCCACGACCGTCAGTCCGCCCGCGCGAGCCCGCGGTCACGGTATGCGGCTCCACTCAGCACGGGGCCCGCCGCCCGTCCCCTCCCGGCGGGGGATTCCGGCTTGAATGGAGGGCGTGACGCATACTCTGGGATTCACCGAGAACGACCTGCGCCGGCTGGCGGGTTCACGCTCCTTCAACGGGGGACTCGGGTATCGCTCCGCGGTGTCCCGGCTGGACGTGGGGGACGGAGCGATCACGGCGACCGTGGACGGGACCGACGCCTACGAGGTCGAGCTGACCGAGGACGAGGACGGCGGGCTCACCGGCTGGTGCGACTGCCCGTACGGGCGGGAAGGCAACTTCTGCAAGCACTGCGTGGCGGTGGGCCTGACCGTCCTGGGGCAGGCCGGATCGGTGCCGCGGCAGCGGTCGGCCGCCGCCTCGCGCACCCGGCTGCTGGACGCCTGGCTTGAGTCCCGCACCCGTGGGGGGAACTGCTCGTCCTGGTACGGGAGCAGCTCGCCGGTGACCGTGTCCTGCGCCGCCGCCTGGAGCTGCGCGCGGCAGCCGCCGCGGAGGACACCGGCATCGTCCGCGAGCGCATCCTGAGACTCCTCGACGCCCGCCCCTTCGCCCGCCACGGCCACGTCGAGTACGCCGACGCCCACGCCTACGGCCGGCAGGCGGGGGAGGCGGTCACCGCCCTGCGGGGGCTGGCGGCCGGCGGCCGGGCCGCGGTCGCGGTGGAGGTGGCCCGCGAGGCGCTCCGGGCGCTCGGCCGCACGTACGGGGAGGTCGACGACTCGGACGGCGTGATCGGGGAGGTCGCCCGGGAGCTGGCCGAGGCCCACCTGGAGGCCTGCCGGTCCGCCCGGCCCGACCCGGCGGAGACCGCGCAGTGGTTGGTGCGCCACCTGCTGGACGAGCTGAACCACGCCACGGACGTCGACCTCCGCGACTACCTGGAGGTGCTGGGCGAGCCGGGTACGGCCCGGGCGCGTGAACTGGTGATCGCCGCCTGGCGGGCCAACCCCGAGGGGTGGGCGGAGAAGTCCCTCATGGAGCGCCTCCTGAAGGCGGACGGCGGCAGCGTGGACGCGGTGGTCGCGGTCCACGCGGCGGACCTCGCCCCGAACGGCCGCACCCATCTGCTGATCGCCAAGGAGCTCGAGGCGGCGAGCCGCACGGCGGAGGCCCTGGAATGGGCCGAACGGGGCCTGCGGGAAGCCGAGTCGGACTGGGGGCCGGACGGCGAACTGGTCACGTTCGTCTGCGAACGGTACGCGCGGGCCGGCCGCCTGGCGGACGTGGTCGCAGTCCGCCGGAACCTGCTGTCGGCACGCCCCTCGCCGGCCGCCTACCGGCATCTGCGGACGGCGGCCCGAGCCCGGGCGACGCGCTGACCGTCTACCTCCGCTGGATCGAACCACTGCGCAAGGAGACCGGAGACCGTGCGTACGAACGCATGGCGGAACTGCTGCTCAGCGCCCGCGCCTGCCACCGCGCACTCGGCACCGAGGCGGCGTTCACCGCCTACCTGACCGCCCTGCGCGCCGACCGGAAACGCAAACGGAAGCTGATGGCGACACTGGACCGGCACGGACGGTGAGCGGCGGCGCGCCATACGTCCTGTGGCGGAGGTCAGCGGTGCACGGAAAGCGGTCGTCGAAGTGGCCGACCGCCGGGCTTACGCGCCGCGCGCCGGCGGCGGCCACGCGCTGTGGGCGGCCTGGAGCAGTGCGTGTGCGCAGCCGGTGGGAGCGGATGCGCAGCGGCCTGCGGACCGCCGCCGCCGGACGATCGGCGCCCCCGCTGCCGATGGCCCGCGGAGGTTAGAGAATGGACTATGAGCAACCTCCTGGGACCCTTCCGGCGTTGGCTGCTCCGCTCTACCGCGGGCCCGTCCCCTCCCCCTCGAAGTCCCCGCTCAGGACGTCGTCAGGAGCATCGGGAGGGGGGCCGGCCCCCGACGGCGAAGGCGCGGCCCCAGAGGCTGTCCTCCCTGCTGAGCGTGCGCAGCGTGGCGGGGGAGGTGTTCCTCCTGCAGCTGACCGTGGTGGTGCTCCTCGTGGCCGCCGCGGTGGTGGCCCTCGTGGTGCAGGCCCGGAGCGACGCCATGCTGGACGCCCGGCACCGTACGCTCGCCGCCGCCGGGACCTTCGCGGAGTCTCCGGGGATCGTCGCGGCCCTGCGCAGCGCCCATCCGAGCGCGGTGCTGCAGCCGAGCGCCGAGGCGGCCCGGAAGATCGCGGGGGTCGACGGCATCAACGTGTACACGCTCGACGGGGTCACCGTCGCCCACAGCGACCCCGGACAGATCGGGAAACGCGTCGTCGGCCCCTTCGCCAAGGCAGCGGCCGGCACGTCCTTCACGGAGACGTTCGAAGGGTCCCTGGGGCAGTCGGTGGTCTCGGTGGTCCCGGTCAAGGACCCCGCCGGCCACGTCATCGCCGTCGTCTCCTCCCCGGTCACGGTCCAGAACGTCCAGGGCATGGTGAACCGGCAGCTGCCGGTCGTCCTCGGGACCGCGGCCGCGGTGCTCGCCCTGTCCGCGGGCGGGACGGCGCTGGTGAGCCGCCGGCTGCTGCGCCGGACCCACGGCCTGGGACCGGCCGAGATGACGAGGATGTACGAGCACCACGACGCGGTGCTGCACGCGGTGCGGGAGGGCGTCCTGATCGTCGGCGACGGCGGACGGCTGCTGCTCGCCAATGACGAGGCGCGGCGGCTGCTGGACCTGCCCGCGGACGCGGAGGGACGTCCCGTCACGGACCTGGGTCTGGAGGAGGCGATCGCCGAGCCGATCGCATCGGGCCGTTCCGCGACCGACGAGGTGCACATGGCGGCCGACCGGCTGCTGGCGGTGAACATCCGGCCCACCGCCCCGTACGGGCAGGCGGGCACCGTCGTCACGCTGCGGGACACCACCGAGCTGCGGGCCCTCACCGGCAGGGCCGAGGTGGCCCGCGAGCGGCTGAAGCTGCTCTACGACGCGGGGGTGCAGGTCGGAACGACGCTGGACGTGGAGCGCACCGCGGAGGAACTGGCGCAGGTGGCGGTCCCGCGGTTCGCCGACGTGGTCACGGTCGACCTGCTGGACCCGGTGCTGCGCGGCGAGGAGCCGCCCGAAGCGAACACCGAGATGCGCCGCACCGCCGTCGTCGGGCTCCAGGGCGACCACCCGCTCTCCCCCGTCGGCGAGCTGATCCGGTTCGCCCCCGCCGGCCCCATGGCCGCCGGGCTGGCCGGCGGCCACGCGGTCCTGGAGGCGGACCTGCGGGCCGGCCACCGCTGGCGGTCGCAGAACCAGGCCAACGCCCTGCAGATCCTGGACCGCGGCATCCACTCCCTGATCGTCGTACCCCTGCGGGCCCGGGGCGTGGTGCTGGGCATGGCCGGCTACTGGCGGGCGCAGGACTCCCCGCCGTTCGACGAGGAGGACGTGTCCTTCGCCGAGGAGCTGACCGCCCGGGCGGCGCTGTCCGTCGACAACGCGCGCCGCTACACCCGCGAGCACGCCATGGCCGTCACCCTGCAGCGCAGCCTGCTGCCGCGGGGCGTACCGGAGCAGTCGGCCGTCGAGGTCGCGCACCGCTACCTGGCCGCCCAGGCCGGGGTGGGCGGTGACTGGTTCGACGTCATCCCGCTGCCCGGCACCCGGGTGGCCCTGGTCGTCGGCGACGTCGTCGGCCACGGTCTGCACGCCGCCGCCACCATGGGCCGCCTGCGCACGGCCGTGTACAACTTCTCCACCCTCGACCTGCCCCCGGACGAGCTCCTGAGCCACCTGGACGAGCTGGTCGCCCACATCGACACCGACGAGCAGGAGTGGCAGGGGATCACCGGAGCCACCTGTCTGTGCGCCATCTACGATCCCGTGTCGGGGCGGGTGACCGCCGCCACCGCGGGGCATCCGGGCCCCGCTCTGGTCGGCCCCGACGGGACCGTGTCCTTCCCCGAGGTGCCGGCCTCGCCGCCGCTGGGCCTGGGCGCCGGCCTGCCCATCGAGACCGTCACGGTCACGCTGCCCGAAGGCTCACTGCTGGCGCTCTTCACCGACGGGCTGATCGAGAGCCGCGACCGCGATCCGGACGCGGGCCTCGCAGCGCTGCGGGCCGCCCTGGCGGGGCCCGCGCGCACCCCCGAGGAGACCTGCACCGCCGTGATCGACGCGATGCTGCCCGCCAGGCCCAGCGACGACGTCGCGCTGCTGGTGGCCCGCACCCGCCGGCTGGATCCCGGGCGGATCGCCGAGTGGGACGTTCCCCCCGACCCGGCGGCGGTGTCCCGGGTACGCGTCGCCTGCGCCCGCCGGCTGGCGGACTGGGGCCTGGAGGACATCTCCTTCACCACGGAACTCATCCTCAGCGAGCTGATCACCAACGCCATCCGCTACGGCACCGAGCCCATCCGGGTGAGGCTGCTGTACGACCGCAGCCTGGTCTGCGAGGTCTCCGACGGGTCCAGCACGTCCCCGCACCTGCGCCGGGCCGCGGCCACCGACGAGGGCGGCCGCGGCCTGTTCCTCGTCGCGCAGTTCGCCGAGCGCTGGGGCACCCGCTACACCGTCCGCGGCAAGATCATCTGGAGTGAGCAGGCCCTCCACGACGGGGCCCCGCCGTCCTCGGCGGATCTCGGAGAGGCGCTCTTGGCCGCGTGGGGCGACGAGGGGCTGTGAGAACGCGGCGGTACGGCAGCCGCAGGGAAGACGGCGGACACCACCGTCCGGGACCACGCCGCCGGGGCCGCCGACCGTACGCTGGGCCTCGATCGGTACACGACCGCCCGTTATGGAGCCTTTGTGCCCGCACCCCGTCTCCGGACAGCCTCCGTCGCCGTCTGCCTGGCCCTCGCGGTGGTGCCCCTCGGTGCCTGCGGAGCCGAGCCCACCGCCGCGCCCCGAGCACCCGCGGCGGCCACCTCCGCGGCGGACGCCGGCGGCATGGCGGCACTGACCGCGGCGGCGCGGAAGGAGGGGGCGCTCAACGCCATCGCGCTCCCGAGGGACTGGGCCAACTACGGCGCGCTGATCGACGGCTTCGAGAAGAAGTACGGGATCAAGGTCAGGGTGGAGAACCCGGAGGGTTCCAGCCAGGACGAGATCACCGCGCTGAAGGAGCACCGGGGTGGGGGCCGCGCCCCCGACGTGGTCGACGTGGGGGGCTCGTTCGCGCAGTCCGGGGCCCGGCAGGGCCTGTTCGCGCCCTACAAGGTCGCCGCGTACGACCAGATCCCCGAGGAGCAGAAGGACCCGCGGGCCCGCTGGTACAACAACTACGGGGGCTACGTCTCGATCGGCTGCGACGCCAAGCGCGTCACGACCTGCCCCGCGACCTTCGCCGACCTGCGCAAACCCGAGTACAAGGGCCAGGTCGCGCTCAACGGCGACCCCACCAAGTCCGGGTCCGCGTTCGCCGGGGTGTATGCGGCGGCCCTGGCGAACGGGGGCTCCTTCGACGACATCCAGCCCGGTATCGACTTCTTCGCCGAGCTCGCCGAGAGCGGAAACCTCATCCCGGTCCAGTCCACTCCGGACACGATCGCGCAGGGCCGGACCCCGATCAGCATCGACTGGGACTTCCTCAACCTCGGATACGCCGACGAATTCCGCAAGAAGGGCGCGGACGTCGACTGGCGGACCGCCATCCCCTTCGACGGCAGCTTCGCCGAGTACTACGCGAACGCGGTGAACAAGGACGCCCCGCACCCGGCGGCGGCACGTCTGTGGCAGGAGTACGTCTTCAGCCCGGAGGGCCAGAACCTCCGGCTCGGCGCCTACGCGCGCCCCGTCCTCATGGAGGCGATGAAGAAGGACGGCACGCTCGACAAGGCCGCAGCGGAGAAACTGCCGACGGTCGAGGGCACCCCGGCGTTTCCGACGGAGGCTCAGACGGAGAAGGCGAGGGAGACCGTCAACCGCAACTGGGCCAAGGCCGTCTCGCACTGAGCACGGCGCGGGTGTCGGCGGGCGGGGGAACGGGGAAGCCAGGTCGTGTCCCCCACCGGGTTCCTCCCCTCCCTCCTGCGAGGTCGAATGATCGCCAACCTGATGCGGCGCGCCCGAAGCGCGCTCGCCGCCGTCGTCGCCACCGGCGCCCTGCTCACGGCCGCGGTACCCGCCCAGGCCGCCGCCGCGCCCGCCCTCACCGCCGCCGGGGCGATCCTCGTCGACGCCGGCACGGGCGCCACGCTCACCTCCAAGGCCCCCGACACCAGGCGGCAGATGGCCAGCACGACCAAGATCATGACGGCGGTCGTGGTCGCGTCGCAGCCCGGTCTGAACCTGGATCGGAAGGTCACCGTCAAGCAGGCGTACCTCGACTACGTCTACCGGCAGGGGGCGAGCTCCGCGCAGTTGAGGGCAGGGGCCACCCCGACGGTGCGTCAGCTGCTGTACGCGATGCTGCTGCCGTCGGGCTGCGACGCCGCGTACGCGCTCGCGGACGCCTTCGGCACGGGCACGACCACCGCCGGCCGCACCGCGGACTTCGTCGCGAGGATGAACGCCGAGGCGAGGGCTCTGGGCATGGCCAACACCGTCTACGACAGCTTCGACGGCATCTCGCCGACCGGCAGGAACCTCACCACCCCCCGCGACCTGGCCCGGCTCACCCGGCACGCCCTGTCCGTCCCGCTGCTGCAGACCGTCGTGAAGACCGCCGCCTACGCCACCGGCGGCACCTCGGCCCTCACCACCTGGTCGAACAGCAACCTGCTGGTCCAGCCCCGGCCCACCGGCTACGGATACCCCGGCGCCGTCGGCGTCAAGACGGGCACCACCACGGCCGCCGGCAAGTGCCTGGTCTTCTCCGTGACCCGCAACGGCAAGACCGTCATCGGCGTGCTGCTGAAGGACGAGGAGCGGTACAGGGACTCGATGGCCCTCTCGGACTGGGCCCTCGGCCCGGCCGCGGGTTCCGGGACGGCCCTGCAGCGCAGCAGCACCGAGCCCGTCCCGGACGTCCTGGACTGACCGCGCAGGGGGCCGCGCCGGTCCCGGTGCCGCCGTCCCGAGGTTCCGACGTGCAGGGGCATGCCCGGCTCCCCCGGGTCCTAGCTCCCGACCCGTACCAGGGCCAGGGTGATGTTGTCGGGGCCGCCGGCCTCGATGGCGGCCTTCCAGAGCTCGAAGGCGGCGCGGCCGTCGTCGTGGACCCTGAGCACGGCGTCGATCTCCTCATCGGGCAGCGGGTCGCTGAGCCCGTCGCTGCACACCAGGTAGCGGTCGCCTCCGGAGAGCTCGAAGGAGGTCACGTGGGGCAGGGGGGTGCCGGAGGCGCGGCTGCCGCCAAGGGTCTGGGTGACGGCGGAGGTCGTGCGCCGCCCGGGCTCCGGGGGCGGGCTGTCGTCCACGCTGACCCGGCGCAGGCCGTCGGGGCCGGCGGCGTAGACCCGGCTGTCGCCCACGTTGAACACGAGCACCGACTCCCCGAGGACGAGGACGCCGGCGACGGTGGTGGCCATGGTGAACAGCTCCGGGCGGCCCTCGGCGGCCGCGTTCACCTCGTAGTCGCACACGTCCAGGGCGTCACGGAGCGTGTCCGGGCCCCGCAGGGTGGGGCCGAGGGTGGAGAGGCGGCGGGCGACGAGGGCGCTGGCGACCTCTCCGGCCGGCTGTCCGCCGAGCCCGTCGGCCACGGCGACGACCAGCGGGCGGCCGAGGGGGAACACGAGGGTCTGGGGGCTGTCGGTCACGGTGGCGCACAGGGTCCACGGTCCGACGACGAGGCTGTCCTCGTTGTGCTCGCGGACCAGGCCGGCGTGGCTGAGCGCGGTCACCGCTATGTACGGCACCCCACCATTGTCGCGCGGCGCGCGGTGTGCGGCACCATCGGGGCGGGGGGCCGCTGCGGCCGGAGCGGAACGGCGCGATCCATCGACTTTCGGCCAAGCCAACTGCCGTCGTGCGTCCGTATCATGACCTCCTGTCAATACCCGTGCACGGAGCGGCTAGGATCCCGGGCTGTTGTCCAAGATCTTCCGCAACCGATCGTTTGAGGGTTCTGATGGTTCGAGAGGGATCGCCCGGCAGTCCAGGGCCCGCCTCACCCGTCGCATGGGCGCTGCCCGCCCTGGTGACCGCCGCGATATCCGCGGCGGCGACCGCACTGGTACCCGGGTCCGCGCGCGCCTCCGTCGTCTGGATCGGCGCGGCGGCCTGCGTGGCCGTCGCGCTGTCCTGTGCCGAGGCCGCCCGGCGCGGGCGGGCGGTGGCCGCGATGCGGGCCGCCGTGGCGGCCCGCGAGGAGGCCCTGGCGGTCCAGCAGGCGGAGACCGTGTGGCTCGCCGAGGTGCTGCTGCCCGACATCGTGGGACGGCTGCGCAAGGGCGAGTTCCCCGAGGACGTGCTCACCTCCCTCGAGGACGACGACGTCCACCGGCCCGGGCTGACCCCCGAGTTCAGGGCGGCCCACCAGGCGGTGCTGCGCTCGGTGCTCGACGCCGTCGTCGCCGAGGAGGACCTGCGCGACTCCGCGCAGCGGGCCTTCGTGAACATCGCCCGCCGCGTGCAGGCCATCGTGCACCAACAGGCCCAGGAGATGCGGGAGATGGAGGACCGGCACGGACAGGACCCGGCCGTCTTCGGCGACCTGCTGCGGCTCGACCACGGCACCGCGCTCATCGGCCGGCTCGCGGACTCCATCGCCGTCCTCGGCGGGGCGCGGCCCGGCCGCCAGTGGAGCAAGTCGGTGCCGCTGTACAGCGTGCTGCGCGGCGCCATGTCCCGGATCATCGACTACCAGCGCGTGGAGCTGCACTCGGTGACGCAGGTGGCCGTCGTCGGCCCCGCCGTCGAGCCGCTCATCCACGCGCTGGCTGAGCTGCTGGACAACGCCACCCGCTACTCGCCGCCGCAGACCAGGGTGCACCTGACCGCGGTCGAGGTGAACTCGGGCATCGCCATCGAGATCGAGGACGGCGGCCTGAGCATGAGCGAGGAGGCCCGCAACCGGGCCGAGCGGATGCTGCGCCAGGCGCAGGAGGGCATCGACCTCACCGACCTGGGCGAGACCCCGCGACTGGGCCTCGCCGTGGTGGGCCGGCTGGCGCAGGCGTACGGCTTCCAGGTCTCGCTGCGCTCCTCGGCGTACGGGGGCGTGCGCGCCGTCCTCGTGGTCCCGCAGGGCCTGATCACCACGGTCTCCGCGGCGACCGGTCTCGCGCACGGCATCGGCACCTCCTCGGGCCCGCGGGCCGCGGCCCTCCCGGCGAGGACCGACGGGGCGTCCGGATCGCCGCGCCCGCGGCGGGCGGCCACGGGGCCGCAGGCGCCCCCGGCGGACGACTACGACGAGGGGCCGGTCGTGACCGAGCGGACGCCGAACGGCCTGCCGCAGCGCCGGCGCAGGACCCGGGTCGCCGCGCCGGCGGGACCGGCCGGCGCGGAGCCGGCGAGGACCACCAGCACCACCGCCGCACCGGAGCAGGCCGAGGCCCAGCCCGGAATGTGGCTCGCCGCCTTCCAGAGCGGCCTGTCCGGGGACACCCGGCCCGCCGAGGACCACACGGCGGACTACCAGCACCACACGCACAGCTCGCCGGCCTCGGCGACCAAGGGGGAACAGCCGTGAGTCAGCAGCAGAGCAACATGGACTGGATGCTCAAGGACCTGGCCGAGAGCGTCCCGCAGACCCGGCACGTCATCGTGCTGTCCGCCGACGGCCTGCGGATGGCCCAGTACGGCGCGGAGACCGACACGGCCGACCGGCTCGCCGCCGCCTGCGCCGGCCTCCAGAGCCTGGCCGGCGCGGTCGCCTCCGAACTCCCGCACAGCAGCGGGCGGATGAGGCTGGTCGTGATCGAGATGGACGGCGGCTTCTTCTACCTGATGGCGGCCGGCGCCGGGGCCTACCTCGCGGTGCTGGCCGACGAGGGCGTCGACGCCGGGCTGATGGGCCAGCGCATGCGGGACCTCGTCGCGCGGATCGGAGAGCACCTCAGCAGCCCGCCGCGCAGCGACAGGCTGACCGCGTGAGCGACCCCGGCAGCACAAGCTGGGAAGACGGCAGCCCGGAACGGCTCTACGTCATCACGGGCGGCCGCAGCGAACCGCTGGGCCCCACCGGCCTCGACCTGGTGACGCTGATCGTCGCCACGTCGGGGCCCCGGCCCGGCATGCAGCCGGAACACTCGGCCATCGTGCGGTTGTGCCAGTCGCCGCTGTCGGTGGCCGAGATCTCGGCCTACCTGGGTCTGCCGGTGAGCGTGGTCACCGTGCTCCTCGACGACCTCCTCACCGCGAAACGGGTGCTCTCGCGCGCACCCGTCGCCCCCGCCCAACTCCCCGACCTGGCATTGATTGAGGCAGTCATCGATGGACTTCGAAAGCTCTGAGCATCCCGCGGGGCCGCGGCGCGAGGACATACTGCCGGCGACGGCGACGGCCGCGGTCAAGGTGGTGATCGTGGGCGGGTTCGGGGTCGGCAAGACGACCCTGGTCGGCTCGGTGAGCGAGATCCGGCCATTGACCACCGAGGAGACCATGACCCAGGCCGGGGTCGGGGTCGACGACACGGCGGGCGTGGAGCGCAAGAAGTCGACCACCGTGGCCATGGACTTCGGCCGCATCAGCATCAACGAGGAGCTGGTGCTGTACCTCTTCGGGACGCCGGGCCAGCAGCGCTTCTGGTTCCTGTGGAACGGCCTGTTCGAGGGTGCGCTGGGTGCCGTGGTCCTCGTCGACACCCGCCGGCTGGAGGTCAGCTTCGACGTGATCGGCCGGCTGGAGGAGCGGGGCGTGCCGTTCGTCGTCGCCGTGAACACCTTCCCCGACGCTCCCGTGTACCCCCTCGACGAGCTGCGCGGCGCACTCGACCTGCCGCAGTCCGTCCCCCTCGTCGCGTGCGACGCCCGGCAGCGCGACTCCAGCCGCGACGTCCTGATGGCGCTGATGCACTACCTGCACGCCCTCGCCGCGACCCCGGAGGCCTCGTAGGCCCGCCTCCGGGCCGGCCCGCGGCCGGCCCCCGTGCCCCGTCGGTCGCGGGGCCGGGGGCCGGGGCGGTCAGATCCCGGACGCCCAGCCCGCGACGGTGAACCGGCCGCCCTCCTCGCGGACTTCGAAGGCCCCGCTGCCGCCGAAGTGCGCGGGGACGACCAGCTCCCCGCGCTCCGCGGCGCGTGCCAGGGTGCGGCGGCGGGTGTCCGCCGCCTGCGCCGCGTCCATGCAGAAGCAGCTGTTGCAGGAGGGCCGCAGGACCTGCACCGGGCTGTGCAGCATGTCCCCGACGAAGACGGCCCGGTCGGTCCCGGACTCCAGCCTGAGCACCGAGGAGCCGGGGGTGTGGCCGGGGGCCGCCTCCAGGGTGAGCCGGTCGTCGATGCGGTGGGAGTCCTCCCAGAGGACCGCCTGCCCGGACCGGTGGACGGGGGCGACGCTGTCCTCGTAGACGAGCCGGTCGACCTCCCGCGCGCCCGCGCCGTATCCGCCGCGCGGCCCGAAGTGGGCGTCGTCGGCGGCCGGGATGAGGTACCGGGCGTTGGGGAAGGCCGGGGCCCACTCCCCGTCGGCGTCCAGGGTGTTCCAGCCGACGTGGTCGGCGTGGAGGTGGGTGTTGACGACGACGTCCACCTCCTCGGGGCGGACCCCGGCGGCGGCGAGGTCCGCCATGAAGTCGCCCTGCCGCTGGTGGAACAGCGGCGAGCCGGGCCGCTCGCGCCCGTTGCCCACCCCGGTGTCCACGAGGACGGTACGGCCGCCGCTGCGCAGCACCCAGGTCTGCAGGGCGAGCACGGCCTGGTCGGCGTCGGGCTGCCAGTGGTCCGGCGCCAGCCACTCCTCGTTCTCCTTCCACAGCTCGGCGCCGGCCCGCGGGACCAGGTCCCGTGCGGGCGCGAAGGGGCCCCGCGCCTCGATGACGCGGGTGATCTCGACGTCCCCGAGGACGATGCTCTGCGTGTTCTCGTTGGTCATGTGCACCACCCTAGGCAGACGGGGCGAGCCGCCCAATGCTCCTTCCGCTCAAGGGAATGCGCATCCCGCTCACCGGCCTGCGGCGCCGGCGGTACCCTGCGCGCATGGACGTGGTGAGCGACGCGATCTCCGCCGTGCGCCTGGGGCGCCCCTCCTCCGACCGGGTACGGGTGGCCGGCAGCTGGTGCGTCCGGCTGGACCCGTACGAGGGGGCGGGGTTCCACGTCGTCCTCGCGGGCGACTGCTGGCTGCTGGCGGACGGCGGCGAGCCCGTCGCCCTGGCGACCGGTGACGCGGTGCTGCTGCCGCACGGCGCCGGCCACGTGCTCGCGGACGCGCCGGTCGACGCGGCGGCCGCGGCGCGGGCCCTCCCGCTGGAGCGGTACCGCGACGGACGGGCGCCCCGCGCCCCGCTGCCGGGCCGCGGGGTGGTGGAGATGCTGTGCGGCAAGTACCGGCTCGACCGCAGCCGGGTGCACCCGCTGCTGGCCGAACTTCCCGGCGTGGTGCGCCTGCCGGGCGGGGCGCACGGCGAACTCCACGCGGCGATACAGCTGTTGAGCGGCGAACTGGACGCGCGGCGGCCGGGGTCCTCGATCGCCCTGCCGAGCCTGCTCGACCTGCTGCTCGTCTACATGGTCCGCGCCTCGGTGGCCGGAGCGGCGGCGGGGTCCTGGTCGGCCGCCCTGGGCGACCCGGTGACGGCCGCCGCCCTCCAGGCGATGCACGCGGACCCGGCGGCCCCCTGGAGCGTGGACCGCCTGGCCGCCGAGGCGGGCGTCTCCCGCCCGACCCTGGCGCGCCGGTTCACCCCGCTGGTCGGCCGTCCGCCGATGGCGTACCTGACGTGGTGGCGCCTGACCCTGGCCGCCACCCGGCTGCGCGACACGCCGGACTCCCTGGCCGCCATCGCGGCCCGGGTCGGATACGGCAGCCCGTACGCCCTCTCCCACGCCTTCGTCCGGGAGTTCGGCACCACTCCGGGCCGCTACCGCGCCCTCGTCTCCGCCACCCCGGGCTGAACCTGTTCAAACGAGCGGATACCGTGGCTCCCATGGATGTGCCCGGAGCGCGCAGACCTCCCGGGCACCCGTCTGTCCGAGGAGTTCACATGGCAAGCCAGACCCGTACCGCACTGGTCGAGGGCCTGATGGAGCGCTTCCCCCACGTGCCGCGGGAGGCCGTGATCAAGGAGGACCTGCTGCGGGGCGGCATGGCCTTCGACGAGTCCGCGCTCAGCGGCGGCGGTGCCGACGGGCCGGGCGGCGGCGACGTCAAGCCGAAGTCGTACTTCATCTTCTCCTTCGACCACCGCACCCTGCCGGAGCTGGGCGCCGCCGCGCTCAACCGGCCGCCCGAGGAGATCGTGCTCACCGGCGGCCCGTACGGGCTGCGCCGCACCGTGGTGTCCGTACGGGTGAACCCGGACTCCCCGTACGCGGTGCGCGGCGGCGAGGACGGCACGCTGGGCCTGTACCTGGACGGCGTGCGGATCTCCGACGTCGGGCTCCCGCCGATGCCGGAGTACTACCGGCACAAGCTGTCGAACGGCAAGTCGGTGATGGAGGTCGCGCCGACCATCCAGTGGGGCTACCTGATCTACCTGACCGTCTTCCGTGTGTGCCAGTACTTCGGCGCCAAGGAGGAGTGCCAGTTCTGCGACATCAACCACAACTGGCGCCAGCACAAGGCGGCGGGCCGCCCCTACACCGGGGTGAAGCCGGTCGAGGAGGTGCTGGAGGCCCTGGAGATCATCGACCGGTACGACACGGCCGGGACCTCGCGCGCCTACACGCTCACCGGCGGGTCCATCACCTCGCAGGTCGGGGGCCGCGACGAGGCCGACTTCTACGGCCACTACGCGCAGGCCATCGAGGAGCGCTTCCCCGGCCGCTGGATCGGCAAGGTCGTCGCCCAGGCCCTCCCGCGCGACGCGGTGCAGCGCTTCCACGACCACGGCGTCCGGATCTACCACCCCAACTTCGAGGTGTGGGACCGCCGGCTGTTCCAGCTCCACTGCCCGGGCAAGGAACGGTACGTGGGGCGTGACGAGTGGCACCGCAGGATCCTGGACTCCACCGAGGTGTTCGGGCCCCGCCACGTGATCCCCAACTTCGTGGCGGGCATCGAGATGGCCGAGCCCTTCGGGTTCACCAAGGTGGGCGAGGCCATCGACTCGACCACCGAGGGCCTGCGGTTCTTCATGTCGCACGGCGTCGTGCCGCGCTTCACGACCTGGTGCCCGGAGCCGACGACCCCGCTGGGCAAGGCCAACCCGCTGGGCGCCCCGCTGGAGTACCACATCCGGCTGCTGGAGGCCTACCGGGCGACGCTGGAGGAGTTCGGCCTGAGCTCCCCGCCCGGCTACGGGCCGGCCGGCCCCGGGCGCGCGGTGTTCTCCGTCAGCTCGTTCATGGACAGCCTGGAGGGGCTGGAGGAGCCCGGGGAGGACGCGCCCGCCGTCTCCTGACCCCGCTTTCCCTCCCCTCCTCCCCCGCACCGCCCAGGGGCCCGGTCCGCACGGACCGGGCCCCTTCGCCATGCGTCGGTGGCCCCGGTCGCGCTCCCGGAACGCGGCAAGGTAGCAGCCTTTCGAGGGGCCGCGCGGATGTTTGTCCGATGGTGATGGTCCTTCCGCGACGGCGCCCCGGCGGGCACTAGCGTCCCGTGCCACCCCCAGCCCACCGATCGAGGAGGCAGCGTGCTGTCATTGCGGCGGCGATCCACCGGCGGCCTGTCCGTGGCCACGAGATACACGATCGGGAGCGGCCTGGTCATCAGCGCGCTGGTGGTCACGCTGGTCGCGCTGCTGGTCCCGGTGTCGAAGTTCGGCGACCGGGCGGCCGCCGCGCCGGCCGGGACGGCGGCCCTGCCCGCCGGGGTCGAGGACGACGGCGGCGGGACCATGAGCACGGCGTACGGGCCGCTGAGCGTCGTGGACCGGGACTTCGTCCGCAAGGTGCGGCTCGCCGGCCTGTGGGAGCTCCCCGCCGGACGGCAGGCCCAGCAGCGCGGCACCCGTCCCGCGGTGCGCACCGCCGGGCAGCACCTGGTGGAGGGCCACACCGAGCTGGACCGGCAGGTGCTCCAGGTCGGCCAGGCCCTCGGGGTGGACCTGCCCGACCGGCCCTCCGCACAGCAGCAGGCGTGGCTGGACCAGCTGTCCGCCGCCCAGGGGCCGGAGTACGAGCGGCTGTTCGTGCAGCTGCTGCGCCGGGCGCACGGCAAGGTCTTCGCCCTGCTGGCGCAGGTGCGGGCGCAGACCCGCAACTCCATGGTGCGCGCCCTCGCGACCTCGGCCAACACCACCGTCCTGGACCACATCACGGTCCTGGAGGAGACCGGCCTCGTCGACTTCGACTCCCTCTCCGACGCGGGCCCGTCGCCCTCCGCCCCCGTTCCCGCCCGTCCCCAGGGCGCCTCGACCCCTCCTAATGTCCGACCGACGAACTGAAGTGAAGTGATCGCATGAGTCAGCAGGGCCACAGGCGCCCCCGGTTGTCGAAGAAGCTCCTGGCCGTGGTCAGCGCCCTGGTGCTGGGCGGCGGCGGGGTGGCGATCGTCGCCGGGAACGCCAACGCCGGCCAGGACGCCTCCCGTACCGGACAGGTGACGGCCACCATCGACTGCCCCGACGTGGGCGACAAGCTCACGGACGTCCCCGACCAGGCCAGGGCGGAGGTGGACGAGAACCTCGCGCAGCTGGACGTCCAGGTGGCCGACGCCTACCGCCAGCTCGCCGCAGGACAGGTGAAGGGCAAGACGCAGCAGAACGCCCTGCTGGGCCGGCTGCGCGACCAGCGCGGTACCACCATCTCCAAGGTGTCCGACGCGATAGGCCGCTCGGGCGGGCGCCCCGAGGGGCTGGGGTCGCTCAGCGGGTGCTCGATGAAGGAGGCGCCGGCGCAGGACGACGCGGCCTCCGCGGAGCCCGCCGCCCTCTCCGGGGCCGCCCAGGACGGGGCCCGGAGCGTCGGCCAGAAGGGCGGGCCGGCGAAGAGCGACTTCGTCGACATCACCAGGGTGCGGCCCAACGTGAAGGCTCCCGCCCAGTCGGCGGCCGCCTCGAAGGGCTCGTTCACCTCGGAGTGCGGGCGCAACGAGAACGGCCACTTCAACCCGGACAACGTGATCGTCGCGCCGGGCGTCTCCAACGGCGCGCACCACATGCACGACTACGTGGGCAACAAGACGACCAGCGCCTTCTCCACGAACAACAGCCTGGCCGCCTCGGGGACCACCTGCTCCAACGGCGACCAGTCCACCTACTACTGGCCGGTGCTGCGGCTGCGCGACGGGAAGGCGGAGCGCGACGCGAAGGCCCCGGGCGGCGGTCAGGACGCCAACGTGGGCACGATCCTGCGGCCCAAGCAGGTCAACATCAGCTTCAAGGGCAGCCCGGCCGGCCCGGTCAAGGCGATGCCCCGTTTCCTGAGGATCATCACGGGCGACGCGAAGGCCTTCAGCAACGGAACGGCCAACGCCAACGCCTCCTGGAGCTGCACCGGTTTCGAGGACCGGCAGCTGAAGGACAAGTACCCGGTCTGCCCCAAGGGCAGCGACGTGGTGCGCACGTTCACCTTCCAGAGCTGCTGGGACGGCCGCAACACCGACAGCGCCAACCACCGTACGCACGTGGCCTTCCCGGACGCCTCCGGGCGCTGCAAGAAGGGCTTCACGGCCATTCCGCAGCTGGTGGAGCGGGTGACGTACGGGGTCGCGCCCGGGGCGCGGTTCGCGGTGGACAGCTTCCCGGAGCAGCTGCACAAGCCGGTGACCGACCACGGGGACTTCATCAACGTGATGTCGGACGGTCTGATGGCGCGGGCGGTGGGCTGCGTCAACAGCGGGCGGACCTGCCGCTGACCGGCACGCGCACGCGGACGGCCGGCCCGGAGCCCCTCGGCTCCGGGCCGGCCGCTTTCGCACGGGGCCGGCGGCCCCGGTCAGAGGCCGTTGACTCGGGCCATCCGGCCGACGACCAGGGGGGTGAAGTCGGCGGTGACCACGCGGGCGGCCCGGCGGGCCACCCGGGAGTGCTGGCGGCGCACCTGGGCCATCAGACGGCGGCTGCGCAGGGCCATCTCCAGTTCGAAGCGGGTCCGGGGGTCGCGCAGCCCGGGCCCGAAGAGCTTCTCCAGCTGGCGCATCCGGTAACGGACGGTCTGCGGGTGCACGTTGAGGGCCTTGGCGGCCTCGGGTGCTCCGCCGCCCTCCAGCCAGGCGAGCAGGGTCACCTCCAGCCGTTCGCTCTGGCGCGGGGTCAGGTCGGCGAGCGGCCGCAGCCAGCGGGCGGCCAGGGCGTGCGCCAGGGGTTCGTCCTGGAGGAGCAGGAGGGTGGAGAGGTGGTCGTCCACGAAGACCGCGCGGGCGTCGACGCCGGCGCGGGCGGGGGTGAGGGTGAGCAGGCGCAGGGCCCAGCGCAGGGAGGAGGCGGTGTCCCGCAGGGCGACGGCGTGGCCGACGGCGGCCAGGCGGCCGCGCAGGGTGGGTTCCAGGGCCGCCCGGGCGTCCGGTTCCGCGCTGGGGAGCAGCAGGCAGGGGCGGCCGGCGAACATGCCGGCGAGGGCGTCGTCGAGGACGGCCGCCAGTTGCTGGGCCTCGCCGGGGGTGGCGAGGGCGACGGCCCGGACGGCGGCGGGGAGGGGCCAGCCGGCGGCCCGGGCGAGGTCGTCGAGGGAGTCCTGGGAGGCGGCCCGGTCGTCGGTGAGGGCCTTGAAGAGCTCCTGGCGCACCCGGTCGGGCGCGGCGGGGGTCTCCTGCCGGGGACCGGGGACGTGCGCGTGGCCGTGGGTGTGGCCATGGGTGTGGCCGTGGGTGTGGCCGTGGGTGTGGCCGTCGCCGCGGGCCGCTCCGCGGGCGTCCTCGCGGGGGTCGTCGCGGCGGCCGTCGTGCCTGACGTCGTGTCCGGCGTCCGGTCCGGCCGCCTCCCCGACGCCGTCCGCGCAGCCGAGGCCGGCCGCGAGGACGTCCTTGTCCTCGCCCTCTTCGCGGTGGGGTTCGTCGCGGTAGCCGAGGGCGGTGAGGAGGGCCTCTTCCACCCGCTGTCTGATCAGATCGTCGTCGATGGCGTCATTACCGTCGACAAGTGTGGAAAATCCGGGAATTCCATGCAGGAGCTCCTCCACTATCTCCGCGGCCAGTGCGGGGAGTTCCCTGCGCACGGCACGCGTCCACTCTCCTCGCGGGCGGGACCAGATGCGGTTCAGAAGTTCGCACATCATTTCCTCGTTCTTGCCGGGGTGAGGCCTGTCCGGTGGAGGAGCGACAAGCCCGCCAGGATGGTCTGCCTCGCCAACCACCCTGCCTGTCAAGAGAGTTGCAGCCCCCGCGCGCCCTTCTGGAGGGATCCGGCCACTTTTGCACCCCGCGGGTTTGCCTTGATTTTGCCCCCGGGGGCGCATGGATGGCGCGCGACGCGGTGGCCTGTCACGACCTCCACTGGAGGGGAATCTTCCGGCGTTGTTCGATGCGCCGGAGACGCGGTGCGAGAAATTATCACGTTTCGATAAATCCTGTGGAGATGCTGCGCAGCTCCACGATGCTGCTGCACTCCGGCCCCGAGCCCCTTCGGCCGGCGCGGGAATTCCACAGCGCTGCCGGCCGTCACCACCACGACCCCGGGTGCCGAGCGCCAGGTGGACTGTGCTCGGAGCCCCGGTGCACAGGAGAACTGGATGCCCCTGCCCCAGCCGCACATACCCCGCTCCCACCGGTCGCGACGCAGGAGCCGCCACGCGGCGGCGGCCGCCCAGGCCGCGGGACGGCGGGCCGTCCGGCGGCCCCCGCTCCTGCCCGCCTCCGGCGGGCTGCGCCCCAGCGTGCTCTTCGGCGCCGGCGCCGCCGCCGTCTCGCTCCTCGTGACGGTCCGCGCGGGAGCCCTGTCCCACCTGTGGGAGTTCCTCGACTTCGGTGTGGGCGTGCTCTCGCTCGTCAGCCTCACCGCCACCGTCCTGTGGGGCCTGGCGGCCACCGACCGGGCGGTCCTCGGCTCCGGCCACCGACTGCTGGCCCAGGGCGTGCACCGCGGTCTGGCCGTGGCCGGGCTGGGTTTCCTGGCCCTGCACGTCTGGGTCAAGGTCGCCCAGGGCCACACGACCGCGGCGGGTGCGTTCCTGCCGTTCGCCGACGCGGACCGGCCCGTCCTGATCGGCCTCGGCACCCTGGCCGGATATCTCTTCGTCTCCGTCGCGGTCTCCGGCGCCGTGCGTAGTGTGTTCGCGGTCAAGAACCGCTCCGTGTGGTGGCGGGCGCTGCACATCGGCGCCTACCCGGCATGGGGGGCCTCGCTGGTGCACGGGCTGAAGGCCGGCCGCGCCGCGGACCCCTGGGTGACGGCCTCGTACGCCCTGTGCCTGGCCGGGGTCGCCGGCGTCATCGTGCTGCGCCTGCGCGCCCGCCGGCTCGGCGCTCCCCCGCGTCCGGCCGCTCCCCCTCGTCCGGCCGCTCCCCCCCGTCCGGCCACCGCCCCGCAGTCCGGCTCCGCGCCGTCGGCGGGTCAACCCTCCCGCCAACCCGCGTACTTCGTGCAGGACACGCCCCTCACCGAGGTGCTCGCCGTCCCCGGGCAGCGCCCCGCCCCCACCCCTCCCGCCGCCGGGCCGGTGCCGCCGCCCCGGCCCGCGGCCCAGCCGTACGCGGCCCAGCCGTACGCGGCCGCCGCCACGGCCCCGGTGGACCCGGGCGGCGGGGGCGGCGGGCCGCTCGGCGGACGCCTCGCCGACTTCGAGGGGCGGCTGTGAGCGGCCCGGCGGGGCGGCCGGGCCTCGGCTGCGTGGGCGCGCCCCGGCTGCTGACCGGGCTCGACCGGACCGGGTGGCTCGACCGCGACGCCCACCTCGCGGCCCACGGCCCGCTGCCCCGCTTCCACCCCGACGAACTGGTCGACCTGGCAGCGGACATCGACCTGCGGGGGCGCGGCGGCGCGGGCTTCCCCTTCGCGCGCAAGCTGCAGGCCGTGACGCGGTCGGCCCGGGAGAAGGAGTCCGCCACCGCCGTCGTGGTCAACGGCAGCGAAGGCGAGCCGAGTTGCCTCAAGGACACGGCGCTGCTGCTGCACGCCCCGCACCTGGTGCTGGACGGCGCCCTGCTGGCCGCGGCCGCCGTGTCCGCCGAGGAGGTGGTGGTGGCCGTCACCCGGGCGGACGTGGAGCAGTCGGTGCGGGACGCCGTCGACGAACGGGGCCCGGGCGGACGGCGCGTGCGCGTGGCCCGGCTCCCCGAGCGGTTCGTGACCGGCGAGGGCACCGCCCTCGTCAGCGGTCTGAACGGCGGCCCGGCGCTTCCGTCCGGGCAGCGGGTGCGCACCAGCGAGCGGGGCCTGGGCGGGATGCCGACCCTGCTGTCGAACACCGAGACCTACGCCCAGCTCGCCGTCGCCGCCCGGCTGGGCGCCGCGGGCTACCGCTCGGTGGGCCTGCCCTCGGAACCGGGGACGGTGCTGCTCACGGTCGCCGGCTCGACGGTCGTCGAGACCCCGTCCGGCACCTCCCTGGCCTACGTCCTGGACCTGTGCGGGAGCGGCGTGGGCCAGGGGGTGCTGGTGGGCGGCTACCACGGCCGCTGGCTGGACCCGGGAGCGGCCCGCTCCGCGGGCCTGTCCCGGCAGTCCCTGGCCGCCTTCGGCGCGGTGCTGGGGGCCGGGGCGGTGCTGCCGCTGCCCGAGCAGACCTGTCCCGCCGGAGAGGTGGCGGCGGTGACGCGCTGGATGGCCAACGAGTCGGCCGGGCAGTGCGGGCCGTGCGTACGGGGGCTGCCGGGACTGGCCGACGTACTGGAGGACGCCGTCCGGGGCGGCGGCCGGGCCGCGCTGGAGGCCGTGGAGGCCCGGCTGAGAGGGGTGCGGCGCCGCGGCGCGTGCAGCCACCCGGACGGCACCTCGCACTTCGTGGCCTCGGCGCTCGCCTCCTTCCCCGAGGAGTTCCGCGACCACGCCCTCGGCAGCGGCTGCGGCCGGCCGGTGACCGGGGCGCTGCCCCTGCCCCGGGACGAGGCCGCCGGGGGCGAGGAGCGGCTGGTCGTGGACTGGACGCTGTGCAAGGGGCACGGGCTGTGCGTGGACGTCCTCCCCGACGTCGTACGGCTCGACGCGGACGGCTACCCGGCCCAGGCCTCCATGCCGGTCCCCGCGCGGCTGCGGCCCAAGGCGCTGCGCGCGGTGCGGCGCTGTCCGGCGCTCGCGCTGCGCTTCCGGGAATGAGGCGCGCACGGGCGCGGCGGGGGCCCGAGTTCATTCCTGTCGCGATCTGACAAATTCCCGGGGAATTCGACTCCGACCGGCCGGGGCCCCGTATCAATGGGCGAAGGCAGTGAGCCCACGGGATCGAACCAGAACCTCAAGGAGAGATCGTGAAGACAATGCGCCGTGAAGTAATCGCCGGGTCGGCGGCGGTCGCGGTACTGCTGTTGACGGCCGGGTGCGGTGCCGACGGGAATTCCACTGCGAAGGGGAATGCGGTGAAGCCTGTGAGCGACAGCAAGCAGCTCGACCTGTACGGATCGGGATACGGATCCGGGTCGGGTTCGGGTTCGGGTGACGCCGCCGGGGCCTCCGACGCCCCGGCGGGCGGGGGCGCGAAGAGCGGCCCGGCCGGGCAGCTCAAGGTGCAGGAGATGGCCGGCCTCGGCTCCGGGGTCACGGACGGCGAGGGCTTCACCCTCTACCGGTTCGACAAGGACACGGCCAAGCCCCCGAAGTCCAACTGCGAGGGCGACTGCGCCAAGGCCTGGCCGGTCGTCCTCGCGGACGACGCGCAGGCCGGGGCGGGTGTCGACGCCTCGATGCTGGGCTCGGTCACCCGGGCCGACGGCCTCCGCCAGCTGACGCTCGGGGGCTGGCCGGTGTACCGCTACGCGAAGGACGCCAAGGCCGGGGACGCGCTCGGCGAGGGCGTCGGCGGCACCTGGCACGTCCTGGGTCCCGACGGCAAGCCGGCCGCGGCGGGCAAGGGCGCGGGCTCCGGGTCGGGTTCGGGCTCCGGGATGAACACGGGCTCGGGAATGGGATCCGGAATGGGAATGAACATGGGGGCGGGGGCGAATCCCTCGACGGACGGCAAGAAGGTCTCGCTCTCGGTCCGGCAGAACGCCCAGCTGGGCGGAATTCTGCAGAACGCGGAGGGCTGGACGCTCTACCGTTTCGACAAGGACAGCGCCTGGCCGATGAAATTCGGCTGCCTCGACGCCTGCCTGGACACCTGGAAGCCCGCCAAACCCGTGGACAAGTCGGAGGTCTCCGGAATTCCCGCCGAACTGGTCGGAACGGTGAAACGGCCGGACGGTTCGGAACAGCTGACGATCGACTGCTGGCCCGTCTACACGTTCACCGGTGACAAGCAGCCGGGCGACGCCAACGGGCAGGGCAAGCAGGGCCTCTGGTTCGCCGTCACCGACAAGGGCAAGAAGGCGAAGGCCGCCGGCTAGGCCGCCGGCGCACGCCGCCCCCGATCCCGTGGTGCCCGGCCCCCCTCCCCCGCCGGGCACCACGGCCCCCTCCCCCTCGACCCTCCCGTGAGGTTGCCGATGTTCCCCTCCGACCGCCGGATCCGCCGGGCGCTCGCGCTGGGCGCCGTCCTGTGCGCCGCCTCGGCGGCCGGTGCCTGTTCCGCCGCGCCCGCCCGCCCGGCGGCCGCGCACGCGGAGCACGCCGCCCACGCCTCGCCCGCCTCGCCCGCCGCCCCGGCGACGGTCGAGCAGATCGCCACCGCCCTCGGCTGCACCGCCGAACTGGGCACCCAGGCCGAGGAACTGCGCCAGGGCGCCTGCGAGACCGCCCAGGGCACCTACCGCATGACCACCTTCCACGCCGAGGAGGGCCTGCGCTCGTGGCTGGCCGAGGCCGAGCCGTACGGCGGCGTCTACCTGGTCGGGGACCGCTGGGTGGTCACCGCGCAGTCGGCGGACGCCCTGGCCCCTCTGCGCGAGCGCCTCGGCGGCAGCGTCGAGAACGGCGCCGAGCACACCGGCCACTGAGCGCCCTCCGGCGGCACCGCTCCGAACCCGCGCGGCACGTCGGCCAGTTGTCCGGAAATGGCCTCGTTCGCGAGGAGGACGAGAGCTGCCGCGAGGGATGATTCGCTCCGCCCCGCCGTGCTCCAAGGTGTCAGGGAACCGTCGTCCGCCGAAAGGAACGGCCCTCCCGTGCCGCGCATGAAACGCCTCGCACCCCTGCTCGCCACCGCCGGGCTCCTCGCCGGCTCCCTGCCCTTCCTGACCGCCGCCCCGGCAGCCGCCGACCCCGCCGTCCAGGAGTACGGGCCGGCGAGACCCGCCTGGCACCGGTGCAGTGCCGAGCAGCCGGCCTCGTACGAGTGCGCGACCCTCACGGTGCCGCTCGACTACCGGCAGCCCCGGGGGCGCACGCTCGACCTCGCGATATCCCGGGTGAAGAGCCCGGACCCGGCCAAGCGGCACGGCGTCCTGCTGATGAACCCCGGCGGCCCGGGCGGCCCGGGCCTCGACCTGCCCCTGACGGCGGGGGCGGCCCTGCCCCCGGAGGTCCGGGAGCGGTACGACCTGATCGGCTTCGACCCGCGCGGGGTCGGCGCCAGCAGCCCGGTCGGCTGCGGACTGACCGACGCGGAGCAGCAGTTCCAGCGCGCCTACCGGCCCGAGACCTTCCCCTCCGACGTGGCCTGGGCGCGCACGGTCGCGGACAAGTGCCGGGAGAAGGCCGGCGCGGTGCTCCCGTACATCACCACCCGCAACACCGCCCGCGACATGGACGCGATCCGCTCGGCCCTGGGCGAGCGGAGGATCTCGTACCTGGGCTACTCCTACGGGACCTATCTCGGCGCCGTGTACACCCAGATGTTCCCGTCCCGGACCGACCGGTTCGTGCTGGACAGCGCGGTGGACCCGCAGCGGATCTGGCGGGGGATGATCCAGGTGTGGGCCTCGGAGGCCGAGCCGGCGTTCGCCCGCTGGACGCGGTGGACGGCGGAGCGCGACGCCGAGTACCGCCTCGGAGCCACCCCGGAGGCGGTGTCGGCCACCTTCTGGGGCCTGGTGGCACGGGCGGACCGCGACCCGATCGAGTTCCAGGGCCAGAAGATCACGGGGGACGACATCCGCCGGGGCCGGCCGATGTTCTTCTCCCCGGCCCAGGCGGCCCCGGCCGTCAGCGCGCTCAAGGCCGCGGCCGACGGCACCCCGCCGCCGAAGGGCCTCGCCGTGCCGGACGTGCGCACCGCCCTGCGCGGCGCCGCCGAACCCGCTTCGGACAACGCCACCGCCGTCTTCTGGTCGGTGGTGTGCGGGGACACCGACGCCTGGCCGCGCGATCCCGAGCAGTACCGGCGCGACGCGGAGCGGGACAAGGCCCGGTACCCGCTGTACGGGGACATGGCCTCCAACATCAAGCCGTGCGCCTTCTGGCAGCGGCCGGCCGAGGCGGCCACGCCGATGCGGACCCGGGCGGACGCGCTGACCGTGCAGAACGAGTGGGACTCGCAGACCCCGCTGGTCAGCGGGCTGGGGATGCACTCCGTCCTGCGGGGTTCGCGGATGGTCCTCGCCCGGGGCGGGGAGGGGCACACGGTGTACCTGAGCGAGCCCGGCTCCTGCGTGAACGCCCCCGTCACCTCCTACCTGGCCACCGGCCGGCTGCCCGCGCGGGACGTCGCCTGCACGACCGTGCCGGCCCCGGCCCAGCGGCACGACGCCCGGCCGGGCGGGGAGCCCCTGCCGTTCCCGGCCGGACCGCAGCGGTTCTGACCCCGGCCCCGGCTCCCGCCCCGCGCACGGAGTTCCGCTCAGCGGAACGCGCGTGGAGCGGGGGCCGTCCGGCGCGGCATCGTGGTGAACGCGCCGGGGGGACCGGCGCTCCGGGCCGCCGCGGCGGCCCGCAGGACGGAACCGACATCCGGGGGACTCCACCATGAACCGCATCACCGCCCGCTTCGCCGCCGCCTCCCTCATCGCCCTGGGCAGCCTCGCGGGCTTCGCGGGGACCGCGCAGGCCGAGCCGATCGACTACGTGAAGATCGAGCTGCTCGAACTGACCTGCCACCAGCAGAGCGAGGGCGACCACGACGAGGCGTACCTGAACATCACCGACGCCAACGGCAACCAGGTCAAGGTCTGGCCCGGCAACAACGTCAAGTACCAGACGATGGGCGCCGGCTACGTGCGCTCGCTGGCGGACGGCAACGGCAGCAGCGCCCTGGTCCTCGGCAAGCAGCAGGCCCGCACCCTCACCCTGTGGGACTACGACACGACCAGCGCGGACGACAAGCTGGGCGCGACGCTGGTCACCGGCAGCGAGTTCAACGGCGAGGTGCAGTACCGGTCGCTGGAGGGCTCCGGCGGGGTGTACACGATCGCCTACCGCGTGATCGACATCTGATCCCGGCGGCCGGGCGGACGCCGCGCAGCGGGGTGGCCAGCCCCGCTGCGAGGACGAGCAGGCACAGCGCGCCGCCGGCGACGCTCGCCGCCGGCACGCCGTAGTGCTTGCCCGTCACGGTCAGGACGGCGGCGCCGACGGGGCCGCCGGCGTTGTGCACCGTCCAGAAGGCGGAGGTGACCCGGCCGAGCAGGGCGTCCGGGGTCACCTCCTGGCGCAGGGTCATAGAGCAGACCCCGCCGAGGGTCGTGCCGAACATGAACACGGCGGCCAGGACGGCGATCACGGGCACGCTGCGGCTGAGGCCGATGCCCGCGACGCCCACCGCGATCAGCCCGACGGCGCCCAGCCAGCACGGGCCGAAGCCGAGGGCCCGCCGCAGCCGGCCGGCCGCGAGGGCCGCGCCGATGACGCCGGCCCCGCTCACGGCGAGCACGTAGCCGAGGGTGGCGGGGCCGTGCCCCAGGTCCTCCTCGACCCGGTAGATCAGCAGGTCGGTGGCGCCCATGGTGACGAAGGTCAGCAGGGTGAGCAGGACGGTCAGGGGGCGCAGCAGGGCGTGGCCCCACAGGAAGCGGAAGCCCACGACGAAGGTCTCGCGCAGGCGGGCGCCCGCGGACGCGGGGGCGGGGGCCTCGTCCGCGGGCCCCGCGTGGCGTCCGAAGGACACCCAGCGCAGACTCAGCGCCGAGACCAGGAAGGTGGCCCCGTCCACCCCGAGCGCCCATTCGGCGGAGGCCTCGGCGGTGAGCAGCCCCGCGGCCACCGGACCCACCAGGGTCCCGACGGCGAAGGTGCCCATCAGCCGTCCGTTGGCGGCGGTGAGGTCCTCGCCGCGCACCAGGTGCGGGACGGCGGTCACGTACGCCACGTCGAACACCGTCTTGAGGGCGGTGACCAGTGCGGTCAGGACGTAGAGCACCCACAGGCGGGGGCCGGCCGTCAGCCAGACCAGGGGGACCGCGCCGAGCAGCACGGCCCGCAGCAGATCGCAGGCGATCATCAGGCGGCGGCGGTCCGAACGGTCCACCACATGGCCGGCGAACAGCCCGGTGAGGATCCCGGTGACCCCGGAGACGACGGTGATCAGGCCCATCTGGACGAGCGAGCCGGTGGCGACCAGCACGAGCACGGGCAGCGCCATCAGGGTGAGGGAGCCGCCGATGACGGACAGGGCCTGGCCGAGCCAGAAGACGGTGAAGTCGCGGTTGCGCCAGAGGGAGGCGGGGGCCCGCACCCCGTCAGCCCAGCAGGGCGTACACGGTGGAGGCGGTGGCGGCGGGGTCCTCGGCGCCTTCCGGGGTCATGGCGGCGTCGGCGAAGGCCATCCGCCTGCCGAGCTTGGTGACCCGGACGGTGATGAGCACGTCCGCGCCGACGACCGGCCGCTGGAAGCTCGTGGACTGCTGGACGGTGGTCATCGGGCCGTACGCCCCGCGCGCGGCGGAGACGGCGATGACGGTGGCGGTGTCGGCGGCGGCCATCAGGGCCTGGCCGGACAGGCCGCCGCCGTCGCGGGCCAGGGAGTCGGACCAGGGCAGCCGCAGGACGGCGTGCCGCTCTCCGGTCTCCTCGACGGTGAGGCCGAGGGCGAGCACCCAGGGGGCGAAGTGGTCGGCGAGGATCCTGTCGGCTTCTGCGGGTGTCAGCGTCACCCGGCGATTGTGGCGGCCCGGCCGGACCGCCACAACTGCCTTTTCGCCGGGGGGTTCAGGGGCTCAGAGCCCCGCGGCCAGCTCGGTACCCTGGCGGATGGCCCGCTTGGCGTCGAGTTCGGCCGCCACGTCGGCGCCGCCGATCAGGTGCGCCTCGATGCCCTCGGCGCGCAGCGCCTCGTACAGGTCGCGGCGCGGCTCCTGGCCGGTGCACAGCACGACGGTGTCGGCGGGGACCAGGTGCGGCTCGCCGTCGACGGTGATGTGCAGGCCCTCGTCGTCGATCCGCTCGTACGTGGCACCGGCGACGGAGACGACGCCGCGGTGCTTGAGCTCGGCGCGGTGGATCCAGCCGGTGGTGGTGCCGAGGCCGGCCCCGACCTTGGTGGTCTTGCGCTGGAGGAGGGTCACCTTGCGCGGGGCCGCGGGCCGCTCGGGGGCGGTGAGGCCGCCGGGGCCGGCGTAGGCGGTGTCGACGCCCCAGTGGCGGAAGTAGACGGCGGGGTCCTGGGCGGCGCCCTCGCCGCTGTCGGTGAGGAACTCGGCGACGTCGAAGCCGATGCCGCCGGCGCCGACGACGGCCACGCGCTCGCCGACGGGCGCGCCGTCGCGGAGCACGTCGAGGTAGCTGACGACGTCGTCCCGGTCCACGCCCTCGATGGCGGGGGTGCGGGGGGTGACTCCGGTGGCGACGACGACCTCGTCGTAGCCGCGCAGGGTCTCCACGTCGGCGCGGGTGTCCAGGCGCAGGTCGATGCCGAGGGCCTCGACGCGGTTGCCGAAGTAGCGGATGGTCTCCGCGAACTCCTCCTTGCCGGGGATCCGGCGGGCGACGTCGAGCTGGCCGCCGATGTGGCCGGAGGCCTCGAAGAGGGTGACGGCGTGGCCGCGTTCGGCGGCGGAGACGGCGCAGGCGAGTCCGGCCGGGCCGGCGCCGACGACGGCGACGGTCTTCTTCGTCCGGGTCGGGGACAGGACGAGTTCGGTCTCGTGGCAGGCGCGCGGGTTGACCAGGCAGCTGGTGATCTTCCCGCTGAAGGTGTGGTCGAGGCAGGCCTGGTTGCAGCCGATGCAGGTGTTGACGGTCTCGGGGCGGCCGGCCGCGGCCTTGGCGACGAACTCGGCGTCCGCGAGGAAGGGGCGGGCGAGCGAGACCAGGTCGGCGCGGCCCTCGGCGAGGATCTCCTCGGCCTTCTCGGGGGTGTTGATGCGGTTGCTGGTGACCAGCGGGACGGAGACCGCGCCCATGAGCTTCTGCGTGACCCAGGTGTAGGCGCCGCGCGGGACGGAGGTGGCGATGGTGGGGATGCGGGCCTCGTGCCAGCCGATGCCGGTGTTGATGATGGTCGCGCCGGCCGCCTCGATCTCCTTGGCGAGGTGGACGACCTCGTCGAGGGTGGAGCCGCCGGGGACCAGGTCCAGCATGGACAGGCGGTAGATCAGGATGAAGTCCTCGCCGACGGCGGCGCGGGTGCGGCGGACGATCTCCAGCGGGAAGCGCACGCGGTTCTCGTACGCGCCGCCCCAGCGGTCGGTGCGCTTGTTGGTGGCGGCGGCGATGAACTCGTTGACCAGGTAGCCCTCGGAGCCCATGATCTCGACGCCGTCGTAGCCGGCGAGCTTGGCGAGGCGGGCGGCGCGGACGAAGTCCTCGACGGTGCGCTCGACCTCGGCGTCGGAGAGCGCGTTCGGGACGAAGGGGCTGATGGGGGCCTGGATCGCGCTGGGGGCGACGAGGTCCTTGTGGTAGGCGTAGCGGCCGAAGTGGAGGATCTGCATCGCGATCTTCCCGCCCTCGGCGTGCACCGCGTCGGTGATCACCCGGTGCTCGGCGGCCTCCTCCTCGGTGGTGAGGCGGGAGCCGCCCTCGAAGGGGCGTCCGGCGTCGTTGGGGGCGATGCCGCCGGTGACGATCAGGCCGGCGCCGCCCTTGGCGCGCTCGGCATAGAAGGCGGCGAGGCGCTCGAAGCCGCCCTGGTGCTCCTCCAGGCCGGTGTGCATCGAGCCCATGATCACGCGGTTCGGCAGGGTGGTGAAGCCGAGGTCCAGGGGGCTCAGCAGGTGCGGGTACGGGCTCATGGGTGCGTGTCTCCTCGCGCGGTGTCCTGACCCCTGTTGTAAGGGAGCGGGAGACGGTTTTGCAACTAGGTGCAAAAGAGCTGTGGCGACTCTCACGGCCCCGCCGCCCCCGCGGCCGGGGCCACGGGGGCGACGGGGCGGGTCCGGCCCGGGCCCGATCCCGTCAGGAGCGGTGGAGGCGGACCGTGACGATCTGGAACGGGCGCAGGTTCAGCGGGACCTCCCCCGACGGGGTCACGGCGCCGACGGCCGTGGGCGGCAGGGGGCGCTCCAGCAGGTCGGTCTCGGTCGCCGCGCCGACGGGGAAGCCGGCGGTGAGGACGGCCCGGGCGCGGCCGCCCCGGGACTCGTAGAGCCGCACGACCACGTCGCCGCCCCGGTCCTCGGCGAGCTTGACCGACTCCACGACGACCGCGTCGTTGTCGACGGACAGCAGCGGCGCGACGGGGCCCGCGCCGCGCAGGACGCGCTCGGGCAGGTTGAGCGCATGGCCCTCGCGCACCGCGTCCCCGACGTCCGCGCCCGGCGCGAGCGCGAAGCGCAGGGTGTGGCGGCCCTGGTCGGTCTCGGGGTCCGGGTAGCGCGGGGCGCGCAGCAGGGAGAGGCGGACGGTGGTGGTCTGGCCGCCGTCGGGGCGGACGTCGCGGGTGACGTCGTGGCCGTAGGTGGAGTCGTTGAGCAGGGCCACGCCCCAGCCGGGCTCCTCCGCGTGGATCCAGCGGTGGGCGCAGATCTCGAACCGGGCGGCCTCCCAGGAGGTGTTGGTGTGGGTGGCGCGGTGGACGTGGCCGAACTGGGTCTCGGAAGCGGTCCGTTCGGCCTTCACGTCGAGGGGGAAGGCGGCTTTGAGGAACTTCTCCGTCTCGTGCCAGTCCACCTCGGTGACCAGGTCCACGGTCTTGGCCCCGGCCCGCAGGGTGATCGTCTGGGAGACGGCCGAGGAGCCGAAGGAGCGGGTGACGGCGACGGTGCAGGCGTCGGGGCCGCTCCCGGAGACCTCCAGGGTGTCGAGGGCGTCGAGGTCGGTGACCCTGTTGCGGTAGAAGGCCTCCACGTCCCAGGCGTCCCACATGTTCGGGAAGTCCGGGTGGATCTGGAGCAGGTTGGCGGCGGTGCCCGGGGCGACGGCCTCCCGGCCCTGTTCGAGGTCGTACGCGGAGACGATCAGGCCCCGGCCGTCGACCTCCACCAGCAGCCGTCCGTTCGCCAGGACGTACCCGCCGCCGTGCCGCTCCTCCACGGTGACCGGCTGCGGGGCCGCGGCGGGGCGGTCCGCGCCGCCGGCCGGGACCCCGCGCCGCGCGTGCGGGGCGCAGTTGAAGACGAGCTCCCGCCCGCCCTCCCCCGCCAGGGCGGTCTGCGCGGCCAGGGTGAGGGCGCGCAGCTCCTCCCCCACCCGCGCGTACGTCTCGCGGGCCTCGCGGTGGACCCAGGCGATGGAGGAGCCGGGCAGGATGTCGTGGAACTGGTGGAGCAGGACGGTCTTCCAGAGGCGCTCCAGGTCCTCGTACGGGTAGGCGAAGCCGGGGACGCGCACGGCGGCGGTCGCCGCCCACAGCTCGGCCTCGCGCAGCAGCGACTCGCTGCGGCGGTTGCCCTGCTTGGTCCCGGCCTGGGAGGTGTAGGTGCCCCGGTGCAGTTCCAGGTACAGCTCGCCGGCCCAGACGGGGGCGTCCCCGTACTCGGCGCGGGCCTTGTCGAAGAAGGCGTCCGGGCGCTCGATCTCCACCCGCGGGGAGCCTTCGAGGTCCCGCAGGCGGCGGGCCCTGGCCAGCTGCTCGCGGGTGGGGCCGCCGCCGCCGTCCCCCCAGCCGAAGGGCACCAGGGAGCGCGAACCCCGTCCCTTCTCCCGGTAGTTGCGGGCGGCGTGCGCGAGCTGCGCGCCGCCGAGGTCGCTGTTGTAGGTGTCGACGGGCGGGAAGTGGGTGAAGACGCGGGAGCCGTCGATGCCCTCCCACCAGAAGGTGTGGTGCGGGAACCGGTTGGTCTGGGACCAGCAGATCTTCTGGGTGAGGAACCACTGGTTGCCCGCCAGCCGGACGATCTGCGGCAGCGCGGCGGTGTAGCCGAAGGAGTCGGGCAGCCAGACCCCCCTGGTGTCGATGCCGAACTCCTCCAGGAAGAACTTCTTGCCGTAGAGGAACTGGCGGACCATGGCCTCGCCGCCGACCATGTTGGTGTCCGACTCCACCCACATGCCGCCGACCGGTACGAACTGCCCGTCCGCGATCTTCTTCTTGACCCGTTCGAAGAGCTCGGGCCGGTGGGTCTTGATCCAGTCGAGCTGCTGGGCCTGGGACATGGCGAAGACGAACTCGGGGTGCTCGTCCATCAGGGCGACCATGTTGGAGGCGGTCCGGGACACCTTGCGGACCGTCTCGCGCAGCGGCCACAGCCAGGCCGAGTCGATGTGGGCGTGGCCGACGGCGCTGATCCGGTGGGCGGAGGCGTGCGCGGGGGCGGCGAGCACCCCGGCGAGGCGGGCGCGGGCGGCGGGGGCCGTGCCCGGGACGTCGTCGAGGTCCACCTCGTCGAGGGCGGAGGCGACGGCGTGCAGGACCGTGTGGCGGCGGGCGTCGTCCTCGGCGAGCTGGCCCATGAGCCCTTCGAGGACGTCGAGGTCCTGCACGAGCTCCCAGACCGCGGTCTCGAAGACGGCCAGCTCCATCCGGGCCAGCCGGTACAGGGGCCGGTCGCCGCTGGTCAGCCGGTCCCCCTCGGCGGTGGGGCGGTGCTCGACGAGGACGGGGTTGGCGGCGGCCTCGACGTACCACTCGATCCGCTCGCCGCCGGCCGCCCGGTCGGCCACGCGCACCCAGTCGTTGTACGGGTTGAGGGCCTTGACCTCGGAGCCGTCGGCCCGGTGGACCAGGCCCTCGCACTGGAAGCCGGGCATCATCCGGTCGAAGCCGAGGTCGAGGACGGCCTCGACGGTGCGGCCCGCCCAGTCGGCGGGTACGGCGCCGGTGACCCGGAACCAGGTGGTGCCCCAGGCCGGGCCCCAAGCGTCGCCGGGCGCGCAGGGCGCGTAGGGGGCGGCCAGCGCCTCGGCGGCGGGTACGGGCTCCCCGGGGGCGTCCCAGCGTTCCACGGTGAGCGGCACCGTCCGGGAGCGGACGGCGGGCCTGATGCGTTCGCCCAGGACCCGGCGGAGGCGTTGCTCGGTGATGCTGCGGTCGTCGTGCATGACGGCGGCTCCAGGAGGAGGGTCGGGTGCGGTTCAGACTTTGACGGCTCCCTCGCCCACGCCCCGGAAGAAGAAGCGCTGGAGGGCGAGGAAGAGCAGCATCATCGGCAGCAGGGCGGCCATCGCCCCGGCCGCGATCAGCCGCTGGTCGTTGACGGTCGTGGCGCCGGCCAGGCTCTTCAGGCCGAGCTGGAGGGTGTAGTGCTCGCTGTCGGTCAGGACGATCAGGGGCCACAGGAAGTCGTCCCAGGCCCCCATGAAGCTCGTGATGCACACCACGGCCAGGGCGCCCCTGGCCGAGGGGACGAAGACGCGGGTGAAACGGGTCCACTCGTTCGCCCCGTCGAGCACAGCGGCCTCCTCCAGCTCCCTGGGGACGGCGAGGAACGCCGCCCGCATGATCATGATGTTGAGGACGGAGACCGCGCCGGGCAGCCACACGCCGACGAGGGTGTCGACGAGGCCCATCCCGCGCACGGTGAGGAACATCGAGATCATCACGGACTCGAAGGGGAACATCAGGGTGGCCGTCAGCACGGTGAAGACCGCCCTGCGGCCCCGCCAGCCCTCCCGGGACAGGGCGTAGCCGCCCATGGCGGCGAACACCAGGTTCGAGGTGACGGCGAGGGCCGCGACCACGAGGGTGTTGGCCGTGTACGGGAGCAGCGGGAAGGACTCGGCGACGCGGACGTAGTTGCCGAGGGTGGGCCGGGCCGGCAGGACCCCCTCGTAGACGTTCTCGCCGCGCCCGCGCAGCGAGGTCAGGAACTGCCAGGCGAGCGGGCCGGTCGTGACCACGAGGGCCAGGCAGAGCGTCAGGTAGCGGGCCGCCAGGCCGGCGCGGCGCCTGCCGGCGCCCGGTCGCCAGGCCGTGCCCGTTCGCCGGCCCGCGTCCCGTCGCCGGCGCGCGTCCCGTCGCCGGCGCGCGTCCCGTCGCCGGCGCGCGTCCGGTCGCCCGTTCGTGTCCCCTCGTGTGCTCATGCCTCGTCGCCCTTAGCCAGCCGGCGGCCCAGCAGGCTGAAGGCCAGGGTGAGCAGGAACAGCAGCAGGGAGAGGGCGGAGGCGTAGCCGGTCTCCCCCGCGAAACCCAGGCCGACCTGCCGGATCAGGAACGGCAGGGTACGGGCGCCGCCGCCGGGGCCGCCGCTCTCCCCGCCCAGGATGTAGACCTCGGTGAACACCCGCAGGGCCGAGATCGCCGACAGCGTCCCGACCAGCAGCATCATCGGCTTCACGGACGGGACGGTGATGCTGACGAACCGGCGCACCGGGCCCGCGCCGTCGAGGGCGGCCGCCTCGTAGAGCGCGCCCGGCACGTTCCCGAGGGCTGCCAGGTAGAAGACCATGTAGTAGCCCAGGCCCTTCCACACCGTGACGATCATCGCGGAGGCCAGCAGCAGGGTGCCGTCCGTCAGGAAGGGCACGGGCTCCGAGACCAGCCGCAGCCGGCCCAGGACGGCGTTGACGGCCCCGTCGCTGCGCAGCAGCCACTGCCAGATCAGGCCGACGACCACGGCGGAGGCGATCACCGGCGTGTAGAAGGCGGACCGGAACAGGCCGATGCCGGGGACCTCCCGCCGGACCAGGACGGCCAGCCCCAGCGGCAGCACGACCAGGCAGGGCACGACGACCAGCAGGTAGAGCACGCTGTTGGCGGCCGCCACCCAGAAGTCGGGGTCGGCCAGGGCCCGCCGGTAGTTGGCGAGGCCCACGAAGCTCCCGCCGTCCAGGACCCGGGCGTCGGTGAGGGACAGGACGACGGTGTTGACGAACGGCCACAGGCTGAACAGCAGCACGGCGGCCAGCCCGGGCGCGAGGAACAGGTACGGGCTCCACCACCTGCGGTGCGCCGGCCCCCCTCCGTCCCGCGGCGCCGTCACCTCTTGTCCGCTGCGGCCAGCAGCCGGTTGGCCTCCTCCTGGGCCTTGCGCACGGCCGTCCGGGCGTCCTGCTCCCCCGTGATGGCCCTCTGCATCTCGCGCGTGACCGCGTCGCCGACCTGGCTGGTCCACTGGACGGGGGTGTTGGCGTCGAGCGCGGCCGCCTTGAGCTGCTCGGCGCCGATCGCGCGGGCCAGCGTCTCGGCGTCCTTGCCGTCGCCCCGGTCGGCGAAGCGCGGGTCGGCCAGGCCCCGGGCGTTGGAGGGGTAGATGGTGGCCCGGCGGGAGAACTCCACCTGGTTGGGGCCGTTGGTGACCCATGCGGCGAACTCCGCGGCGGCGTCGGGGTGCGCGGTGTCCTTGCGGATGCCGAGGGACTGGGCGTAGATCCCGATGTGGCCGAGGGTGCCGGTGACCGCGCCCGCGACCCTGGTCTTCGCGTAGACCTGCGGTGCGTTGGCCTTGATGTCCTTGACGAACCCCGGGGAGCCGGGGCCGAAGACGAGTCTGCCGCTGCCGTAGAGCTGGTTGATGTCGTCGGCCTTCAGGAGGGACTCCTTGGGCATGGCGCCCTTGGCGTACAGGTCCTTCATGCGTTCGGCCCAGGCGACGGCCCGGTCGGTGTCGAAGGTGAAGCGGTCGCCGGCCGGGTCGAGCAGGGGCACGCCCATCTTCTGCCAGTCGCCGGGCAGCCGGCCCTTGGGGTCGGCCATGAAGGCCGCGTACCGGCCGCCGGAGCGGGCGGCGATCTGCTCGGCGCAGTCGAAGAACTGCTCGACGGTGGTGGGCGGCCGGTCGGGGTCGAGGCCGGACGCGGTGAAGAGGTCCTGGTTGTAGGTGAGGATCTCGGGGGTCACGTACCAGGGGTAGGCGTAGACCCCGTCGCCCTTGCCCGGCAGCTTGAACTGCTCCCAGGCACCGGGGACGTACTCCTTGGCGAGCCCCCCGTCGAGGGCGGCCACGTCGGCGAGCATGCCCCGGTCCGCGAGGAGCTGGAAGGAGTCGGTGGAGAGGTTGACCACGTCGGGCAGGGCCCCGGCCCGGGCGTCGGCGACGAGCTTCTCGTTGTAGCCGTCGCCCGGGACGTCCTCCCATTTCACCTTGGCGTCGGGGTACTTGCGCTCGAAGGAGTCGATGACCCCCTGGACGTAGGCCGTGTACACGGGCTTCAGCTGGAGGGTCCGGAAGGTGATCTCCCCGGCCACCCTGCCGGTCCGGTGCGCCTCGCCCGCGCCGCCGCCGCTGCCGCCGCCGAGGCCGCAGGCGGAGAGGGAGAGGAGGCCGGCGGCCGCCGCGGTGGCGACGGCCGTGCGGATCGGGTGGGAACGGGTCATCGTCGCCGCCTTCGTGGGAGTTCCGGCTCCGGCGCCGGAGGGCGGTGCCCCAGGCTGTCCCCACGCGCCGGGCCCGTCAATGCGGCCGGAAATCCCAGTGGCCGGGGGAACCCGCGTCCGGGGGCGCCGGCGGAAGGCGGGAGCCGGACCGTCCCGACGGCCCCGAACTGGACCGATGCGCTTGGGTGCGGGGCTTCGCGCCCTCATCGGACCCGGGCCGCCCGAGGGCCTTCCCGGGCCGGATTCGACTTCTTATCGACGGTCCGCCGGAAGGCCGCGACGGCGAATCGGCGCGGCGCACTAATGCGGTTTACCGCAATACTGCTCCCCGCCCGGGAGGAAGGCGCGGGGCGCTACTTCATGCGGTACTGGGCCTTCTCGGCCAGCTTGCCGTCCTTGAAGCAGAGCCGCAGCACGTCCTCGGCGGCCTTGTCGTCGCCGGACACGTACCAGGCGCACACGCTGCCCGCGGGCTCGGCGGGACCGCCCTCCTTGAGGGCGCTCTTGACGAAGGTCTCGCCCGAGGGCAGCTTGGCGCGGACCTCGCCCTCGGGATCGCCGACGTTCACCGATGCGTAGACCTTCGGGTCCAGCAGGGTCTTCTCGGCGACGTCGACCATCTTGCCCAGGCCGAGGAAGAGGGCGACGAGGACCCCGATGCCCAGCACCAGCGCCACTCCGCATCCGATGAGACAACCCTTGCGCTGAGCCATGAACCGTTCCTCCGTGCCCTCGTGCTTCCTGCTGACACCACGGAGCCTCGCAGGGGCCGGGGCGGGCGCGCCGTACTCGAAAGTCGCCGGCCGGGACGACGATCGTCTCGGAATCAGAGGTCCCCGGGGTCGGTGTTCGCCCCGCACAGGACGACGGCGACCCGCTCGCCCAGCGGCCGCGGCGCGGTGCGCACGGCCGCGAGGGCGGTCGCGGCCCCGGCCTCGACGACGATCCGGTGCTCCTCCCAGAGGGCGCGCCGGGCGGCGGTGATCGCCCCGTCCGGGACGAGGACGGACACGGCGTTGTCCTGCCGGGCCGCGGCCAGGGCGTCGGCGGACGCGCGGGTGGCGCCGAGGGAGTCGGAGGCGACGGAGTCCACGGGGACGTCGACGGGGCGGCCCGCCTCCAGGGCGGCGTTCAGGGCCCGGCAGTGCTCCGGTTCGGCGGCCACCACCCGTACGCCGTGCGCCCGCGCGGCGGTGGCGACTCCGGCGAACAGCCCGCCCCCGCCGACCGCGACGACCACGGTGTCCAGCCCGGGCAGGGCCGCGCGGATCTCGTCGAGCAGGGTTCCGGCGCCGGCCGCGATGAGCGGGTGGTCGTAGGCGTGGCTGCTCAGGGCGCCGCTGTCGGCGGCGAACCGGTGGCAGGCCTCCAGGGCCCCGGCGTAGCGGTCGCCGACGAGCCGTACGTCGGCGCCGTAGCCGCGCAGCCGCTCCACCTTGACGCGTGGGGCGGTGACGGGGAGGAAGACGGTGGCGGGCACGCCCTGGGCGCGGGCCGCCCAGGCGCAGGCGAGGCCCGCGTTGCCGCCGGAGGCGATGGTGACGCCGGCGGCGGGGAGGGACCCGGCCTCTCGGTGGGCGGCGAGGAAGTTGTGGGCGCCGCGGGCCTTGAAGGAACCGGTGTGCTGGAGGTGTTCCAGGGCGAACCAGAGGCCCTCGGCGGCGGGTGCGACGGCGACCGGCCGGACGGCGCCGGCCGTGCGGTCGGCGGCGGCGCGGACGGCGGCGTAGTCGAGCTGCTGTTCCATGGCGGGGCGGCCTCTCTCGTGTGACGGGGCGGTGGGCGCTCAGTCGGCGGGCCGGGCGGCGGCGATGAGCTGGCGCAGGGCGCCGTAGTACACCTCGTGGTCGGTCAGCGGGGGGAGCAGCTCGGCGGGGGCGCCGCCGAGGACCGGGAACTCGGCCGGGTCGAGCGCGGCGAGCGCGGCCCGCGAGGCGGCGGTGGCCCCGGCGGGGTCGCGGTGGTCGACGAAGGCGGCGCTGCCCAGGGTCAGGAGGTACATCCGGCGGTAGACCGTCATGGCCTCGGCGGGGCTCATCCCGGCGGCGACGCTGTCGGCGAGGGCGGGTTCGACGAGGCGGGCCAGCAGCTGGCGGCCCAGCCAGGGGCGTCCGCCGCGCAGGACGAGCAGACCGGGGTGGGCGGTGAGCAGCCGGTAGAGGGCGCCGAAGCGCAGTTCGGCGGCCTCGGCCCAGTCGGTGCCGGCGGGGACCTCGGGGAGCCGGGCGGCGAGGTGCTCGGTGCACAGGTCCATCAGGCCGGCGAGGTCCGTGCAGCGGCGCTGGACGGTGGCGTGGGAGACGTCGAGGCGGTCGGCGAGGGCGCGGAAGCTCAGGGCCGCGGGCCCTTCCTCGTCGAGGATGCGCAGGGCGGCGACGGCGATGGCCCCGGGGGTGGCGCGGTCGAGGGCCGCTGATCGTCTCGGCATGAGATACACCGTATCAGCCACCGTCACATACGACGTATCCCGACAGCCCCCTCCCGCAGGCCACCCGACACGGCCGCGTGAGGGCGGCTGCGGCCAAATTGCTGGTCATCGGGACATATGCATCGACTCGTGTTGACAGGGGGTAGCGACCCCGCTGCACTGAGGCACGATCACCGTCGGTACGCACCACGCCAAGGAGACCCCGTGCCGCCTCGCCTGCGCGCCTCACTCCCCTGTCTGACCGCGGCCGCCCTGCTCGCCCTCGCGCTCTGCCCCGCCCCGGCGGCGGCGGAGCCGACCGCGACCTCGGACACCCCGCTCGCCCTCACCCCGCCCATGGGCTGGAACAACTGGGCGCACTACATGTGCGACATCGACGAGGCGAAGGTGGTCGCCAACGCCGCGGCGCTCGTCTCCAGCGGCCTCGCCGCCAAGGGGTACGACACCGTCACCGTGGACGACTGCTGGATGCTCAAGCAGCGCGACGCGCAGGGGAACCTGGTCGCCGACCCGGTGAAGTTCCCGCACGGCATGGCCTGGCTCGGCGACCACCTCCACGCCAAGGGGCTGAAGTTCGGGATCTACGAGGACGCCGGCTCCCTCACCTGCGAGCGCTACCCCGGCAGCGGCGCCCCCGAGGGCGGCGGCGCGGACCACTACGCCCGCGACGCCCGGCTGTTCGCCTCGTGGAACGTGGACTACGTGAAGATGGACGGCTGCAACCTGTGGGTGCCGCCCGGCAAGACGAAGGAGCAGGCCTACCGGGACGCGTACGGCGCGGTGGCCCGGGCGCTGCGCGACAGCGGGCGCGCGATGGTGCTCTCCGCCTCCGCCCCCGCCTATTTCCAACAGGGCGAGTGGGGCGGCTCCGACTGGCACAAGGTCCTCGACTGGGTCGGCGAGAGCGGCCAGTTGTGGCGCGAGGGCAAGGACATCAAGGTGTACGCGCCGGCCGCCCCGCAGACCTCGCGCTGGGGTTCGGTGCTGGGGAACTACGGGTACAACCGCTGGCTCGGCCGGTACGCGGCCCCCGGCAACTGGAACGACCCCGACTTCCTGATCGCGGGCGCACCCGGTCTGAGCGACGCGGAGGGCCGCAGCCAGGTGGGGCTGTGGGCGATGATGGCGGCCCCCTTCATCCTGTCCTCCGACGTCGCCTCGCTCAGCCCGGGCGGACTCGCGGCCCTCGGGAACACCCGCCTGATCGCGCTGGACCAGGACCCGCTGGGCCGCCAGGGCGCGGTCGTCTCCTCCAACGCCGGCTTCGACGTGCTGGTGCGCCCGCTGGCGAACGGGGACCGCGCCGTGGCGGTGCTCAACCGCTCCGCCGCCGCGCGGGCCGTGTCCGTGCCCCTGGCCGACATCGGGCTGCCCGCCCCCTGCGCCGTGGCCGCCGAGGACCTGTGGAGCGGGAGGCGCACGGAGGTCGGCGACGCGCTGACCGGGCGGCTCGCCGCGCACGACACGGCCGTGTGGCGGCTCACCCCGCGGGGCTGCGCCGAGGCCGTGCCCACCGGGCAGATCAACGGCCTCGGGGCGAAGTGCGCCGACGGGGCGAGCACCAGCGGCGTCGGCGCGGTCGTCCTCGCGGCCTGCACCGCCGGTGCCGACCAGCGCTGGACCCTGGGCGGCGGCGGACGGCTGAGGCTGGCCGGCCAGTGCCTCACCGCGGGCGGCGGGGGGCTGGTGCAGCTGGCGGACTGCGCGCCGGGACGCCGGGCCGGGCAGAGCTGGCGGCACCGGCGGGACGGGTCCCTGGTGGAGGAATCGAGCGGCACGTGCCTGACGGCCCCGCCGGCTCCCGCGACGGCCGACGCCCCGGCCGAGCGGCTGCGGCTGGCCGGATGCGGTGACCACCGGGCCGACCAGGCCTGGTCCCTGCCGGTCTGACGGCGCGGAGCGTCGGTCCGGGGGCCGCGGGTGCGGCCCCCGGCGGGCGGGGCTTCACTCGTCCGGGGGAATCGCCCCGGGGGCGGCCCCGCCCGGCACGGGCACTGGGTTCACTGGCCCGGAAACAGCGGGGGCGGCCGCCGGAACGATCCTGCGGCCGCCCCCTTCCGGCGCCCACGGGCCGGGCGAGCCGACAGGAGTGCACCGAGATGTACGAGAACGCGCAGGAGCGCCCCCGGACCCCCACGGGGCAGGTCGCCGGGATCACCGACGGCGTGGTGGAACTCCGCAAGCGCAGGCCGTCCGTCGCCGACCCGGACGACGACCGCCCCGCGCCGTCGGCCGCCGGAGGCGGCGGCCGCGGCACGGCGGCGGAACCCCCGGCGGCCCCGGGGGCGTGACCCGGCCCCCGGGACGGCGGGCAGGATGGCCGGAGGGCCCGCGGCGGGCGGCCGCGGACGGAGGCGGGCACCGCGACCGTGCGGCCGCCGCGGCCGGGCACGGGCAGCGGACCGGACACGGGCGGGGGGCGGGCCGCCGGGCACGGGCGCGTCGGGGTGGTGGCGGGGCCCGCGCCGGGCCCGGCGCGGACAGCGGACCCGACGCAGGCGGGGACGGGCCGCCCGGCACGGGCGCGTCGGGGTGGTGGCGGGGGTCCTGCCGGGGCGGGCGGCGCTATGTTGGCGGGAGGGCCTCCGAGGCGGCCGTGCGGGCCGCTCCGGGGCCGTGGTGTCCGGCCGGCCGGCGCGGAGGTGACCCCATGACACGTGTGCGGGAGGACCCGGCGCACCGCCCTCCGGCCTGGGCAGGCGCCCTCTGCGGAGGGGCCGCCGGGTTCGCCGGGCTGGCGGCGGCCACGCTCGCGGCCGCCTTCGTCCGGCCGGAGGCCGCCCCGCTCACGGCGGTGGGCGGGGCCGTGGTGGACCGTACGCCCGCCGCCGTCAAGGAGTGGGCCGTCCGCTCCTTCGGCACCTCCGACAAGCTGGTGCTGGCCCTCGGGGTCGTCGCCGTCCTCGCCGTGCTCTGCGCCGCCACCGGCGTCCTCGCCGTGCGCCACCTGCGCGCGGGATGCGCGCTCGCGGCGGCGGTGGGACTGCTCGGGGCCGCCGCCGCGCTCGGCCGGCCGGAGGCCGGCTGGAGGGACGCGCTGCCCTCCCTGGTCGCCGGAGCGGTCGCCGCCTCGGTCCTGTACCTGCTGGTCACGGCCCTGCGGCGGCCCCGGCCGGCGGCCGGACGGCCCGGCGGGGCCTGGCCGATGGACCGGCGGGGATTCGGCCGCCTGCTCGCCGCCACCGTCGCCGCCTCGGCGGTGGCCGGGTACGCGGGGCGGCGGCTCGGCGCCCACGGCTCGGCCGGGGCCACCGCCTCCCGGGCGGACCTGGTCCTGCCGCCCCCGGCCGTACCCGCGCCGCCGGTGCCCGCCGGGGCGGACCTGGAGGTGCCCGGCGTGGGGCCGTTCGTGACCCCGGCCGCGGAGTTCTACCGGGTGGACACCGCTCTCGTCGTCCCCCGCGTCGACGCGGAATCCTGGCGGCTGACCGTCCACGGCGACGGGGTCTCCCGGCCCCTGACGCTCACCCTGGCCGATCTGCTCGCCCGGCCGCTGACCGAGCACGACATCACCCTGTGCTGCGTGTCCAACGAGGTCGGCGGCCCGTACGTGGGCAACGCCCGCTGGCTCGGCGCACGCCTCGCCGACCTGCTGCGCGAGGCCGGGGTGCGGCCCCCCTCGCAGGGCGGCCCGGCCGACCAGCTGGTGGCGCGCTCGGTGGACGGGATGACGATCGGCACGCCCGTCGAGACGGTGATGGACGGCCGGGACGCCCTGCTGGCCGTCGGGATGAACGGCGAACCGCTCCCCTTCGCGCACGGCTTCCCGGTCCGCATGGTCGTACCCGGCCTGTACGGGTACGTGTCCGCCTGCAAATGGCTGACCGAGCTCCGGCTGACCACCTTCGCCGCCTACGACGCGTACTGGGTGCGCCGCTCCTGGGCTCAGCAGGCCCCCGTCAAGACGCAGTCGCGGATCGACACCCCGCGCCCCTTCTCGAAGCTCGCGCCGGGGCCCGTGGCGGTGGCCGGTGTGGCGTGGGCCCAGCACCGGGGGATCTCCCGGGTGGAGGTCCGGGCGGACGGCGGCCCCTGGCGCGAGGCCCGGCTCGGCGACGCGGACGGCAACGACACCTGGCGGCAGTGGGTGTGGCCGTGGGAGGCGGCGCCCGGGGAGCACACGCTGGAGGTCCGCGCCACCGACGGGCGGGGGGACGTGCAGACGCAGGAGCGCCGGGGCACCCTCCCCGACGGGGCGACGGGCTGGCACTCGGTCACGGTGAGCGTCCACGCGTAGGGGCTCCAGGGCCGTACATTGTGGTGCGATACCGGATATGCGTGCGGATACCGGGTATACCCGCCGATTCCCGTGATGGCAGTAGATTCCGGGAGTACCCGTGGATGCCGGGCGTCCCGGGGACATGACGCTGTGGGGCCGTACGTCAGGAGCCGACGCCGTGGAACTGACCAGCACGTCGTTCCTCGCCGCGATGATCGCCGTCACCGTGCTGGCGATGCTGCTCGCGCTGCTGCTGTGGAACCGGGTGCCGGGGCCGCGCGTGGTGCGCTGGGCGGCCCGGGTGCTGATGATCGGCCTGTGCCAGCTGACGGCCATCGGAGTGGTGGCGGCGTGGATCAACGACGGCTACGGGCTCTACGCCTCCTGGGACGACCTGCTGGGCACCGGCGCCGGCGCGAACGCCTCGGCGATGACCGGTCCCCCGGTCGGCCGGGCCCGCTTCACTCCGGGAGAGAACGGCACGCGGACCACGTATTTCCGGGGCAGCCACTCGAAGCTCGCCGGCCAGGTGACCGTGTGGACGCCCCCCGAGTACGACGCCCCGGGCGCGGAGAAGACCCGCTTCCCGGTGCTGACGCTGCTGCACGGCTACCCGGGCACCCCGCGCTCCTGGCTCGACCTGGGCTCGATGCCGGACGCGCTGGAGCAGCTGGTGCGGCTGGGGGCGGCGCACCCGTTCATCCTGGTGATCCCCGAGGTCTACCCCGGCGGGGTGAACACCGACTGCACCGACACCCCGCAGCGCAAGATCGCCACCTGGCTCGCGCGGGACGTCCCGGACCTGGTGCAGAAGAACTTCCGGACCCTTCCCGAGCCGAAGGGGTGGGGGCTGATGGGCGTGTCGACGGGGGCGTTCTGCGCGGCGAAGCTGCCCCTGCAGTACCCGAAGGTGTTCCGTGCGGGGGCCGCCCTGGACCCGGACCCGCTGACCGGGGACCCCGAGGTGCTGCCCGATCCGGTGCTGCGGGAGCGCAACAGCCCGATGTGGCTGGTCGGGCAGGCGAAGGGGCAGGACGTCGGGCTGTTCCTGGCCACCTCCGCCCAGGACCGGGACAGCCCGCCGAAGCAGCTGGCCGCCTTCAGCAGGGCGGCGCAGGGCAGCGGGGTCCGGGTGAAGACCCTCGTCCGCCCGGCCGGCGGCCACAACTTCCAGACCTGGACCGGGATGTACCCGGACGCGCTGGGCTGGCTGAGCTCCGAGCTGTCCGCGCCCGTCAACCCGTCGTAGCGGCCGTCCTCCCCGTCGCCGCCCACGCCGCCCGCCGAGGGGTGTCCGCCACGCCGTACCGAGCCGGACGGGGAGGGACTCGACGCCGTTGCCGATGAAGCTGTGCCGGTGCGGGAGTCCGGCCTCGGACACGGCGAGGTCGAGGCCGGGGAAGCGGGTGAAGAGCCCCTCCAGGGCGATGGTGGCCTCCAGCCGGGCGAGCGGGGCGCCGACGCAGTAGTGGGCGCCGTGCCCGAAGGAGAGGTGGCGGGCCGCGGAGGGACGGGCGGGCGTTCCCGGGCCAACAGTGCGGCCTGGCGGCCCGGTTGTGCAGCCCCGGCCGGCCGGCGGGCCGGGGTCCGTACGGCGGTCGGGGTGAGCCGGGACGGGGCCGGCCGGCGGGTACCGGTGGCTACCGCCGACCGGTGGGAGCGTCGGCGGGCCGGCGGAAGAGGGCCGTCCAGAGGAAGGCCTCGCCGAAGTGCGGGGCTTCTCGGGGTTCGTCGCGCATCCGGCGCAGCTCGCGCTCCTCCAGGCCGGAGAAGATCCGGCGCAGGGACTCGGGGTCGTAGGCGAGGCCGCCGCCGAGAGCGCCCCGGCGGTAGTGCTCGGCGTCGGACAGCTCGGAGCCCATCGCACCGGCGGCGAAGCAGGTGAGGCCGAGGTGGCCGCCGGGGGCGAGGGAGCGTTCGAGGAGGGCGAGGTAGCTGATGCGGCGGTGGGGCGGCAGGTGGTGGAAGCAGCCGGAGTCGTAGACCAGGTCGTAGGGGCCGCCGAGTGCGCCGGAGGCGGCGAGCGCGAAGGCGTCGCCGTGGTGGAAGCGGATGTCGGCGCCCGCCTCCCGGGCGCGGTCCCGGGCCCAGCCGAGGGCGGTCGGGGACAGGTCGACGGCGTCCACCTCGAAGCCCAGGGAGGCGAGGTGGAGGGCGTTGCGGCCCGGCCCGCAGCCCAGGTCGAGGGCGCGGCCGGGCGCGATCAGGCCGCGGTCGAGGTAGGAGACGAGGTTCTCGTCCGGTTTGGCCACGAAGAACGGCACCGGCTTGGAGCGGTCGGCGTAGAAGCCGTCCCACCAGTCCGCGCCGCCGGCCGTCCAGCGGTCCGCCCCCGGCGCGAACAGGCCGTCCAGCAGGCTGAGCACATCATCCACCGAGCGTATGTTCCGGTCCATGAACTCCCCTTTCACCAGGGGGACATCATAGCGAGATCGGCTACATAACCCCAGGTCAGGCCCTGTGCACGGATCCCCGCCACAGCCGCCTGGCCGCCGCCGGCACGGCGCCCGGCCGGACCCTGCCGCCCCGCGCCGCCCGTTCGCCCACACCCCCGTACAAGCCCGCCACGAGGGCGTTCCGGCCGGACCCGGAGCGCCTTTCCCGACCGCCTTCCATCCGGGCGTACGCGCGATGCGTACAGTGTGCGCAGGGCGTTAGGCTGGGAGCATGTCCTCATCAGAGCAGCAGACCCCGCCGCCCGTCCCCTCCGTCTGGACCCGGCCCCGCCGGCAGAAGGAGCAGCCCGCGCTCAGCCAGGAGCAGATCGTCGCGGCGGCCGTACGGCTGCTGGACGCCGAAGGCATCGAGGCACTGAGCATGCGCAAGCTCGGCAGCGAGATGGGCACGGCCGCCACCTCCCTCTACCGGCACGTGGCCAACAAGGACGAGCTCATCGAGCTGGTCGTGGACGAGGTCTACGGCGAGCTCGAACTGCCCCTGACCACCGGCCCGGACGGCTGGCGCGAGGCCCTGGCGCACAGCGGTCACAGCCTGCGCGGCATGGTCCTGCGCCACCCCTGGGTGGCGTCCGTCCTCGGCCAGGTCGGGCTGGCGCACCTGGGCCCGAACCTGATGCGCATGTCGGAGCGGATGCTGGCCATGGCCCTGGCCGCCGGGTTCCCGAAGGGGGAGGCGGACCTCGCGATCAAGGCCGTCATCTCCTACGTGATCGGCGCGACGACCAGCGAGGCCTCCTACCTCTCCCTCCTGGCCCGCAGCGGCAAGAGCGAGACCGAGTGGCTGGAGTCGCTGGTGCCGGCCTCCCAGCAGGCCCTCGAGGACCATCCGCTGACGAAGGACCACGCCTCCGCCTGGCAGGGCCGGGACCCGGCGCGGATGCGGGACGAGAACTTCGACTACGGACTCCAGCGGGTCCTCGACGGGCTGGCGACCCGGATCGACCGGGGCTGAACCACCGTCAGGGGAAGGTCAGTTCGGCGCCCTCGCCGAGGGGGGCGAAGAAGCGCTCCACCGCCGCCGCGCGGACCTGGACGAGGGCAGCCGGGGACCAGCGCGGCCGGCGGTCCTTGTCGATGACCTGGGCGCGGATGCCCTCGACGAGGTCGGGGGCGGACAGCGCGGCGCTGGAGACCCGGTACTCCTGCTCCAGCACCCGCTCCAGCGAGTCCAGTCGGCGGGCGCGGCGCAGGGCGGCGAGGGTGACCTTCAGGGAGGTCGGGGACTTGGCGTGCAGGGTCTGCGAGGCCTCGCGCGCCGCGGGCAGGCCCGTGGCCAGCAGCCGCTGGTGGATCTCCTCGACGGTGCCGGCGGCGTAGCAGTGGTCGATCCACTCCCGCTCGGCGGCGAGCGGGGCCGCGGGGGCGGTGGCGCCGTGGAACTTCCCCAGCACCTCGGCCACCGGTCCCGCGGTCAGCTCCCGGGTGAACTCCTCCAGCCAGTCGGACGGCAGGTAGTGGTCGGCGAGCCCGCACAGCATCGCGTCCCCCGGTCCGACCGCCGTACCGGTCAGGGCGAGGTGGGTGCCCAGTTCACCGGGGGCGCGGGAGAGCAGGTAGGTGCCGCCGACGTCGGGGACGAAGCCGATCCCCGTCTCGGGCATGGCGACCCGGGAGCGCTCGGTGACGATCCGGACGCCGCCGTGGGCCGACAGGCCCACGCCGCCGCCCATGACGATCCCGTCCATGAGGGCCACGTAGGGCTTGGGGTAGCGGGCGATGCGCGCGTTCAGCCGGTACTCGTCGCGCCAGAAGGCGAGGGAGCCGGTGGTGCCGGCCTTCGCGTCGGCGTGGATGGCCCGGATGTCACCGCCGGCGCACAGGCCCCGCTCGCCTGCTCCGCGGAGCAGGACCTGCTCGACGGCCGGGTCGTGCTCCCAGGCCGTCAGCGCCTCCCCGATCCTCAGCACCATGGGACGGGTGAGGGCGTTGAGGGCCTCGGGGCGGTTGAGGGTGATCAGGCCCGTACAGCCTTCGGTGCCGATCTGAACGGTCTCGTCTTCGGTCTTCACAGGCGCCAGTATGTCGGCTGGGGCTCCATATGAAGATCGTTTCTGACGATCTCGTCATGTCTGAACGGCTTGGGGCTTAAAGCCGCCCGTGACCGTTGACTGCGGAACGCCCCGTTCGGCGCCCCCCGGGCGGCGCTGCGCACGGCGCGGAGCGCCCCCGTGCCGTCGGCCCGGCCCGCACCGGGCAGACTGACCCTCCGTCACCACCCCGCGCAGCGAAGCCCAGAGGAGCCGCCATGACCGCCGCCGAACTGACCCTCGACCCCGCCACGGCCCTGGTCCTGATCGACCTCCAGCAGGGCATCCTCGCCCTGCCCACCGCCCGCCCGGCCGACGAGGTCCTCGCCCGCGGCATCGCGCTCGCCGAGGCCTTCCGCGCCCACAAGCTGCCGGTGGTCCTGGTCAACGTCGCCTGGTCGCCCGACGGCGGCGACCTCCCCACCACCGACGTCGACCGCCCGGGCCCCGCCACCGCCCCGCCGGCAGCCTTCTCCGAGATCCCGGCGGAACTGGCGGCCCTGGGCGACGTCACCGTCACCAAGCGGCACTGGGGTGCCTTCACCGGCACCGAACTGGACCTCCAGCTGCGCCGGCGCGGTGTCCACCGCATCGTGCTGGCCGGCATCTCGACCAGCGTCGGCGTCGAATCGACCGCCCGCACCGCCTGGGAGCACAGCTACGGCCTGGTGTTCGCCGAGGACGCCACCGCCGACCTGGACGCCGCCTCGCACGCCCACAGCTTCGAGAAGATCTTCCCGCGCATCGGCCGCGTCAGCTCCACCGCCGAGATCATCGCCGCGCTGGACTCCCTCCGCTGAGCCCCGCCCGGGCCGGGGCGCCGGGCGGGGGCGGGGGCGGGGTGCCGACCCCGGGCGGGCAGGGAAACTCCAGCCAGACGCACTTGCCGACCACGCCCGGACGCCAGCCCCAGTCCCGGGCCAGGCGCTCCACGATGAGCAGCCCGTAGCCGCCCGGCCGCCCGGGGGCGCCGCCCGCGCCGCTCCGGACGGGGAACCCGGGCGGCACGGGCGGCTCCGGACTGAGGTCCGTCACCTCGATCCGGAGCCGGTCCGCCGTGCAGTCCAGCACCAGCGCCCCGGGCCCGCCCCCGTGCCGACAGGCGTTGGCCACGACCTCCGAGACCAGCAGGAGCGCGTCCTCCGCGCCCCGGCGCCCCTGCGCCGTCGCAAGGGGCCAGTTCCACGCGGCCATGGCCCGGCGGGTGAATTCGCGGCTGCGCGACACGGGGTCCGTGATCCCGTCGAGGACCAGGAGCCAGTTCCGGTTGACCGGCCCGCGCTGATCCATGGCCCTCCTCCCCTTCTCCTCACCGGCCGGGTTTCATCCCAGCGCCTCTTCCACGTCCGTGTGCACGGGGAACACCGAGTCCGCTCCGGTGATGCGGAACATCCGGGCCACCGGGCCGCCGAGGCCGGCCAGCTCCAGGGAGCCGCCGGACTCCTCGACCGCGATCCGGCCGTGCAGCAGGGCGTTCAGCCCGGTGGAGTCGCAGAACCGCAGCCCGGCCATGTCCACCACCAGCCGCCCGCCCTGGCCGGCCGCAGCCGTCAGGGCCTGGCGCAGGGGTTCCGCCGTGTCGTGGTCCAGCTCGCCGCCGAGCGTCAGGACGACCGCCCCGTCCACCGTGCGTACCGCGACGCTGAACCGCTCGCCTTCCGTTCCCGGCATCACCATCCGGCATCACCCTTCCCGCGCGCTTCCCTGCACCTGCCCCGGTCCCGGCACCCTATGCACACGCGGACCCTCTGGCTCCGCTCCGCGGTGACCAGCCACGCCGTGGCGCGCATCCGGACCCCGCCGCCGCGCACGAAAGGGCGCAGGGGCGCGCGTCCGGACCGCGCCGCCGCGCTCGAAGGGGCGCAGGCGGTCCGCGAGGGCCCGGCGGGCCCGGTGCCGGGGAACACCCCTGGTCAGCGCAGGTCGGCCCCGGCAGGGGCGTCGTCGAGGAAGCCGCCGGACTGGTGCTGCCACAGCTTGGCGTAGGCGCCTTCCGCGGCGAGCAGCTCCTGGTGCGTGCCCTGCTCGACGATCCGCCCGCGGTCGAGGACGACGAGCCGGTCCATCGTGGCGACCGTGCTGAGCCGGTGGGCCACCACGAGCGCCGTCCGCCCTTCCATGAGCCGCCACAGGGCGTCCTGGACGAGGATCTCGCTCTCGGAGTCCAGCGCGCTGGTCGCCTCGTCCAGCAGCAGGAGGGGCGCGTCGCGCAGGATCGCCCGGGCGAGGGCGACCCGCTGGCGCTGTCCGCCCGAGAGCTTCACCCCGCGCTCGCCGACCATGGTGTCGAAGCCGTCCGGGAGGGCGTCGGCGAACTCGGCGACGTGCGCCGCCTCGGCCGCGCGGCGGATTTCCGCGTCGGTGGCGCCCGGCCGGGCGAAGGCGATGTTCTCGCGCAGGGTGCGGTGGAACATCGCCGGGTCCTGGGGCACGTAGGCGATCAGGCCGCGCAGGTCGGACTGGGACAGCCGGCTGATGTCCTGCCCGCCGATCAGGATCCGCCCGGCGTCCACGTCCGTCATCCGCAGCAGCAGCCGGGTCAGCGTGGTCTTCCCCCCGCCGGACCGCCCGACGAGTCCGATCTTCGACCCGCCGGCGACGGACAGGTCGAGGCCCTCGAAGAGCGGCGCGGAGCCGCCCGCGTGGGTGAAGCGCACCCCTTCGAAGCAGACGTCGGCGGAGCGCACCGCCCCGAGCGGCTCGGGGTACGCGGGGTCGAGCACCTTCGGCGGGGTCAGCAGCAGTTCGGTGAACTGCGCGGCCTCCGTCATCGAGCTCTCCAGGCGGCGGTAGATCTGGTTGAACTCGAACATGATCCGGGTGGCGTTGCCGTAGTAGGTGAAGGCGACGACGACCGCCTCCACCCCGTGTCCGCTCCCGGCGAGGGCGACGGCCAGGAACAGGCCGAGCGCGTTGGTCAGGACGGACATGGGCGCGACCAGGGTGTCGATGCGCAAGTTGCCGTAGTCCCACGACCGCAGCATGAGCCGGCGCGACTCCGCGACGCGCGCCCGGTGTTCGGCGGCCTCGCGCCGCTCGGCGGCGAACGCCCGCACCGTCTCCATGTTCATCAGGCTGTCCGCGACGTGGCCCGATACCCGGGCGATGGCCTCCTCCCGCTGGTCGACGAGGGCCTGCCGGCGGCGGATCAGGGGCGCCGCGCACACCGCCGTCACCGCGATCATCGCCAGGAGCCCGACGACGAGCAGCGGGTCGTACTGCCAGAGCACCACCGATCCGAAGAGCAGCGGGACGAGCCGCCCGACGACGTTGAAGGTCAGGGCGTCGACGAACTCCTCGAAGCGGGAGGCGAAGCTGAGGACCCGCTTGGTGAGCGAGCCGGCGAAGTTGTCGTGGAAGAACGCGGCGTCCTTGGCGAAGAGTTCGTCGAGGCCGATGACGTACAGGCGCTCGACGCCCAGGGCGTCGACGCGGTTGAGGCAGTGCAGCCCGAGGCGCCACATCGTCTCGGAGAGGAGCAGGACCGAGGCGAAGCCGGCGACGTACGGGAGCATGTCGCCCGTACGGGTGGGGGCGCCGTCCGAGATCCGGCCGACGAGTTTGGCGACGACGAGCGGCGCCACGTAGTTGATGCCGATGTTGCCCAGCGCCGGGAGCAGCATCGCGGGGGCGGTCCATCGCCTGAGGCGGGCCAGCTCCCGTCCGTAGTAGCGAAGTGCGAGGAACACCGAGCCCCTGCTCGGCGAACTCTTGGGCGATTGTGGCATTCCCGTACCAACCCTGCTGTGTCGGACCGTCAGGCAAGGTTCCGCAGTGTTCCGCAAGGGCGCCCGTACGGTCCATGCGTTTTTGGGCCGGTTCGGGCATCACGCACTGTAGGGGAAGGGAAGCGGCGCGCGACAGGGCGTATCAGCCGCGCAGCGGGAGCAGGGGCGCGGGGGCGCCTTCGGTCCAGTCGGGCGTGATCGCGGCCAGCGCGTCGCCGGCGGCCGCCCCCTGGAGGAAGGCCGCGTGGTGCCCGCCGGCGACCCTGGCTCCGGCCCCGTCCCAGACCACGGGCACCAGCCGGGTCAGCCCGGGCGCGGGCCGCACGGGGCCGCGCACGTGGGCGTGCGGGAGGGGGGCGAGGGGGCGGCCGGACAGGCCGGCGAGCAGCGGCCCGAGCAGGGTGAGGGCGGCGACGAGGGCCGCGTACGGGTTCCCGGGCAGTCCCACCACCCAGCGCCGGTCGGCGAGTTCGGCGAGGAGCATCGGGTGTCCGGGCCGGCAGGCGACGGTGTCGACGACCGTCCGGGCCCCGGCGTCGGCCAGCAGGCGGCGCAGCCGGTCGGTGGCGCCGACCGACGTGGAACCGGTGACGGCGACGACCCCGCAGTCCCCGGCCTGCTCGTGCACGGCCTCGGCGAGCCGCCCGGCCGGCCGGTCGGGGACGTGCCGCAGTCGGCTCAGCTCCCCGCCGAGTTCGGCGACCAGGGCCGGCAGGAGGGGCCCGAGGGCGTCGCGCACCCGGCCGGGGCCCGGCCGGCCCGCGTGGTCGAGCTCGTCCCCGGTGACCAGCACCCCGACCCGGGGGCGGGGCCGGACCTCCAGGGCGTCGTGGCCGCACGAGGCGGCGAGCCCGAGCAGCGCCGGGCCGACGCGGGTGCCGGCCGGGGCGAGGCGGCACCCCGCGGGGGCGTCCTCGCCGGTGCGCCGGACGTGCCGGCCGGGCGGCGGCAGCGGACCGGACACCGCGCCGTCCTCCCCGGCGGCCGCCGCTTCGAGCGGCAGGACGGCGTCGGCCCCCGGAGGCACCGGCGCCCCGGTGGAGATCTCCACGCACTGCCCGGCTCCGAGCACGCCCGCCCAGGGCGCACCACCCGCCCGGACCGCGCCCCGGACCCGCCAGGGTCCGGGCCCCGCCACGGCGTAGCCGTCCATGGCGGCCGTGTCGAACGCCGGGAGCGCCTGGAGCGTCTCCAGCCCGCGGGCCAGGGTGAGCCCGGCCGCCCCGGCCAGCGGCACGGTACGGACGGGCAGCGGACGGGGCGCGCCCCCGGCCAGCTCCCGGGCCCGTGCCCAGGAGACGACGGGGGTCCGCACGGGCGGCGGGGCCGGACGGGCGGTGTCAGGCGCGGACGGGGCGGCTTTGGTGGTGGCGGAGGGCATGCCCCCGAACCTCCCCCGGCGCGGTTTCGCCCCGCCGCCCACCCGGTTGCCGGCACGCACCGGTCCGCTCACCGCCGGGCCCGCCCGGCTGTGAGCCCGCGGCGCGCGCGGGGTCCCCGGCGGCTCGGGGGTTCAGAAGCACTGCGGGTAGTACTTCTTGATGTTCGGGAGGGACTCCAGGTCCGCCCGGCGGCTCGGGTGGTGGGTGAGGAGGTGGGTGATGCGGGCCGGCAGGGCGGCGGGGGTGGGGCTCGCGGCCTTCAGGATGTCGCAGAACTCCTTGATCAGGCCCAGTTGTGCGTGGTTCACCGCGAGGGGGCAGAGCGTGGCGGCGACGTCCGCCTGCCACTGGGCGGGCATGGCGGCGGGTTTGCAGTCGAGCCCGTCGACGCCGACGAGCCAGGCGCTGCCCACGATCTGCGCCGAGTGGACGTTCTGGCCGATCGTCGCCGTGGCGCCTCCGGGGACCGCGATCGTGCCCTGGGTGCTGAGCGTGGGCATCAGCGAATCGACCCAGCCGGCCGTGCAGTACGGGGCGCCCCAGGCGATCGAGCGGAAGGCACCGCTCTTCGTGATCACCTGCACCAGGCCCTGCGGGGTGTTCAGCGCGCCGCCGGGCGAGTTCTCCCAGCTGCCGACGCCCTGCGCCACGAAGGCGTCGTAGCCGCCCGCGCCCGGGTCGGCCACGAGGGTGAAGACGTCCTGGACCGTGGCGTCCTGGGAGTTCTTGCGCATCCAGAGCTTGAGCGGGTGGGCGGCGGAAGCGACGTACAGCCGACCGGTGGCGTCGGCGCTGAACCGCATCCGGCGGGTGTTGACCGTGCCGAAGACCGAGCCGCCCTTGTACCGGAGGGTCCCGTCGGGGGCGGTCCACAGGTGGGCGCGGTTGAAGGTGTTCCGTGCCTCGCCGAGGGCGAGGGAGGTCAGGCAGACGGGCCCGGCCGTCTTGAGCGTCGGGGAGGCCACGGCCTGCAGCGGCTTCACCACGGTGGAGAAGTCGGGCTTTTCGAGGACGAGTTGGGGGAAGGCGGGCAGCAGGGCCGTGCGGAAGGCCTCCCGTTCGTCCTCCAGGTCCAGCAGGAGCCGTGCGAAGTCCTGGCCCTGCGCCATGGCGCGCAGTTCGGCGGCGGTCTTCGCGGTGTCGGGCGTCTCGCCGCCCAGCCAGCGCAGGAGGTTCGGGTACGGGGCGGGCGGGGTCTGGGTGCTCATGGTCTTCCCTTCGGTCGGGCGCAGCACGGGTGGACCGGGTGAGGGGGAGGATCGGGGCACGGGCACGCCGGCGGGGCCCGGACGGGACCCGGGACGGCGCGGTCGCTTCACGCTACCCCGCGCCGTCCCGCCACCGTGGCCGAATCCGCCGAACCAGGGCCTCCCGCAAGGCCGTTCGGGCGCCGACCGGGGCGCGGCTACGCGTCCGCCACGGTCGCCTCGGCCACCGCCTCGGCGAAGGCGGACGCCTGGGCGGAGGGCCTCAGGCGGTGGCGGATCAGGCCCAGTTCGGAGTCGGGCAGGCCCTGGACGGGGACGAAGGTGAGGGAGTCGCGGCGCCCGTGGTACTCGGCCGTCGACCGGCACAGCAGCATGGCGCCGCGGTTGGCGGCGGTCAGGCTCAGCCCTTCCTGGAGCGTGTTGACGCTCGGCCCGGCCGGAACGGGCAGGCCTCCCGGGGTCAGCCCCGGGGCCTGGGCGCGCCGCCAGTAGTCGGGGGCTCCCCCGTCGATGCCGATGAGCCGGCAGTCGGCGAGCTCCTCCGCGGACAGCGACTCCCGGGCGGCGAACGGGTGGCGGACCGACACGGCGAGGGTCTGGGGCTGGCGCGAGAAGACCGGTCCGAGGACGAGGTCCTCCTCGGCCACCGGCAGCAGGACCACGGCGCAGTCGACCTCCTGGCGGCGCAGCGGCCCGAAGGGGTCGGAGAGCGGGATCTCCACGATGTCGATGGCGCACTCGGGGTAGCGGTCGCCGAAGCGGGCGATGGCCCGGCTGAGATAGTCGTCGACCGTCCCCTGGAAGCCGATGCGCAGGACCCCGCCCATGCCGCGGGCCGCGGCCCGCGCCTCGTCGACGGTGGCGCGCAGGGCGTCGTACGCGGGGCGCAGGCCGGCGAGGAAGTCCTCGCCGAGCGGTGTCAGGGCCACCCGGCGGCTGGTGCGTTCGACGAGCGGGGCGCCGATGCGGTGTTCCAGCGACCTCAGCAGCTGGCTCACCCGGCTCTGCGAGACGTACAGCCGCTCCCCGGCCCGGCCGAAGTGCAGCTCCTGGGCCAGGACCAGGAACGCCTCCAGTTCGCGTATCTCCACACCACTCATGCTGTTCCCTCCATGATGTCCCTTTGTACACGGCCGGTCACGGGCCGGCCCCGGCCCCATCGAGTAGCCCAGCTCATCGAAGGATGAGGGATCGGCCGTTGTTCCCGCAGGTCGCGGCGGGTTGGCTGAAGGCATGGCACAGACTGAGGAAATTGCGGACACCACCGCAGGGCCCGGGCGGTCCGCGGGGCGCGGCTGGCTGGGCGTCGCGGCGGTCGCGAGCGCGACGTTCACCGTCGTGACGTCGGAGATGCTGCCGGTGGGCCTGCTGACGCCCATCGGCGACGCGTTGGAGGTGACCGAGGGCACCGCCGGACTGACCCTGACCATCACCGGACTGGTGGGCGCGGTGTCGGCGCCGTTGCTGACCCCGCTGCTCGGACGGTTCGACCGGCGGACGGTGCTCTGCGCGCTGATGGCGGTGCTCACCGTCGGCAACCTGCTCGCCGCGTGGTCGCCGCACTTCGCGGTGATGGTGCTCGCCCGCGTGCTCGTCGGCATCGGCATGGGCGGGGTCTGGGCGATCGCGGCCGGGCTGGCCGTGCGGCTCGTGCCGCCGAAGTCGATCGGGCCGGCGACCTCCCTCGTCTTCAGCGGGATCGCGGTCGCCTCGGTGCTCGGGGTGCCCGCGGGCACGTACATCGGCGAACTGGCCGACTGGCGGACGGCGTTCGTCACCGTGGGCGTGCTGGCGCTGGTGGTGCTGGTCGCGCTGGCGGCGGCGCTGCCGAGACTGCCCGCCGAGCAGGAAGTGCGCCTGGGCGGTGTGCTGCGGCTGGTCGGCGACGCCCGGGTGCGCACGGGGCTGGCCGTGGTGGCCCTGCTGGTCACGGGCCACTTCGCCGCCTACACGTACGTGCGGCCCGTACTGGAGGAGGTCTCCGGGGCGGGTGCCGGGATGATCGGCACCCTGCTGCTGGTGTACGGACTCGCCGGCGTCGCGGGCAACTTCGCCTCGGGTGCGGGCGCCGGGCGCTCGCCGCGCGGCACCCTGCTGGTGATCAGCGCCGTCCTGGCGGCCACGGTCGCGCTGATGCCGCTGCTCGGCGGCTCCGTGCCGGCGGCCGGGGTACTGCTCGCGGTGTGGGGCCTGTCGTACGGCGGCGTGTCGGTCAGCACCCAGACCTGGCTGCTGGCCTCGGCTCCCGAGGCGCGCGAAGGCGTGTCGGCCCTGTTCGTCGGCGTCTTCAACGGGGCCATCGCCCTGGGCGCCCTGCTGGGCGGGCTGGCGGCCGACGGGATCGACGTCACGGCCGTGATGTGGCTGGGCGCCGGCCTGGCGGCGGCGGCCCTGCTGGTGACCGCGCTCGGCAAGTCCCCCGACTCCGGGCGCCTTTGAGACCGGGCCCGGCGTCCTTCCCCCGGGCCGCGCCACCCCGTGCCGGGGGCGGCGGGGCCGGACGCCGGGCTCACGGCCGCCGGCCGCGCCCGGTCGGGTGCGGCCGGCCCCGCCGGTGCGGCAGGGCCTCCGGCGGAGGTCCGGCCGCACCGGCGGGCGCGGGCGGCGGCGCGGCCCCCGCCGGGGCCGACGGTCAGCCTCCGACGGAGGTCAGGAACCCGTCGATCAGCGCGGCCCATTCGGCCGGCCGCTCCGCGGCGATGGCGTGGCCGCAGTCGAGGGTCGCGAGCCGGGCGCCCGGGATCCCTTCGGCGAGTTCGCGGGAGTGAACGGGAGTAGTGAGGAGGTCGCCCGAGGGTGAGACGACGAGGACGGGCACCGCGATCCGGGCCAGATCGGCCCGGACGTCGATCCCGTCGAAGAGCGCGAGCTGCGCGTCGGTACCCGGCGGCATGCCCGCGGCGAACAGCTCCAGCTGCGCGTCGACCTCCGCCTCGGAGCGGGCGTCGAGCCAGCGGGTGCCGCCGACGAGCAGCGAGAGGTAGGAGGCCAGGACCCGGCCGTCGCCGCCCGGGGCGCCCAGCGCGCGCCAGGTGTCGACCGCCAGCTTGAGACGAGCGCTCCGCCGGGCGAAACCGGCCGACAGGACCAGCGCGGAAACGCGTTCGGGATGGCGTACGGCGGCCCGTACGGCCACCGCCGACCCCATCGAGAATCCGGATATCGCAAATGAATGCACTCCGGATTGCACGGCGCTTTCCACAATGTGGTCGGACAGCATGTCGAGCGTCAGCGGAACGTCGGGGAGGGGGTTATCACCGGAGCCCGGATAATCGGGCCCGACCACGGTCCTGCGGGCCGCGAGATTTTCGATGACGGGGCCGTAGCTGTCCTCGATGTCACTGCCCGCTCCGTGCGCGAGCAGCAGCCCAGGACCGCTTCCGCGCACGATGACGGATTTCCGGGAAGGAGGTGTGGAGGTCATGACGGAGATGTTAGCCAGCACCTACGGAAATTCTTGACCCGATATCGCGCGGATCACATATTCCCCGGTATGACTACTTGAACGAGTAGTCCGCGTCTACTCATACGAGTAGTGGTGTACTCGATTGCGGGAAACGTAGGCTCCTGATCATCGGACGGCGAAAAACATCCGGCTGTCCGAATTAGCGAAGGAAGGCCGATGCCCGCTACACGCCAGCTCCCTCTGTCCGCCTATCAGCAGGACATCTGGATCGCCGAGTCCACCGCACCGGGTGACCCCCAGTTCAACGTGGTCCTGCACGAGCGGTTGGCCGGCGAGGTCGACGCGGACCGCTTGCAGGAGGCCCTGGACGCCGCCCTGCACTCCCACGACGCGTTCTCGCTGCGCTTCGACGAACACGGGGGGACCCCCTGCCAGTGGGTCGCCCCGGCCGGCGGCGAGGAGGCGGCGGACCCCTGGGTCGCGTACGTCGACCTGTCCGGCGAGAGCGATCCCGCGGCGGCCTGCGCCGCCTGGCGCGAGCACTCCCTCACCCGCCCCTTCACCCTGCGGCGTTCGCGACTGTTCACGGCGGCGGTACTGCGCGAGAGTGCCTCGGTCGTCCACGTGCACCTCAACGCGCACCACCTGATCGCCGACGCCTGGGCGCTCAACCGGGTCGCCCTCGACCTGTGGGAGCGCTACGCCGCCCTGACCGGCGGCGGGGCCCCCGTCCCTCCCCGCGCAGCCTCTCCTTCCGCCGGCACGACCGCCTCCCTCGTCGAGGCCGAGGCCGCCTACCGGGCCTCCGACGCCTTCGAGGAGGACCGGGCCCACTTCCGCGAGGCGCTGGCGGGCGTCCGGCCCGCCCTGTTCACCCGCGCCACCGTGGCGCCCGTCGGAGGGCGGCGCCGGGACCGGCACACCTTCACCGTCGACGCCGGGCTGGTCCGCCGCATCCGGGGCGCCGGCGGCTCTCCCTTCTCCTACCTCGCGGCCGCCTTCGCCGCCTACTTCAGCCGGGTGCACCGCGCCGAGGAGTTCGTCCTCGGCGTCCCGCTGCGCAACCGCCGCACGGACGCCGAGCTCGGGACCGTCGGCCAGGTCGCCAACAACCTGCCGCTGCGCCTGCCGGTCGGCCCGCAGACCACCCTGCCCGAGCTGGCCGCCACCGCCCGGCGCGCCACGGACGCGCTGCGCGGGCACGAGCGGCTGTCCCTCGGCGACGTGCTGCGCGACCTGCCGGCCGTCGGCGCCGGCTCCCGGCGCCTGTTCGACGTCACCCTGTCCTACCTGCGCCACCCCCGCCCGGCCCCGCTTCCCGGTGCGGCGCTGGACTCCCTCGTCCTGGCACCCGTCCACCACCAGGACGCCCTGTCGGTGATGGTCCACGCCTTCGAGGACGACGCCGAGCTGCGGGTCGACCTCGACTACGCCGTGGACGTGTTCGACGAGGACTTCCCCGTCACCGCGGTCGCGGGACACCTGCTGCGGCTGCTGGCCGCCGGACTGGCCGAACCCGGCCGGCCCGTGGTGACCCTGCCGGTCCTCGACGAGGCCGAGCTCAAGGAGCTCACCGAGCTGTGGCAGGGGCCCGACACCCCGTACGCCCACGACCGGACCGTCCACTCCCTGATCGCCGAGCAGGCCGCCCTGACCCCCGGGCGCACCGCCGTCACCGGCGCGGACGGCGCCCGGCTGACCTACGCGGACCTCGACGCCCGCTCCAACCAGGTGGCGCACGCCCTGCGCGGGCACGGCGTGGGCGCCGGGGACCGGGTGGCCGTCCTGATGGACCGCTCCCCGCTGCTGATCACGGCCCTGCTCGGCGTCCTGAAGGCCGGCGCCGCCTACGTCCCCGTCGACCCGGGCTACCCGGCCGAGCGGATCGCCTTCCTGCTCCAGGACAGCCGGGCCAAGGCGGTCCTGGCCGACGACGCCGGCCGGGCCGGCGACCTGGCGGTGCCGGTGCTGGCCGCCGCGGAGCTGCTGACCGGGCCGAACGGGCCGGTGGCGGAGCAGGCCGGGCCGCGCGACCTCGCCTACGTGATCTACACCTCGGGCTCCACCGGCCGCCCCAAGGGCGTGATGGTCGAGCACCACTCGGTGGTCAACCGGCTCGCCTGGATGCAGAACGCCTACCCGGTCGGCGAGGACGACGTCCTGCTCCAGAAGACGCCCATCTCCTTCGACGTCTCCGTCTGGGAGCTGTTCTGGTGGGCGATCGAGGGCGCCGGCCTGGCCCTGCTGCCCGTGGGCGGCCAGCGCGACCCGCGCGGCATCCTGCGCACGATCGCCGAACAGCGCGTCACCACCCTGCACTTCGTTCCGTCGATGCTCGGCCCGTTCCTCGACCTGCTGGAGGACGCGCCGGAGCTGCGCGCCGAAGCCGACTCCCTGCGCCGGGTGTTCTGCAGCGGCGAGGCCCTGCCCGCCGCCCGCGTCGAGCAGTTCAACCGGGTCTTCGCCGGCCGCGGCACGGACGCGCCCCGCCTGGTCAACCTGTACGGCCCGACCGAGGCCACCGTCGACGTCTCGTACCACGACTGCCCCGCCGGAGAGGGCCCGGTCCGCCGGGTCCCCATCGGCCGCCCCATCGACAACACCCGGCTGTACGTGCTGGACGCGTACGGCGGGCTCCAGCCCGCCGGTGTCCCCGGGGAGCTGTGCATCGGCGGCGTCGGCGTGGCCCGCGGCTACCTGGAGCGGCCCGAGCTGACCGCGGAGAAGTTCACCGAGGACCCCTTCGTCCCCGGCGGGCGGCTCTACCGCACCGGCGACCTCGCCCGTTGGCTGGCCGACGGCACGCTGGAGTACCTCGGCCGCATCGACGGCCAGGTCAAGATCCGCGGCAACCGGGTGGAGCTGGGCGAGGTCCAGAACCGGCTCGCCTCCGTGTCCGGCGTGCGCGACGCCGTGGTGGTCGACCACCGGTCCGACAGCCGGGGCACCGTCCTGGTCGGCTACTACGCGGCCGACACCGACCTCGGCGCGGCGCACCTGCGCGCCGAACTGTCCGCGGTGCTGCCCGAGTTCATGGTCCCGGCGCACTTCATCCGGATCGACGCCGTCCCCCTCACCCCCAACGGCAAGGCCGACCGCCGCGCCCTGCCCGCGCCCGCGGCGGACTCCGGCTCCGGGTACACGGCCCCGCGCGACGCCACCGAGGAGGCCCTGGCCGCGATCTGGGCGGAGGTGCTGGAGGCCGACCGGGTCGGCGTCCACGACGACTACTTCGCCCTGGGCGGGGACTCCATCACGATGCTGCGCATCCGCTCCCGGGCGGAGCGGGCCGGCATCGTGTTCTCCCTCACCGACCTGGTGCAGCAGCCGACCGTCGCCCGGCTGGCGGCCCTGGCCACCACGGGCGGACCCGCCGCCGCGCCCGAGGCCGAACTCCCCCCGTTCGCCCTGGTCTCGGGCGTCGACAGGGCCCGCCTGGAGGGACGGGCCGACGCCCACCCGCTGACCCGCCTCCAGCTCGGACTGCTCTACCACAGCCGGGCCGAGCAGGACTCGGCCGTCTACCGGGACGTGTTCCAGTACAGCGTGACGGCCGCGTGGGACGAGGAGGGCTTCCGCCGCGCCTTCGAGCGGCTGGTCGCCCGCCACCCCGTGCTGCGCTCCTCCTTCGACCTGGGGTCCTTCTCCGAGCCGCTGCAGATCGTCGACCACGAGGTGGCCGGCGGGTTCGACGCGGTGGACCTGCGCGGCCGCGAGGACGCCGAGGCCCTGGCCGAGATCGCCGCGCACGTCGAGGAACGCCGCCACCACCGCTACGTGTTCGAGCGGGCGCCGCTGTACCACCTGCGCGCCCACGTCCGCCCGGACACCCTGGAGCTGGTGCTGAGCTTCCACCACGCCCTCCTCGACGGCGGCAGCGTCGCCACCCTGGTCGCCGAGCTGCTCCAGGACTACCTGCACGGGCTGGGCCACCCCGTCGGGGCGGTCGCCGAGACCGTCCTGCCGTCGGCCGCGCACCACGTACGGGCGGAGCGCGAGGCCCTGGAGTCGGAGCGGACCCGCGCCTTCTGGCGGGAGCGGCTGCGGGACGCGCCGCTGCTGCGGCTGGAGCCGTTCCGCGGCCACGAGGCCCCCGGCCCGAACGCGCAGATCACCCGGATCGTGGACCTCCCGGACGGTCTCACCGCGCAGGTGAACCGGTTCGCCAAGGAACGGGCGCTCCCGGTGAAATCGGTGCTGTTCGCGGCGCACTGCCTGACGCTGGGGCTGTTCTCCGGCTCCGAGGACATCACGACCGGCCTGGTCACCCACGGGCGGCCCGAGCGGGAGGGCGGCGACCGCGTCACGGGGCTCTTCCTCAACACCATGCCCGTGCGCCTGGGCATCGCCGCAGACAGCTGGGCGGACGTGGTCCGGGCCGCGTTCCGGCAGGAGCAGCAGAGCCACGCCCACCGCCGGTACCCGCTGAGCGCCATCCAGGAGGACCGGGGCGCCGCCGTCCTGGACACCGCCTTCAACTACATCCACTTCCGCCAGCTGGCCGGGGTGTTCACCCTGCCCGGAGTCCGGCTGCTGGACTTCCGGACCTGGGAGGAGACCAACTTCCAGCTGCTCGTCAACGCCATGACCGACCCGGTGTCGGGCTCCGTGCGCCTACGGCTGGACCACCACGGGCAGACCTTCACCCCGGCCCAGGCGGACCTGTACGCCGAGCGGTTCACCGCGGTCCTCGACCGGCTCGTCCACCACCCCGACGAGGCCCCGGACTTCGGCTTCCTGGCCCCCTCGGCGCAGTCCGCGCCGGCGGAGCGGGCCGGGTCCGACGGCCCCCCGGACGTCGTACGGGCCGTGGCCGCACAGGTCGCGCGGACCCCCGACGCCACGGCGCTGGTCTTCGGCGACCGCCGCTGGAGCTACGCCGAACTGGACCGCGCTGCCGACCGCGTGGCCCGCGAGCTGCTCGCCATCGGCTCCCGCCCGGGCGACCGGATCGGCATCGCCATGGACCGCTCCCCGGAGACCGTCGCCGTGATCCTCGGGGTCATGCGGGCCGGCGCCGCGACGGTGCCCCTGGACGTCACCTATCCGGTGGACCGGCTGGCCTCGATGATCAAGCAGGCCCGCCCCTTCCGGGTCGTCGCGGGCGCCGCGCACCGCTCGACCGTGGGCGTCCCGGGGCTCGTGCTGCCCGCCGAGGACCTGTTCGGCGAGGAGGACGGGCGGCCGCACCTGCCGCGCATCCCGGCGGAGGTGACCGGGGACATCACGCCCGACTCGATCGCCTACGTCCTGTTCACCTCCGGCTCCACCGGCGCGCCCAAGGGCGTGGCCATGCCGCACCGCTCGCTGGGCCGGCTGGTCGCCTGGCAGAACTCCGTCCCCAGCGGGGTGGCCGGCGGGGTCACCGCCCAGTACGCGCCGCTGAGCTTCGACGTCTCCTTCCAGGAGATCTTCTCCACCCTCGCGGGCGGCGGCACCCTGCTGCTGCTCTCCGAGGACGAGCGCCGCGACATGCCCGCCCTGCTGCGGCTGCTCGACCGGGCCGGGGTGGAGCGCCTGTACCTGCCGTACGTCGCGCTCCAGCAGCTCGCCGAGGCCTCGGACGCGCTCGGCCTGGTCCCGCGCTCGCTGCGGGCCCTGCTCTCCTCCGGCGAGCAGCTGCGCGTCACCGGCGAGATACGCCGGCTGTGCGCGGCCCTTCCGGGGGTGCTGCTGGAGAACCAGTACGGGCCGACCGAGTCGCACGTGGTGACCGCGTACACGATGACCGGCGATCCGGCCGCCTTCCCGGCGCTGCCGCCGATCGGGCGGGCCGTCACGGGCTCGGCGGTGCTCGTCCTGGACTCCCGGATGCGTCCGGTCCCGGCCGGGGTGCGGGGCGAGCTGTACCTGGCGGGCGACTGCCTGGCGGAGGGCTACGTGGGCCGCCCAGACCTGACCGACGAAAGGTTTCTTCCGCACCCGTCCCCCAGGGCCGCGGCGGAGGGGGAGCTCGTGTACCGCACCGGCGACCTCGGCTTCGCCCTGCCGGACGGCGACGTGGTGTGCCTGGGCCGGGCGGACGCCCAGGTGAAGGTGCGCGGCTACCGGGTGGAGCCGGCCGAGGTGGAGCTGGCCATCACCCGCTTCGCCGCCGGGCACCCCGGGATCGCGGAGGCCGCCGTGGTGGCCCGCCGCAGGGAGGGCGGCGACTCCTTCCTCGCGGCCTTCCTGACCGGGGACCCGGACGGCGCCGACACCGCGCTGCTGCGCAAGCAGCTGCGGACCGTGCTGCCCGAGTACATGATGCCCTCGCACGTCGAGTGGGTGGCGGCGCTGCCCCTTACCCCGAGCGGCAAGCGGGACGACGCGGCCCTGCGGGCGCTCCCGCTGTCCGCCGCGGCCGGCGGGGACACCGCCGCCGCACCGCGCGACGCGTACGAGCAGACCCTGGCGGAGCTCGTGGGCGACCTGCTCCAGCTGACCGGGCTGGGGGTGCACGACAACATCTTCGACCTCGGGGCGACCTCGCTCACCGCGATGCGCCTGGTGGTCCAGATCGAGCAGCGCTACGGGATCAGCGTCCCGCTGTCCGAGTTCGTGTCGGCGCCGACCGTGGCCGAGCTGGCGCGGCGGCTGCGTTCGGGCGGGGCGGTGACGGCCTTCGACCCGCTGGTGCCGATCCGCCCGGCCGGGTCGAAGCGCCCGGTGTTCTTCGTCCACCCGATGGGCGGCAACGTGCTCTGCTACGTGCGCTTCGCCAAGTACCTGGAGGAGGACCAGCCGTTCTACGCCCTCCAGGCCGCGGGCGGCGATCCGGGCACCGAGCCGCTGCGCAGCGTGGAGGAGATCGCGGCGAGCTACGTCGAGGCCATGCGCCGGGTGCAGCCGAACGGTCCGTACGTGGTCGGCGGCTGGTCGTTCGGCGGGTTCGTGGCCTTCGAGATCGCCCGCCGGCTGCGGGCCGCGGGCGAGGAGGTCGCCCGGCTCGTGCTCCTGGACACCACCGCCCTCAACCCGGGCCGGCGGCTGACCACGGGCGACGAGGCGCTGCTGGGCTGGTTCTTCTGGGAGCTGCTGTGGCTGCGGCGCGGCGGGGACTCCCCGCTGGAGCTGATCCCGGCCGAACTGACCACGCTGGACGAGAAGTTCGACTTCATCGCCAAGCTGGCCGCCGACGAGGGCGTGCTGCCCGCGGGGAGCGGCGGGGCCGTGGTGCGGCGCCTGTTCCACGTGTACGAGGCCAACTGGAAGGCGGCGTTCGCCTACCGGCCCGAGGTCGTCGACCAGGACATGGTCCTCATCCACGCCTCCGAGCCGCTGCCGGAGGTCCTCAACTCCATGCACACCGCGATCGAGAGCATGCACGCCGACCCCAGCAACGGCTGGCGGGAACGCACCAGCGGCAGGCTCGACGTCGTGGACGTACCGGGCGACCACCTCACGATCATGGAGGAGCCGCACGTGGCCCACATGGTCCGGGTCGTCACCGAACTGATCGGACAGTGAGATGACGAAGCAGACAGACCGCAGGAAGGCCCTGGTCCTCGGGGCGGGCATCGGCGGCCTCACCGCCGCGATCGCGCTGCGCGAGGCGGGCCTGGACGTCGAGGTCCACGAGCGGGCGGGCGAGCTGCGGGCCGCGGGCTCGGGCCTGTCCGTGATGAGCAACGCCGTCGGCGCCCTGGACTCCCTGGGCGTGGGCATCGACCTGGAGAAGCGCGGCCAGGCCCTGCGCTCCTACCACGTGAAGACGGCCTCGGGCCGGCTGATCCGGGAGTTCCCCTTCCCGGAGATCATCGGCCGGCTGGGGGTGCCCAGCGTCCTGATCACCCGGGCCGACCTCCAGCAGTCGCTGCTGGAGGCCGCGGAGGGCATTCCGATCCGGCTGGGCGCGGCCGCCACCGGCTTCGAGTCCGAGGGGCTGCCGGGCGGCGGGGTGCGGGTCGCCTTCGACGACGGCAGCACCGCCGAGGGCGACGTGCTGATCGGGGCCGACGGGTTCCACTCGGTCGTGCGCCGGCAGCTGGTGGGCGCGGAGGAGTCGCAGGACAGCGGCTACATCTGCTGGCTGGCGGTCGTGCCGTTCTCCCACCCCCGGTTCACCCCGGGCTCGGTCACCCACTTCTGGGGCAGCGGCAAGCGCTTCGGCCTCGTCGACATGGGGGCCGGGCGGCTGTACTGGTGGGGGACGAAGAACATGCCCGCAGAACTCTCCCGGGACTGGAAGGGCGGCAAGGCGGAGGTCCTGCACAGCTACGACGGCTGGGCCGACGAGGTGCGGCAGGCGATCCTCGCCACCCCCGAGGAGTCGATCATCGCGGTGCCCTCCCGGGACCGCGCCTTCCTGGAGCGGTGGGGCCGGGGGCCGGTGACCCTGCTGGGCGACGCCGCGCACCCGATGCTGACCAGCCTCGGCCAGGGGTCGGGCATGGCGATCGAGGACGCCGTGGTCCTCGGCCGGGCCCTGCGCGGCGCGAGCGACCTGCCGCGCGCGCTGCGCCGGTACGAGGACGAGCGCCGCGAGCGGACCCGGGGCATGGTCGCCGCCTCGCGCGGGATCAGCACCTTCGAGCAGTCGGAGGACCCGTTCCGGCGGCCGGTGCGGGACGCCTACTTCCGGTTCATGCCGGAACGCCGGCTCACGCGCACGCTGGAGGACGCCCTCACCTTCCCGGCGGTGGCCGGATGACCGCCGCCGGATCCCCCGGCTCCCCGAGGAGGAAGTTCGTGCCGTCCGTCCCGCAGCGCCCCGCCCTGTCCCCGCGCGGCCGGTCCGTGCTGGTCACCGGGGCCTCCTCGGGGCTCGGCCGGGTCTGCGCGCTCCGGCTGGCCGACGCGGGCTTCCGGGTCTTCGCCGGGGTCCGCAGGGAGGCCGACGGGGCCGCGCTCGCCGGGTCCGGCGGCGGGTCCGGCCGGATCGTGCCCGTACGGGTCGACGTGACCGACGAGAAGTCGGTGGCCGCGGCGGCCGAACGGGTCGCGGCCGAGACCGGCGACGCGGGCCTGTGGGGGCTCGTGAACAACGCCGGGATCTGCGTGTCGGCGCCGCTGGAGTGCGTCGCGCCGGAGCGGCTGCGCGCGCAGCTGGACACCAACGTGGTGGGGCAGCTCGCCGTCACCCAGGCGTTCCTGCCGCTGCTGCGGCGCACCCGCGGCCGGGTGGTCAACGTGACCTCGGGCCTGGGCAGCGTGGCGATCCCCTTCCTCGGGGCGTACGCGGCGGCGCAGTTCGCCAAGGAGGCGCTGACCGACGTGCTGCGCCGCGAGCTGGCCCCGCAGGGGGTGGACGTCGCCCTCGTGCAGCCGGGCGCCATCATGACGCCGATCTGGGGCAAGGTCTCCGCGGTGGCGCGGGACGCGATGGACGGGGTCCCCGGTCCGGTGGCCGAGCTGTACCGGATCCCCTTCGGCCGGTTCCTGCACCAGAACGAGAGGCAGGCGCGGGAGAGCACCACCCGGCCGGAGGACTTCGCCGAGACGGTACGGGTGGCCCTCACGGCCCGGCGGCCCAGGACCCGCTACCGGGTCGGGGCGGACGCCCGCAGGGTGAGCGTGCTCGCCCGGGTACTGCCCGACGCGGCGCTCGACCGGTACCTGCGGCCGATCACCGAGTAGAACCCGCCAGTCGGCGGGCCCGCCGGGGAGGGGCGACTGACGCTATCGAGCCAGTTTGCGGCTGATAGTAGTGAGTTGTTGAGCAATATGGCCATCATCACGTTTTGCTCTCCCTCCCCGGCGGGCGGGCCCAAAGGGCCTCGTCCGGCCGGTGGCGCGCACTCCGCAAGAACGCCGGCCGGGCCCCGAACACGTCCGATCCGCCTCGGAATCGTGTGAACGGGCCGTCAATTCCTCGCGTGACCAGACTCCGACGCGGGTCCGAAAGTGCCGATTTATCGTGATCGCCAGGAGTCTCCGCGTTCCACGGTCCGCACTCGGACCGACCCCCCACCCGTTCGACAAGGATGAGGACCATGGCGCACACCGTGCCCCTGCCCGTTCCCGGAACCCACGCCGACCCCTCCGCCCCGGCCCTGTTCGCCGCCCGCCACGCCGACACCCTGGAGAGGGCGCGCGAGACCGTCCGCACCCGCGCGCACTGGTCCCCGTACTCCGAGGACCCCGAGGACCCCCGCTCCTACGGCCCGGGCGCGCTGAAGGCCGGCGAGGCCGCGTTCCGCGCGCTCCTCGGCCGGGAGTTCACCCTCGGCCAGCCCGGCCGCGACGGCACCGTCGGCCCCGCCCCCGAGGCCGGCGGCGAGCGCTCCCCGTACGGGGGCCTCCTGGAGGTGTCCTACCCGCACTGCGACCCCGACGTCCTGCTGCCCGCCATGGAGGCCGCCCTGCCGGCCTGGCGCGACGCCGGCCCCCACGTCCGGGCGGCGGTGTGCGCCGAGATCCTGCACCGCGTCAACGCCCGCAGCTCCGAGTTCGCCCACGCCGCCGTCCACACCAGCGGCCACAACTTCCTGATGGCGTTCCACGCCGGCGCCGTGCACGCCCAGGACCGCGGCCTGGAGGCGGTGGCCCGCGCCCTGGAGGAGCAGACCCGGATGCCCGCCGCGGCGCTCTGGCGAAAGCCCCTGGGGAACGGCCGGACCCTGACCCTCTCCAAGACCTTCACGGCGGTCCCCCGGGGCGTCTCGCTGGTCGTCGCCAACAGCGTCTTCCCCGCCTGGAACAGCTACCCCGCCCTCTTCGCCTCCCTGGCCACCGGCAACCCCGTCCTGGTCAAACCGCACCCGGCCGCCGTCCTGCCGCTGGCGCTCACCGTCCGCACCGCCCGCGAGGTGCTCACCGAGGCCGGGTTCCCCGCCGACCTGGTGTGCCTGGCCGCCGAGCACCCCGGCGAGGGACTGGCCCGCCGGCTGGCCGTCCGGCCCGAGGTGCGCCTGGTCGACTACGCGGGCGGCACGGCCTTCGGGACCTGGCTGGAGGACAACGCCCGGCAGGCGCGCGTGTTCACCTCCGGATCCGCGGTCAACAGCGTGCTCGTCGAGTCGACCCGCGACTACCGCGACATGCTCGCCAACCTCGCCTTCTCGGTCTCCCTCTACAGCGGTCAGCTGTGCACCGGCCCGCAGAACCTGCTGATCCCCCGGGACGGGATCAGCACCGACGAGGGGCACCGCTCCTTCGCCGACGTCCTCGCCGACCTCGGCGGCGCCCTCGCCGAGCTGCTGGCGGACGACGTGCGGGCGAGCGGGATCCTGGGCGCGCTGCTCGGGCCCGCGGTCCTCGACCGGGTCGAACGGGTGGCCGCCGGAGCGGCCGGACCCGTCGCCGTGCCCTCCCGCCCGGTGCGCGACCCCCACCACCCGGAGGCGGTCGTCCGCACCCCGGCCGTGGTGGCCCTCGACGCGGGCCGGGAGGCGGACCGGGCCGTGCTGCTGTCCGAATGGCAGGGTCCGGTGGTCCTCGCGGTGGCGGTGGACTCGGCCGCCGCCGGGGTGGAGCTCGTCGCCCGCACCACGCGCGAGTGCGGCGCGCTCTCCGTCGGCCTCTACTCCACCTCGCCGGAGGTGGAGGCGGCGATGGAACGGGCCTGCGCCGAGGCCGGCGTGATGCTCTCGGCCAACCTGATGGGCGACTGGTACATCTCCCAGTCGGCCGTCTACTCCGACCTGCACGGCACGGGCCTGAACCCGTCCGGCAACGCCGTGTACTGCGACCCCGCGTTCGTGACCGCGCGCTTCCACACCGTCGGCGTGCGCCGCTACGGCGGTTCGATATGAACCGCACCCTCACCGAACTGCCGCTGCGCGGGCGCGAGCGCGAGATGCGGACCGTCCGCGAGGTGCTGGACCACGGCCGCCGCACCGGGCGCGTCGTGCTGACGGTCGAGGGCATGCCGGGCATCGGCAAGACCCGGCTGCTGCGGGAGGCCGCCGCCCTCGCCGACGACCTGGGCTACGCCCGCCACCACCCCGACCCGTGGACGGAGCGCCTCCCGGCACGGCGCCGCACCGCGACGGCCCGGCACGGCCGGGGCCGGCCCGGCCGCTGCCCCGCCGCCGCCTCCGGGCCCCTCCTCATCCTGGTCGACGACGCCCGGCCCGGCCAGGACCCGGCGTCACGCAGGCCCTCCGCACCGCGCGAGCAGGGCGGGGCCGAGCGGCCCGTGGTCTGGCTGGTCGCCCACCGGCCCGGCACGGGCCCCGTCCTGCCGTCCGGCCTCACGAGCCGCAGCGAGCGGCTCTCCCTCGGCCCGCTCAGCCCCTCCCACGCCCTGGACCTTGCCCGCGACCTGCTGGACGCCGAGCCGGCCCCCGACCTCGTCCGGCTGCTGGACCAGGCCCGCGGGCACCCGCGGCTGCTGCTCGAACTGCTGGCCGGGCTCCGGGAGGAGGGCTCCCTCGCGACCGTGGACGGAGAGGCCCGGCTGCTGACCGGCCGGCTTCCGGCCCGGCTGGCCCTTCGGACGCGGGCCACCCTGGACCGGTTCTCCCCCGAGTGCCGCCAACTGCTGCGCGTCGCGGCCGTCCTGGGGTGCGAGGTCGTCTACGAGGACGTGGCGCTGCTGCTGCGCACCTCGGTCTCGGCCCTGCTGCCGGCGCTGGAGGAGGTCGCGGCCACCGGGGTCGTGCGCAACGAGGAGGGCCGGGCCGTCTTCGCCGGCCCGCTGCTGCGCCGCCTCGTCGCCGAGTCCGTCCCCGAGTCGCTGCGGCTCTCGCTCCAGCGGGAGGCGGCCGCCCTGCGCACCACGACCGGTCTCCACGCGGCGCCGCCCGCCGGACCCGAACTGAGCCGGCAGCAGCGGGAGCTGGTGGGGCTGGTCCGCGAGGGCCTGACCAACCAGCAGATCGCCCGGCGCCTGGCCCTGTCCCCGCACACCGTCAACTACCACCTGCGCAAGCTGTTCAAGGCCTACGGGGTGAGCTCGCGCATCGACCTGCTGACGGCGGCCGAACACCCGGACCCCGCGGGCCGCGCGGCGCGCGCCCGCCAGAACTGACCGGGCCCGGCACCACGGGCCCGTACCACCCCGCCCGTCCTCCGCCGGCCCGCACCACCCCGACCCTCCCCCGCCGGCCCGCACCTCCCCGCCCGTCCCCCGCCGACCCGCACCACCCCGGCCCTCCCCCGCCCCATCCGCCCACCGACCGTGGAGAGACGCACCGTGAACGCGCCCGACCTCGTCCTCGCCGGCTCCTGGCCGCGCCCCGACACCCCCGCTCCGGCCCGGCGGACCGCCTGGCTCCGCGACGCCCTGGCCGCCGAACCCGACGACGGCCGCGCACCGCAGCTGCTGGACGAGGTCCACTGCGACGTCCTCGTCGTGGGCGGCGGATTCACCGGCCTGTGGACCGCCTTGGAGGTCTTGCGGCGGGCTCCCGGCACGGACGTCGTGCTGATCGAGGCCGACGTGTGCGGCGCCGGGGCCAGCGGGGCCAACGCCGGCTACCTGATGCCGATGTGGGCGCGGTTCAGCAGCCTGGTCGCCATCGGAGGGTACGAGGAGGCGCGCCGCATCGGCGAGGCCTCGGCACGGGCCGTCGACGAGATCCTCGAGTTCGCCGAGGGCCACGGGATCGACATCGAGCACCGGCGCGGCCCGTGGCTGTGGGCGGCCTCCTCCCCCGCCCAGCGCGGGGCCTGGCTGCAGACCCTGGAGGACCTGCGGCGGGCCGGGACCGAACCGCTGCACGAGGTCTCAGAGGCGCAGTCGCGCCGGGCGGTCGGCACCCGCAACCACTTCGGCGGCGTCCTCGACCCGGGCTGCGCCACGCTGCAACCCGCGAAGCTGACCCGGGGGATGCGCCGGGTCGCGCTGGACGCGGGCGTCCGCGTCCACGAACGCACCCCGCTGACCGCCCTGCGCAACGCGCCCGGTGGCGCCACCACCGCGCACACGCCCTACGGCCGGGTGCGCGCGGGCCGGGTGGTCCTGGCCGTCAACGCCTGGGCCGGGCAGCTGGAGGACCTCGGCCGCCGCATGGTGACCGTGGCCAGCGACACCGTGGTGACCCGGCCCGTTCCGGAGCGGCTGGCGGCCCTCGGCTGGGACGGCGGGACCTCCGTCTGCGACGCGCGGCGGCGACTCAACTACTACCGCACGACCCCGGACGGCAGGCTGGTCTTCGGCAAGGGCGGCTCCGGCGTGGCCTACGGGCAGGCGGGAGCCGACACCCTGTGGGGCGACCCCCTGCGGCCCGCCGAGCTGCGCGCGCAGCTGGGCCGGCTCTTCCCCGAACTCGCCGACGCCCCCGTGGACATGGGCTGGACCGCGCCGGTCGAGTACTCCACCACCTCGCTGCCCTTCGCCGGATGGCTGAAGTCCGTCCCCGGGGTCTGCTACGCCACCGGCTATTCGGGCGACGGCGTGGGCCCGTCCCGCCTGATGGCCAGGGTGCTGGCCTCCCTCGTCCTGGGCACGGCCGACGAATGGTCCGGCTCCGCCTTCACCCGCCCCCCGGGCGGCTGGATCCCCCCGGAGCCGGTCCGCTACCCGGGAGCCCGGCTGGTCATCCCCGCCCTGCGGGCGGTGGAGCACCGCGAGGACCGCGGCCACGGCGTCCCGTCGGTGGTCAGACGCCTCGCCTCCCTGGACCCCTCCGCCTTCCGCCGCTGACCGCCGCCGGCCCCGCGAAGACCCCGGAGCCGTACCGGCAGACCCAGCCGGGAGGGGAGGCGCGGTCTGCCGGCTCCCCCGGCCTCGCCGGATCCGCCGGGCCCCGCGCGGCACCGCCCGGATCACCGGCGTCTGCCCGTGGCGCACCCGCGACAACACGGTTCGCATCCGCCGACACCGTCGAAGTCGTGCTCGTCACAGCACGCGTGGCATCTGGGCGGAGGTACCCGAGATGTCCGTCCTCCCCCAGAACCGCGATGAGGACGGCCCCGTCACGGCACGGGGAGCTCGGGTACGTCCCGCCCGCGGGGCGGGACGATGGGCCGGTGCCGGAATCCGGACCGGGCATCCGGGCCTCCGTCGTCCGCACGCGCAGCCCCTGGGCGTGCCCCGGGGCGCCCAGGGACCGCACCTCGAAGCCCTGGCCCAGGAGGTCGGTGGACGGGCCGTCGAGTTGCAGAGTGGCCAGCTCCGTACGACTGGCGCCGACGGTTGTGCGCGCACAGACTGGACTCAGGGGTGGCCTCCAGCGGCAGTCCGACCGGGAGGAGACTCAGGTGTTCGGGCAGGTGCGTGCGGTTTCCGACAGCAGTCCGATTTTCATGATCAAGGTGAGTGTCCATCGCAGCGATCTGACCGAGATCGAACACGTATTCACCAACGAAGAGGGCCTGTACAGCGTGGCGATAGCCGCAGGCGAGACGATCACCGTTCGGTTCGACACGCATCCCTCCCTCACCAATGCCGAGGACTGGCAGCCGTCCGTGCTCGCGAACGTGGTCACCAGCGACTCGGAACCCTTGGACCGGTCGCTGCTCCCGACAGGACAGGACTTCGGCGCCGCGTCGAGCATGGACGCCCTGAACGGGTACGTGATCGCCGCGGCAGTGGGCGAGTCGGCACAGTACGCCGCTACGGCGGTGAAGCGCCTCGCGATGCTCAAGCAGCCGAGCCCGGTCCTCCAGGGACTCCAGCAGCGGCTCCTGGACCACTTCAGCGAACCCGCCTAGCGCCTTCGGCGCAAGTGCTGGTCCCCAACTGGTCCCCAAGGAACACCACATGGCCTTCGCCGGGGTGGAACGGCGCTGCACGCACCGGCCGCCCCGCGGATCAGCTGCGGCGCTTCCCGTTCCTGCGTCGGCCCTCCTCCGCCGGGACCGAGAACAGGGGGCGGAAGTAGGAGCGCTCCACGTCCTCCTCGACCATGCGGCCTTCCGCCTCCACCCAGGCGTGGGCGCGAAACGGTGGGCGGGCCCGCACCCCGACGGACCACTCCGGCCAACTGCCGCGAGCCCGGCACAGCAGTACGGTGGCCAGCGAGCGGGGCAGGCAGCCTTCTTGGGATGCGCAGCGCAGGCTCACCGCGACCACCGCCTGCCGCGCGGCACGGGCCTCGGTGTAGCGGGCGGGGCGGGCCTCCTTGCGCAGCCGGATCAGGACGGCCTGGATCTGGGCCGGCGGCCTGCGGGCGAGCCGCTCGGCGGCGACCACCGCGAGCAGGGTGAGCAGACGCTGTCCGGGGCTGAGCCGGATGCGTACCCGGTGTGGCACCACCGCGCTCATCGAAGCACCAGCTTGGCGTCGAGCAGCTTCGCCAGCAGGCGTTCGACGTCCTCGCGGGCGCGGGCCCCGTCGACGTCGTACGCGGCCATCAGCCGCTGGGCCGCCTGATCTGCGGTCTCTTCCTCCAGCAGGGCCCGCAAGGCGAGTGAAGCCGTACGGTTGAGCTGCCAGTAGCGGCCATCGGCTCCGTCCAAGAGCACCGTTCCGTACTCGGTGTCGGCCGTTGAGACATCGGGACGCAGTCTCAGTGTCATCTTTGCTTGCCTTCCGTGGTCTTCGGGTCCGGTAGGCCGTCCGGGCAGTGGCCGTTCGGCCTGCCGGCGGCGGCAGTCCGCAGGGCGGCCCGGGTCCATAGCTCGCAGCCGATGACCACGAGCATGGCTCCTTCGTGGTGCCGGTGGGAGTACGGGCGCCGGAACAGTTCGCGCAGCGGCTCGGGGTCGATCAGTCCCAGTTCCGCCAGTACGGAGGAGTCCCAGAGTTCGGCGACATGCCGACGGTGCCGCTCGAAACCCTCGGCGGCGATCAGGGACCCATTGCCCTTGGTCCGCCGGGTCAGCAGCTCGGGTGGCACGACATCCGCCAGAGCCGCCTTGATCAGAGGTTTGAATTCCCAGGGGGTGATGCGCTGTTCGGGCCGCACCGCCAGGCATGCGTGCACCACCTGGTCGTCCAGGAAGGGGGAGGCCGGAGTGAAGTCCGGCGTCGCCACCACCTGGTGGAGCTGGCGGATCATCCGGCCGGTGTTCTGGATCTCCAGCAGGTCGCCGTGGCGGCCCCGGGCGGCGGCCAGCGGCCGGGCGGAGGCGGCGGTGTGCCTCAGGGTCCGGGTGAGCATCTGTCTGGCTTCGGGGGTGGACCACCGGGGCAGATCCACGGGGTTGCCCCAGGCGAAGACCCCCGATGTGGGCGGGCGGGGCGGCCCGTGGTGGTTCAGCGCGGTGGCCTCGGCGGCCAGCCACTGGCGGTAGGAGCGGCCGTCCATCAGGTCGCGCAGCACGGGTCCCCACGCGAAGCCGGTGAGTTCACGCAGCGTACGCAGCCGCTTCAGGGCGAGCAGCGGTCGGCTGCGCAGCAGGTCGTGCTCGTAGCCGGGGTGACTGGTCAGGAGCTGGTCGCCGCCGAAGCCGTCGAGGTGCAGGTCCGAGCCATGGGCCGTGGCTCTCTCCTTCATGGCACGCATCCGGGGGGCGCCGATCAGGACGCTGGAGGGCTCGTCGGGAAGGGGCTCGAAGGGCAGGGGTGTTCCGTCGGCGCCGATGAGTCCTTCCAGGAAGCCGGGGAGTCCCTGGGCCGGGTAGACGATGTGGTTCACCTGCGGCAGCTGCGCGGCAGTCTTCCTGGCCCAGTGCAGGTCCTCGTCGGCCTGATCGGGGTTGTCCATGGTGAAGGCGGTCAGCGAGGCCTGCTCCTGGGCGGCCAGCACGGTGAGGCTGGTGGAGTCCAGGCCGCCGGAGAGATCGGTGGTGATGGTCCGGGCGCCGCTGGTGCGCACCCGCACGGACGCCTCCAGCGCCTGGCGCAGCGCCGCCGCTCCGTCATCCAGGGGCAGCACCGCCTCCGGGGCCCGCCACCAGCGGCTCACGGTCTGCCGCCGCCCGTCCGAGGACACCGTCAGGCGCGAGCCCGGAGGAACTGCCGTGACGTTCCGCCACGGTGTCCGGTCCGTGAGCGGGTGGGGTACGGCGTGGAGCAGGCGCACGGCCAGTGCGGACCGGTCGAGGGGGGCGTCGAGCAGGGCGGCCAGGGTGTCGGCCCGGTCGGCGGCGAAGGTGAGGGCGCCGGCGCTGCCGTAGAAGACCCGTCGCAGTCCGGAGGCGCTGCCCTGGATGTGGACGCGGTCGCCGATGAGGGCGATCAGGTGGAAGCTGCCGCTCCAGGCGGTACCCAGCCGGTCCAGTTGGTGTGGATCGCGGACTCTGGCAGCGGTGGCCGCGAGTTCGGCGGCGGTCACCGAGCAGTGGCCGATGACGGCGAGGCGGGTGTCGCCCTCACCCGCCAGGAGGAGCTGGTTGTCGGCCGGCCGGCCGGCCACGCAGGGCCGGCCGGACCGGTGCGTCATGATCTGCAGAGTGCCCGGCGGAAGCCGGTCGGCCGCTGCGGCCGCGGTTCCATGGTCCGGCAGGACCACGAAATATGGCGTCCCGACACCGACACCGACCACTTCGACCTCCTTACTGGGCCCTGCATTTCAAGGGACGACTACCACCACCTGGTGTGGAACTGCGGCATGAAGGGCTCAGCGCCCTCAAAGCCGACCATGCCGGTCTCCTCCTGGAAGGAGCCGCACTCAAAGATCTCCGGAGCCTCGTAGGCCTGGAGGTCAGAGATTTCCAGCTGCTTGTTTGCCACCATTTGATTCACCTCCTTCGCGCAGACTTGGCAGCTCAAGGGGTATTGGGTTCCGCTCACGGGAAACAGTGAAGGAAAGCGATTGCTTCACCCGACTACCGGAGACCCGGCCGAGTGCACGTCCCCCGGGGTGATCCCCCTGGCGCTCGATTGCGACTTTATCCACGGCCAACCCGGATGATCAAGGCTGGAAAACGCACAGGTTGCACACGGCAATCAACGGCTCCGGAGAACGACTGATGCCCCGTTACCGCCGGCCAGGGAGGGGATGACCTCTGTGTGGCTGGTGTGATCACGGATCCGGTCCACAGGGGCTCGCGGGCCGCCCGGGGACCGTTGTCGCCTCCAGCCCGGCGTGGAGCAGCAGGCGGCGCAGAAGCCCGTTGAGCCGCTCGAACCTGCCGCCGTGTTGCCACCGGGCGCAGTGGGCGCGGTCGATTCGGTGGGGCGGTAGTCCTGCGGGAGACAGCGCCAGGGGATGCCCGTGCGGTCGACGCAGAGGGTCACTCGAGGAGGTCGCGCAGGTCGAGCCCGGCCTGGCGGCGTCCGCACCGCGGTGGGCGGCCGCCCTCCTGGAGCGGGGCCGCGGCACTCCTCCTACTGGCTGCTGCCACCGACGGTGTGCGGGCGTCCGCGCGGGGGGACACGCCCGATCAGCTTGCGGCGGGTAGCGATCATTCAGCTGCATCCTGGTCTTGTCAAGAGATCCAACAGGGGGCGCGGAATGTGGTCAGTGGTGTCAACGCGTGAAATACCGGCGGGAGATCGGTTCGACTGGTACTCCGACATCGTATCGAGCGAGGTGATGCCCGCCGCGCTCAGCTGCGAGCGGCCCACCGCGTTCCAGGGTGAGGCCGCGGTGCTCGACCTGGGAGAGATCCGCGCGGCGAGGTTCTCCCTGTCGCCGCTGCGTTCGCGGCGTACGGCCTCCATGATCCGGCGCGGGGACCCGGAGGAGTACCAGCTGGCCCTCTTACGCAAAGGAGCCACGTCGCTGTCGCAGCACCGGAGCGAGTGCACCATCGGAGCCGGTGACCTCATGCTCTGGGACACCTCCCGGCCCTCCGACAACCGGATGCACGCCACCGGCGGCGAAGCGCAGGCCACGATCCTGATGCTGCCCCGTGACATCCTCCCGCTACGAACCCGGCGCCTGGACCAGGTGCTGGCCCGGCGCATACCGGGCGACCGGGGCATGGCCGCGATCCTGGCGTCCTTCATGACCTCACTCGAAGACCACGGCGCCGAATGCACGCCCGAGGAGCTGCGGCGTCTCAGCAGGACCGCCGTCGAGCTCGCGGCGGCGTGCCTGGCCCAAGAAGTGGATGCCGAGGGCCTGCTCCCCGCCGAAGTCCGGGCGCAGGGGCTGGTGCAGCGGATCCACGCCTTCATCGAGCACAACCTCGGCGACCCGGAGCTGGACCCCGCGGCCGTCGCCGACCACCACCACATCTCGGTGCGCACGCTCCACCAGCTCTTCCACGGACAGGGGGAGGGCGTCCACGCCCGGATACGACGCCGCCGCCTCGAGCAGAGCCGCGCGGACCTCGCCGACCCGGCCCTCCGCGGGCGCCCCGTGGGCGCCATCGCCGCCCGTTGGGGCTTCAGCGGACCGGTGGTGTTCAGCCGCTCCTTCCGCGAGGCGTACGGCGTCAGCCCGACCGAATTCCGTGCACTGAGCTTCTTCGAGTTGGCCACCGATCGGGTGATGGGCCGTGAAGCGCAACGGGCGAGGCTCCCGAGCTGTTGATCGGGATGTCTGACGCCTCCACCGCTCCGTCCGTCCCGGCGGGCGGTGGTGGCACCGGTGTGCCTACGAGAGCACACCACTCCGGTGTAGACCGCCGCCGGCTTCGGGATCAGCGACCCTCGCCGAGTGCCAGCGGGGCGCCGGCGGCCGGGCCGGCCACTCCCACCCAGCGCTGAAGAAGCTCACTGATCATCAAGCGATTCCGCACGGAGTGTTCAGCCTCGCCGTCGCATCCGGCCTAGATTCGGTGACGCCCGAGCGGGAGGCAACTCCTCGCCATTCGTGGGGAAGCCGAGCCGGGGCGCCCGGGACGCATCGCTCCGGTCGCTGCCACCCGCCTCGCCCCGGCCGTCCCTTTGACACCCATGGAGCACATGCACGTGCAGCGCCCCCCTGGCCGTTCCGACCACGCCGGCCGCACCCGTCGGCGGCCCCCTGGTCACCGCCCCCTCCTCCATCGCGGCAAGTCGATCACGTAAGAAACGATCTTCAAGAGCGTTCATTCGCACGAAATCAGGGAGATTTACCATGCTCGGCCAGAATGACGTGCAGGCTGATCCGTGGTTTCGGACGGTGCGGCCGTGCCGGAACCCGCGTGTGAGATTGGTGTGTTTCCCCCACGCGGGAGGTTCCGCGAACTTCTTCCGCCCCTGGGCCGAACTCATGCCGGCCGGCGTGGAGCTTCTGGCGGTTCGCTATCCGGGCCGGGAGGACCGGCTCATCGAGCCCTTCGCGAAAACGATGAACGAGCTCGTCGACCCCGTTGTCCGATCCTGCTCGCGCCTTCTGGACACGCCCCTGGCGTTCTTCGGCCACAGCATGGGGGCTTCGGTCGCGTACGAGGCCGCCCTGCGACTGCAGGCCGAGCATGGCGCCCCGGTGTCGGCCCTCCTCGTCTCCGGCCGATCGGGACCCGGCCGGGAACACGTACGTCCCATGTCCGGCGCCAGCGACCTCGCGCTCTTCGAGGACCTGGCACGCCTGGGCGGGACCGACTCGAGCACCTTCGACGACCCGGAGTTGCGCGAGTTGGTCCTGTCGGCGCTCCGCGCCGACTACGAGCTGGTGGAGGGCTACACCGCGACGCAGGCGGGAGCCGGGGTGAACGCTCCGATCACCGCGTATTACGGAACGCAGGATTCAGAGCTGGACGCCGACTCGGTCGCGGCCTGGGCCGCGGTATCCGGACCGGAGTTCAGCGCGCGGCCCTTCGACGGAGGTCACTTCTACCTCCTGGATCACGCTCGGGCCCTCGTCGATGACCTATTGACCCGCCTGGGCAACTTCTCCGAAAATATTCCGGCATAAGCCGAGTCGAGAAAGGTGAACAGCAACATGTCGAATCCCTTCGAGGACACGAATGCGAACTACTACGCCCTGGTCAACGCGGAGGGCCAGTACTCCCTCTGGCCGGAATTTGCCGACGTGCCCGACGGTTGGGACATCGCCTTCGGGGGTGCCGAACGACAGGAATGCCTTGAGTTCATCGAGGCGAACTGGAACGACATGCGCCCCAACAGCCTCGTCACGGCCATGGAAGGCAACTAGCCCCGGCGCCCTCACCTAGATCCATCCTGAGCTGTCCCGCGGCCGGCTCCTCGGCCGCGGGACAGCCGAAAGCAAGGAGTTCCCGTGCCCACAGAAAATGACACACACGAGTCCGTACTCGTACAACCGGCTCCACCCCTGGGACGCACCGCACGTCCGCGTCGTCTGTTGATGTGCGCCCCGCGGTACTTCGATGTCACCTATTCGATAAACCCGTGGATGGCGCCGGAGAAGCCCACGGACAGCGCGCTCGCCATGACCCAGTGGAAGCGGCTCCGAGACGTGTATCGCGAGCTCGGACACACCGTGGAGACGATCGATCCGCTCCCCGGCCTGCCCGACATGGTGTTCTCCGCCAACGGCGCGACGGTCGTGGACGGGCGCGTCTTCGGGGCACGCTTTCGCAGTGTCGAGCGGACCGCAGAAGGCCCGGCCTACCTGTCGTGGTTCAGGAACAACGGATTCAGCGACGTCCACTGGCCCGATCACATCAATGAAGGCGAGGGGGACTATCTGCTCGTCGGCCGCAACCTCCTGGCGGGTACCGGATTTCGGACCGATCGCCGTTCCCATGCCGAGGCCCAGGCGTTCTTCGGGATCCCGGTGATCTCACTCACCCTCGTGGATCCGCGTTTCTACCACTTGGACACCGCTCTTGCCGTGCTCTCGGACGATGAAGTCATGTACTACCCGGAGGCGTTCTCGGAGAGCAGCCGAAAGATCCTGCAGGAGCTGTTCCCGGAGGCCATCCTGGCGACCGAGGACGACGCCCTCGTATTCGGCCTCAATGCATTTTCCGACGGGCAGCACGTCCTGATCTCCTCCTCGGCAGTTCGCTTGACCGGTGAACTCGAGGAGCGCGGCTACGAGCCGATCGGTCTCGACCTGTCCGAACTCCTCAAGGCAGGAGGCGGCGCCAAGTGCTGCACCCTGGAACTACGTAGCTGTTAGGTGTCGAGGGGCCCTCGGCCCATTCGTTTCAGCAGCAAGATCAGCCGCACAAAAAAACGGGGAAGAACAATCGTCGTGTGGAATCAAGTCGCTGGGGCAGATCCGGTAGACCTGGAGGGGACGGAAAGTCCCTCCACGGTCTCCCCGGAGCCCTGTGTAAGCAGTGTTCCCGTGAGCTCGCTCCTACCCGGGGAGTCGCCCAGACTCGCCGGGACGGACAGCCACCATGCCCAAACCCTCGCGCAGGTCGACGGTCCGCTCCCGCCGATCCTGGTCCACAGGCCGTCGATGAGGGTCATCGACGGTCAGCACCGGCTGCTGGCCGCGCGGCTGCGGGGCCGGCAGGACATCGATGTCACCTTCTTCGACGGTGACACGGAGTCCGCCTTCTTACTCGCGGTGAAGGCCAACCACGCCCACGGCCTGCCGCTCACCCTGGCGGACCGCACTGCCGCGGCACGCCGCATCATGCGCACCCATCCCCACTGGTCGGATCGCGCGATCGCGGCCACCGCCGGGCTCTCCGCCACCACCGTAAGCGGCATCCGGCAGCGCGAACTCCCCGAGTCGCCCACCGGATCGCGGATCGGGCGGGACGGGAAGGTGCGCCCCATCAATGCGGCCGAGGGGCGCCGGCTGGCCGGCCGGCTCATGGCTGAGCAGCCGGAGGCGTCCCTTCGAGAGATCGCCAGGGCCGCGGGCATCGCTCCCGCCACCGTGCGCGACGTGCGTGACCGCCTCCGGCGCGGCCAGAACCCCGTCCCCAGCCGGCAGAGTGCTGAGAAGAAGGCCCTGGCAGCGCGGCCAGGCGCAGCGGATGTGGCTCGATCCGCACCGCGCGCCAAGGCTGCCGGACGGCCTTCGGACATCATGCAGAAGCTGTGCAAGGACCCCTCGCTCCGCTTCCACGAGGCCCGCCGAGCCCTCCTGCACTGGCTGGGCTCGCACGCGACCAGCGAGGAGAAGTGGACCGAGTTCCTGGAGCAGGTCCCCCCGCACGCGAGGCCCACGGTCGCGGAGTTCGCCCGCGCCTGCGCCCAGGACTGGAGCTCGTTCGCGGAGGCACTGGAGCGCCGATCGGCGTGACGGCGAGCCAGGTGGGCAAGTGACCAGTCCGGGCGGTTGCACGGAACCTGTCACCCTCTCCTCATCGCTGGGCCGGTCGGTGCGATCGCCGGTCACGAAGGGGGCTTACTGAGCCCCGGAGGTCAGGCCATGACCTGGCGGGACGGCTGCCGGATCGGTGCCTGCGTCGAGGACACGGTTGGCTTCGTCGACGAAGACGACGCTGGGGCGCAGGGCGCGGGCCTCAGCGTCGTCGACCGACGCGTACGAGATGATGATGACCAGATCGCCTTCGTGGACGAGCCGGGCGGCGGCGCCGTTGACACCGATGATCCCGCTGCCGCGCGGTCCGGTGATGACATAAGTCTCCAGCCGTGCACCGTTGTTGACATCCACGATGTGGACGAGCTCGCCCTCGATGAGGTCCGCGGCCTCCATCAGATCCTCGGCCACGGTCAGTGACCCCACGTAGTGCAGATCGCACTGGGTCACAGTGGCTCGATGAATTTTCGATTTCAGCATCGTGCGTTGCATTCTTCGTCCTCCGGGTTGTGATGGGTTCAGGACCGGGGCGCCGTGTGATCCGGCGTCCCGCACGCTGCCCGCTCTATCAGCGCCGCGAGTTCCTGCTGTCGATTGACTTCGCTCCCGCGGAAGTTGTCGATCACCTTGGTCACCGTCTCCGCCGGCTGCTCCTGGCTGAGCTTGAACATGCTGTCGACGCCACGGACAGCGATCTCGAACCCGCGGACCCCCGGCAGAAGGCGCTCGAAGTACTCCAGCGAGCCGGTCATGTCCCAGCCCGTGCCGACGTCGGTCTCGAAGGCACGCACTGTGGCGTGCATGATCTCTCGGAGGCGGTCGGGTTCGTCGATGACACGGAGCGTGCCGTGGACGTGGACCGAGGCGAAGTCCCAGGTCGGCGCCGCAGGCGTTCGTTCGTAGACGGTGGGCGAAACGTAGGACCCCGGTCCGTGGAAGACGAGCAGGGCCTGGTCGGTTTCGGACAGTGCAGCCCAGTGAGGATTGAGCAGGTTCATATGTCCGAGGATCCGGCGCCCGACGAGATCGTCTTGGGTTCCGTCGCTGCCGTTCGACTCGTCGGCGAGGATCACAGGGACATGAGTGGCCCACGGCTGCTCCCGCCCGTTGGTCACGAGCAGGGCCAAGGGGTTCGAACGGATCAGTTCACGCGTCCATGAGGGATCCTGCGCCTCGTATTGCTCCGGAACGTACACTGCCGGCCCTTCCCTCAGAGAGTGTTCGAGCACCTCGGGGTCGTGCCCCGGGGCTCGCGGTCAAGAATGGATCGGACGATTTCACCGGCCCTGACGGCCGTGGTCGACAGCAGCGAGGACGACAGACCATGGGTGTGCTCAGTGCCGCCCTGCACATAGATCCCGCACTCCACCGACCCCTCGGTCACCACTTGGTGATCCCGCTGCACCCGCAGGCGACCCGAGGCGTCGTGCTTGCACAGGCCGGCAACGCTGCCGAGAACGCCGAGCGGATCCATGGGCCGGTAGCCGGTCGCGTAGATCACGAGATCGGTATCGAGATCGACCCGTTCACCGCTGGTCAGACGCTTCAGCCGCAGCCGAACACGACCGGTCTCTGAGGCGGCGGTTTCCACTTCTGTCATGTGGTGCATGTGCAGGCGCGGCTCGCCGCGTACCGACTCCCGGTAGACCCGGGCGTACAGGTCTTGGATGAGTTCCAGGTCGACCACCGAGTAGTTCGTGTTCGCGTGGTATTGGAAGAACTTCTGCTGCACATGAGCGGGCGCCGCGAAGAATTCGTCAACGGCTGCTGGATCGAAGACGCGGTTGGCGAACGGCGAGTCGTCAGCAGGGCTGTACCCGTAGCGCGAGAAGACCGCATGGACGTGGGCCTGCGGGAACTTCTCATGGAGGTATCCGGCGATCTCGGCGGCACTTTGCCCGGCTCCGATGACGGTGCAGGTGGCCGGTGCGGCGTTCAGTTCCGCCGCTCGATCCAAGAACTCTGAGCTGTGCCAGATGCGGTCGGTGCGTTCTACTCCCGGAGGGAGAAACGGAACGAGGCCACTGGCGATCACCAGGTTCCGGGTCCTGCGCACCACTTCGACAGTGGGGTCGTCCACGTCCCGTGAGACCACATCAAGCCAGGCGATCTTGCCGTCGGCCTCGACGGGGCGCACGTCCACCACCTCGTCACCGTAGTGAACGAGGTCGGTGAACTGGCCGGCCACCCATTCCAAATAGTCGTGAAACTCGATGCGCAGCGGGAAGAGGGTCTTGTGGTTGACGAAGTCGACCAGCCGGCCCCGCTCGTGCAAGTACGTCAAGAAGGTGAACCGGCTGCGCGGGTTGCGCATCGCGGCCAGGTCCTTGAGGAAGCTGACCTGCATGGTCGCCTGGTCGAGCAGCATCCCCTCATGCCAGCCGAAGGACCGCTTGCGTTCGACGAACACGGCGCGCAGAGGAGTGCTCGGCACGGTCGAGTTGTGCTCGTCGATCGCCGCGGCCAAGGACAGGTTGGAGGGCCCGAAACCAACACCCAAGATGTCGAAGATTGGTCCGTCGTCTCTGAATTCAGGCTGCATGTGGTGTTCTCATCTCGTTCTGCGAGCCGCGGGGTACATCATCGGCAACACATCACCGCACACCAGCGGGATATGCGTCAAGGAAAGCCCCGCAGGCCGGAAGTGGGGTCTCCGACTCGGGGTGCCGGCGAGCATGCAGAATAAGGCTTCCGCCGCACCCCGGCGAAAATGGACACTTGAACACCCGCTTTCGGAATTACAGATTCCGGTGTAGGGAAGTTCTACGGAAGAAGGCCCCGAGCGAGGCGGTTGCCAGCATGGTTGCCCCACTTGACAAGGCCGAATTCCAGAGTGAGGATCACCAAGATCCCGAGGGGAGATACCTCCGAAGAGGCTCCAGTGAATCCATCGGAGATCCCCATGGCTTTGCGGTTCGTCCGCAGCGTCGACCCGTCGTGCAATTTCCGGTCCGGACATGAGATCCAGTAAGGAAGCTCTGATTCTGGGCCGGGTCGCTCCTCCTCTTTAGTGGAGTCTTCATGGCCACCCCTGACAAGCGGTTCACTGAGACCCTCCGCCCCGGAGCCGACGCGGTCGGGCCCGTCCCGCCCCGAACGCGACAGCGGATGCTGTCCGACTGGGGAAGGAACCCTCGCCAGGACATCCGCGACGCCACCGCACCAGAGTTGTTCGAGACGCAGGTGAAGGCGACTCCGCAAGCCCTGGCGCTCGAAGCCGGGGACATCTCCCTCACCTACGCGGAGCTCAACGAACGCGCCAACCGGACGGCGCACTCGCTGATCCGGCGCGGCATCGGCCCAGGACAACTGGTCGGTGTGGCACTCCCCCGGTGCGCCGAGCAGATCATCGCCGTGCTCGGTGTGGTCAAGGCAGGGGCCGCATACCTGCCGGTCGACCCCGCCTATCCCGCCGAGCGCATCGACTTCGTCCTCAACGACGCGCAGCCGGCCCTGCTGCTGGGCGCGGCCGGACCCGGCACGCGGCTGTCCACCACGGACTGTGAGGTCGTCGCCTTCGAATCGCTCGACGAGGCGTGGGGTGAGCAACCCGCCACCAACCCCACGGACACCGACCGTGTCGCGCCGCTCATGGTCAACGACCTCGCCTACACGATCTACACGTCCGGTTCCACCGGCCGGCCCAAGGGCGTCAGTGTCACGCACACCGGACTCGCCAGTCTGACCACGGCCTTGGCCGACCGCTGCGCAGCGGGCCCGGGCAGCCGCATCCTGCAGATCGCCTCGCTCGGCTTCGACGCCTCCGTATCGGAGATATTCCTCGCGCTGGCATCCGGCGCCGCGTTGGTCCTGACCGGAGCAGACGGGCTGGCCGGCCGCGAGCTCATGCGGACGATGGCTGATCAGCGCATCTCCCACGCCTTCATCACGGCTTCGGTGCTGGAGACACTGCCCGCCGGAAGCGAGTCGGCCCTGGCGGAGCTGAACACCCTGACCATGATCGGTGAGGCGTGCCCGCCCGAGCTGGTGGAGCGCTGGTCCCCGGGCCGCCGGATGATCAACGCCTACGGGCCGACGGAATGCACCGTGTACGCGACGGCGAGTGACGCCTTGTCGGGTCGGAACGTGCCGATCGGGCGCCCTCTGTTCAACGCCCGGGTCTACGTCCTGGACGCTCGTCTCGTGCCGGTCCCTCCGGGAACGGACGGCGAGCTCTACATCACGGGCAAGGGCGTGGCCCGTGGCTACCTGAACCGGCCGGGACTCAGCGCCGAACGCTTCGTCGCCGATCCGTTCGGTGAACCGGGCGCGCGGATGTACCGCACCGGTGACCTGGTGCGCTGGAACGACCAAGGCGAGTTGGAGTACCTCGGCCGGAGCGACGACCAGGTGAAGATCCGAGGGTTCCGGATCGAGCCCGGCGAGGTCGAAGCCGTACTGCAGCAGCAGCCTGGCGTCTCCCAGGCGGTGGTCGTCGCCCGCCAGGACCAGCCGGGTGACACCCGCCTCGTCGCCTACGCGGTCCCGGCTACACCGGAGGGATTCTCGTCGCACCGGGTTCGGGAGCACCTGCGCACCCTTCTTCCGGAGCACATGGTCCCCTCGGCCGTCGTGCAGCTGGAACGCATGCCGATGACGCCGAACGGAAAGGTCGACCGCAAAGCCCTGCCCGCTCCCGACTACACCCCGGGCCGCGCCGGGCGTACGCCGAACACCTTCGAAGAAGAGGTTCTGTGCCGGGCGTTCGCAGAGATCCTGGGTCTGCCCGGTGTGGGAGTCGACGACAGCTTCTTCGACCTGGGTGGTCACTCCTTGCTGGCCACGCGTCTCACCAGCCGCATCCGTGCGACGCTGAACGTCGAGCTGCCGGTGCGGGAGGTGTTCGAAGCCCCCACCGTGAGGCAGCTCGTGCGGCGACTGGCCCCTCACCCGGGCGGCCCCCGTCCGCTGCTCGCACCGGTCACCCGCCCCGACGTGATCCCCCTGTCGTTCGCCCAGGAACGGCTGTGGTTCGTTCACCGACTCGAAGGCCCGTCCGCGACCTACAACATGGCCTACGCGCTGCGGCTGTCCGGCAACCTGGACCAGCAGGCGTTGCGGGACGCGCTCGGTGACGTCGTCACCCGGCACGAGGCCCTGCGCACCGCCTTCCGGGAAGTCGGCGGGCGGCCGGTCCAACACATTCTGGAAGCAGATCTCGCCCGCACCGAACTGCACGTCTCACCCACCCTCCAGGCCGATCTCACCGCAGCCATGGACCGGGCCGCTCGCCACGAGTTCGACCTGTCCGGCCAGGTGCCGCTGCACGCCCAGCTGTTCGTCCTCAGCCCCACCGAGTCGGTACTGATGCTGGTGCTCCACCACATCGCCGGTGACGGCTGGTCGATGGCCCCGCTGGCCCGGGACCTGATCGAGGCGTACTCCGCGCGCCTGACCGGCGGTGAGCCGCAGTGGCCGGACCTGCCGGTGCAGTACGCCGACTACACCCTCTGGCAGCGTGAGCTGCTCGGTGACGACACCGATCCCGACAGCCCCTTCAGCCGCCAGTACGCCTACTGGGCCGAACAGCTGGCAGACCTGCCGGAACAGGTCACCCTCCCCACCGACCGCCCCCGCCCGGCTATCGCCGGCAACGCAGGTGAGACCACTGCCTTCCGCCTCGACGCGGACCTGCACCTCGGCCTGTCCGAACTGGCCCGCGGCACCGGCACCACCGTCTTCATGGTGTTGCAGGCCTCCATGGCGGCACTGCTGACCCGCCTCGGAGCCGGCACCGACATCGTCATCGGCAGCGGAACAGCCGGCCGCACCGACGAGAGCCTCGACGAGCTGGTCGGATTCTTCGTCAACACGTTCGTACTGCGTACGGACACCTCCGGCGACCCGGCCTTCGCCGACCTGCTGGCCCAGGTGCGCCAGACGAGCCTGGCGGCCTACGCGCACCAGGACGTGCCGTTCCAGTACCTGGTGGAGAAGCTCAACCCGCAGCGCTCGACCGCGCACCACCCGTTCTTCCAGGTCGCCCTCGTGCTGCAGAACAACGAAGAGGCACATTTCGACCTGCCCGGTCTTGAAGTCCACTGCGAGCCCCGTTCGACGGGCACATCGCGGTTCGACGCGTTCATCAGCGTGTATGAGGAACACGATGCCCAGAACGGGCCCGCGGGCATGTCGGGCACCGTCGAGTTCGCGACGGATCTGTATGACCGGTCGACGGTGGACGCGCTGATCAGGCGGTGGGAGCAGCTGCTGCGCTCTGTGGTGGCTGATCCAGCGCGCTCGATCGGGTCGTTGGAGGTGCTCACTCCCGAGGAGCGGGTGCGGCTTGGGGAACTGGTTCCGGGGCCGTGCCGGGAAGTAGCGGACGCAACGTTCCCGGCGCTGTTCGAGGCCCGGGTGCAGGCCGCCCCGGACGTGCTCGCGCTGGAGTCCGAGGAGGGGGCGTGGACCTACGGTGAGCTCAATGCGCGGGCGAACCGGATCGCGCACTGGCTGGTCTCGCAGGGCATCGGTGCGGAAGCTCTGGTGGGGGTGGTACTGCCGCGCAGTGCCGAGCAGGTAGCGGTGATCCTGGGCGTGATGAAGGCCGGCGCCGGATTCCTGCCGATCGATCCGCAGTACCCGGCCGAGCGGATCGCCTACATGCTGGCGGACGCCGCCCCGGTCCTGGTCCTCACCACCGATCGGCTGGCTCCGCAGCTCTCCCGCGCCGTCGCGATCGACACCCTGGCCGAGGAGTGGGCCCGACAGCCCCTGGGCAACCCCACCGACGCCGACCGTGTCGCCCCGCTCAGCACGGCGAACACCGCCTACACGATCTACACCTCCGGTTCGACGGGCCGGCCCAAGGGCGTCGCCGTCACCCACACCGGCCTCGCCTCCCTGACCCTGAGCCACCTGGAACACTTCCAGGTGACACCCGGCAGCCGGGT